>JAFTVU010000009.1 GCA_017465665.1 Oscillospiraceae bacterium | reverse complement strand
GGTACAACCGAGCCTTGCCGCCTTGAGCAGCATTTCTTTCTGAATGAGATTCATCGTATCCTCCAATCTCGGGGTTCAAGTCCCCGAAAATCTTTTTTGTATTTTTCCTGAAAATAAAAAAAGCACCTGTGAATGACTTTCGGGTAATTCCGAAGCCGACACAGGTGCTTGTGCATATTATATAAATATGTATTAAAATTTTCTACGAGGAAATGGGTTCATCCCCCTGAAAATCTTCTTTGTTCAATTTCCGTAAAATGAAAAAAGCCTGCAATTACCTTTACAGGCTATTGCAGGCTCATTGTACAATTTGAATAAATTTTAAATAAAATATTTTACATAAGGGGGTTCAAATCCTTTTCCTCTCAAAAAATATCTATGGACGTACATTTTTGTTTTTTAAAAGATATATGCCCGCAAGCGGCTTTGTCAAGCCGTTTGCGGGCATAATATCTTTTTCGCTAAAATTAGTTGGTTGGGGTGGAAGGATTTGAACCCTCGAAATGGTGGAGTCAGAATCCACTGCCTTACCGCTTGGCTACACCCCAGTGACTTAACGAAAATTATTATATCACACAATTTCACGTTTGTCAAGTGTTTTTTAGAAAAAATATTAATTTTTTTATCTGGTATATCTGCGGCTGTAAAAAGGTACTGCCAGAGCTGTGAAAACGTTTTATTTTGTCTTGACTTTTTATGTCATAGGATGTACAATATAACTATGTATGGTGGGGTAGTATTTGCTCTGTCTGATATTTGAAAGGAATTTACAGTTATGGCTAATTTTAAAGCTGCTCAGATATTCAGCGATAATATGGTGCTGCAGTATCTGAAGCCTATAAATGTATTCGGAACAGGTGTTGATGGCACTGTCATTAAAGTCGGTATCACGGGCGAGGAGGCTGCGGTGGTATCCGCTGTTGTCAAGGACGGCAGATGGCTGGCAGTGCTTCCTCCACAGCCTGCACAGGAGTGCGTGGAGCTTTCCGTCAGCGATGGCAGGGATACTGTTGTTTATAAGAATGTAGCGGTCGGAGCTGTATGGCTTGCAGGCGGACAGAGCAACATGGAGCTGGAGCTGAGAAACTGCTCCACAGGCACAGAGAGTCTTGAAAACGACAAGCCTGACGTGCGTTTTTACTATACACAGAAGTACTGCCTTGCGGATGAAACGTTCATGGAGCGTGAGAGCCACATGGTATGGAGCACCTTTGACAATAAGGAATCTGCAAAGGCATGGAGCGCTGTGGGCTATTACTTTGCCAAGGAGCTTTCTGAGGCATGGGGCATGACAGTTGGCATTATCGGCTGCAACTGGGGCGGCACTTCAGCTTCTGCCTGGATGGACAGAAGCTATGCAGACGGCGAAACTGCCATTTATTATGAGGAATACGATGCCGCTGTTCAGGGAAAGACTACTGAAGAGCTGCTGCGTGAATACAGGGATTATCAGGAATATCACAATGCATGGGAAAAGAAGAGCGCTGAGTATTACAATAATACTCCCGATCCTGATTGGGACGGCTGCCTTGCTTATTGCGGTCCGAACAAGTATCCCGGTCCGCATTCTCCGCTCAATCCCATGAGCCCGGGCGTCCTGCACGAGAGTATGGTGCAGCGTGTTGCTCCGTATACTATGACGGGCGTTATCTGGTACCAGGGCGAGAGTGACGATCATCGTCCCGAAATGTACGACAAGCTGCTTTCACAGATGATTCAGAACTGGCGTGACGACTGGCATGATGAGGAGCTGTTCTTCGTTATCGGTCAGCTGCCGATGCATCGCTGGAGCGGCGAGGAGGACAGAAAGCACTGGTGCCTTATCAGAGAGGCGCAGGCACGAGTTGCGAAGCGCGACAGACACGCGTCCCTTGCGATACTCACTGATTGTGGCGAGTTTAACGAGATACACCCCAAGAATAAGAAACTGGCAGGACACCGTTTCTTCCTGTCTGCGCTCAACAGCTATTATGAGTGCGGTATGCTGGAGAACGAGGATGTCTGCACAGATAATGCAGACGCATATCAGGTGTGCTGGAACAGCGACAGTGCGGATGTTTTCGTTACCTGTGCGTGCGGTCTTGAGATACGCGGCGAGAGCGGTGAGATACACGGCTTCGAGCTTGCGGATGCAGACGGTGTATTCCATCCCGCAAAGGCAGAGATAGCAGACAGAGAGGCGTGGAACGGTGAGGTAGGAAGCGATGTCATCCATGTTTATGGCGTTGATAATCCTACAGCGGTACGTTATCTCTGGACAAATTATACAGACGATATCACTCTTTATGATGAGGAGAACAGTGTGCCGCTGCCTCCGTTCCGCTTTATAAAGCCATCATACAAGGGTTAAGGAGACATAATGGAAAAGGCTAAGATAGACAGAATAAACGAGCTTGCAAGAAAATCAAAGAGCATTGGTCTTACCGATGCGGAAAAGGCAGAGCAGCAGAAGCTGCGTGATGAATACCGCGCTGATTTTAAGGCAAGCCTGCTGGGTCAGCTTGATAATGTATATATCAAGGAGACTGATGGCAGCACTACAAAGGTGCTGAAGAAGTAAAGGAAAGGCAGATAAATGGTAGCACTGGTTACAGGCGCGAGTGCAGGTATCGGCAGAGATATCGCGCGCTCGCTTGCAATGCACGGCATTGATCTTATCATCACCGCAAGGCGGAAAGACAGACTGGATGAGCTAAAGAATGAGCTTAAAGAAAAATACGGAGTGCGCGTCAAGGCTATCGCGGCAGATCTCACGTCCGTTTCGCAGTGTAAGGAGCTTCATCGCCGTGTGCAGAAATATGGCATAGATATCTTCATCAATAATGCGGGTATGGGCGTTTTCGGCGATTTCACAAAGACGGATCTTGACCGCGAGCTGGATATGATACATCTCAATATCCGCGCGTTCCATGTGCTTTTCAAGCTGTTTTTACAGGACTTTGAGAGGCGAGGCGGCGGATATATCATGAACACCGCAAGCTCTGCGGCGTTCTTTGCAGGGCCGATGTTTGCATCATATTATGCAACAAAGGCATATGTGCTGAGGATGTCCCAGGCGGTGAATGAGGAGCTAAGGCACAAACGCAGCGGAGTATATGTTTCGGTGCTGTGCCCCGGTCCTGTTGCAACGGAGTTCATGGAGAGATCGGGCGCGAGATTTTCTGTTCCGCCAAAGAGCAGCGAATACGTTGCGGAATATGCCGTGCGTGAGATGTTCGGTGGAAGATTCCTGCTGCTGCCATCGTTTACAGACAAGGCAAGTGCTGTTTTGGGAAAGCTTGTTCCCGACAGCATTTCGGCGTATGCGGTGAGACTTATACAATCCCACAGAGAGGAGCTTTAAGATGGCTTCGTGTTCAGAAATCATCGTGCGTTATGCGGAAACGGACTGCATGGGTATCGTGCATCACTCTGTATACCCGATATGGTTCGAGGTTGCCAGAACGGATTACATCAAAGCTGTTGGCATGAGCTATTCGGATATGGAAAAGAGCGGCGTTATGCTCCCTGTTACCGGCATAACCTGTAAATATCATCTTCCCGCGAAGTATGAGGATGTGCTGGTGGTGGAGGCGAGGATATCCCGCCTTACGCCTGCAAGGATAGAGTTTTACTATACCGTAAAGAAAAAGGATGATGATACCCTGCTGTGCGAGGGCACAAGCTCCCACGGCTTTGTGGATGCGGAAACGTTCCGTCCGCTTAACTTCAAAAAGACCATGCCAGAGCTTTTTTCGCGCATGGAAAAGGAATTTATAGACGACAGCAGCCTGTGATGTTTCGGAGAACTATATGAATAGGATCATAATTTTAATTATAATCGCAGTAATCGGTATTGCAGCGTGCGTGCTGTATACGCTGTTTCCGCCTGAGCCTGTGCAGGTGCATGCAATGCTCGGCGAGGACGGAGAGCTTACGCTAAGCACCTCCCAGCCTGAGGAGGGCGCGGAGATCACTGTTGCAGAGGGAGATTCCATCGGCTTTTCCCATGGTGCGGATTTTTATTCCGAAAACATCCTGCTGGAGCTTTCGGCTAAGGACGGCGCACAGATATATTTTACAACGGACGGTTCGGACCCGAAGATAACTCCGTCTCAGCTTTATGCTGAGCCTATCGAGATCAACGCAGGTCCTGAAACCAGAGCTACCACAGTAAAGGCGATTTCCGTTACTGATGGAGTTGCCAGCAAGATACATACCAGAAGCTTTGTTTCGGGAACGGATGTGGATGAGCGTTTTTCTGATGATACGCTGATATTCGTACTGAGCACCGATCCATACAATCTGTATGATTACGAGTATGGTATTGCAGTGCCGGGAAAGATATACGACGATTATGTAAAGGAACATTTCGGCGAGGAGATACCCTACAACGCTCCAGGTAACTATTATATGAGTGGTCGTGAATCCGAGCGCCCGATGTATGTGGAGGTGTTCGAGAGTGACGGAGATCAGGTTATCTCTCAGGCGGCAGGTGCAAGAGTGGTCGGCGGCTATTCTAGAGTGGTTGACCAGAAGTCTTTCCGGCTTATCGCGCGCAAGGAGTATGACCCCGAGAATGGCAAGTTCAAGTATGCTTTCTTTGATGACGCAGTGGATAACGAGGGCAATCCCATCCTTGAGTTTGACAGGATAACCCTCCGAAATGGCGCGAATGACCGTGAATTTGCAGGCGTGCGTGATGAGCTTTCACAGCAGCTCGCGCAGGATTACGGCTTCCCCTGCATACAGAATACAACGCCCTGTGCGGTGTTCCTCAATGGCGAATACTATGGCTATTCATGGCTGCACGAGGCTTATCACAACGATTATCTTGCTACACAGTTTGGCGGCAACAAGGATCAGTACGGTATGATAGAGAATATCGAGATACCCGATATTGAGGAGCTTGAGGAAGAGGGAGAGACCATCGAACAGCCGCTTATCGATTACCTTGAGATGTGCGAGTATTACGACAAGGATCTCACTGATGATAAGATCTTTGCGGAATATTGCGAGCTTGTGGATGTGGAGAACCTCATGCAGTATTACTGTATGCAGGTGTTTATCTCGAACAAGGACTGGCCCGGCAACAACTTTAAGGCGTTCCGCTATTATCCTGCCGAGGGCGAGGAGATCACCAGCGAGTTCATGGATGGCAGATGGCGCTTTATGTTTTTTGATGCAGAGTATGCCTGGGGTCTTTACGGCGAGGGTCACAGATTACGCACACTTTCCGATCTGCTTTCGGGCAGGCACATGAGCGGCGAGAGTAAAGCGCTCAGGGCTCTGCTTGCAAGAGAGGATATGCAGCACCTGTTTGCAAATACCATGTGCGATCTTACTGCGTATGCGTTCAGCACGGAGCACATCCTTGAGGTGCTGGATGATCTGTGCGAGATAAGCGATCCCGAGCAGATGTATGCGCTGGAGCTTGGTCTGACCTCTGACTGGGCAAGGCCGCACCATTTTGAGGAGAGCCGCCAGCAGATCCGCGATTTCGCAGAAAACCGATACAGCTTTGTGCTGAATGATATGCTCAATCATTTCAATATCACGATGGATATGATGGATGTTTCCGCAACGGGTACAGAGGGCGCGGACATCTACCTTAACACCCAGAAGGGCAGAAACCGCGTGGTATACGGAACATACTTCAAGGCGTGCGATGTTACGCTGCGTGCAGAGATGTACGATGGCTATGAGTTCGTGAAATGGGTGATAAACGATAAGGAGTATTTCACTCCCGAGGTCATCATCACAGGTGATATGGCGGTGGATAGAAACGTATATGCAAAGCTCGTTACTGAAAAGACGGAGCTGCATGACGCGCCGCTCAGGATAAGTGAGGTGTGCACCGATAAGAACGCAGGCTGGATAAAGCTGTACAATCCCAATGCGGAGGATGTTACGATAAAGGGTCTGTATATGTCTGACGATGAGCTTACTCCTGATGAATGGAGCATTCCCCATGCGGTCATCCCTGCAGGCGGTGAGCTGCTCATCGTTATGAAGAATAATAAGAGCAAGGATGCGCTGATGCAGATACAGGCGAACTTCAGCCTTAAATTCCGTGAGACGGTGGTGCTTGCCGATGCGGATGGAAATATCATCGACTCGGTTACAGTGCCGCAGCTTGAGGAGGGCGATGTGTATACTCTCCAGAGCAGCGGAAAGTATGTCATAAAGTAATTTCATAGCTTCAAGCCCCCGTTTTCGGGGGCTTTTGCTGTGCGATGGTATTGTACAGATCAAAAACTATTGATTTTCTGATGAAAAAGTGGTAAACTATAAGGTGGATAATTATATACCTCCGCACAATGCGGAGAGACAGGAGTTATTATGCTGGATGGATATATAAGATGTGCGGCCGCTGTGCCTGATGTAAGGGTGGCGGATTGTGCTTATAATGCTTCGGATATCATTTCTATGATCGATGCGGCGGAGCGTGAGAACGTTCGTGTTCTGGTGTTCCCTGAGCTGTGTGTGACCTCTGCAAGCTGCGGCGATCTTTATCTGCGCGATACCTTGCTGGATGGAGCGCTGAACGCTCTTTCCGATATCGCAAAGGCTACTGCAGGAAAGCAGATGATCGCGGTCGTGGGCTGTCCGATGTTCGTGGATGGCAGGCTTTATAACTGTGCTGTATGGCTGGGCAATGGCTCGGTGCTGGCAGCAGTGCCGAAGAAGTGCCTTACAGACGCTCAGAAACGCTGGTTTGCAGCAGCGCCCGATGAGCTTGAAGAGATAGAGCTGCTTGGTGATATCGTTCCGTTCGGCACGGATGTGCTGCTGCGCTGTGAGCAGCTCCCCGAGCTTTGCATCGGTACAGAGATAGGCGAGGATGTGTGCGCGGTGATTCCACCCAGCAGCAGACATGCTCTTGCAGGCGCTACAGTAATAGCGAACCTTTCCGCAAGCGCTGAGCTTGTGGGCAGGGAGGATGCAAGACGCACACTGATATCCGCTCATTCCGCAAAGCTGAAGTGCGGCTATATTCTGGCCTCCGCAGGCGAGGGTGAGAGCACGCAGGATAATGTCTGCGGCGGTCACTGCGTCATTGCAGAGGATGGAGATATACTGGCGGAGAGTCCGCTGTTTTCCGCTGGCCTTACGGTGATGGAGCTTGACGCTAAGTCTCTGATGTTCGCACGCAGACGTGACAGCGGCTTCGCTGCAGCATCTGATCACTGCGAGGTGTATTTTTCCCTTGAAATGGCGGTCACTGAATTGTTGAGAGAGGTGGCGGAAAACCCGTTCCTGCCCGACGAAGATAATTCCGCGCGTTGCCGCGATATCCTTATGATACAGGCTCACGGTCTTGCTAGGCGCTTTTCGCATGTGCATGCGGAAAAGCTGGTGCTGGGTATTTCGGGTGGACTTGATTCCACACTTGCGCTGCTGGTGTGCTCAGAAACGATGAAGCTGCTTGGCAGACCCATGAGCGATATCGTGACGATAACAATGCCGTGTTTCGGTACGACAGAGCGTACCCGTTCCAATGCGGAGCAGCTGTGTATACTTCTTGGCACGGATTTCCGCGTTATCGATATTATGGCTTCAGTGAAGCAGCATTTTGCGGATATAGGTCATGATGAGGCTGACCGCTCCGTGGTATATGAGAACGCGCAGGCACGTGAGCGCACACAGATACTGATGGATGTGGCAAATGCTGTGAACGGCATGGTAGTCGGTACGGGCGACCTTTCCGAGCTTGCTCTCGGCTGGGCAACCTACAACGGCGACCACATGTCCATGTATGGCGTGAACGGCGGAGTTCCGAAGACGGTGGTGCGTGCGGTGGTGAGATACTACGCAGAGCAGATAGACCGCTCGCTGTATGATACGCTCATCAGCGTTGTTGAAACTCCTGTAAGCCCCGAACTTCTTCCCGCTGACGACAACGGAGATATCGCCCAGAAGACAGAGGATCTTGTAGGTCCGTATGAGCTTCACGATTTCTTTATATATTATTTTGTGCGCTGCGGTTTCGGCCCTAAGAAGATATACCGTCTTGCAAAGCATGCGCTTGGTGACAGGTTCGATGATGAAACTATACTGAAGTGGCTCAGGACATTCTTCCGCCGCTTCTTCAATCAGCAGTTCAAGCGCTCCTGCCTGCCTGACGGCGTTGCCGTGGGCAGCGTGGGCCTTTCTCCGAGAGGGGGATGGGCAATGCCCAGCGACGGAAGCTCCGCGCTGTGGATGAAAGAGCTTGACGATATAAAATAAACGTTGGTGATAATATGCTGGACAATATAAAGAGCCGTCTGCTGCATTTTGAATCAGATGGCGATATAATCCCTGATTTCATAGATTCGAGACTGAAGAAGTCCGAAAAACTGAGAGGGATAGTAAGAGCTTGCTTTTATATACAGAGTCTGTTTGCACTGGGCTGTATCGGTGTAGGTATAGCCCTTGGCGGTAGCCTGTTGAATATCGTGTTTGCGGTGCTTGCAGGTGTTCTTGTTATTACAGTGGCACTGTTTGCGCTGGGCGGTGGCTCTGCCGAAAAGACGATATCTTATATCATGGATATCGTTTATGCGGTGGTGTGCTTTGTGCTTGGCGGTATGGGAATGTACATCTGCGGAGGTCTTATGCTGGGCGCTGCTGTGGCGGCTCTGATAAGCTTTTTCGCAGACTATCTCAGGCGTTGGCTTCTGGAGTATTCTCCGCTCTACATAAGGGAGGAGCATTATACTCTCACCGAAAAGGGCAGAGAGCAGAAGCAGCTGACGGAGATAAACATAACTCCGCCCGAGCCTGAAAAGACCGAGCTTCAGACAGTGGCAGAGGCATTTGCGGAGCTTATGAAATGAGTGCAAGAAAGCTTACATACAGCGCACTTTTTATAGTGATAGCGGCGGCACTTTCCGTGCTGGAAACATGGCTGCCGCCTATAGTTCCGATACCTGCTGTGCGCGTGGGACTGGGAAATGTCGTTACGCTGCTGCTGCTTAATATCGGCGGCGTATGGAAAGTTCGTGATGCTTTGTGCGTGGCGCTGCTGAGGTGTGTTATCTCAGGTCTTGTGACAGGCTCTGTGATGAGTATGATGTTCGGACTTGTGGGTGGTGCTGCGGCGCTTGCTTCGATGGCGGCTATGGGAGCTTTTACACAGCCCGATAAAAGGACGGCTGTGTTGCCGTTTCAGGGCATTGCAGGCGCAATATTCCATGTGGGAGGTCAGCTTCTTACAGCAGCGCTCTTCTATGGAACTTGGACGGTGTTCGCGTATGCACCGATACTGCTTGCAACCGCTATCATCGGCGGTGCGTTTACCGGACTTGTAACAAAGCTGTTCCTTACAAAAGCGCCGAAAAAGGTGCTGGATAATATTAAGAACGTGTGAATTTGAGGTGCGTATATGAGTCAGTTTATCGTAGCGGCATTTGACGGGGCGGAGAATAGCTCACGCATAGTACTGGAGCGTCTGGAGATATGCCAGGAGTGCAAACTGCTGCTCCCGAATGACAGGCAGAAGAGCGCGGAAGTGCTGGCTGCGGCAGTGCAGGAGTATGTCCCTGCCTGCGTTGTTTTGATGGGACAGAAGCCTGTTATCAGGGATAAGATCGCAGTGGAGACCACGGCGGAGCTGTGCCATGAGGAACGCCACACGAATATGGACGCTGCAACGGTGACGGAGCTTATCAGAGGTGCGGGCTATGGTGCGTATATCTCGGGAGGCTGTGGAACATCCTACTGCAACGATATCTACTGGCATACGCTCGGTATGGGAATGAACACGATATTCCTGCATGTTCCGTGCAAGAAGAATATCGGCGATATGAATGCACTTGTGAAAGCGGTGCAGACGGTAATAGACGGTCTTGCGGGCGTGCCAGCGATGCTGTGATAGAACTGCGCTATCGGAGGATATGGTATGAAGAGCCTTTTGCATCTTTCGGATATTAATAAGCATGATGTTTATGAGATATTTCGTATAGCTGATGATATTCAGCAGGGAAAATACAAGAATACTTTTGCAGGAAAAACGGTAGTGATGTTCTTTCCTGAAAGCAGTATCCGTACCCGTGTGACGTTTGAAAAGGGAGTATATCTGCTGGGTGGTCAGACGGTGCTTTTTCCGCCTGCATCTCTGGATAAAAAGGAAGATATCCGCGATGTGGCAGGCTATCTCAATAACTGGGCAGATGCGATCATAGTACGGCATAAGGATATGAAGCTTTTAGAGCGTATGGCAGAATATTCGGCTTCTCCTGTTATAAATGCCATGACGGATACCGAGCACCCCTGCGAGATACTGAGCGATCTGTATGCGCTTTCGAAAATAAGAGATGATATTACAGCAGACAAGTATCTTTTTGTGGGCGCTGACGGGAATATCGGGCGAACATGGAGAGAGGCTGCTGCGCTTATGGGCTTTGATCTTCTTCATTGCTGTCCTGATAAGCATAAAATGGATGGAGTTGCTCATTGTGAGCAGCTTTCGGCTGCGGTGGCAGGCAGAGATATCATCTGCACTGATTCCATACCTGCTGAAAAACTGTCTGATTTCAGCGGTTATCAGATCACTTCCGATATCATGGCAGCTGCAAATGACGGAGCGGTGCTGAACCCTTGTCCTCCGTTTTTCAGAGGCGAGGAGGTATCTGCCGAAGTTATTGAAAGCAGTTGTTTTGTGGGCTATGGGTTTAAAAAGTATCTTCTGCAGATACAGCAGGCAGTGCTGATATGGGCTATGTCAACATAAATTACGGAGGTAAGCATGAAACTTCTTCTGATAGATGGAAACAGCATAATGAACCGCGCGTTTTACGGAATACGCATGCTGACGAATAAAAAGGGCGAGTTCACCAATGCGCTGACGGGCTTTATGAATATCTACCTGAAGCTGCTGAAAGAGGAACAGCCCGATCATATAGCGGCGGCGTTCGATCTGAAAGCACCCACATTCCGCCATAAGATGTTCGAGGGCTACAAGGCTAACCGCCACGGAATGCCTGATGAGCTTGCACAGCAGATGCCTGTTATAAGGGAGCTGCTGCCTGCACTCGGCGTAACGGTGGTGGAAAAAGAGGGCTTTGAGGCAGACGATATCATCGGTACGCTTTCCAGAGCTGCGGCGGAGAATGGCGCAGAGTGCGTTATCATGACAGGAGACCGCGACAGCTTTCAGCTCATCAATGATAAGGTAACGGTGCGCCTTGCTTCAAACAAGGAGGATATCTTCTACACTCCCGAAAAGATAATGGAGGTATATGGAGTAACTCCGCTTCAGATGATAGAGGTAAAGACGCTGATGGGCGATACCTCGGATAATATCCCCGGTGTTGCGGGAATAGGAGAAAAGACCGCGCTTTCGCTGATACAGAAGTACGGCAGCGTGCAGTATATCTATGATAATATCGATACGATAGATGTTACAAATGGCGTACGCAACAAGCTGATTAACGGCAGGGACAACGCAGAGCTCAGCCGTAAGCTTGCGGTCATCGAGCTGCATGCGCCTGTTTCGGAGCAGCTTTCGGATTATGCCATTGGTGAGACCACACCGAGAGCGGCTGAGATACTCACTGAAAAGGAAATGTTCTCTGTCATGAAGAAGCTCAGCCTTGAGGCAGTGCCTGTAAAGAGCGAGCCTGTTCCTGAGACTGCGGAAGCTGTGACGGAGGAGCTTGGTGAGGGATACGAGGTGGCGCTCGTCGGAGGCGAGCTGCGTGCGTACCGCAACGGCAAGCTGTATGGTGGAGATGTGGCAAAGCTGCTGGCTGATAAGGAGGCTGCAAAGCGTACCGCAGATGCTAAGGCGCTGTATGCCTACTGCATGGAGAATGGTATTGTGCTTGAAAATGTGGTGTTTGATACCACTCTTGCCGCGTATCTGCTGAATGTGAACTCGGGCGACTATGAGATATCAAGACTTTGCGCTGAATATGGTGTGACCTATGATGAGGAGCGTCTGGGACAATCGCTGTATCTGCTGAATGCGGAGCTTTTCAGGCGTATATGCTCGGCAGGTATGCTGAGTGTGCTACAGGATATCGAGATACCGCTGGCGGAGGTGCTTTCCTCCATGGAGCGCGATGGGATCGCAGTGGATAAGGAGGCGCTCCACGCATTCGGAGAGGAGCTGAAGCCACGCATTGCCTCCCTAGAAGCGGAGATACACGAGATGGCAGGTCACAGCTTCAATGTGGGTTCGCCAAAGCAGCTCAGTGTGGTGCTGTTTGAGGAGATGAAGCTGCCCGGAGGAAAGAAGCGCAAGACGGGCTGGTCTACCGATGCAGAAACACTGGAAAAGCTGACGGAATATCATCCTATCGCGGAAAAAGTTCTGGAATACCGTAGCATTACAAAGCTGTATAATACCTATGTCAAGGGCTATGAGGGCTGTGTGGCGGAGGATGGCCGTATGCACACCACATTTAAGCAGACGGAGACCCGTACAGGCAGGATATCCTCTGCCGATCCTAACATCCAGAACATACCTGTCCGCACCGAGCTTGGGCGCAACTTCCGCCGCTTTTTTGTGGCGGGCGAGGGCAAGACGCTTGTTGATGCGGATTACAGTCAGATAGAGCTGCGCGTGCTTGCTCACATAGCAAAGGATGAAGCAATGATAAAAACTTTCTGCGAGGGTGGAGATATCCACACCGAAACAGCGGCAAGCGTTTTCGGTATGCCTGCGGAATGGGTGACTTCCGAGATGCGCCGCAGTGCAAAGGCGGTAAACTTCGGAATGATATACGGCATGGAGGCTTTCTCGCTGGCAAAGGATATCGGCACTTCCCTGGCAAACGCAAAGCAGTATATGGCGGATTATTTTGCACACTACAGCGGCGTGAAGACCTACATGGAGGGTTCTGTCGCACAGGCGGAAAAGGATGGATATGCGGTGACGATGTTCGGCAGGCGCAGATTCATTCCTGAAATGCTCAATTCGAACAAGATGGTAAAGGCACAGGGCAAGCGTATGGCGATGAACGCGCCTATACAGGGCACCGCAGCTGATATCATCAAGATCGCGATGATCAAGGTGTTCCGCAGATTAAAGGAGCAGCTTCCCGAGGCACGGCTCATACTTCAGGTGCACGACGAGCTCATCGTAGAGGCTCCCGAGGCAGTGGCAGACAAGGCTGCGCTGATACTCCGCGAGGAGATGGAGGGTGCGGTAAAGCTTTCGGTGCCGCTTATTGCCGATGCAAAGGAGGGCAAGAGCTGGTATGACGCTCACTGAGGAACAGATAGCTCAGCTTGACGTGGTGGAGCAGACCTGTTTTCACGGAAGCTGGACAAAAGAAATGCTCATAGAGGAGCTTATAAATCCGCTTTCTGTTCTCACGGTTCGGGAGCGTGGCGGAAATATCGTAGGCTTTGCGCTGGGAAGAGTAGTGGCGGATGAGGGTGAGCTTTATCAGATTGCTGTTCTGCCCGAATACCGCAGAGAGCATCTCGGCACAGAGCTTCTGACGGAGCTGCATTCTCTGATGTGCGGCAGGGGAGCGGAAAGCTGCTTCCTTGAAGTAAGGAGCAAAAACGCGCCTGCCCGTGCGCTGTATGAGAGGATGGGGTATGAGATGATATCCACCCGAAAGAGCTATTACCCCGATGATGACGCTGCTATATATAAAATAGTGCTGACCACTTGATTTTGAACCCAAAACCATATATAATATAAAATGTTATATAACAAAAACAGAAAAGAGGACATGAAATGAACATCTGGCATGACGTTGACCCTGCGCGTATTACTCCCCATGATTTCCTTGCTGTAATAGAGATCGAAAAGGGCAGCAAGAAGAAGTATGAGCTTGACAAGCAGACAGGACTTATAATCCTTGACCGTATACTGTATACATCCACCCATTATCCTGCAAACTACGGCTTTATCCCCCGTACTCTTGCGGATGACGGAGATCCGCTGGATGTTCTGCTGCTCTGCAATGAGCCTATCGATCCGCTGGTATTGGTGCAGTGCTATCCTATCGGTGTTATCACCATGCTGGATAACGGCAAGAACGATGAGAAGATAATCGCTATTCCCTTTGAAGATCCCAACTACAACGCTTACAGAGGCATTGAAGCACTCCCAAGTCATATCTTTGAGGAGATGCGCCACTTCTTCTCCGTATACAAGCAGCTTGAGGGCAAGACCACTGCTGTAAATGAGGTAATGGGTCAGAAAGCGGCTGTTGAGGTAATCAAGAAGTGCATAGATAATTATAATGAGGTGTACGGTGAGGAGCATCCTTTTGTGCCCGAGCACACCACAAAGGAAAATAAGGCATGATACTGGCAAGTCAATCACCGAGAAGACGGGAGCTACTCTCGCTTATAACACAGGATTTCCGCGTGATACCAGCAACGGGCGAGGAAGTGCTGCCTGACGGGATATCTCCCGAACAGGCGGTGATATTACTTTCAAAGCAGAAAGCCGAAGAGATATTCGCACAGTATAAGGGTGAAACTATAATAGCTGCAGATACCGTTGTTGCTATTGACGGAAAGATACTCGGCAAGCCTGTATCTGAGGAGAATGCAGTGGAGATGCTGCAGCTGCTTTCGGGCAGAGTGCATAGCGTGTACACGGGCGTATGCGTGATAAATGAGCGCGGAGAGCTTTACAGCTTTGCTGACGAGACTACAGTTGAGTTTAATCAGCTCTCGGAGCAGCTTATCGCAGATTATGTTGCAAGCGGTGAACCTATGGATAAGGCGGGTGCTTACGGTATACAGGGTAGGGGCGCGCTGCTGGTAAAGCGGATAAACGGTTGCTACTATAATGTAATGGGTCTGCCTGTGGGCAGGCTGTACCATGAAGCGGGTGTAAGATGATATTTCAGGGGGAGCGTATAAGCTCCCCTTTTTGTAATATGTAAGATGGCATTTTTTACAATGTATAAAATGTTGAAAAATACGGAAAACTTATTTTGTAATATTTTCCGACAAATCATATTGACATTTTGAGAGGAAAGTGATAGAATATAAAAGCTGTCCGAAAGAGCTTATCGGAAAACTCAAGAAAAACTTTTTAAAGAAATTTCAAAAAAGTGCTTGACAAGGAAACGATAAAGTGATATAATGGATAGGCTGCTGAAAAGCGGCGACATCGAAAAGAGCGGTCAAGAAAAAAGTTCAAAAAAATTGAAAAAAGTACTTGACAAACTCGAAGCGATGTGATATAATTAAAAAGCTGTCACGCCGAAAGGCTGAAGCGAACAAGCTCCTTGAAAATTGAACAGTAAGAATGAACGAATTAACAAACCTTGTC
>JAFTVU010000068.1 GCA_017465665.1 Oscillospiraceae bacterium | reverse complement strand
GAGCCTGCCTGTACATAAGTCTGATTTCGGGGACGAAGATTGGGAGAGGGTAACGCTCCCTCATACATGGAATGACAAGGACGGCGCAAGCGGCAGGACAGGTATTTGTCAGGGCGGCGAGAATTATTACAGAGGTCTTGCGTGCTACCGTAGAAGATTTGTATGCGACTGCTCCGACAATCGTGTGTTTATCGAGTTCGGGGCGGCGAATACCATTGCAGAGGTGTTTGTTAACAGCGAATTTGTCGGCAGGCACGAGGGCGGCTACTCCGCTTTCAGATTTGATATCACAGACTTCGTGAGCGAGGGCGAGAATGATATCGCAGTAAAGGTGGATAATTCCCCGACTAACTACATTGCTCCTATAACTGATCAGGGTGATTTCACCAAAATGGGTGGTCTTTATCGTGGAGTTAAGCTGATAGTCACCGAAAATGCTCATATAGATCTGCTGGACTATGGCTCATCAGGAGTGTATGTAACGCCGAAGAACATTACCTCCGACAATGCGCAGGCGGATATCCTTGTTAAGCTTGCGAATGACGGAGATACGGAAAGAACGCTCACCGTTACCGCAGAGATACTTGACGCAGCGGGAACTGCTGTCGCAGTCGCACGGGAGGATATGACCATCTTCGCCGACAGCAAGGCGAGTGTTGTGCTGAATACCGATATCACCGCTCCCATGCTGTGGAACGGCAGAAAATGCCCATATCTTTATACTGCAAAGGTTACGCTCAGTGAGGGCGGAAATGTCCTTGACAGCAAGTCACAGACCTTTGGTATACGCACCTATAACATCGACAGGGAGCATGGCTTTTTCCTGAACGGACAGTATCTCGATCTGCATGGCGTGAATTACCATCAGGATAGCTACGAAAACGGCTGGGCGATGACCGACGATCAGCGTGATCGCGACTATAAGATGATGCTGGATATGGGCTGCACCTCTGTCAGAATGGCGCATTATCAGCACTGCGAGCATGAATATGATCTCTGCGACAGATACGGAATTACAGTGTGGTCGGAGATAGGGATTGTAAATCAGATGTCGCCTGATAATGCTACTCTTACGATAGCTGACGGCTTCGCTGAAAACGCAAAGCAGCAGCTTACGGAGCTTATCCGTCAGAATTACAACCACCCATCAATCATCGTGTGGGGTATATCAAACGAGCTGTATCAGATGAACGATGAGATATACAAGCTGTGGACGGAGCTGAGCGACCTCGCACGAAAAGAGGACAGCACAAGGCTAATTACCCTTGCGGATAATCAGTTCTGGGGGCAGTTTCTTGATATGCCTGTGGATGTGGTGGGATATAACCGCTATTTCGGCTGGTATAAGGACGCAGGCCCTGCGGAGAGCTTCGGCGGTTGGCTTGACAGGCAGCACACTGAAAAGGTTCACCACCCGATATGCGTATCGGAATACGGCGGTGGCGGAGCTATCTCGCAGCACAAGGACAACATCGACTGGGAGAACGAGATCGACCCCTGGGGCAAGCGTCACTACGAGAACTATCAGTCTGCCATGCACGAGCGTATCTGGGCTCAGTTTGCGGCAAGGCAGTACCTATGGGGCAAGTATATCTGGGGTATGTTCGATTTTGCCTCTGACGGCAGGGAAGAGGGCGACACCAAGGGTCAGAATGACAAGGGACTTGTCACCCGAGAGCGCATCCCGAAGGACGCATATTATTTCTACAAGTCGGTATGGAACAGCCAGCCTATGGTGTGGCTTGCAGACAAGCGTTTCAGCGGGCGCAGCCGCCTTATTCCCGAGGTAAAGGCTATTCCAACGCAGGGCGTGCCGAGCTTTTTGTAAACGGCGTCAGCATCGGTGAGGGTGTACATGATGCACAGCTTCCGACGGTATTTGTATGGAAGAATATCGTGCTTGACGCAGGAGATAACAGCGTGATCGTGCGGGCGTATTTCAGCGACGGCAGGGTCATGGAGGACAGCGCAGAGTGGTCGGCTGAGTAAGTAATAATGAAATCGGCGGAGTGAGATATCTCCGCCGAATTTATGTATTGAGGAAATCAACCGCCTATCCCATAGCTCCCCGAAAGAGGATCTCTGAACAGCGGAATCTGCGGCGTTATAAATGTGACCACCACGAACAGAACTCCTATCAGAACAATGACAGCAACGGCGAGAAACGGCACTCTGCAAGGCAAGCCGTCACCTTTGAACAGCCGAGCCTCCACAAGAAACGCTATCGCCGCCGAGATGAAGAATATCGTGATATTCAACCAGTCGGGTGTACCGCCGAAAATTCCGCCCAGCGTGTAGAATAGAACGGGTATAAGCGCAAGCCCCGTCAGGATTCCTGCGAGCTTTATACACCAGAAGTCCCTGCGCTCCCTGAAAAAGCGGCTCTGTATGAGCGCAAAAGCGAGCATCGGGAAATAG
>JAFTVU010000067.1 GCA_017465665.1 Oscillospiraceae bacterium | reverse complement strand
TAGTGATATATGTATAATTGTTTGTGACATACTCATTAAATGTTGTTGTATCGCCTGTGGTATTAGTAATTGTATAATCATAAATAGTATCGCCTGTCATTTTAACAGTAGCATCAGGATCTATCTTATCGGGCTCAACATCAGGAATAGGATTATCCATCGGTATAGGAGAAGCAGAAGCGATATATCCTAAATCGCCCGAATATGTATCAGTAAAAAATTGATCATCGATATCAGTTATGCTGATAGTAGATAATTTATCAGGAGTAAAAAGCTCATTCAAAAAAGTATAACCATCATAAGAAAGCCACGCATCAGAAGAATGACTTATATAATTTGAATAAGTAACTACTGAATTATCTGACTTTGATACATCAGCAGGCTCAGGATCCTCAGGAGCTGCAGCATGAATTTGCTTTTCCTCGCTAGTAATATGTATCGGTGTGCATTCTCTTGACAGATCAACAGGAAGCTTCTCTTCAGTCTGATGTATCGGAGTGTATACACGTTCAGAGTTTTGAGGATAGATCTCATCAGTCAAGTGCTCAGGCGTATACTCTCGCAATGCCATGGCTGCAACTTCACTGGGATCAGGTCTATCAGGGTGCTTTAATGAAACTGGCATAATGCACCTCACTTATGACAACGAATTCGTAATTAAAAGAAATGTAAACTCTTTAAGATCTTCGTCAGTCATGCCAATCAGATCCCACTCACCATGTTCATTTTCACCAGTAGAACAAATGAATATATTACCGTAGTAATCTACACCATCTATTCTGATATTCGGCTCGCTGCCATTATAGAGAAACTCATCATTACAGACAACACGGTATTTATATCCTTTAAATGGTACAGTTTCCATTGCACCACCGAGATAATTCCAGATCTCATCAATACCGTTAAGCTCTCCTACTTCAAATGCTTGCCCTGGGCGTTTTAAAATCACTTTCATTGTTTTTACCTACCTTACAAAATTAATTACTACACATTTGTAGTTATCTTAATAATACTACTGATGTGTAGTTTTGTCAATACTACAAATTAGTAGTTTGCTATAATTTGTATAAACCAACAAAGAATAGAGGTATATTTCTGTGAAAACTTATTACGAACGCATGAAAGATCTAAGAGAAGACAGCGATTTAAAACAAAAAGACATGGCAGAAATACTAGGCTTAACAAACCAACAAGCATACCAAAGATACGAATCAGGAAAAGTATTAATACCACTACCCTTATTAATTAAAATAGCAGATCATTTTAAAGTATCACTTGATTATCTTTGTGGTTTAACAAATAACCCAACAAAATTCTGGTAAAGGAGAAATTATGAAAATCAGCAAAAAAATATATGCTCTAATTGGTATAATTCTATTAATAATAGCAGTTATATGCTTTGGAAGAATGGGATAACTCGCGCCGATCGGCACGCTGCACAACAAAAAACGGCGCAAAACTGGAAATTCAAATTTTTTAAAACAAAAAACCGCCCAAAACGGACGGTTAAGCCAAAAGCATGGTATCTCATTGTACACAGTACCCCCCTGTTAGCTAGGGGGGTACATGCGGAAAATTTCCAATTCTCGAACAAATTTTCGAGGATCAGAAATCTTCCGCTTTTTTTATTTTGTATCGCCGAGCCGGTCCGCTGCCGCGGCGTCCGGCTTCGGCGTGATTCCGGGAAATCAGATCACTCCCGGTAGATCCGCAGCTGCCCTTTGGAACGTGGGCGACACTGCTGCGTGTCACAAGTCTGACCTTCCAACCGTTGAAAATGGGGACATTTCCAACCGTTGAAAGCTCATACTTGCTTTAAGGGCTTACGCCAGAAAGACAAAAACCCGCTTTTTACTCCGCAAAAAGCTTGGCAAAAATCTCTTACGGATGAAAAAAACAGGTTTTTGGTAATATTTATCAGCTGATTAAGTAATCTTTTTATTTTACGAAATTACTTGTATTTTATTTCCTACCCTATTATAGCATATTAGCACTTTTGTGACAAGTATTCGACTTCAATAATATAATCATAACAGCTACCATCAATGCTATAGATATATCTAGGGATGATTTAACCGCTTTGCTTGACCGTGGAGCGGCTATTTCTTTTATAGCTTAATCTTCTTCAATACAAGCATATTAAATAAACCTCTAACATAATATGTACAGTAAATCATACATGTTGGAGGTACAAAATGGCTGAATATCTGCCTGAGGGCTGCTTACTGCGTACAACCGAAAATCAGAACTGCCTGCGCTCATATTTTACTTTACAGGAGTGTAAGAATAACGGTAGGATCGTTGAGGCACCTTGTATTATATGTGACAGCAAGCATAATCTTATTGTTGATCTAGGCTGTATGCGCGGTGTTATACCACGCGAGGAAGGTGCGATCGGTATATCGGAAGGCACTACAAAAGATATCGCTCTCATCTCAAGGGTAAATAAACCTGTTTGCTTTAAAGTGACAGGCTTCAAACGGGATGAAAACGATAACATTTATGCAGTGCTTTCACGAAAAAGCGCCCAGCAGGAATGCTTTGATAATTATCTCAGTAACCTTATTCCCGGTGATGTTATAACAGCCCGGGTAACTCATCTTGAACAATTCGGAAGCTTTGTTGATATTGGCTGCGGTCTTCCCTCTTTAATACCGATAGACCTTATCTCAGTTTCGCGGATATCCCATCCTGCTGACCGCTTCTATATCGGTCAGAATATCTATGCAGCAGTAAAATCAGTAGAGGATAACAGGATCTGTCTTACCCACAAAGAGCTGCTTGGAACATGGGAACAGAATGCAGCTCGTTTTGAACAAGGCGAGACTGTTACAGGTATAGTGCGCTCGATAGAGGATTACGGCATTTTCGTTGAGCTTGCTCCGAATCTTGCAGGACTTGCAGAGCCGCGCAAGGATGTATCCGTAAACAGCCATGCAAGCGTTTACATAAAAGCGATCATCCCCGAAAAGATGAAAATAAAGCTCATCATCGTAAATTCGTCAAACAACACCTTTACAGATAATGAGCTGGATTATTTTATTACATCAGGTCACCTGAACAGCTGGACATATTCAAGCAGCTGTTCCGATAAAACAGTAAAAACAGTATTTACGGAAGATTTTTGATCTTCTTCCAGTATTCCTGTGCGCCTTTTTCATGCTTATTTTCGCCGTAACGGTAGTATATCCTGTCTTTCAGCGCATCGGGCAGGTATTGCTGCTGTACCCAGTGATTCGGATAATCATGAGGGTACAGATAATGCTGACCCTTTATCTTAGCATCTACGCCATCACAGTGCTCGTTCTGCAGGTGACGCGGGAAATCGCCCACTTCCCCGTTCTCAATATCCTCCATAGCCGCCGCGATAGCCATATACGCACTGTTGGACTTAGGCGCCGTAGCAAGCAGGATAACAGCCTCTGCAAGCGGAATACGCGCCTCTGGAAGCCCCAGCTGCATTGCACTGTCAACGCACGCCTTTACGATAGGAACTGCCATAGGATATGCAAGTCCGATGTCCTCGCTTGCAATAACCAGCAATCTGCGGGAAAGCGAAATTATATCTCCTGCTGCAATAAGACGTGCAGCATAATGGATAGCTGCATTCTCATCAGAGCCGCGTATCGATTTCTGCAATGCCGACAACAGATCATAATGCTGATCACCGTCACGATCGTAACGCATATTGCTGCGCTGTGTAAGCTCCTGAGCAAGCTCAAGAGTAACATTACCGTCAACAGCAGTAAGCGCGCATAACTCTACTGTGTTTAGCGATTTACGCACGTCTCCCCCGCAGCCACAGCTGATATATCGAACTGCTTCATCATCAAGCTTATATTCTGTGTTATTCTCTTTTGAGAGAACATCAAAGCCTCTGCGTATAGCCTTTTCAAGCTCTTCAGGTGCAACAGGCTTAAATTCAAACACAGTGCTTCTTGAAAGTATAGCATTATACACATAGAAATACGGATTTTCCGTTGTTGAAGCAATAAGAGTGATACTGCCATCCTCGATATATTCAAGCAGGCTCTGCTGCTGCTTTTTATTGAGATACTGGATCTCATCCAGGTAGAGCAAAATACCGCTGCTGCCGAAAAAAGTATCTATTTCAGATACGATGCTTTTGATATCCGCAGTGGACGCAGATGTGCCGTTGAGCTTATGCAGGCGCATGTTTGCAGACTCAGCGATGATACGGGCTATCGTGGTCTTGCCCACTCCTGACGGCCCATAAAATATCATGTTGGGTATCTTGCCCGATTGAATAACACGGGTAAGCGGCTTGTTTTCACCAATCAAATGGGATTGCCCCACTACATCGTTTAATGTGGTGGGGCGAATTCTGTCTGCTAAAGGCATAATTATAATCCTCTGTGCTCCTTGAGAAGAGCGTTAATCTTAGCAAGCGGATCGATCACGTTGCTTATAGAAGTATCATGGTTGATAGAAGCAATGAAATAAGCTATATACTTGGATACATCAACCTCATGGAACCAGGGTCTGCTGAGAAGCTCAGGTGTTCTGTATGTAAGGTTAGTACCGAATACACCGTCAATGATGCCTTCCT
Organism: Oscillospiraceae bacterium; assembly: GCA_017465665.1. Classification (GTDB taxonomy): domain Bacteria; phylum Bacillota; class Clostridia; order Oscillospirales; family Ruminococcaceae; genus CAG-115. Next base: position 3,488 of record JAFTVU010000067.1, on the reverse strand, counting down.
CATAAGCCTTATCAAAGGAAGCAAGACCGCTGGTGAACATACCGTAAGTAGCATAAGCAAATACTCTCTTTGCCTTTCTGCCCTTCATCTCACGCGCGATATCCAGCATAGACTCACCAGAAGCAATGATATCGTCTGCTACGAAAACATCCTTGCCCTCAACAGAGGTACCAAGGTACTCATGAGCAACGATAGGATTACGTCCGTTAACGATAGTAGAGTAATCGCGGCGCTTATAGCACATACCAAGGTCTACGCCCATTACAGACGCATAGAACATATTTCTGTTCATAGCGCCCTCGTCAGGGCTGACTACCATGAACTTATCCTTATGTACATCGATATCAGGGAATGCCTTGAGCAGAGCCTTGAGCACCTGATAAGAGGGCATGATATTATCAAAGCCCATCAGAGGAACAGCGTTGCATACTCTGGGGTCATGTGCATCAACAGTAATAACATTGGAAACGCCGATGCGCTGGAGCTCCTGCAGTGCTACTGCACAGTCAAGGGACTCACGGTAGCTTCTTCTGTGCTGTCTGCCGCCATAAAGCAGAGGCATGATAACATTGATACGATGAGGCTTACCGCTGGCAGCCTGGATGATACGCATAAGATCCATATAGTGATCGTCAGGGCTCATAGAGTTTTCCTGACCGAACAGCTTGTACTTGCAGTTATAGTTTCCTACATCAACAAGGATAAACAGATCCTTACCTCTTACTGTGCTCTTGATGAGGCCCTTTGCGTCACCCGACTGGAAACGGGGGCACTCGCACTCGATCATGAAATCATCACAGGGATAGCCGTTTCTGTCAGCCCATCTTTCCAGATAACCGTTGATCTTTGCGCCAAGCTCCTGTGTTCCGTTCATGGCGATAAGTCCGAGAGGTGCTACGGAATTATAATTTTTATAGAGCACCTCGGTATTCTTGATATTTGTCATCTCTGTACTTCCTTTGATTTTTATGTTCTTAATTATTAATAAAGAGGATACTTATTGCAGATATCGGTAACCATAGCGCGTACCTTCTCCTTGTTACCTTCGAAATCCTTGGAGATGAGGTAGATGCACTCACCGATGACTTTCATATCATCCTCAACAAGGCCTCTTGTTGTAACGGCAGGAGTACCGATTCTTACACCACTTGTGAGAGCGGGCTTCTGAGGATCGTTGGGGATAGCGTTCTTGTTGAGAGTGATGTAGCACTCGTCACAGTTGTTCTGCAGCTCCTTACCTGTGATGCCGAAAGGACGCAGGTCAACCAGCATAAGGTGATTGTCTGTACCACCGGAAACAAGGTTAAAGCCCTTTTCAAGCAGAGTATCTGCGAGTACCTTTGCATTCTTTACGATCTGAGCGCCATAAGCCTTGAACTCAGGCTTGAGAGCCTCACCAAAGCAAACAGCCTTACCTGCGATAACGTGCATAAGAGGACCGCCCTGTGTTCCGGGGAAAATAGCGGAATCGATCTTCTTAGCGATGTACTCATTATTAGTCAGGATAAGACCGCCGCGAGGACCGCGCAGTGTCTTATGAGTTGTAGTTGTTACTACATCAGCATAAGGAACAGGGCTCATATGTACGCCCGCTGCTACAAGACCTGCAATGTGAGCCATATCTACCATCAGATATGCGCCTACTGCTCTTGCAATTGCAGAGAGCTTCTGGAAATCGATAGCTCTGGGATATGCAGATGCGCCTGCAACAATGAGCTTGGGCTTGCACTTGTTAGCCTGCTTGTAAAGCTCCTCATAATCAATAAAACCATCGTCATTTGTGCCGTAAGGTACAAAGTTATAGATCTTACCCGAAATATTTACAGGAGAGCCGTGTGTAAGATGTCCGCCGTGAGCAAGGCTCATGCCCATTACAGTATCACCGGGCTGAAGCAGTGCAACGTATACAGCGGTATTAGCCTGTGCACCTGAGTGAGCCTGAACGTTTGCAAACTTCGCACCGAACAGCTCCTTTGCACGCTCGATAGCGATAGTCTCTACGATGTCAACATCCTCACAGCCGCCGTAATATCTCTTACCGGGATAACCCTCGGCATACTTGTTGGTAAGAACACTGCCCATAGCAGCCATAACTGCGGGAGAAACGATATTCTCACTGGCGATAAGCTCAAGGTTTCTCTTCTGGCGGGAAAGCTCCAGACCCATTGCATCGGCAACTTCCTTATCATACTGACCAAGGAAGCCGATAGAATCCATTAAATCGTTGTACATCACGGTACTCCTTTCGAAAATCCAAATAATAACAGCACCAAAACACGCTAAAATTAATCTCCTACTATACCATGCATAAGATAAGTATTCTGATCTGTCACACGGACTAAATAAAAGAACAAAAGCGTATTTTAAAACAGCTAAAATTATTATAACCTAAAATTGAAGTAATTGCAAGTAATTTTTTGAATTTTGATGAAAATACATTAAATTTATCAAAATAAACAGCACACCGACCGCTGCAAACGTTTTCGGTGTGCTAAATTTACTATTCAATCAGATGAACTCTGCAATCTTATCCCCCATTTCAGAGCAGGAAACCAGCTTCATACCATCTGACATGATATCCCCTGTTCTGTAGCCTGCTTCAAGCACGCTGTTTACTGCGGCTTCAACTGCGTCTGCCTCCTCCGCCATATCAAAGGAATAGCGAAGCATCATTGCAGCTGACAGAATAGTTGCAATAGGATTAGCCTTGTTCTGACCCGCAATATCGGGCGCAGAGCCGCCACTTGGCTCATACAGACCAAATTTGGTTTCGTTCATACTAGCGGAGGGAAGCATACCGATAGAGCCTGTTATCATGGACGCTTCATCAGAAAGGATATCACCGAACATATTCTCCGTAACCATTACGTCAAACTGTGCAGGATCCTTTACTAGCTGCATTGCACAGTTATCTACCAGCATATGCTCCAGTGTTACCTCAGGATAATCTCTTGCTACCTCCTCAACGACCTTTCGCCAAAGTCGTGAGCTGTCAAGCACATTCGCCTTATCAACACTTGTAACCTTACGGCTGCGCTTCATAGCGACCTCAAAAGCCTTTATTGCAATACGGCGTATCTCATTCTCGTCATACTTCAGCGTATCTACAGCCGTCATAACTCCGTTAACAGGCTCTGTTTTTCTGCTGCCAAAATAAAGACCGCCTGTAAGCTCGCGCATGATGAGCATATCGAAGCCCTTGGCGCTTATCTCTTCCTTGAGCGGACACGCGCCCGCAAGCTGCGGATAAAGTACGCAGGGTCTGAGATTTGCAAATAATCCAAGCGCCTTTCTTATAGCCAGAAGACCTGCTTCAGGTCTCAGATTCGGCGGCAGCTTATACCATGGCGATGTGGTAGTGTCACCGCCGATAGAACCCATAAGTACAGCGTCAGAAGCCTTACAGCGCTCGATCGTTTCGTCAGTCAGCGGAACACCATGCACATCGATCGAGCAGCCGCCCATAAGCAGCTGTTCATAATTGAACT
>JAFTVU010000066.1 GCA_017465665.1 Oscillospiraceae bacterium | reverse complement strand
CTGCTATGTGGCGCATCAGGGGAAGCTTGCGGGCTGGTTTACATATAAGATGTTCTGCAAAATAAAGAACGAGGGAAAATTCCCTGCGCTGATCATGGTTACTATGAAGCTTTGCGGTCTGAAAAAGGAAGACCTTAGTATGACGGACAACCAGTACATGAAAGCAAGCGATGAATCGGTAAAGCGCAATTTTCTGGAGAACTACACCTACCGCACACGTCCTGAGATCGCACAGAACGAAACCATGGTTTACCTCTGGTGCGGCAGCAAGGAGCCGTATGCGCTGAAGTCCCACAAGGAGCTGAAGAAGTATCTGAAAAACTACGAGGAAACGATAATGGACGGCTTCGGACACGGTGATTTCCTGATGAAGCACACCGCAGAGTGCTGCGGGAAGATACGGGAAACGCTGGGGTGATTAAGGCACTGTTTCCGTTCTATTTATCCCTCCTGTCAACCTCAGGTTGCGGAAAATCCGAAAAAGTCAAGCGTATCGTGGTTGAATGACGGCTTATTCTGTGCTATAATTTTTTTGTAAGCTTACGATATCAATTTGAAAGGATGATAAATATGAGCTTTGGAAAAAATCTTCAGCATTTACGCAGAATCAATCGTAATATGACGCAGGAGACTATTGCAGAAAGACTTGATGTTTCACGTCAGACTGTGTCAAAGTGGGAGAATGATGAGTGCAAGCCCGAGATAGAAAAGGCGATAGAGCTGTGCACACTCTTTAACTGCTCTCTTGATAATCTTTTCAGAGATGACCTCGGCGCTTTTGACGAAGCGTACTCTAATCTGCGTGTGGAGACTGTGCCCTCTTTCCGCTATGTAGTATACACCGCCATAAGCACCAACCCCGAGGGTGACTCGCTTGACAGGATATATAAGATTGCAAAGGAACACGGCGTTGATTCCCCTAAGGTAATCGGCTGGGATTTCCCGTATCTTTCTCAGGAGCAGATAAATGTGTACAATATGCATGGCTACACCGCCGCATGGGTACTGCCTGATGACCTCATCCCCGACGGTCTTGAGATCAAGGAACAGAAGGCGCAGAAATACGCCGCTGTACATATCGAAAGTCCGTTTGATAATCCGTTTGTAATTATTCCGAACGGCTATAAGGCTATCGACGAGTACATGAAGATAAACGGCTTGAAGCACGTCTGGGAGGGCATTATTCCTTGCTTTGAAACCGATGGAGAGAGTATGGATATCTACATTGCCTGTGAATAATATTTTAAAGCGGTCAGTTCTCCTGACCGTTTTGACTTTGCGGCTTGATTTTTTGCGGGAATGGTGGTACAATATAGACAGACTTATTTCAGGAGGTCGTGAGTATGGCACAGATGACACCCGAGCGTGCTGTTGACAATGCGATAGCTTCCACGAAGATGGAGGGCTTTAAAATCTCGGACGAGCAGCGTTCGCTGATGCTGAAAGTAGTACGTGGCGAAATGACGCTTGATGAGGCGTTGAAGATAATCAACAGTGATGAATAGGAACTCACAAATGGCAGAAATGACACCCGAGCGTGCAGTGGATAACGCAATAGCCTCTACCAAAATGGAGGGTTTCGTGGTCACTGATGAGCACAGAGAGCTTATTATGAAGCTGATGTCAGGTGAGATCACTACTGACGATGCATTTGAGGTATTAAAGAAAAAGTACGACTAAACAACATCGGCGGTGAGCAATCTCCGCCGATGTTTCCTATTCACTTACATATCCCGTCGATCCAGTTGAAAAGCTCCTCGAGGTCATAATCGCCGCTGTGAGGAACGCCCCAGGGAAGAAAGTAATCAACACTCTTTCCCTCGGCAATAAGGCACTGCGCAAGCATTGCGGATATCGCAAAGGAGGTGTCCCTGTCAGCCGCACCGTGGCGGATACGCCAGTGCTTTGCACAGCCCTCGTTTGCGGTGAAATTAATCGCATTCATCAGAGCTACCACTTCGCTCGGTGCGGTAGAACTAGCACTGCCGCCAGCTTTCGCTCCGAACTCGGTAAAGTGCTTTTTGTCCGTTATCTCATCGCCAAAAAGCTGGTTTTCGGGCGTGTACATATCGGGGTTGTCAAAGGCGCAGGGTGCTTTCATTCGGGTGATGAAGCCGCAGTATTTCGGGAAGTCGATAGTGCCTGCCGCAAGGTCGATTCCGCTCTCTGTTGGAATATCAACGCCCTCGGAATGTGCCTTTTCGGCGGAGGCGATTATCAGCCTTTCAATGTAGTTCAGAAAGCTGCCGCAGCCACTCTCGTTAAGGCTAAGACCGTTCGGAGAAACGCTGTTCAGATACTCGGGGAATTGTGCTTTCAGCTCCGCGGAGAGCCTCATCTGCTCCTCGCTGAGTACGGTGTGCATAGGAGTTGGCTTCCAGGTGTCACCGAACTGCTCCCATTTCTCCCAGTGCTGTTCTGACAGATGACCGTACTGCCATTCGTAGGCGGCGTCAGCGTGCTCAAGATTGGTGATGGGGCAGTAGCAGGAGGCGGCAAAGATTCGGTCGCTGGTTTCTTCCGCACCAAGCTTCTCAAGGTAAGGCAGATACAGCGGTGAATCTCCCGAAGCCGCCAGCAGTGCAGACATCGCACCGCCTGCGCTGGTGCCGTTGGAGATTATCCTGTTCACATCGCCGCATATCTTGTCCGAAATGCTCCTTACAAAACGCACCGCCGCTTTCAGGTCAACGATGCAGGCAGGAGCTTTGCCTGTGTATCTTTCGCCGTCAGAGGTAGTCCGTCCTCTTGCGCCTGCGGAGATAACGACATAACCCCTTGCAAGTGCCGCAGCCTCGGTGTTGAACCTGCCGTCCTCACGCACGCATGGCGAGCAGGGTCTTGCTTCCATATAACCGCCTATGCCGTTCGGGAAGAATATCGGCGCGGTCGTGGCTGTGTAGCCGTTTATCGCTCCGCCATCGATGTAGTCCTGCGGAATGAAGATGTTCAGTACCTG
>JAFTVU010000033.1 GCA_017465665.1 Oscillospiraceae bacterium | reverse complement strand
GTAATTGCCGCACTCATTTCCCTGATTGCACGTGGAGAGCTTCTCGGCGTAAGAGAAGGAACTGTTATAGCCGCAGTTTTTGTCGGAATAATCATCAAGCCGATTTCAAAAAGCTTTTTGGTAAAACTGAAAAAATTTCTGGGAGATGCATCAAAATAATATATAAAAGCAAGAGCAGTACCGCATTAAGCGATACTGCTCTGTTTGTTTCATTAGCCACCGTTTAGACAATAACCATTAGTGTTTTTGAATACTTCTATATGGTCATCACCCTAAAATGCGTCCTCTTTTATTCTTATTGATCCTTGACAACTCGCACATCCAGCTGATCGAACGGGATGGAGATATCGTTCTCAATGAACGCCTGTCTCACCTGCTCGATAGTAGTGAAGTATACCTCCCAGTAATCCTCTGTTCTGCACCAGGGACGTGTAGCGATCACGATGGCGCTTGCGCCGTGCTCCAGCATACGTACAGTGGGCTCGGGATCAGCCAGTACCTTTTCATTCGCCGCCAGAACATCCAGGATAACCTGACGCGCGTGCTCGTAATCATCCTCATACGCAATGGAGAATGTAAGATCCACACGGCGCGTATCATTTGCGGAATTATTGATGACCGTAGCGGTAGCCGCCTGGCTGTTGGGAATGATTATTCCCTGATTAGAAGCCGAATCAAGACGTGTATGCAGGATCGCTATCTGAGATACCGTACCCTCAACGCCGTTCACGATGATATAGTCACCGATCTTGAAAGGCTTTGTAAGCATAAGGATAAATCCGCCTGCCACATTGGAAAGGCTGTCCTGCAGCGCAAGACCAATGGCAACGCCTGCCGTACCGATAACTGTGATAACAGATGTGGTGGGTATTCCGAGAATGGAAAGCACTACGATAAACAGCAGCACATACAGGATTATCTTAACGCACTGCTTTACGAACTTCGCAACGGTTATATCAGTCTTTGCGCGCTCCATTCCCCTGCTGATGAGCTTAACGCTAAGCTTGCACAGCAGCGCACCAAGCACGAGCACCACAATAGCAAGTATCACAGTGGGGATAGCGTTCAGGATACTTCTGCCCATATCAGAGAAGAACTGTCCTATCGCTGACATAGCCTCCTCAGGGCGCTCGGCAAGCTCATGCAAAGCGTCGTTGATCGTAGTTTCGGATATTGCTTCAGCGGTAGCCGCCGCTGTGGAAAGGAAAATGCGGGAAATCATTTAACAAGTGCCTCCAGTTCTGTGACAGCCGTGTCAGCGTCGCTCTCGCGCACTACCACGGAGATCTCGTCCACGCCCGTGGTAACGAGAAGTATCATAGCGTCGATACGATTAAGCACGGCAAATACCTTTGCGGCAAAGCCTGCCTGATGCTCCATCTCTGCTGTCTTTATAAGTATCTTACGGTTGCCTGAATTTATCATTGGCTTGATGGCATGCTTATCGGAAAGCTCCTTGGCAACGGTCAGCAGTCTGCCCATATCATCATCACTGAGCGTAAAGCCAAAGCCAAAACGCTCGGATGTGGGAGCTGTCATGGATATCATATCGATATTAATCTCCGCCGCCGCAACAGCTGCAAGAGTATCCTCCATGATGGTCTTGTACAGAGGAACATTGCTGAATGTAACAACGGATACGTTTTCGGTTACTGTTATGCTCATATTAACCCTCCTTGATAAGGTCAGACATAGCGTAAAGTCCTGCGGGCTTTCCTGCGAGGAACACAGCGGCGTTTACCGAGCCCACTGCGAATACCTCCTTGGAATGTGCAGAGTGAGAAAGTGTTATCACCTCATCACGGCCTGCGAAGATGATATCATGATCGCCAACGATAGTACCGCCGCGGATAGCGTGCATGCCTATCTCATCTGCGCCGCGCTCCTTGCGTACATTGTGGCGGTCATATACAAAGCGCTTGCTGTTGCCCAGCTCCTCGTTGATAGCCTCGCCTATCATGATGGCTGTGCCCGAGGGTGCGTCCTTCTTGAGATTGTGATGCTTCTCCACGATCTCGATATCGAACTGTCCTCCGAGTATCTGAGTAGCCTTTCTTGCAAGCTCCACCAGCAGGTTGATGCCCAGCGACATATTGAATGTAAAGAATACGGGTATCTGTGCCGAAGCTGCGGTTATCTGTGCACGCTCCTCGTCGGTATAGCCTGTGGTTGCAAGCACCAGCGGAACATTGTTCATCTTACCGTAGGAAAGCAGATCAGGCAGTGCGGAGGGATGTGAAAAATCGATTATCACATCGGGCTTTTCAGGGATATCGAATACCTTTGTGTAAACAGGGAAATCCGCGTACTGCTCACCGCACAGATCAATGCCTGCACAGACCATGCAGTCATTCCTGCCTGCGATGATACCGGCGATAACGCGACCCATCTTTCCGCAGGCGCCTGTAATGGCGATTCTGGTCATTTTGAACATCCTTTCATTTTAAAGCTCGCCGCACCAGTTAAAGTGCGGCGAGAATGTATTTATTTCTGTGATCACTTGATAATGCCTACAAGACCCAGCGCTTCCATCTCTGCCTTCAGCACAGCTACCTGCGCCTCGGTCATGGAGCACAGAGGAAGTCTGCACTCGCCTGCGTTGAAGCCCATGATGTTCAGAGCTTCCTTTGCAGGGATGGGGTTTACATCCATAAAGAGCGCCTTCTCAAAGGCAAGTATCTTCTTCTGGATAGCCAGAGCCTCATCACGCTTACCCTCAAGGAACAGCATTACTTCATCATGCTTCTCCTTGGGCATGCAGTTGGAGGTCACAGAGATAACGCCCTTGCCGCCTACAGCCAGACAAGGCAGTACCTCATCGTCATTGCCGCTGTAGATATCAAGATCGGTATAAGCAGAGATCTGCATCATCAGGCTCATGTTGCCGCTTGCTTCCTTTGTAGCCACGATGTTCTTATGCTGTGCACACTCCTTGTAGCAGTCGATGGAGATACCCATGCCTGTTCTGCCGGGAACATTGTACAGGATGATAGGAAGATCAACGCTGTCTGCAATGGTGAGGAAGTGCTTTGCAAGACCTCTCTGGGAAGCCTTGTTGTAGTAAGGAGTGACCTGAAGCAGTGCGTCAGCGCCTACTTTCTGAGCCTCCTTGGAAAGCTCAACTGCATAGCCTGTATCATTTGAGCCTGTGCCTGCTACGATGGGGATGCGCTTTGCAGCGCGCTCCACTGCGAAGCGGATGCACTCAACGTGCTCGTCATCGGTCATGGTGGATGCCTCGCCTGTTGTACCGCATACAACAAGAGCATCGATGCCGCCCGCTATCTGGAAATCGATCATTCTGCCGAACTCCTCATAATTGATGGAGCCGTCAGCGTGCATAGGTGTTACTATTGCGGTAGCAGCACCTGTGAAGATAGTATTGTTCATGTTGATTACCTCTAATCATATTGAAGCGGATAAACATGATCATCCGCTACTAAGGAATGGAAAGAAGTGCGCAGATGCAAGAAAACACACCGCAGGCGTACTTCGTGTACGTCAAGGTGAGTTGACGCAGCAGGTGCGTGCTAATTTACATTCCGTCTCAATCAAAGTAGCCCTTTGCTGCGTACAGCTCTGCCATCAGCACTGCGCCGCCTGCTGCGCCACGCAGAGTGTTATGAGAAAGGCATACGAACTTGTAATCGTACTGTGTATCCTCTCTCAGACGGCCGATGGAAACTGCCATACCATTCTCAAGATTTCTGTGCAGCTTAGCCTGGGGCATATTGTCCTCCTCAAAGTAGTTGAGGAACTGCTTGGGAGCGGAGGGCAGATCAAGCTCCTGAGGAACACCCTTGAACTCCTTCCAGATGGAAAGGATCTCTTCCTTGCTGGGCTTGTTCTCGAAGCTTACGAATACTGCTGCAAAGTGACCGTTGGATACAGGAACTCTCAGGCACTGTGTTGTGATGCAGGGAGATTCAGCCTTGACGATCTTGCCGTCCTTGATCTCGCCCCATACCTTCAGAGGCTCCTGCTCGGACTTCTCTTCCTCACCGCCAATGTAGGGAATGAGGTTATCTACCATCTCAGGCCATGTATCAAAGGTCTTACCTGCGCCGGAGATAGCCTGGTATGTACAAGCCAGAACATTCTTGATACCGAACTTTCTCAGGGGAGAAAGAGCAGGAACATAGCTCTGGATGGAGCAGTTGGACTTAACGGAGATAAAGCCGCGCTTTGTGCCCAGACGTGCTTTCTGTGCCTCTACGATAGCCATGTGCTCGTCGTTGATCTCGGGGATGATCATGGGAACATCCTCTGTGAAACGGTGTGCGGAGTTGTTGGACATAACAGGGCACTCAGCCTTTGCATACTTCTCCTCGAGAGCCTTGATCTCGTCTTTCTTCATATCAACAGCGCAGAATACGAAATCAACCATGCCTGCGATCTCTTCTACATCTGCGGAAGCGTCCTTAACGATGAGGTCAGCCATGTTTGCGGGCATGGGAACGTCCATGAACCATCTGTTGCCTACTGCCTCTTTATAGGTCTTGCCTGCGGAACGGGGGGAAGCTGCAAGAGCTACCACGTTGAACCAGGGGTGGTTCTCCAGCAGGATAGCGAAACGCTGACCTACCATACCTGTTGCACCGATGATGCCGACATTGTACTTTTTCATAGTTGTGTCCTTTCCTGTCCGTTTTACGGACTGTAGCGTATTTTTTTGGGATCTACCCTTTATTACATAAATAAAGCCGATGATAGAATACTTCATCGGCTGAATATGCTGGTTAGCTTATGATCTTGTTCTAAAATCGGATAGCTCTCCATCAGACTAAGTCGATGACAATCGTACGCTTGTTCAGCGGACGACCAGATATGCACACGGCGGAATGTACACTCTTCGGCGGTTAGCCTTTCACACTCACGACCTCCGTCGGTCACAGATAAGCGTTACTGATCGTCCCCGCGCCTCTATCACATCGGATATTTCCGATATGCTATATTTTATCATATATAATGTCGTTTGTCAACGGTTATTCAGCTAAATATTATCAAAATAAGCCCCTTAATTTGTTGAAATTGTTGTGTTTTATCAATTGAAAAGGATGTGGCGATGTGGTACAATATATAATGGTTATTTATGCAGAATGGAGAGATATCAATGCTGAAATCAGATTTTTACTACGATCTTCCCGAGGAGCTCATCGCCCAGACCCCCGTTGAACCGCGCGACAGCTCCCGTCTTATGAAAGTTGACAAGAACACGGGCGAGATAACACACGACCACTTCTACAATATATGCGATCACCTCAAAAAAGGTGACCTGCTGGTAATGAACGACAGCCGCGTTTTCCCTGCCAGACTGTACGGCACAAAGCGCGTCAGCGCCGATGCGCCGCAGGGTGCAACAGGCGCAGCGGTGGAGTTCCTGCTGCTGAAGCGCCGCTCACTCAACGAATGGGAGACCATGGTGCGCCCGGGCAAGAAGCTAAAGGCAGGCGCAGTGGTGGATTTCCCCGAGGGGCTTTCCGCCGAGGTACTGGAAACTGTTGAAGAGGGCAACCGTATAGTCCGCTTTGATTTTGAGGGCGATTTCTTCGATATCCTTGACCGCATAGGTCAGATGCCGCTGCCTCCCTACATCACCGCAAAGCTCGAAAAGAACGACCGCTACAACACCATCTACTGCCGTGAGACAGGCTCTGCGGCAGCGCCTACAGCAGGTCTGCACTTCACAGACGAGGTGTTTAAAAAGCTCGCCGATAAGGGAGTGGATACCGCGTATGTTACGCTGCACGTTGGTCTCGGCACGTTCCGCCCTGTAAAGGAGGATAACATCCTGGATCACAAGATGCACGTGGAGCATTATTCCGTGCCCGAGGAGACCGCACGCAAGATAGAGGAATGCAAGGCACGCGGCGGACGTGTCATCGCAGTGGGAACTACCTCCTGCCGCACACTGGAATCAGCCGCTTCCGCTCATCCTGAGGGCAAGGTGACCGCAAGCGAGGGCGATACCGGAATATTCATCTACCCAGGCTACACTTTCAAGGCAATAGACGGATTGATAACGAATTTCCACCTCCCCGAAAGCACGCTGATAATGCTGGTGAGCGCCCTGCTCGGCAGAGAAAAGACTCTCCATGCGTACGAAGTCGCTATTGCGGAAAAGTACCGCTTTTTCAGTTTTGGCGACAGTATGGCGATCCTGTGATATATCAGAGGGGAAGCAACATGACGGAAAAAGAAAAAATGCTGGCAGGTGAATACTACCTCGGCTGGGACGCTCAGCTTACAGAGGAGCGTGAAAGCACCATTGATAAACTGTTTGACTTCAACAACACACGCCCCACTCTCCGCAGGGAGCGCGAAGCGCTTATAAAACAGATATTCTGTAAAACAGGCAAAAGCTGCTGGGTGGAATCACCGTTCTTCTGCGATCATGGCTACAACATATCCGTAGGCGAAAACTTTTTCGCCGCCGCCAACTGCGTAATGCTCGATTGCGGAAAAATAACGATAGGAAACAATGTGCTTATCGGACCCAATGTGGGGATTTACACAGTGAACCACGCACTGAACACTGAAAACCGCGCAAAGGGCTATGAGATATCCCGACCTGTTGTGATATGCGATGATGTATGGATAGGCGGCAACGCTTCCATAATCGGCGGAGTAACGATAGGGAAAGGCTCTGTTATCGCGGCTGGCAGCGTTGTGATACGCGATATCCCAGATGGCGTGGTAGCCGCAGGAAATCCTGCGCGCGTCATCCGAAGCATAACCGATAAGGATTTCTGACAGATATGAAAAACGAATACAAGGTAACAAAAAAGCTGCTCCGCCAGTGGATGACAGAGAATATGTACAAGGGCGTGCAGCTCGGAATGAACATCGGCTGGGCAGTGCTGGGAGCGCTGTGCATAGTGCTGATGATATTCTATGCAGGAAGCGCGGCTGACTACGCATTATACGGCGCGCTGCTGGCGCTCTGCCTGTATATGGCGGCACTGAGGATATTCCCGCTGACCGCAGTTCAGTACAAGCGCATGGCTAAGATATACGGCGAGGAAAACTGGACGCGCACGATCGATTTCGGAGAGGAGCATATAACGCTCACAGAGGGCACTATCTCAGCGGTCTTCGAATACAAGGATATCATGCGTATCCGCGAAAAGGGCAACAAGGTCTGGCTCACCGCAAGGAACAGAACAGTGCTGAGACTTTATAAGGACGCTTTCATCGGCGGCGACTGGGAGGAGTGTAAAGCACTTCTCCATGATAGAAAGGACAACGCATGAATTTTCATACATTCGGTGACGAGAGCAAGCCTGTCATCCTGCTGATACACGGAGTACTTACTCCGTGGCAGGTATGGGAAACTCAGATAGAGCATTTCAGCAGAAGCTACCGTGTGATAGCAGTTGCACTGGACGCTCACGAGGAAGAACGTACCAGCGAGTTCATCTCCATACAGGATGAAGCAAATAAAATAGAAGACTACGTTATGGATGAGCTGGGTGGAAGCGTGTTCGCTGTATGCGGTATCTCCATGGGCGGCGCTATCACAAATCTTATCTGGCAAAACGGTATTATCGACGCAGATAAGTTCGTTCTTGACGGTGCTCCGCTACTGCCATGCGGTGGTCTGCCAAAAGTAATAATGAAAAATAACTATATTCAGATAATAAGAAGATCCAAAAAGCGCGATCCCAAGGTTCTGGAGAGCTTCAAAAAGCAGTTCCTGCCCGAAAGATTTCTTGATAGCTACCTGAAAATAGCGGACAATATGGCGGAAAGCTCCATGAAGAACATGATAAACTCGGTGTTCGGCGGAAGTCTCTGCACCTCTCTCGAGGATGACGGCGAAAAGCTGCTGTTCATGCACGGAACAAAGGGCAATGAGATGCTGGCGGCAAAATCCGCAAAGCTGATGCTGAAAAGCTATCCGAAAATGGCGGAAAAATGCTTCAAGGGTTACGCTCACTGCGAAGCAGCCATCTACAAACCCGATGAATGGATAGCTACAGTCGAAGACTTTTTCAAACGATAAAACAAAACGGAGAATATATCTATGTACGAACTCAAAAAGCAAGAAGGCAGAGCCAGACGCGGCGTATTCCACACACCTCACGGCTCGATAGAAGCGCCGTTCTTTATGAACGTCGGCACATCCGCTGCAATCAAGGGCGGTATCTCATCCATTGACCTGCGCGGTCTGAAAACACAGGTGGAGCTGTGCAATACCTATCACCTGCACCTGCGTCCGGGCGATGATGTAATCTACAAGATGGGCGGTCTGCACAAGTTCATGAACTGGGACAAGCCTATCCTCACCGACAGCGGCGGATTTCAGGTGTTCTCTCTCAGCTCCCTCAGAAAGATCAAGGAGGAGGGCGTGTATTTTGCCTCACACATCGATGGCAAGCGCATCTTTATGGGTCCCGAGGAGAGCATGAGGATACAATCACATCTTGCCTCCACCATTGCCATGGCATTCGATGAGTGCATCGAAAACCCCGCACCGCTGGATTATGTAAAGCAGTCCGTTGAGCGCACCACACGCTGGCTGCAGCGCTGCAAGGACGAGATGGCACGCCTTAACGCTGACCCCACAACGATAAATCAGAAGCAGCTGCTTTTCGCTATAAACCAGGGCGGAACATACGACGCTGTGCGTGTGGAGCACATGAAGGTCATCCGTGAGATGGATCTGGACGGCTACGCTGTCGGCGGCCTTGCCGTTGGCGAGCCCGCAGAGGTGATGTACCACATCCTTGACGAGGTAGTACCGTATGCTCCCGAAAACAAGCCCCGCTACCTGATGGGCGTAGGCACACCCTCCAATATCATCGAGGGCGTTTACCGCGGCATAGATATGTTCGACTGTGTAATGCCCAGCCGAAACGCACGTCATGCCACTGTTTTCACTTGGAACGGCATAATGCACGCTACAAACAAGGCATACGAAACAGACGAGCGTCCTCTGGACCCTCTGTGCGACTGCCCAACCTGCCGCAACTTCAGCCGCGGATATATAAGACACCTGTTCAAATCGGGCGAACAGCTTGCAGGAAGACTGGCTGTGCAGCATAACCTCTATTTCTACAACACCCTTATGGAGCGCATCAGAGAGGCTCTTGACGAGGGCAGGTTCGAGGAGTTCCGCAACAAGTATTCTCCCCTGCTTGCAAGCAAGCTGACAGATAACGAATAAAAAACAAGCCTGAGCATTAACTCAGGCTTTGCTGTTTTATTACAATGTATAGCTCAATATCTCCCTGCCGCTCTCCAGCTCCTTTATCGTGAACGCTCCATCCTCATAAACCATGTAGCTGCGCGGATTATTCTCCTTAGGCAGCGATACCGAGCCATCGTTCAGGCAGTGTATTCCGTCCTTTTCAAATGCCTTTAACACATGAGAATGTCCGTTGATGAGCACATCACCCTTTTTCAGCGGCGGCAGTGCATTGGGATCATGGTGGTGTCCATGGGAGAGGAAAAAGCTCCTGCCGTCAACGAAAAGCACCGCATAGTCAGCCAGCACAGGGAACTCCAGCACCATCTGATCCACTTCGGTATCGCAGTTGCCGCGCACGCACAGCAGCTCCTCCTTTACTTCGTTCAGCATGGCTATCACCTTTTTTGGCGCATGACCATCAGGCAGATCGTTGCGCGGCCCATGATAAAGGATATCTCCCAGCAGGCAGAGCTTTTCCGCTCCCTCGCGGCGGTATGCCTCCAGCATTTTTTCGCAGTACAGCGCAGAACCGTGTATATCAGATGCAAACATTAATCTCATTGTATTCTCTCCTTAAACTATCCCGAAAAATCCCGTGATGATATCCGCCAGAAGGGCCGCTCCGCAGGCGCTTACAGCAACGGTCAGCAGACCACGCTCACGCAGAGCAAGTATCAGCGCCACTACAAGTCCTGCAAGCGAGCTTATCACGCCTGCAGTGCTGCTTCCGCAGCTTGTGAATACCGCAGGCACTGTCATTGCGCTCAATACCGCAAACGGCACATAGAACAGGAAATTCAGCACGAACTTTGATCTTATCTTCTTTCTGAACACCGCCAGCGGCAGCATCCTTATAAGATATGTCACCAGAGCCATCACTGCGATACTGGTAACAAGGTAAACTGTGCTCTCATTCATCGCTGACCGCCTCCTCTCCTATATCCTGAGGGAAGCAAAGCGCTCCGAATGCCGCCGCAGCCACGGCACAGATTATAACAGATATGCCCGAGGATATAAAATCCAGCACGGGAATATAATAGATAGCACAGCTAAGCAGCGCAGCAAACAGAGCCACCATGAGTATTCCGCGGCTCTTTTTCGCAGGAGGAATTACGATAGCAATGAACATTCCGTATATCGCAATTCCGAGCGCCGCCTGTATTATCTGCGGCAGGATGTTTCCCAGCAGAGCTCCGCCTGCGGTGCCTGCTGCCCAGAAGATATATGGCAGGGTAATAAGCCCGTACATATATCGGGGCGGCACATCAGTTTTCTGTCCCGATGCAACGGCGAATATCTCATCCGTGATGCCGAATGAGCTGATTATACGATGCAGCATATTGTAGCGTTTGTCCAGCTTCTGTGAAAGAGATATACCCATCAGCGCATATCTCATATTGATGATGAGCTGAGTAAGCGCCATCTCGATATAGCCACCGCCGGCGGCGATGATATCGATACCCGCCACCTGCCCTGCAGAGGTGAGGTTCGTCATTGAAATAAGTATCGCAGCAAGGGGCGGTATGCCCATATTCACCGCGGTAATACCAAACGTAAAGGACACGGACAGATATCCCAGTGCGATGGGAAGACCGTCACGGAAGCCCTTTTTATATGTAAGCTTTTCATTTTGTTCTGACATGATGTTTCCGTTCTCTCTTTATGATTTGTCGATATTAACGACATAGCCTTGTATATTGTAGCACAATTCACGCATTTTTTCAATAATATTCACAAATTTTACACAGGGGCTTGCAATTATCGGTTAAGATATGGTAAAATGTTAAAGTATAAAAACAAAAGGAGTAAAATTATGGAACTTAACGTTTTAACCATTGTAGCGTTTGTGCTGTATGCGCTTATGATACTCGCCATCGGCATATACTCCTACAAGAAATCAAAGAGCATGTCCGACTACTTCATCGGCGGACGTCAGCTCGGTCCCTGGACTACAGCGATCTCCGCACAGGCTTCCGATATGAGCGGCTGGCTGCTGATGGGTCTGCCCGGCGCTATCTTAGTGAGCGGTCTTACCGAATCCTGGATAGCTATCGGTCTGTTCATCGGTACATACCTCAACTGGAAGATAGTTGCTGCAAGGCTCCGCAAGATGTCCTACGCAGCAGGTGACGCCATCACCATCCCCGAATACCTCCAGAAGCGTTTCTTCACAAACAGCCCTGTGGTACGTCTGGTATGTGCGGCTATCATCTTCGTGTTCTTCCTCATCTACACAGCCTCCGCATTCAGCGCAGGCGCAAAGCTGTTCGCATTCATATTTAACACGGACGCTTATGAGCTGTGCCTGACTATCGGCGCTCTCATCATCATTTCCTACACTTTCCTCGGCGGCTTCTTCGCAGTATGCTGGACAGACCTAATTCAGGGTATCCTGATGTTCGCAGCGCTTGTAGTAGTGCCTGTAGTTGCACTCGCAAACATCCCCAACATGGCTGCTGTTGAATTCCCTGCCGCTGATGTAAACGGCTTTATCGTTGAATACTATACCAGCTTCATCATGAACAAGGACGGCTCATTTGCATGGGCTACTATCCTTTCAGGTCTTGCATGGGGTCTCGGCTACTTCGGTATGCCCCACATTCTCGTAAGATTCATGGCTATCAAGTCCAGCGATATGATCAAAAAATCCAGACTTATCGCAGTTATCTGGGTAGCTGTTACACTGGTTGCAGCTGTTCTGGTTGGTATCATTGGTTATATGTATCTCAACTATCCTGCTGAGGGCAATGCAGAGCTGCTGGCTAAGTTCAACGCTCTGGGAGATTCCGAGAAGATCTTCATGTTCATGGCATCCTCTCTGCTGCCTGCACTTATCGCAGGTGTTGTGCTCTCCGCTATTCTGGCAGCTATCATGAGTACCGCAGATTCCCAGCTCCTTGTTACAGCATCCGCTGTTACAAACGATATGTTTGCACTCTTCAAGAAGAACGCAAGCCAGAAGACACTCATGTGGATCAGCCGTGGCGCTGTTATCGCGATCTCTGTTATTGCGTACTTCATCGCACTGGATCCCGACAGCTCTGTAATGGGTCTGGTATCCTACGCATGGGCAGGTCTCGGTGCTGCATTCGGCCCTGCAATGCTGCTCTCCCTCTTCTGGAAGCGCATGACTATCTGGGGCGCTGTTGCAGGCGCTGCTACAGGCGGTATCGCAGTTATCGTATGGGAAAGCGTTCCCGTGCTCTCAGGCACAGGCGTTTACTCGCTGCTGCCCGCTTTCTTCCTCGCTCTTGCGGCTGTTATCATCGTATCACTTGTTACTAAGGTAGACAAGGCAAAGGTTGATGAGCTGTTCGCAAAGGCTGATGCTACATCGGTTGACGCAATCGCAGAAAGCAAGTAATTTTCACAGATAATATTAAAAGGAGCGGTGATCCGCTCCTTTTTGTTTTGTATTAAATTACGCCGTCACACTTCAGCATAGACCTCTTCGGTCTCATCATAATCGGGATGATCCTCCACGCTCTGAGGTGCCGGATCATCCGCGCTCTTATCGCCGCGGAACAGCAGCTTGAGCAGTATGGGAGAGATTATAGAAGATACTATAATAAGCAGAATAACAGATGTGAACATCTCAGGCGCTACAAGTCCGCTTGCCAGACCTTTCTGCGCTACTATAAGCGCGACCTCGCCACGGGTCATCATGCCCACACCAACCTTGAGCGAATCCCTGACATTATAGCGGAACACCTTTGCAACAGCTCCGCAGCCGATTATCTTGGTGATAAGTCCCACTACAACAAACGCAAGCGAGAACCACAGCAGGTTCAGGGTAAAGCCGTCAAGCGTTGTTTTAAGACCGATACTTGCAAAGAACACAGGTCCGAAAAGCATATAGGAGCTTATATCCATCTTACCTGCGATGTACTCCGCGTCACGCAGGTTGCAAAGGATTATTCCCGCAACATAAGCGCCTGTGATATCTGCAATACCGAAGAACGCATCCGCACAGTACGCCATCGCAAAGCACAATGCCAGACCGAATATCGGGATTCTGCGCTGGTGGAAAAACTTTTTATCAAGATACTTGAACAGGAAGTATATCAGCGCACCCACTCCAAGCGCAAACACGATGAACAGTAACGTCTTGACAATAACCTCTGTAGGCTTTGTTTCGGTATCCTTAAAACCGATGACGAATGTAAGAACGATAATACCTATGACATCATCTATGATCGCAGAACTGGTTATCAGCGTTCCCAGCTTGCCTTTCAGATGACCCAGCTCACGCAGGGTCTGTACAGTGATACTTACCGACGTGGCTGTTAGTATCGTTCCTGTGAATACAGCACTGAAGAACTCCTCAGAACCTACAGGAGCAAATCCGTAGAAGCAGGAATACAGCAGGAATCCACCGAACAACGGCACTGCAACACCTGCACAGGCTATGCACAATGCCACAGGGCCTGTCTTGATGAGCTCTTTCAGGTTAGTCTCAAGACCTGCAGAGAACATCAGCAGCACAACGCCTATCTCAGCCATGCCTGCAAGGAACTCGGATTCGCCCACGAGACCAAGGACGCTTGGGCCTATCAGAAGACCTGCAACGATCTGTCCTGCCACCTGAGGGGCTTTCAGCTTTTTAGCACCAAGGCCAAACAGCTTGGCTGCTATAATGATGATCGCCAGATCCTTAAAACAAGTTATCGTATCCATAATACCGCCTTTCATCAGACGAAAAAATTGGCGCAACCACGCACCTTATCAATTATATATCTAACCGCGGCTGATTTCAAGAATAATTCTCCACAATAATTTTGTTTCCAAAGGTATATTTTTTGACATGGCACACACAACTAACTAAAAAAGCGGAGAATAAACAGATGAACGATTATTTCAGATCAAAACGCGCACTTAAATGTATAATGAGCGGCAAAGTCATATCTCTGGCAGAGCTGCGCTCACCCCTGCCTCTCAGTAACAAGGGAAGCGGATTTGCTGTACTCCCACTGCTGGCAGGCACATATTTTGAGCGTTTCATGCCTGCGACAGTTCAGATCGTATCCCCCACTGACGGAGTTGTGACCGCTACAGAAGCAGGATGTATCACTCTGCGTACAGGCGATGGAGTGCTGATCACGGTCAGCATTGGTACAGATACTGAATTGCTCTGCACCACAGGCACAAAGATACGCGGCAGCGAACCTATCTGCGCTGTCCCGCGTCAGCAGCTACTGCAAAACGGGATGTATGGCGCGGTATCAGTGATGTTCTGCGACAGCAGCGTGATAACAGAGCTGCACGTGATATCAGGCATACGAAAAGCAGGCTACCGCACCGCATTTTATCGGATACTTCCGCCAAAATAGCTGAAAAGCTCAGTTTTTTTGCCAAATACAAACTTTTTTTAAAAAAGTGCTTGAGAAATCAAAACTGTTGTGATATAATTAACTAGTCGTTGGGGCGATGGCTCCTCGTTCGTTTACATGGCGGCATAGCTCAGTTGGCTAGAGCACTTGGTTCATACCCAGGGTGTCATTGGTTCGAATCCGATTGCCGCTACCAAAACGGCCCGTTGGTCAAGAGGTTAAGACATCGCCCTTTCACGGCGGAATCATGGGTTCAATTCCCGTACGGGTCACCAACTATGTATCTCGCAAATGCCTATTTTACGGCGTTTGCGAGTTCTTTTTTTGCTCGATTTCTGCACTTGCCACTTATTTGCCACTTATTTTTGAAAATTGCCACTTACACTGCCACTTGTGCTTCTGTAAGCGGCTCTTTTTTATTTCCAAAAGAAAGTGCATTAGTAATCGCTTCACAGTTTCTCGCCTTCGCTTCCTGAAACATATGACAATAGATATTACTCGTTGTTCCTACGCAGGAATGTCCCATATCACTTGATACGGATACCATATCAACACCAGCATTGATGAGCAAGCTTGCGTGTAAATGGCGCAGAGAATGAATATCACAGAAACGGAAATTATGCTTCTTGCAAAATTCTCCGAACCAAAAGTACGGAGTGTTATTATTCATTGGTCTACCGTCCCACTTGACAAATATTCTGTCCGTGTCCTGCCACTTATCGCCTAAACGCTCACGTTCAGCGTCCTGTTCCTTTTTATAAGCTTTGAGTAATTCCATAATCATCGGTGGAAACTTTGACGAGCGCTGTGATTTTTTTGTTTTGGTAGTGTCAGTATAAATTCCTTTTGCCGCTGTATAGTTTGATGTGCGGCGCACACTGATTACACCGTCCTCCCAGTTGATGTCCTTCCATTCAAGTCCAAGCATTTCGCCACGACGGAAGCCACTGTACACTGCAAGAATAATAAACAGCTTATATTTCAACGGCTCAGTTTCAAGCGCATTGAAGATTTCTTCAACCTCTGCAAGTGTATAGATTTCTTTTTCCTTCGCTTCGCCTTTCGGCACGGTTACTCGTCTGCACGGATTGTCTGTAAGCATATCCATTTTCACAGCGTAAGTAAATACATTCGATATAAAACTGAGATGATGAACAACGGTTTTTCTTGAAAGCGGCTTACCCGTTCTTTCACTTTTTCCGTTTTCAAGCAAGTCGTTTACAAACTGCTGAATGTGTCTGCCGTTAATTTTATCAAGCTTCAGATGTCCGATTGCAGGATAAACACGGTTGCGGAGCTGTAACATTCTTTCATAAGAAGTATTACGGAGATTAAATTTTGCGTACTCCTCAAACCATTGCTCGGCGAATGCTTCAAATTTTATGGAAGCGGTAATCTGTCCTTTTTTGCAAGCCTCCTCAAAAAGAACAGCCTGACGGTTAAGCTCTTTTTCAATCTGTTTCGGTGTCATACCTTCGGAAGGTTTCCACGTTTTGTACTGTGAACGCTGTTTACCGTCAACACCATAACCACAAGATACTTTTATTTCATAAGAGTCGTTACCTCTTTTACGAATAGTTGCCATACTGATTTACTCCTTTCATTAAAACCGTAAACCGATATGACACATTTCTACATAATCATTATACACTTTAAAGCATAAAACTGTCAAGTGGGAATGTGTCATTATTCGAGTTCGCAGCTTCTTTTTCTCTGAATTTCATTCTGCTTTTCTTCATAATTCG
>JAFTVU010000065.1 GCA_017465665.1 Oscillospiraceae bacterium | reverse complement strand
TATGATATGTTTTTAACAAAGTTTTTGCTATTTTAATATATTTATATCTAAACATCGAAAAAATAGGCAGAGTTATCTCTGCCTATTTTTTTCGATGATTACAGCTGAATAAACGGTGGAATTTCATTGCTCGGTATCGGTTTATTTGCCGTTATACGGCTCTGCTAAGCGGAATTTTTGGTTATATCAAAAAGTATAACACGTATATAACAAACTAATATTTCACAAACAGCCAAAAGTTTGTTATAATATTAACAGAGTTAAGAGCGATTGAGCTGCTTAACGAATAGTACATTATTTCAGGAGGACAAAAATGGAGAACAAGACTTACGAAATCGTAGACAGTGTTGAGAAGCTGGAAGATGCCATCGAGCGTGTCAGAAAGGCACAGCAGATCTTCGCCGGCTACACACAGGAGCAGGTTGATAAGATCTTCCTTGCTGCTGCATCCGCTGCAAACAAGGCAAGAATCCCCCTCGCAAAGATGGCTGTTGAGGAAACAGGCATGGGCATTGTTGAAGATAAGGTCATAAAGAATAACTACGCATCCGAATATATCTACAATGCGTACAAGGACACCAAGACCTGCGGTGTGATTGAAGAGGATAAGGCTTTCGGTATGAAAAAGGTTGCTGATCCCATCGGTGTTGTTGCTGCCGTTATCCCCACGACAAACCCCACCTCTACGGCAATATTCAAATGTCTTATCGCATTAAAGACAAGAAATGCGATCATCATCTCTCCCCACCCCAGAGCAAAGAACTGTACTATCGCAGCTGCAAAGCTTGTTCTTGAGGCTGCTGTTGCAGCAGGCGCTCCCGAAGGTATCATCGATTGGATAGATGTTCCTTCCCTCGAAATGACAAACACCGTAATGAAAGAGGCTGACATTATCCTCGCAACAGGCGGTCCCGGAATGGTAAAGGCAGCATATTCCAGTGGCAAGCCTGCTCTCGGTGTAGGTGCTGGTAATACTCCTGCAATCATAGATGACAGCGCAGATATCCTGCTGGCTGTAAGCTCAATCATCCACTCCAAGACCTTTGATAACGGAATGATCTGTGCCTCCGAGCAGTCCGTTATCGTCATGGAGAACATATACGACACTGTTAAGGATGAGTTCGCTGCAAGGGGCTGCTACTTCCTGGATCCTGCGGAGACAGACAGGGTAAGAAAGACTATCATCATCAACGGCGCGCTTAACGCTAAGATAGTTGGACAACCTGCCGCAAAGATCGCAGCCCTTGCAGGTGTCGATGTACCCGCAGGTACAAAGATACTCATCGGCGAGGTTGAGAGCGTAGAGCTTTCCGAGGAGTTTGCACATGAGAAGCTTTCTCCTGTACTTGCTATGTATAAGGCTAAGGATTTTGATGACGCTCTGTGCAAGGCTGAGCAGCTCATTGCCGATGGTGGTTACGGTCACACATCTTCTGTATATCTCAACGAGGTTACAGAAACAGAGAAGCTCGCAAAATTTGAAGAGCGCATGAAGACCTGTCGTATTCTTGTAAACACACCCTCCTCCCACGGCGGTATCGGCGATCTGTATAACTTCAAGCTTGCTCCCTCTCTCACTTTGGGTTGTGGCAGCTGGGGCGGCAACTCTGTATCTGAAAACGTAGGTGTAAAGCACCTTATCAATATTAAAACAGTAGCTGAAAGAAGGGAAAATATGCTGTGGTTCAGAGCACCTGAAAAGGTATACATAAAGAAGGGCTGTCTGCCTGTTGCGCTCGACGAGCTTAAAAATGTAATGGGCAAAAAGAGAGCTTTCGTTGTAACTGACAGCTTCCTGTTCAAGAATGGCTATACTAAGTGCGTAACAGATAAGCTTGATGAGATGGGCATCACCCACACCACATTCGCAGATGTTGAGCCTGATCCTTCTCTTGCCTCTGCTAAGGCAGGCGCAGCAGCTATGAGAAGCTTCGAGCCTGACTGCATCATCGCTATTGGCGGCGGCTCCGCAATGGACGCTGCAAAGATCATGTGGGTACTGTATGAGCATCCCGAGGCTGACTTCATGGATATGGCAATGCGCTTTATTGATATCCGCAAGAGAGTATATACCTTCCCCAAGATGGGCGAAAAGGCTTACTTCATTGCTATCCCTACATCCGCAGGTACTGGCTCTGAGGTTACTCCTTTCGCAGTTATCACTGACGAGCAGACTGGTACAAAGTATCCTCTTGCAGACTATGAGCTGCTGCCCAATATGGCTATCGTTGACGCTGATATGATGATGAGCGGACCTAAGGGTCTGACCTCTGCGTCCGGTATCGACGCTGTTACACATGACCTTGAGGCTCTTGTTTCCGTTATGGCAACAGACTACACAGACGGTCTCGCAAAACAGTCCCTGAAGATGATATTCGATTACCTGCCCAGAGCATACGAGAGCGCAGCTCCCGATGTTCCCAACGATGTTGAGGCTCGTGAGAAGATGGCTAACGCCGCTACAATGGCGGGTATGGCTTTCGCAAACGCTTTCCTCGGCGTATGCCACTCCATGGCGCACAAGCTGGGTGCTTTCCACCATCTGCCCCATGGCGTTGCAAACGCTCTGCTGATAAACGAAGTTATCCGTTTCAACTCCGCAGAGGCTCCCGCAAAGATGGGCACATTCTCCCAGTACGATCACCCCAAGACCCTTGCGAAGTATGCAGAGGTTGCAGCTTATCTCGGTATTGATGGCAAGACAGATGAGGACAAGGTTGAGGGCCTCATCGCAAAGATAGACGACCTGAAGGAGAAGATCGGCATCAAGAAGACCATCAAGGATTACGGTATTGACGAGAAGGACTTCCTTGACAGACTTGATGACATGGTGGAGCAGGCATTTGACGACCAGTGCACAGGTGCGAACCCCAGATATCCTCTGATGAGCGAGATCAAGCAGATGTACCTCAATGCTTACTACGGCAAGCAGTTCGTAGAGGCAGAAATGCCTGCAAAGAGCGTTACAGGCAATGCAAAGCCTGATGCGGTCAAGGCTGTATACAACAAGGGTAAGAAAAGCAAGAAGGCATAAGAAAGGGGTAACAAAATGAAGCTTGACAGAGTTATTGCAGTAAGAAACAACAAAACTATCTACCGTGACGGTGATGTATGCGTCAAGGTGTT
Organism: Oscillospiraceae bacterium; assembly: GCA_017465665.1. Classification (GTDB taxonomy): domain Bacteria; phylum Bacillota; class Clostridia; order Oscillospirales; family Ruminococcaceae; genus CAG-115. Next base: position 5,426 of record JAFTVU010000065.1, on the reverse strand, counting down.
CAATTCCGATTATTCCAAGGCTGATGTACTTAATGAAGCACTCAACCAGTCCCGTATAGAGCTTACAGGTCTTAACATTCCCAAGATCCGTGAGGTGACCACTATTGATGGCAAGTGGGCTATCGTTTCTGATTATATCAAGGGCAAGACCCTTGCTCAGCTCATGGAAGAGAATCCCGACAAGAAGGTCGAGTATCTTACAATGCTGGTAGATATCCAGCTGGATATCAATTCCAAGACCTGCCCCATGCTTAATAAGCTGAAAGATAAGATGAACCGCAAGATCAGTGCGTGTGAACTGGATGCTACAACAAGGTACGACCTCCACACCCGTCTTGACAGTATGCCTAAGCACAACAAAGTGTGCCACGGCGATCTTAACCCGTCCAATATCATCATTACTGATGATGGAACCCCTTATATCCTTGACTGGTCGCACGCAACGCAGGGCAACGCTTCCGCAGACGCAGCGAGAACATATCTTCTGTTCTGGCTGAACGGCGATATCAGCGGTGCTCAGAAGTACCTTGATATCTTCTGCGAGAAGAGCAACACTGCAAAGCAGTATGTTCAGAAGTGGATGCCCATCGTTGCTGCTTCCCAGTCCGTAAAGGGCAATGAAAAGGAGCGTGAGTTCCTGCTTAGCTGGGTAAATGTAGTTGATTACGATTAATAGGAGGATATAGCAATGTTAAAGATCACAGTATGTATCGGTAGCTCCTGCCATATAAAAGGCTCCCGCAGCGTAGTTGAGCAGCTGCAGTATCTGATCGCAGAGAATAACCTCGGCGATAAGGTAGACCTCGGCGGAACATTCTGCATGGGCAAGTGCCAGCAGGGTGTCTGCGTTACCATCGGAGAGGAGTTCTTCTCCGTAACTCCCGAGACCGTTACGGACTTCTTCGAAAACGAGGTAAAGACCAGATTATGATGATAATACAGGTCTGCGTAGGCAGCTCCTGTCACCTGAAAGGCTCTGCGGAAATCGTGGAGCTTTTTCAGAAAGCGATAGAGGAGCATTGCCTTGAGGATGAAGTGGCTCTTGCAGGCAGCTTCTGTACAGGAAAGTGTAACCGTATCGGAGTAACTGTTCAGATCGACGACGAGATCCATACAGGTGTCACCCGTGAGAGCTTTAAAGAGTTTTTCAGCGAAAATGTACTTAAACGGATAAGCGGCGAAGGGAAATAACAGTTATGGCAAATTGTCTTACATTAAAGAAATCCAACTGTAAAAATTGTTACAAGTGTATCAGGCACTGTCCCGTAAAGGCAATCCGCTTTTCGGGTAATCAGGCGCATATCATAGGAAACGAATGTATACTCTGCGGTCAGTGCTTTGTTGTCTGTCCCCAAAATGCAAAGGAGATAACCAGCGAGGTTGAGAAGGTCAAGGTGCTGCTTCAGGGTGGTTCTCCAGTTATAGTCAGCCTTGCACCGTCCTTTGCCGCAAACTATGACGGAGTTGGTATAGCTTCAATGCGTGACGCCATGCAGAAGCTCGGCTTCTACGACGTGGAGGAGACCGCAATAGGTGCCGCTATCGTAAAGAACGAGTATGAGCGTATGCTTAAAGAGGATGACAGGGATATCGTGATATCCTCCTGCTGTCACTCCATCAATCTGCTTATACAGAAATACTATCCCACAGAGCTTAAATATCTTGCTGATGTGGTTTCTCCCATGCAGGCACACTGTATGGATATCAAGCAAAGATATCCTACCGCAAAGACTGTCTTTGTAGGTCCCTGCGTTGCGAAAAAGGATGAGGCAGAATATTACGGAGAGGCTGTTGACGCTGTTCTAACCTTTGAGGAGCTTACCGAGTGGATGGAAGCCGAGCATATACAGCTTAGATCTGAGACGGATGTCACTGCTGAGAGTCGCACACGCTTTTTTCCCACAACCGGTGGTATACTGAAGTCGATGGAGCAGGAAACAGGCTACACCTACATCGCAGTTGACGGTATAGAAAACTGTATGTCAGCTCTTGAGGATATCAAAAGCGGTAAGATACACAAGTGCTTTATCGAGATGTCAGCCTGCGTTGGAAGCTGTATCGGCGGCCCTGTTATGGAGAAATATCACCGTGCGCCCATCAAGGATTATCTGGCGATAGCAAACTATGCAGGCGCAAAGGATTTCGATGTGGTACAGCCTGAATCTGTAAAGCTGAAAAAGAATTTCAGCTTTATCGAGCATAGACTTCCCCAGCCTACCGAAACAGAGATATGCAGTATTCTGCGTCAGATGGGTAAAGTAAAACCGTCAGACGAGCTGAATTGCGGATCCTGTGGATATAACACCTGCCGTGATAAGGCGATAGCTATCTGTCAGGGCAAGGCGGAGATCTCAATGTGTCTGCCATATCTTAAGGATAAGGCGGAAAGCTTCTCAGATACGATCGTTAAGAATACTCCCAACGGACTTATCGTTCTTAATGAGAGCTACGAAGTTCAGCAGATAAACGAGGCCGCCCGCAAGATAATGAATATCCGCTCGGCTTCGGATATTCTGGGTGATCAGGTTGTGCGCATACTTGACCCATCTGCATTTATGAGCGTTATGCAGACAGGAAGGGATATCCGTGACCAGCGTGTATATCTCGCCGAGTACAACCGCTATGTTGAGCAGACAATAGTTCACGACAAGGATTCTCGTATGCTTATCGGAATAATGCGTGATGTTACCGATGAGGAAAAGGAACGTGAAAAGAAAGAGAACATCAGCCGTCAGACGATCGAGGTCGCTGATAAAGTCGTTGACAAGCAGATGCGCATCGTTCAGGAGATAGCTTCTCTGCTCGGCGAAACTGCTGCCGAAACTAAGATAGCCCTGGCAAAGCTAAAGGAGTCGATAACTGATGAATAATCTGTGCGCCGATATCGGCTATAAAAGCATAAACCATTACGGCGAGGAGCTGTGCGGCGATCATGTGGATATCGTAGACGGAAACGACGGCTCTACCGTTATAGTCCTTGCCGACGGTCTTGGAAGCGGAGTTAAAGCAAGCATCCTGTCTACCCTCACTTCAAAAATTATTTCTACAATGATGGCTGAGGGTATTTCTATCGAGGAGTGCGTTGCCACTATCGCTGCGACTCTTCCTGTGTGTTCGTTAAGAGGTGTGGCATACTCCACTTTTACGATAATACATCTGCTTAACAATGAGGCAGCGGAAATAATCCAGTATGATAATCCTCATGTCATTGTTATAAGGGATGAAAAGAACTATGATTATCCCAAAACCGAAATGAATATCGGCGGGAAAAAGATATACAAGTCCACTATAAAGCTGCGTGAAAATGATATGTTTGTTGCGATGAGTGATGGATGTCCTCACGCAGGAATAGGTATTGCATACAACTTTGGTTGGAAGCGGGAAGAAATAATCGATTTTATTGAGGTGCTTGCGCCTGTCGGATATACAGCAAAGACATTGTCCACCATGCTCGTGGACGAGTGCAACAAGCTATATGGCAACCGCCCGGGCGATGACGCTACCGCCTGCATCGTTAAGATACGCAAGAGGGAGCCGATGAATATGCTGTTCGGTCCGCCTTCTAACCGCAGCGACTGCGACAGGATGATGTCGCTCTTTTTCTCAAAGGAGGGCAAGCATATCATCTGTGGAGGAACAACCTCCTCTATCGCAGCAAAGTATCTCGGAAAGCCATTAAAGGCAAGTCTTAACTTTGAGCGTTCTGATGTTCCGCCGATAGCTGAGCTTGAGGGCGTTGACCTTGTGACGGAGGGCGTTATCACCGTTAACAAGGTGCTGGAATACGCAAAGGATTATCTTGATAAGAATGAGCTTTACGAGCAATGGAACTTCAAGCGTGACGGAGCCTCTCTTATTAGCAGGCTTCTGTTTGAAGAGGCAACGGATATAAATTTCTATGTGGGCAGGGCAATAAATCCTGCGCACCAGAATCCCGATCTGCCGATTAATTTCAGTATAAAAATGAACCTTGTTGAGGAGCTTTCCGCTTGCTTAAGGCAAATGGGCAAGCGCATAAAGGTAAGCTATTTTTAGGGGGAATACCAATGAGAAAATTCGACACAAAGGTGCAGCATCTGAAGTACAAGGTGCTGCGTGAGGTTGCAAGACTTGCATGGAACGATACTCTTCTTGAAAATGTGCTGGAGATACCAAAGACTATCGTCCCGGGAAAGACCTCGACCATGCGCTGCTGTGTATATAAGGAAAGGGCTATCCTTTCCGAGCGAGTAAAGATCGCAATGGGTGGCAACAAGGATAACCCAAATGTGATAGAGGTACTTGATATAGCCTGTGACGAATGTCCTGCGGCAGGCTACGAGGTAACAGATTCCTGTCGCGGCTGCCTTGCACATCGCTGTGAGGATGTCTGCAAAAGAGGTGCTATCTCATTTGACCACAATCATGTGGCACATATTGATAAATCAAAGTGTATCGAGTGCGGACAGTGTGCAAAGGTATGCCCCTACTCCGCTATTGTAAACCGCAAGCGTCCGTGTCAGATAGCCTGCAAGGTAAAGGCTATCTCAATAAACGAGGAAAATGCAGCCTCTATCGACAATGAAAAGTGCACCCAGTGCGGAGCGTGCGTATATCAGTGTCCGTTCGGCGCTATAATGGATAAATCCTACATACTCAATGTAATAGATATACTTAAAAAGAGCAAGGAGAGTAAGTTGTACAAGGTGTATGCGCTTGTCGCTCCATCAATATCCAGCCAGTTCTCTTACGCAAAACTGGGACAGGTGATATCGGGGCTTAAGGAGCTTGGTTTCCATACTGTTGTTGAGGCTGCTCTCGGCGCAGATATGGTAGCCCAGGCAGAGTCAAAAGAGCTTGCCGAAAAGGGGTTTCTTACCAGCTCTTGCTGCCCCGCCTTTGTAAAGCATATTAAGGCTGAGTTCCCCGAGCTGCTGCCGCTGGTATCACACAATCCTTCGCCCATGGCGGCGCTTGCGAAATATATCAAGGACACTACCGAGAATGCAAAGGTGATATTTATCGGTCCATGTACCGCTAAAAAGGCAGAAGCTCAGCTTGACAGCGTTAAGCCATATATTGACAGTGTTATGACCTTTGAGGAGCTTCAGGCTCTGTTTGACAGTCGTGATATAGATATAACAGCACTTCCTGAGGATGTATTAAACAACGCATCTTATTTCGGAAGAATATTTGCTCGGTCGGGTGGCCTTTCCGACGCAGTGGCACAAGGACTTAAGGAGCAGAATATCGAGTTCGATCTCAAGGCAGTTCCGTGCGACGGTATTGAGGAGTGTCATATCGCCCTGTTGAAAAAGAGTAAGAATGCTCTTGATGGAAACTTTATCGAGGGCATGGCTTGTATAGGCGGCTGTATCGGTGGTGCTGGCTGTCTTACTCACGGTGCTAAAAATAAAGCGGAAGTTGACAAATACGGCAGAGAGGCG
>JAFTVU010000064.1 GCA_017465665.1 Oscillospiraceae bacterium | reverse complement strand
TCCGTAAGCTGCACAAGCTCCACACATACTGCCAGAGCCAGCACCGCCGCCGAGAGCCACCTGAATCTCTGCGGAAACACTATCCTTGCGCCGCAGTAGACCGTCACTACTGCCAGCACATCCCCGATATACGGACGTACAAAGCTGTCATGCACAAACAGCGCTATACATACCTCTATACCAAGCAGCACAAGGAAAGCCGCCGACCACATTATCCTCTGCCTTGTCATTCGGTGCACTCCTTTGGCTTGTCCGTAATCGCCCTGAACGCCTGCTCCAGCGTCCTTACACCGATTATCTGTATGCCGTAGCCCTCGCTCTTGCTGAGAGAGGAGAAGTTCTGCTTCGGTATGATGCACTTCTCAAAGCCAAGCCTTGCAGCCTCTTTTACACGCTCACGGACATGGGATACAGCACGTATCTCACCACCGAGACCTACCTCTCCGAACACCATCACCTTTTCGGGGATGACCTTATCGCAAAGCCCCGAATACAGCGCCATTGCCACTGCAAGGTCTGCCGCAGGCTCGTCCAGCCGCAGACCGCCTACGATATTCACATACACATCCACTCCGCCATAGAAAAAGCCTGTACGCTTTTCCAGCACTGCAAGTATCATGTACAGCCTGTTGTAATCAAATCCATTGGCTACCCTGCGCGGCGCGGAAAGGCTGGATTTCGTCACCAGCGCCTGCACCTCCGCAAGGATGGGGCGTGTGCCCTCAACAGAGCACACAACGCAGCTTCCCGAAACGGAGCTTATACGTCCCGAAAGCATCATCTCAGACGGATTTGTGACCTCTTTAAGCCCATCGTCATCCATGTTGAACACGCCTATCTCATTTGTTGAGCCGAAACGGTTCTTGAACGCGCGGAGTATGCGATAGCTGAGTTGCTTTTCGCCCTCGAAATACAGCACCGTATCCACGATATGCTCCATTATCTTAGGACCTGCAATGCCGCCGTCCTTGTTGACATGGCTGACGATAAATACAGGTATCTCCTCGGATTTCGCCATTCGCATGAATGCATTGGTGCACTCGCGCACCTGCACGATGCTTCCTGCAGATGAAGTGATCGCATTGGAAGTTATAGTCTGGATGGAATCAATGATGACTATCTCAGGCTTGTTCTGTACCACCGCATGGATTATGCTCTCACAGTTATTGTTGGAGGCAAGGAACAGGTTGTCACTGGCAACGCCGAGACGATCGGCACGCAGCTTTATCTGGCGCTCGCTCTCCTCGCCCGAAACGTAAAGGATGGTATGATCGTTTCCCATATATCCGCATATCTGAAGCAGCAGTGTTGATTTTCCTATGCCGGGGTCTCCGCCGATGAGCACCAGCGAGCCTTTTACAAGTCCGCCACCAAGTACTCTGTCCAGCTCCGAGATGCCTGTGCCGTAACGAGTCTCATCCTCATAGCTTATCTCGCCTATGCGGCTGTACTTAAACTCACCTGCAGGCGCGGCAGACTTGCCTCCAGCCATTATCTCGGCAGGAGTTGCCTCTTCTATGCTGTTCCACGAGCCGCAGCCCGCGCAGCGCCCATTCCACTTCGGGTATTCCTGACCGCACTCGCGGCAGATAAAGAGCTGTTTCTGTTTAGCCATGTTTTATACATCCTTTGTTATATTACATTTCCTCTGTCAGCGAGTAATCAGGCACAGCCTCGGTAGTCGCATCGATAAACTCCAGCACGCCGCAGTAGATGGAGAATGCTATCTTCTGCTGATACTCTGTAGTAGCAAGCTTAGCCTCCTCCTCGGGATTTGAAAGAAATCCGCACTCTATCATGAGCGAGGGGTTGGTGTTATCCTTAAGCAGGAAAAGCTCGTCGCCCGATAGCTTTATCTCACGGTCGTTGCCCTCCTGGAGCATTGCAAACCTGTTCTGCATTATCTGCGCCAGTGTGCGATTATCGGGGTTATTGTCGTTGTAGAACATCTGTCCGCCGAAATATGCGGGATCGGTATAGTTGTTCTGATGGATACAAAGGAAGATGCTGTCAGGATAGCTCTGCACTATTTCAAGGCGGTTATCCATATCAGACAGCTTCTGATTGCGGATGCCCTCTACTCCTGCGTCATAGATGGAGATATCCTCGTCACGGGTGACCACCACCTGAAATCCGCTCAGCTCCAGCATTTCACGCAGGTGCTTCACCACTGAAAGGTTCACGTCTTTCTCAAGCACTCCGCTCTTTCCTACAGCGCCCGAATCCAGACCTCCATGACCTGCGTCCAGCACGATAACAGGGCGGTCATCCAGCTCCGCAGAAGCAGGCACCACATCCTCCGTCAGACGCGCACCGAGAGCCAGCACCGCCACACATCCAAGCATTCCAAGCGTGAGCTTTACCGATCTTTTGTTCAGCTTCATAATATGTACCTCCGACAAAAATTCTACCTTTGTCCAATAGTTATGAAGCCGTACATCAAAATATTACTGATTGAATTATACCATTTTGAAGAGATTTCGTCAACAGGTGCTGACATAACTCGCATTAGCTTTTTTGCAGTTTTTTACAGTTTGCTGTTGATTATATTAAAAAAGGGATGGGACCCGTAAAAACAAAGGAGGTACAACATGGCAAACGTAAAAACGATCACGCTCGGAGGCACCGAGCAGAAAGTCATCATTTCGGGACAGAACTGCGATATCCGAAACGATGGCGCGGATACGATCTACGCATCCGCACAGCCGAACATAACAGCAGGCGCAGACGGCGTACTGGCTATCCCTGTAGGACAGGCGGCAAAGCTGCTTGATACAAAAGGCACCGTATATCTCAAGGGCACAGGCGTCGTACAGATATGCGGCAGCGATTATTCTGAGCTGGTTTTTAAGTGCGCCGCCACATCTTCGGGTGAGGGCGGCGAGGTTACAAAGACCTATGTAGACAACAGCGACAAGACTACACTGCAGCTTGCAAAGCAATTCGCAGAAGAGAACTTCAGCAATCCCAATCTGCTTGATAATTCATGGTTCGGTAAAGGCGTTATAAATCAGCGCGGAAAGACTGAATACAGCGGCGCGAGAGTATACTGTATTGACAGATGGAGAATAGGCTCTTCGACGACTATTGGTAATTGTACACTGACTGATGATGGTATCAATTTCCTTACCACTGACGAAACGTGTGATTTTGAGCAGACCCTTGAGAACTATAATATGATAGTTGGAAAACTTTGTACAATTTCATACGGTGATAACCTTGGCGATGTATATAGCCTGACTTTCACGATGGGAGAGTACTGCCGAGAAACATTGGGTAAATTAGTATTTTATTCCACTTCCGACCGTCACATCATGTTCAGATGTCCTGCCAACGAAAACGCCAGTATGAAATGGGCAAAACTTGAACTCGGCTCTGTAGCAACGCCATTCATTCCCCTAAATCCTGCAGCAGAACTTGCAAAGTGTCAGAGGTATTATTATCAATCATGGAGCGGTGATATTGACACAAAAGGTATCATTACCAGCGCTGCGATGTCGAACGCGAGTTTGCAGAATGTCGAATTTCCTGTAACTATGCGTACAACTCCAACTGTTACTTTCTATACCTCTTCTGGAATCGCAAACGCTGTTCGTGATTGGAACGCAGGAACAGATGTTACAGGTGTGATAGCTGCTTATGCTAATGAGCGCAGCGTAGTACCAACTTCACCTGAATCTACCGGATTCACCGAAGGTAAATACTACGGATTCCACTATTCGGCATCCGCTGAGCTTTAAGGAGGTGCAAACCATGGAAGTTATCGAAACATCATACAAGGTCTATGTCAAGACCAACAATGACGGCATCATCACAGCCGTAAACAGCTCCGCGTTTCTTTCCGATACCACAGGCTGGACGGAGATAGACGAGGGCACAGGCGACCGCTATCATCACGCGCAGGGGCATTACCTTAACGAGCCACTCGCTGACGAGAAAGGCATATTCAACTATCTGCTGATAGACGGCAAGCCTGTTCTGCGCTCGGATGAGCACAAGCAGCCTGAGCTTGACCGCATCAACGCAGCGGCTGAAATAGCGCAGCTCAAACAGAAGCTGGCAGATACAGACTACATCGCCGCAAAGCTCGCAGAGGGTGTTGCAACGCCTGAGGAATATGCGTTCCGACTTGCTGAAAGACAAGCATGGAGAGCGCGTATCAACGAGCTTGAACAGATAACGCTCAAATAACACTTAAAGCGCTGCAGGGATTTAAGCCTGCAGCGCTTAATTTTATGCTGATAATTGACAATTATTGTGCGGAGTGTTATAATATATGTAGCTATAAAAACATCACAGGAGGTCAGAAACAATGGCATTATTCAACGCAAACCCCTTTGACGACGCAGAGGAGATCGCCAAGAAATCCATGGTGCTCTTCTTCCTTATCGATTGCTCAGGCAGTATGGGCGGAAGTAAGATCGGCACTGTTAACTCCGTTATGGAGGAGCTTATCCCCGAGATACGCGGTATCGGCGGTGCTGACGCTGATATCAAGCTGGCTGTACTGAAATTTTCGGGCGGCAGCGAGTGGATGTACGATGAGCCTGTATCTATCGATGAATTTGAATGGCAGCCTATCGACGCGGAGAACGTTACCGATCTCGGCAGCGCATTCTCCTCTCTCAACGGCAAGCTGTCCAGAAACGAGTTCATGAAATCACCCTCCCTTTCTTTCGCACCTGTTATGATACTCATGTCAGACGGATATCCCACAGATAACTTTGAAAAGGGTCTTGCAGAGCTACAGCAGAACAAGTGGTACTCCGCAGGTATAAAGGCAGCAGTTGCTATCGGCGAGGAAGCTGACCTTGATATCCTCGCACGCTTCACAGGCAACCCCGACAGCGTTGTTACCGCACACAACGGCGAGGCTCTTGCTAAGCTCATCAAGTTCGTGGCAGTTACATCCTCCCAGATCGGCAGCCGCAGTGTCCGCCTTGCAGAGAGCGAGGACGATCTGCGTACCAAGCAGCAGACCGCAGCAGAGCAGATCCGTGAATTTGCTGACAGCGACGAGATCAATGTAGATATCGAGGCGGGCTGGTAATGACCTTTACAGGCTATGCAGTTTCTGTCCGCGGTGCTTCTCACGAGGATACGGGCGAGGTATGTCAGGATTCCGCGCGCGTCCAGATCTGCAGGGATGTATCCATAGCTGCCGTTTCAGATGGTCACGGCAGTGAAAAGCACTTTCGCAGTGCAGCAGGCAGCGATATGGCTACGCGCGTGGCTATACGCTCGATCATGGACTTTTCCGAGCGCAACGGCGGCATAGATAAGATATTCAGGGAAGCCCCTCACGCAGCCGCACGTCGTATCGCGGCAAACATGATATGCCTGTGGAACGAAGAGATATCCGCGCACTACAGCTACGCGCCCCTGAACGAGCGCGAAAGATCCATATCCGATAAATACGGCGGTCTGCCTATCGAGAACATCTACGGCGCAACGCTGATAGTTGCCGCTGTGACGGGCAGAGGTCTGTTCGGGCTTCAGATAGGCGATGGCAGCTGTGCCGTGGAGGAACGCGGAAAGATGCGTTTCCCAATGCCAGAGGATGAAAGGCTGATCGGAAATCTCACCACATCCCTTTGCGACAGCGACGCTATCGGAAGCGTGAGATGGTTCTACGAACCAGGCACTTTCAGCAGCGTGATACTTTCCAGCGATGGACTTATCAATTCATTCCGCAGCAAGGATGACTTCCTGCATTTCGGCAAGCGAATAACCTCGGCGGTCAGCTCGAAAAAAACCGAGGAGCTTGAAGCGCACCTGTGCGAACGCAGTAAAAGCGGCAGCCGAGATGACATTTCGGTAGCTGTTTTGACAAAAAAATGACAAGCCTTGCGATATATTCTGCAATTTTACACAATGCTTTCACTATTGACTTTTCTCGACAATTGTAATATAATTATTGTATACATATAATTATATCTCTTTCAGGAGGGAGTAATCATGGCAGAACGCAATAAGCTGCTTATCGTCGATGACTTTGAGTTCAACCGACTTATGCTCAGCGATACTTTCAGCGAACGCCACATAATAGAGGCCGACAACGGCGAACGTGCAATAGAAGAATTTGAAAGACATAAAGACGAGCTCTGCGCCGTGCTTCTTGACATAATGATGCCTGTAATGGATGGCTTCGGTGTGCTGGAATACTTTGTGGAGCACAAGTATATCGATGATATCCCTGTATTCATCATCAGTGCAGATACTTCGGACAAGTCTCTGTCCAGAGCATACGATCTCGGTGCGGCAGACGTTATCGCAAAGCCGTTCAACATCAGATTTGTGCGCAGACGTATCAATAATATCATCGAGCTGTACGATCAGAGAAGAGAGCTTCGCTCGGTGGTGGATGCACAGAATAAGATACTGGAGAAAGCAGCTCCGAAAAAATAAGCAATTTTGACCAAAAACCACGGCGGTAATCGTCGTGGTTTTGTTTTTTTGCGAGATTTTGCAAGATTTCTCAAAAACGCTTGCAAAACGATATCCGCTATGCTATAATAATACAAGGTCGGGAGGGCAGTTTATTCTGCAAGCTGCAATTTTCCGATATGCATAATCCACAATGCAACTCGTACCATTCGGGCGAATAAAATGGTAATGACAGATAATAATAAACTAACATATATAAAAGAGAGGTAGACATTATGGTATACGCAGAAATGAGCAAGGAACAGCTCCTCACTGAAAAGGGCGTTCTGGAACAGCAGTATGCTGAATACAAGGCAAAGGGTCTGAAGCTGGATATGTCCCGTGGTAAGCCTGCACCCGAGCAGCTTGATCTCTCCATCGATATGCTGCTGCACTGCCTTGACGGCGACTACAAGGCCTCCAACGGTATCGACTGCCGTAACTACGGTATCCTGGACGGTATCCCTGAGGCAAAGAAGCTGTTTGAGGAAATGCTGGATATCGGCGATGATGAGATAATCGTGGGCGGTAACTCCTCCCTGCAGCTGATGTATGATACCATCATCCGTGCTCTGCACTTCGGCGTATACGGCGGCGACAAGCCCTGGGGCAAGTGCGAAAAGGTAAAGTTCCTCTGCCCTGTTCCCGGATATGACAGACACTTCGCTATCTGCGAATCCCTCGGTATCGAGATGATCCCCGTTCAGTACAAGGAAGACGGTCCCGATATGGACGAGGTGGAGCGCTTAGTCTCCTCCGATGAAGAGATAAAGGGTATCTGGTGTGTTCCCATGTACTCCAACCCCACAGGTATCACCTACTCCGATGAGGTAGTAAGACGCTTTGCAGCACTCAAGCCTGCGGCAAAGGATTTCCGTATCTTCTGGGATAACGCATACTGCGTGCATCATCTGTCTGATGATCATGACAGCCTGCTGAACATTATCGAGGAGTGCAAGAAAGCCGGCAACCCCGATATGGTATTCCAGTTTACTTCTACTTCCAAGATCTCTTTCCCCGGCGGCGGTCTTGCGGTCATCGTTGCAAGCAAGAACAATATAGATTTCATCAAGAACCAGATGACAGTTCAGACCATCGGCTTTGATAAGCTCAATCAGCTTCGCCACTGCAAGTTCTTCAAGAACTACGATGGCATCAAGGCTCACATGAAGAAGCATGCAGCCATCATCCAGCCTAAGTTCAGCGTTGTACTGTATGTTCTGAATAAGGAGATCGCTCCTCTCGGCATCGGCAAGTGGGTTTCTCCCAAGGGCGGTTACTTCGTATCCTTTGACGCTATGGAGGGCTGTGCTAAGCGCATCGTTTCCCTCGCAGCCGAGGCAGGCGTTGTTATGACAGGCGCAGGCGCAACATATCCCTACGGTAAGGACCCTAAGGACTCTAACATCCGTATCGCTCCCACATTCCCCAGCGTTGACGAGCTTCGTCAGGCTATGGAGATATTCTGCGTATGCGTGAAGCTTGCAAGCGTTGAGAAGCTGTTAGCTGAATAAAATAATTATCGTGTAGAACAAAAGATATATAAAGAGAGGGCGGAGCAATTCCGCCCTTTTCGTTTGTTGACAATTTAGTCATGAAGTGATATAATTGTGTAACACTTATTTCCGAGAAAGGAGCGATAACATGAATACATTGCATACACAGCGGCTGATACTCCGTCCGTTCCGATAGGGTGACGCGGAAGCGATGTTCCGCAACTGGACACAGGACGACCGTGTTGCAAGATATTGCCGTTGGTATCCGCATAAAGACATCTCGGAAACGGAATGGTTTCTGAAGAATTGTTGCCTTGGCGCAGAATACAGCTGGGCAATAACACTGATAGGCAAGGATGAGCCGATAGGCGGCATTGATGTTGTCGGCGAAAACGATGTAGGCGTGCCCGAAATAGGATATGTGCTGGCACATGAATACTGGGGCAAGGGTCTGATGACCGAAGCTGTACAAGCGGTGCTTAAGGAGCTTTTCCGCTGCGGCTTCGAGAAGATAGGCGCGTGCCATGATATCAATAATCCCGCCTCGGGCAAGGTCATGGAGAAGTGCGGAATGACCTATGTGCGCAAATCCATGGCACTGAAGAAATTCGGCTCGGATGAGCAGTGCGAAATAAAATGCTATGAGATAAGCCGCCCGTAACAAGGCGGCTTTGTTGACTTTTTCAGGCAGAATTGATATAATGATATACATAACAGCACATAAAAACGGAGGTCTTATGAGAAACGACATTACCATCCGCCCCGAAACACCAAAGGACTACAAGGACATAGTATCTCTGGTAATACGATCATTCAGCGAGGGGACGCCTTACTCTGACGGCACTGATATTATTGCACTGATAGAGGAGATACGCATTTCCGAATACTATATTCCAGAGCTTTCTTTCGTTGCTGAGCTTGACGGCAAGATCGTAGGACATTTCCTGTTCTCAAGATTTCCGCTCTCTGAAACCAAAGATGGCGGACATATCAACGCCGATGATATTGCTATGCTGGCGCCTGTTTCCGTACATGCCGATCACTTCCATCAGCATGTCGGTAAGACTATGCTTACACTGGGCATTCAAAAGGTAAAGGAATTCGGATTCAAGGGAATAACCGTTGAGGGCGATTATCACTTCTATAATCAGGTAGGGTTCAGAACATCGTCAGAATTCGGAATATATCCCACCAGTGGATTCCCCTTGCAGGAGCCGAGATGCATGATGTGCCAGGAGACATCCGAAAGATCATTAAAGGACATCGGTGGTTATGTGGTTTACGATATGTACTATAACGCATGATCACTGCCATACGGGGACGATACGACGCTGTACAAGGATAAGTCCCTTTTCTTATCAAAACCGAAGATACAAGATAGAGACTGCTGACTATTCTTCCCCAGATGATCGACAGCGATCTGATGGATGTATTAACTTCTCCAAATTAAGTAAAGAATTACGGTATATACTGTGAAAATCATATCATTGATAAAGACTAATTTTAACATACCGCCTTTGGAAACAAGGGCGGCTTTGTTGACTTTTGAGAGGAGATTTGGTATAATCACAAATAGAAAAGGGGGAGATATTATGGATAAAGGATTAAAAATCCTCATGGCTGCATATTGGGACTGTAACGGTTGGAAAACTGGTGAGGTTTCCGATGAAGATTATGAAATAGCGAAATCCGAAGGGTATATGTTTCCGTTTCCTGAAAAAATCACGCATGATGAAACATTACATCGATTAAAGGAAGTATGTTCCTCTATCACACCAAAACAGGTCGCTGATGCTTTTTTATATAGCTTATCAACAAGACAACTTCAATACAGAAGCGCACTCGCCACATACTGGTATGCAATGGCTATTCCAGAACACTCATTCCTTAATTATGATTACTGTGGGTATTGTAACTGGTATCCTTGGTACGATTTTGGAAAACACAAAATGTTAAACGGTACAAGTGTTTTAAATTTTGAGCGTTATAAATGGGGTGGTGTCCGCCATACCCAACCACAGTATGCTCTGTTTGATTTGGAACAGTTTAAACTCATGCCAAAGGTAACACCAACAAAAGAGGATAGAATCATTTTTTCTGAAATTCTTAATTGCGTATACGAGCTGGAAGCATCAAACAAAGCAGGAAAGCTTCGTGATCTAATACTGAAGAAAAAAATCATGAAAACCAACAAACAAGAAATAACGACTCTCCTTGAAATATTATCAATATGTGGCGTTCTTTCATCCGAAAGGATTCCTTGCTATAACGACTGTTTTGAAGTTGATACCACTCCTGTTGAACATACAAATGATATGACGTACCCATTAAACCGTTGGAAGGCATCTGATGGCATTAATGAAAACAGATATAAAATAGTTTTTGGCGAGAAACACCAAAAAAGCGGCACGATTTCAAATAGCATACGATGAATATGTATCTACAAAATATCAATCTTATAACACAATTCACTTTTTATCACACGGAGGTATAGCATGACACTTATATTAGTAGCCGACAACGACTGGGCTATCGGCAGAAACGGCGATCTGCTCGCCCGTCTGCCTGCGGATATGAAGCGTTTCCGTGAGCTTACCACTGGTCACACAGTAGTAATGGGCAGAAAGACATACGAGAGCTTCCCGAAGCGTCCACTCCCCGATAGAGTAAACTGCGTCATCTCCCGTACAGAAAAGGAGATAGAGGGTGCAGAGGTGTTTTGCTCGATAGAGGAGTTCCTCGAATACGCAAAGGGCGTACAGGATGAGATATTCGTCATCGGCGGCGGCGAGATATACCGCCAGATGCTCCCATACTGCGACAAGGCATACATCACAAGAGTTTATGAAAGCTTCGGCGGTGATACGTTCTTCACTGATATCGATTCTCTGCCCGAATGGGAGATAGTTGAATCGTCCGAGATAATCGAGACCAACTGCCACAACATCCGCTTCATCAACTATGCACGAAAGGACAACGTATGACCCGCGAGGAATATCTTGAGCACTGCCGCAGCATGGGCGGTGTAACGGTAGACCAGCCCTTTGATGAGGATTTCAACACATGGGTGGCACGTCATACGGACAGCCGCAAATGGTTTGCGCTGATATTCGATGTGCACGGTCGTCCTGCCGTAAACCTCAAGTGTGACCCGATGGAGGCGGATTTTCTCCGCAGCGTGTATGAGGGAGTCACCGAAGCATATCACATGAATAAAGTACACTGGAACACCGTGTATTTTGAAGCTGATGTTCCCGATGAAGAGCTCATCCGCATGACCGAGAGCAGCTTTACACTCACCGATAAAAAGAAAAGGAAGAAATAATATGCCGTTTTCTCAGCAGTCGATAGACTTTCTGTTCGAAAACCGCCTGCATGACAGCAAGCAATGGTTCAACGAGCACAAGGAAGATTACAACACACTTGTTAAAGAGCCGATGTCAAAGCTGGTGCTTGACCTCGCTCCCACAATGATGAAGATAGACAAGCAGATAATCTGCGATCCTCGCCGTATCTCGCGCCTTTACCGTGACGCGCGTATGCACCCCGATTCCATCTTCCGCGACCACATCTGGTATTCTTTCGGTCGCATGAAGTCAGGCTACGACCCTCGCCCCGAATTCTATTTCTGCATAGGCGCAGGTGGTATGGAGTTCGGCTGCGGTTATTACTGCGCCCGTCCCGCAACGATGGAAGCTGCAAGAAAGCTGATACTCAGCGGCGACGACAGCTTTAAAAAGGCATTTCTTGCCGTGCAGAAGCAGAAGAGCTTCGAGCTTTACGGTGAGCCGTACAAGCGCAACCGCTACCCCGAGCAGCCGCCGGAGATCGGAAACTGGCTCAACCGCCGCAGTCTGGGTCTTTCAGGCGAGCTTACTGACCCCGAGATAATGTTCACGGATAAGCTGACCTCCCATATTGCAAAGGAATTCAAGAAGATAGCGCCCGTGTATGAGTTTTATCTCAAGGCCGAGGCACTGGCTACAAACCCCGATGAATTGACATAACAATATGCCGCTTCGCAGAATAACGGAGCGGCTTTTTCATACTCAACGGAGCGTTTAGTCGCTCGGTAAAAAGCGTTGATTGACTTTTCCCGTGCAGTGATTTATACTTGAATTACGGTACCGAAATAAATATTCAAGGAGAAAGTACAATGAATCTTACAATAGGTGAAAACATCAAGATAATGCGCCGCAAGTGCGGTTTCACGCAGGAAGAGCTGGCTTCAATGCTCTCGGTAACTCCGCAGGCAGTATCTAAATGGGAAAACGGCAACGGCACTCCCGATATATCTCAGATAGTACCGCTTGCACAGATATTCGGTATCACTACTGATTCTCTGCTTGGCGTTGTTTCCACAGCATACGGAAATGCCCATACAGAAGCGGCTCTGGGTCATGAAAAGCTGCTGATGTCCACTTCTCAGCCAAAGGCAGAGCGCCACCTCGCCGCCTACACATATTTCCGTGCGGAATCCGAAAAGGAGCCGACAAATTATGACATCATGAGAAAGTGCATCAACCACGGTGCAGATCTCAGCCGATTTACAAACCTGAACGGTTTTCTTGCAGACAAGCCTGAACTGCGTGAAGAAATATTCGCAGACTGCGAGCGCAAGAATCAGTGCATCTCCCGCTACTGCGAAGACAGGGATATTGTAGAAAAGTCGGATTTCGCCATGGCATGGGTATACATCCATAATCAGAAATATGACAAAGCCAAGCAGCTTATCGACCGTCTGCCCAGCATAGAAAGCAACAACCTCAAGGAAACCATAATGACCAAATTTGTAAAATTCCAGCATGGATTTGAAGCATCAAAGCCATACATCTTGGAGAATATCAGAAGTCTGATAAAGGTAACAGCAAAGGAATTCTATTATGATCTTGAGGATTATGTATGGAGCGCTGATGCAGAAGAAACGCTGGAATTGGCAAAGAAGCAGTTTGCTGTAATCGATGCATACAAGGCTTTCAGCGAGCTTTCGCCTGATATTCTCGAATGGGAAAATCATATCAGACGTTTCATGCCAAGATGCTACGCAAGACTTGGCGAATACGATAAGGCTGCCGAACAGCTTATGATAATCATTCAGAACAGCAGAAATATCTTCAACGGCGAAGAAGCACTAGATCACGCAAAGGAAGAGATAGGTTTTGCTATGGAGTATCTGGATGAAGCTCACAAAGAAAAGCTGATGGAATGCGAGAATTACAAGCGGGCAATGGAGCTCCTCAACTGATAGTCAGGCAGACTTGAACAAAATGAGGTGATCTGAATGATAGATTATGCAGTAACATTGGAATTCGACAAAGAAACAGAAAGCAAGATACAGGAGCTGATCGATGAGGTTGCTGATGCAACAGGCTGCGATTACATGAAACGCTCAAATATACCGCCTCACGTGACTGTTTCTGCTCTTGTCAGTGATAACGAAGCTGCGCTGCTCTCGGAAATGGAAAGCATTGCCGAGGCAATGAACAAAGGCTCTGTCTGGTTTGCGAATATCGGAGCGTTCAATCCGCTTGTTATTTATCTTGGTCCTGTTATGAATGAATTCTTACAGGATACCTGCCGAACAGTAAACGAAAGGTTATTGAAGTATGCACAAGTCGGAAACAGAGGACGATATCTGCCGAACCAGTGGGTCCCTCATGCAGCGATCGCAGTAAAGCTGACTCCTGATGCGTTAAAAGAAGCGTTTGCTATAGTACAGGAGAAGTTTACTGCATTTGGTGCAACGGCAGAAAAAATAGTGCTGGCAAGAGCTGAACCATACGAAGAGCTTCGCTCATGGAAACTGAAATAATAACAAGCTCCGCAGAAGATATCCCCATCTTCTGCGGAGCTGCTTTTTATTACGGTCTCTGAACACCAAGCTGGATGAAATTGTACTCTCTTGCAATAGCGTCCCATGTGGGTGCTCCGACTACTCCTGTTACATCAAGCCCGAAAAGCTCCTGAAAACGGCGCACCGCCGCTTCAGTCTGCTCTCCGAAATAGCCCGTAACAGGAACTTCGGGGATAGCCTGATAGTTCTCTCCGATAACGCTCAGATATGTCTGAAGCAGACGCACATCGTCATTTGCAAGCCCCGGCGCGAGGTTGTATCCTGGGTACAGCGCCGCCGCACCGCGCTCATAACCCTCGGGCAGCCCTGCAAGTATCTGATCATATATCTGCTGGATGAGCTGCCATGTACGGAAATCCACGATGCCATCGGGAGCTATACCGTAAAAGCGCTCAAATGCCAGCACCTGCTGCTCGGTATCCGCACCGAATACACCCGTAGCCTCCACTGAGGGTATCTCCGGGTTGAAATACGCAATAACATTAAGATAATACTGCAGCGAGCGCACAGGCTGGCCGTAATCGCCGCGCTGAAGCTGCTCCGGAAAGGTCAGCTCCACCTCGGGCACGGTAAGTCCCTCGCTGGTAAGCTCCGCCAGATTTTTGACCGCAGTAAAGATGAACTTTATCTGATACCATGTTGCCTTGTTCACAACGCCTGTCTGCGGAAGCCCGAATACGCTCTGGAATACCCGCACAGCCTCTGCAGTGCTCTCGCCGTACAAGCCGTTTGCAGGGATTATCTTAGGTATAGCGGGATAATTGTTGCCGATACGGTTCAGCTCCACCTGAATAGTACGCACCTCGTTGCCCGATGAGCCTATGCCAAACGGAGTGCCCGGATATGACGGAATAAACGGCGCAACAGGCGCATTACGGACGATATTGATATCATCCCCGTAGTAATACTGAAGTATCTCGTACGGCGTATATCCCTGATTTGCCAGCGGCACTGTGCCCCACTGGGAAAGACCTCTGCAGGTCACTGTAGTGCCGTTGCAGAACTGGGTGAATAATGGCTCAACGCTTCCCTGCCGCACAACATAGTTATTGAACACCTCGTCAACGATACGGCTGATATTATCGAATATCTCCCTGCCGTTGACGAATGCCTGATCATACTGCGTGGAGCTGGTTATGTCAAAATCATAGCCGCGGCTTCTGTACCATTCGGTAAAGACACGATTGAGCGCAAACGTCACCTGTGCATAGATATTCGCACGCAGAGCCGCCTCAGGCCATGTAGGATATATCTCGCTTGAAGCCACATTCTTGATATAATCGGGAAATGGCAGGGTGACATTTGCAGCAGCCGAATCGGGCGGCCCGAGATGAACGGTTATAGTCTCAGGGACAGTGGGGACATCATAACGCGCCATCATGCACCTCCGTTCAGAGCAGGCTCCTGTTCAACTATTACATCCGCGTCCTGCCCCAGATCCGGCACAAGCGGCACGCGCTGCACGGACAGAACTCCCTCGAACACGGGCAGATCGCGTATTACGACCTCATTATAACCTGCCGCTGTGATCTCCGCATCATACAAAGCATAAGGCTGTACAGGGCTGTCAGGAGTCTCGGAAAGCTCCTTGGGCGGAGCAGGCAGAGAGCTTACCTGAGTAAGTCCGCTGTCATTTGTTGTCAGCGAATAGAAAACGTGCTTCTTTCCGCCGATATCCTTAGATACGATTATCCTTGCCCCCATAACAGGCAGAGCACCGCGCGCCGTATAAGCGCGGAACTGCAGCATTCCGCGGCGGTTATTGATATCGGTATATTCCTGCAATGACGTATATTCCTGCTCAGCAGGGATAACGAATTCATCACCCTCCTGCTCCAGCTCAGCTATATCATCAGAAGAATTTACCTGCGGCTGATCCTCACTGAAATCACGCCTGCCCAGCTGCTCATCCTCGTCCCCGCCGCTCTGCGGAACATCATCCAGCCGCTCTGCCGTTTCGGGAGTTACTGTGCTCACACCCTCAACATCATCAATTTTCTGCTCCGCAATATCCTGCTGAATCTCTTCAGGCGGCTCTGTCGGCTGCGTTTTCTCATAAAGCTCCGCAAAGACCTTACCGAAGCTGTCGGAAAGCTCGCCGCTGTCGCTGTAGCCTATCACACTCGGCTGCTGAACAGCTTCTGATATCTCCTGTTCTTCGTTGGGCTGCTCCTGTACGTTCAAGGTCATTTCGGGAAATTCTAGCTTTTCCTTTGGCGGCGCTGCCGTTTTGCTGTATTCCATAAGCTCGCGCTTGTATTTTTCAATAAGCTGCTTCATATCATCCATAGCTGTCTCCTTTGCATATACGCGAAAGCTCCGCGCGATGATCCACTATTCGGTGAATTATATGCGCAGAGCAGCCGTTATATGCAAAAACGCCTTATTCGGGAATGACCACATCTCCCTCATAGATAGTGCCCTTGCTTATTCCATGTGCGCCTGAAACAGTGTTATCTGCGGATATGGCAGCCTTATCCGCAAAGGTTACCGATACCGCATCCCCTGCCTTTATCCTGCCACTGTCCAGCCAGCGTTTTATTCGCATATCATCTGCAAGCACTCTGAATACTATTCCCTCCGAGGCATCAGCGCAAAGAGCAGTGTCATCCACCAGCAAATAATCCTCACCGATCTCGGTGACTATTCCCGATATCGAGTATTCATAAGGCTCGCGCTCTGCCGCTTCGGCATTCTCCCTTGCATAGCTGATGATCCCGCCTGCGGCTTCCTCGCCTATGAAAAAGACATAGCCGTAATCAAAGATATTAGTGGAAACATAGCCGTCCTCGCTAACGTAAAATACCCTCTTGTATACGCCAAGCTGCTCGGAGGTCGCTGTAAAGCTCAGATAATCCCTTTCACCTGTGTACCACATATCGGGATCTTTGTACGCCTTGCCATCGCCGCACTCGGAGAGTATCTGCCATATACGCTCATCATCAGATAAGCTGTAATAGCCCGTTTCTCTTCCGTTCTCACATTCAGCGAAGCGTTCTAGTCTTAAGGTATTTGGCAGATCGTACAGCTCAAGCACCTCGCCAAAGGTTGCAGGAAGCTCGGTGCTGTTGCAGAAATATACATAATATTCCCCATCAAGACCTACTGCAATTATACGCTCCTCGGAAACCCCGTTTATGCTGAAAGCCTGTACCTGCTCGGTATAAGTATTATCGGAATATGTATCATATCCGCTCGCCACAGCACCGCCAAGACTGTCTCCAAGCAAGGCTTCATTGACCTTTCTTCCTCTTGACTGATAAATGCTGCCTCCGAGATCGACGGATGTAAATCTCTCACTCGCAGATCTGTATTCCCACTGCCATTCCATATAACTATCCGATGAGATCACAAACCTGCTGTAATTACGATCTCCTGCACCCTGTGAAGATATATCATCCTCACCCATCCGTGGGATAATGAGTATACCGGCAGCTATGACCAATGCTGCACAGGCTGCAAGCGTTCCCCATCTGAGCCAGCTATTGCGCTTTTCCCTGCACGGCTCTCTTGCCTCGCTGATATACTTATCGTCTATCTCACCCATGATATCGAAAAGCTGTTCCTTTTTCATAGCTCATATCCCCTTTCTGTAAGATGTCTGCGCAGCTTTATACGCAAACGGCTGAGCACCATGGATACTGCGTTTTCTTTCATGCTGTATCTTCTTGCAATATCCGCAACGCTGTCAGAATACCAATATCGGCAGATGAATATGCTCCGCTTCAAGGGCGAAAGTACTCCGAGGAAAGAATCTATCTCCCTCACCAGCTCTTTCCGTTCAAGCTCACGCTCGATGCTCTCGCTGCCCGAAACACATTCAGCAAGCTCATCCAGCACCGCGGAAAGCTCTCCGCCGCCGCGCTTTTCTGCTGTGTTATAGCTAAGCCTGTTTATGGACAGGTTTCTTACTATCTTACCAAGAAATGCTGACAAGCGCTCGGGCTTGTGCGGCGGAATGCTGTCCCATGTATTCATATATGTATCATTGACGCATTCCTCTGCATCCTCGATGCTGCCGAGAATATTCACTGCTATCGTTGTGCAGTAGCGCCCGTATTTCTGCGCGGTCTCGGGTATTGCCTGTTCATTCCTGTCAAGATACAGCTGAATGATATCGATATCCTCCAACCCCATCGCCTCCTTTGTTTGAGCCTTTCACTTATATACACAGTTTTTATACGGAAATCTCACGCATTTTTACCGAAAAAACGTAAAATAAAAGCTCCGATAAAGATCGGAGCTTTTATATCATCTTTAACTATTATGAGTAGCGCTTTTCGTACATATAGTCGCTAACACCCTTAACAACGAATACAACGATGATTCCTGCACAAGCAACAAGAGAAAGTATCAGCAGCACTGCGGAGATGATGTAGTTATAACCTACATATCCCTCTGTGGCAGCTACTCTTGCAGCTCTTTCACCGAACACATTGAAGATATTGATGAAGTTGTTGGATACTACCAGCAGATACATACCAAGTGTGCCGAACTTTGTAAATTCGTAGCCGCCCATCATAGCAAGCGCAAGGAACAGTGTAGCTCCGCCGTAAACGAAGAAGTACATATAGTCCATAGCACCGATGGGGTAGCCTGCGTACATCTCTCTGTGCCATATTGTATAAGCAGCAACAGTGAGGATGAAGCTAAGCACGATAGAACCTGCACCGAGCAGCACAGCCTTAGCGGGCTTTGCCTCCTCAGCGGCGAACTTGAAGCTGAGCTTGCTCTTGATCTTACCGAGCGCAGCCAGTGCAACAACTATAGAAGCAACCAGTGCAACGATAAGGAAGATGGTAGCGATCCACCAGGCAGTGGTCATACCATTACCTGCTGCAAACCAATCGGCAGCAGCCTGATCGCCCTGATTTCTCAGATTCTTGTAAGGGAGATATGTTCTGAATATCCAGAGAACTCTGGTAACAACAGCAAGAAGATTGGAAACAGCCATTGCTCCGCCGAATGCAGCGTAGAAATACATAGCCCAGTCAGCCTCACGGATGTACATGATAGAAGCAACCAGTGCGATAGCCAGCATACCTGCAACTGTATAACCCTGAGCCAGCGCTGTGTTATCAGTCCAGCCAAGGAACAAAGACCAGTTGGAGCCATAAGCGGACATAGCAAACTTTGTTGCAACGCTCAGCACGAGGAAGATGCCGTAAACAACGAAGCCGAACTTCATGCGCTTGTTCATTGCAACGATCTGCTCGTCTGTAAGCAGCATATCGTCTATGTATTCGTCATTATTGATTACGATGAAGAACAGGCAGAAGATGATGCAGATAACTGCGTCAGCCACGCCGAAGATCATCGTGCTTTTTCTCATGTTGGCAAAGGGAATAAGCAGTGCAGCCAGACCAACGATATGCTTTGCGCCGAACACTGCGATAAGATAGCTCTTAGCGAAGGACAGACCCTTGAACATACAGAACGCCAGCAGCAGTGTGATACCTGTAAAGATGAGATAGATGATCGCCATATTGACGATAGTATCCCACAGGGAGAGGATGATCTGATACTCAGCTACCTCAGCCTTTGAAGCAAAGGTCTTGCCGAAGAGCTTTACGATACATGTCATACCCTGTGCGTTGTAATCATCGCACTTCTGATATACGGGCTGAACGTAAAGCGGTGCAAATACGAATAAATAAGCAACTACCGCTTCGATCACGGAAAAGATGGCAACGCCGATACCAATAGCCTTATTGGTAAGACCAAGTCTTCCGGATTGCTGCGTGCTCACTGTTGATGTCATTAAGCAGTCCTCCTAATTTGCGTGGCATTTTACAGATATACGCAAAACGCCAATATATACTTCATTACACATTATATCACAAGTAATCGTTTTTTTCAAGACGAAACCGCCAAATTGACCCATGCGGTTTTGTACAAAAATGTATCAAAATATTTGTGCAATTAGTATCTTTATTTATCTGATTATTAAGTAATTTCCTAAGCTGCAGGATATTGCCCGAGCGTACAGGTATAAAGGAATTTTACAGAATCTCCGTTGCTGAGGCTGTACGCACCTGCCGATACGGAAGGATGCTCGCCGTTTACCTCGTACAGCCATCCGCTCTCACTGCCGCAGTCAAATTCGTTCAGTGTTCCTATACCGCTGACATACTCGCCGAAGGCGCTTCCGTTATAGTCCACTCTGAGCTGCTGTGACCTTGCCGCTTCAATAAGCGCGTCAAAGGCAGTGGCGTCATCAGGCAGAGATACTGTACACTTCTCCATCAGCATACCGCTTTCGGGCAATCCATCCAAACCATATCGGAGAGCGGCAGTACAATCCACAGATACCGTTACCGACATATCTCCGCCTGCCACGGAAGAATAATACTCCTCAGGTGTTGAGATATCCAACAGCATTACCATGATACCTGCGGCGCATAAAAGCACAGATATTATCAGCAGAGCCTTTTTTCTGCATATTAACAGTACGGCAGCAGTAACAGCACCCGCTGTGATAAGAGAGCCGCCTATAATCAGCTTCAGTGTTTTGCCGTTCATAGCAGTATCATCATCAGCAGCATCTGCTGTTGTATCGGGATATACTGTCTGCTCCTGCGTAGCTGTATGCACCGTTTCCTGCTCTGTGCTATCGTCTGTCTGCACTGCGCTGTACAGATATTCACCACAGGAAAACAGCTCCACGGACGTAAGCGCAAGCAAAGCCTGCACCGAAGCTGTGCCGTTTGTATCTCCGTCTATGAGATGTGAAAATCCGCTGTCTGTGCGATACTCCATCATTGCGGATAACGCTGCTGCCACCTGTTCATCCTCTGTACCATAACCGAGCGCCGCAAATGCAATAACAGCCTGCGCCGCACTCTCGCAGTTTTCAATGCCCATGCTGGTATATCCGCCGCTTTCTAGCTGAACAGAGCGCAGGCATTGCTCCGCCCTGTCAAGAGCCGCAGATATCTCCGCATTCTCACTCAGCGGTGCAAGTGCATATATGACAGCCGCAGTGATATCCGTATCCGCTGCTGTGCCTTTCAGCGAAAATCCACCGTCCGCAAGCTGCCTTGACAGCAGATATTCCGTCAGCGTTTCTGCAGTATTGGGCGCGTTTTCGGGAGCTTCACCGCCATAACAATTCGCTGCGATAAGCGCCCAGATATACGCATTCATTCCCTGACGCTCCAGCTTGTCATTGTTCCAGACAGCCGCGTTTATCAGCTCTTCGCTGCATTCGCCTGCCGCAGAAAGCACTATAGCTGCACGTTGAAGCTCTGTAGGCTTCACAAAGCCATCAGAGGATATCAGCCGCTCCGCTTCGCTCTTTACCGATCGGAGATAGCTCTCCGCGCCCTCTGCGCCATAAAGACGTATACGGCACAGCGCCGCCCAATCGTTATCGCCAAATTCCAATCCATCATACAGATCGGTCTTTCCCTCAGAAAAAATGCCGAACATCCACTCAATATCCGAACCCGCTGCATACGCGGGAAAAGCGGTCTGCACCGCCAGAAGCAATGCCATGCAGACCGCAGCAATCAACTTAAATGCTCTCATCTTTTCTTAGTCGCTGCTAAAACAGCCCCTGCAATCGCTGTAATGCCGATAACAGCCGCAATGCTCTCTGCACCTGTTTCGGGGGACTGCTTATCCGATGTATCAGCATCGCTCTCTGCGAAAGCCTCAACAGCTGCGTCTATATCTGCCTGAGAAGCACCGAAAGTTCCCAGCACCTCTATTGCTGCATCGTATGCCGCAGACTCCTTGTTTGCCGCCGCAAGCCTTGCGAGCTCGGAGGTATCGGTCAGCTCCACGAGAGCCGCCGCGCCGCCCCACGACGAGTTATCTATACCGAGATCACTTCCATAACCGTATACTGTAAAACGGAACACCACCACATCTCCGTCTGCAGGTTCATAACCTGAGATTCCAACGAGAGCACTCTCGCCGTTCAGGAACCAGTTCCAGCCCGATTCTGCAGTATAATCGTATGCCGAGAGATAGCCCTCTGTATTCCTGCCGAACATTTCGGGACACGCCTGTGCAACCGCTTCAGGCGGCTCAGCACCGTTATCGGTATCCGCAAAAGCTTCGATGTAGTTACCATAGTCACTCTCGGCCACCAGCACATCTGCTGCTCTCTGCACGATATCGATACCGCTGTCGCCCTCATAGAAAGGCACTTCCACAGGCTCGACTATCAGCCCCTGACCAATGGTGTTCTTGTCTGCGTAGAAAGTTACATATCCCTCAGGGGTGTCCTCTGCGCAAGCGCTTACTGCGGCAGCTCCCATCACTGTCGCTGACAGCATGGCTGCCATGATGATTCTTGTTTTTTTCATTTTTGTTCCTCCGACAAATAATATTTTTCAGCCCATACGCAGTGGCAGGTCTTCCGGCTTGGAATCATACGCGCTCTGTCAGCCTTCCCACTGGATGACCCTCAGTGACCCGACATTAGTCTATGACAGAAACGCAGCTTCCTCACGGCAGCGGGGACTGCTGCGGAATTTCACCGCATTCCGTTTTGCCGCCTGCAAAATGAACCAAAATA
>JAFTVU010000008.1 GCA_017465665.1 Oscillospiraceae bacterium | reverse complement strand
TTCGTGCAATGAGCTGACGAACAGTATACTCATTAAATCCCTTGATGACCTCGCTGCACTCCCGAACGGTGAGCATTTCTACTTTTCCCTGCTTTGTTGCTTTCGGTTCTGTTTCGCTCTCGTTCAAGCTGTTCAGAAGAACTGATATCTGCTGTAAGATTTCCTGTGTTTTTTCGTGTGACATAGAATTATCCTCCTTGAAGTTGGTTATTTCCGAAATATCTTCGGCTGACTAAATTCTATCACACCGCATTGACAAAGGCAATAGGTTGTGCTATGATATACAAGGATAGTGTTTTGCAAAAACACTGTATTCTACACTAACAAATCGCTTTATAATACGCATTTAAGCGTTATATTACTTTATCCTTGTATGGGGTAGAAGCACACCACACACTACAAAATAACGAACTACACCAAAATAAAACATAAATTACCATAATATGAAATTTACATTATCCTTGTAAGATTTTTAAAAAACGAGGTGCTTTTATGAATTGCGAGAAGAAATTTGATATAAATTACGATTATGAGCTGGTATTACTGCTTTCAGATAACTGCGAAACACTTATCGGAGGCTCGGCAAAGAACATCAAGAAGGCATTGAAAGATACCCATAACCCTAACCTGTCCGTAAAAGATTTAGATATATTTTTTCGGAAACAACCTCTCGGAATTTTCGCTATTGATGTATGCGTATCGTCACAAAGTCTGGAACGATTGCAGGAGCTTGCAGACAAGCTCTACGCTAACCTATGTGATAAGAATACAAACAACCGCAAGGTAGCTGAAACGCTGAATAATCTTGATGTGATATTTAAGATTGATAAAAGCAACACCGCAAGACTTATCGCAAGAACAATTTCAAAATGGTATGCTGCGGCCACCGATATGTATATGAATGCACATTTCGGTCTTGGATTAAATACCTTTCTGATTTATGTGATAAATCCACATTCGGCGATAAGGTGATAGACGAAGTTGCAGAATATATTACCCAAAACAATCCCACAATCAAAGGGTTCAACCGCCGTAACCTTTACAGAATGAAGAAATTTTATGAACTATATAAGGATGATGAATTTGTGTCAGCACTGCTGACACAAATTAGCTGGACAAATCACCTTATGATTATGTCGAAAGCCAAAAGCAAGGAGGAACGAGACTTCTATATCGCTTTAACAGTAAAAGAACGGTATTCTTCTCGTGAGTTGGAACGACAGCTTGACAGTGCTTATTACGAGCGTTATATGCTTTCATCAGGCAAGCAACCGCCCGAATTAGTAACACAGAATATTCGAAACAGCATACTTGATACCTATGTCCTTGAATTCCTTGATTTACCCGAACAATTTTCTGAACGAAATTTTCGCAAAGCAATTATTCAAAATCTGAAGCAATTTATACTTGAATTCGGCAAGGACTTTACTTTTGTAAGCGAAGAATATAAGGTGCAGGTCGGAGGGCAGGATTTCTTTATAGATTTACTGTTTTATAATCGTGCCTTATCTTGTTTAGTTGCTATCGAGCTTAAAATAGGTAAATTCAAGCCTGAACATATTGGACAGATTAATTTCTACCTTGAGGCATTAGATAGAGATGTAAAGAAATCGAATGAAAATCCCAGCGTGGGACTTATACTTTGCGCAAGCAAGGATGACGCCGTTGTTGAATACGCTTTAAGTCGCAGTATGTCACCAACATTAGTGTCTGATTATACGTTATGCCTACCTGATAAGAAAATTCTGAAGGACAAGTTACAAGAGTTAGCCGAACTTGCTTTAGTAAATACCGATTCTAATAACGAGGATTGATTTACTATAAAATAACAAGGACTGATTCCGAAAAATCAGTCCTTATCGTATACAGGAGTACATCAAAAGTTGTCCGCTATTTGTCCGCTAAAGGTGCAAAAACTTGCTAAAAAGCGGAATAATCAGTTTTTGTTAAGTTGCCGTAAAACGGCTTTGTTATGCGATTTTTGGAATATTTCAAAATTGTGCAAAATGCGTGGAGGCATTTTCGATTCCCGTACGGGTCACCATCAACACTACTCTCAAATGGCTTAAAACAGCCGTTTGGGAGTTTTTTATTTTTCTTATTTACCATTTTGGTCTTTATTTGGTACTTATGCAGGCTGCTATCCATAAGCAGCCTGTTTTTTCATTCAATGAATACAAGCATTATACATCTCATGAATTTTCTTTGCTCTATCTTTAACCGATATCTGTTATACTGTGAATAGAACAAAAGAAAGGAAATTTTTATGACGATTTTTGATGCACTTCGCCTCATAGGAGGTCTCTGCCTGTTTCTGTTCGGAATGAACATCATGGGACAAGCACTTGAAAGACGCGCAGGAGATAAGCTGCGCTCGGTTCTGGAAAAGCTTACAGGAAACAAGGCCACTGGCTTTTTGACAGGTCTTGGCGTAACATCAGTCATCCAGAGCTCTTCGGCTACTACGGTCATGGTGGTAGGCTTTGTAAACTCAGGCATTATGACGCTTAAACAAGCCATAAATGTAATAATGGGCGCAAACGTAGGAACTACCGTCACTGCATGGATACTCAGCCTTGGCGGTATCAGCAGTGATAACCCTATCGTTCAGATGCTGAAGCCCACCTCATTCACACCTATACTCGCTCTGATAGGAATCGTACTCTATATGTTCTGCAAGAACAGCAAAAAGAACGACACGGGTATGATACTCCTCGGCTTTGCTACACTCATGTTTGGCATGGATACCATGTCCGCTTCGGTAGCAGGTCTTGCGGATGTTCCCGAATTCACAAATCTCTTCATAGCATTCAAGAATCCCATTCTTGGCGTGCTTGCAGGTGCGATCCTCACTGCTATCATACAGTCAAGCTCTGCTTCCGTCGGCATACTCCAGGCACTGGCAGATACAGGCTGCGTATCCTATGGTGCCGCTATCCCGATAATCATGGGTCAGAATATCGGTACATGTATCACTGCTATAATCTCATCTACAGGAGCTAATAAAAATGCCAAGCGTGCCGCACTGGTGCACCTCTCCTTCAACATCATAGGCACTATCGTATGGCTGAGTGTATACAGTATAGTCAAGCTGCTGTTCAGCCCTGCACTGCTGGATGAATCTGCATCTTTAGTAGGTATTGCGATCGCACATTCCGCATTCAATATCTTATGTACGATACTGTTGCTGCCGCTGTCAGGTATGCTGGAAAAGATAGCGGTAACACTCATCCCTGATTCTGATACAAGAGAAAGACCTGCAATGCTGGATGAAAGACTTCTCGCAACTCCCCCGGTCGCACTGGAGCGCTGCAGCGTTCTCGTAAACAAAATGGGCATGATGGCAGTTTCAGGATTAAAGCAGAGCCTTGAAGTGCTTGATTGTTACGATGGGGATAAGGTTGCTGAAATAAAGCAGATCGAAGACCGTACTGATAATTACGAAGATGTAATAAGCACATATCTGGTTAAGCTTGGCGGTCATCAGATGAGCGACAGTGATTCTCTGGAATCCAACAAACTGTTCAAGATGGCTGGTGATTTTGAGCGTATTGCAGACCACAGCATGAATATTATCGATTCAGCCGAGGAGCTGAAGCTGAAAGGAATACACTTCTCGGATGATGCTAAGTGCGAATTGGATATCATGATATCCGCCGTTACAGAAATACTCGATCTTACGCAGAAAGCTTTCACAGAAAACGATCTTGATTCAGCTGCTTGTGTTGAACCGCTGGAGCAGGTCATTGATGAGATCAAGGAAACTCTTCGCACCAACCATATCAAAAGGCTGCAAAACGGAAAATGTTCCATCGAAGCAGGCTTTGTATGGTTTGATCTTCTGCATGATCTGGAGCGCGTTTCAGACCACTGCTCCAATATCGCCGGCTGCGTTATCGAAGCCACCCACAACCACATCAGCCTGCATGAGGGACTGCGCTTCATACGCAATGACAGCACAGATTACTACGAAAAATTCAAGCACTACAAGGACACTTACCGTATAATGACATAAAAGCAAGACCTCCTATAGCTCTTCACGGGCCACAGGAGGTCTTTGTATTATTAATAAAGTTCATCAATAAAGAGGATTTGCCTCCTGGATCTCCTTGCGGATATCGTCAGGAATAGCAGGAATTGGCTGCGGTGCAGGTCGAGCGGTATAATAGCCCTGAACGAGATCTACACCAAGATCTATCACCATTCTAAGTTCATTGGAGGTCTCAACTCCCTCCGCCAGCACCTTAATGCCGTTCAGTCGGGCAAACTCAATGGTACTGCGTACGAACATCTGCTTGTTCTGATCCTTGTGGATATCGGTGATAAGGAAACGATCTATCTTGATTATCTGCGGCGCATAGCGCATGAGATTAACGATATTTGAATGGCCTGTGCCGTAATCATCGATCGCGATCTGGGAAGCTCCGCTGTTGCCGCCCAGTCTTCTCATAGCGTTCAGCTCGTCATCAGATACGGTATCCTGCTCTGTAAGCTCATATACAAAGCTGTCAAGATATTCGCCGTAACGCTCCGTCAGAACATTGATATCATCATCGTTGAGGAAGTGACCGGGTATGGTGTTGATGAATACCATATGTCCCCCGAAGCTATCCCTGTCCTCTGCATATCTTGCCATTATGTTGAACAGTGTTGCCTTTTCAATATCGTACAAGCGATGATATTCCTTTGCGGTAGAAAGCACCTGAAGAGGATTCATGCCAATGGACGGATCTGTACGCATGAGCGCTTCATAAGCGTATATCTCACCTGTTTTTGCACTTACGATCGGCTGGAAATGATAGCTGAACATATTCTTTGCTATCAACACCTCAAACAGCTGATAATGCTCCTTGGAAGCGATATTTTCCTTTATCACCTCGCCGCTGCCTTGCTTAAGGCGGTTCATGTACATCTCACTGTTCGCAAACTTGATGAAGCCCTCCAGCGAGCCCTCCCAGCCAGAGTTTACCACCGTACAGCCGCAGTTTACTTCTACGAAATACTCCTTGCCGCTGGTGGAATTATAGCCCTCGATTATACCGAAGAATGTAGTTGTTGCCTTGTAGATAACATCGGAGATAGTGGTTGGATCCTCATAATAATTCACCACAACGAACTCATCATCCGCACACTGCGCTATGTAGCAGTCTGTCTGGTTTGCAAGCTTCAGCGCTTCCGATACGAAGCGCATTGCATCCTCTGCAATATCAACACCGTAATTCTCCAGAAGATAATTATATTTAGGCAGACCATATACGGAAACAGAAATAGTCTTGCTATGGCTTTCAGGCTGAGCTGTAAATTCCTCAAACCACTTTACTGCACCCTTGAGATTCGGCATACCTGTAACAACGTTTGTAAATGCCGCTCTTTCCATGCTCTGCCGCAGCTTCATCTGGCTGAAATGATTTATAGCAACGTTGAATGCGATGTTTATAGTCTTTAATACTCGCTTTATCTTGTGCTTGCAGTATGGGATATTGTTCGTTCTTACAGCATAGTAGCCGCATACCTTGCCGCCTACATAGATCGAGGACAGGATATAGGACGAATCATCCTTCAGCCAGCCCTCCAGATCGGGCACCATGGATGTTCTTGCTATCTTAGCCTCTCTGCGAGTCTCAACGCCTGAATAGACTGAAGATATCAGCATCATCTCATCGGAAAACAGCTGCGTATTCTCCTTTTCACGGCTGAGCTCCATTGCCGAGGAAACGAAATCGCTGTTAAGGCAGACATAGGAATTTTCCAGCATACAGCCCGAAAGAGTAGCGGAAAGCTCGTTCATATCCGATATCTCCAGCATACGGTCTATCCAGTTGTACTCGAAATCCTCGTGCTCCTCCATCTCATGGATGGTGTGGAAAAGATCTGACGCGATATCACGGAAATCATCCTGTGTGTACTTACGGCAGCCGCAGGATTCAGATATATTTGCAGCATAGCTGTACTGAAGTCCACAGGGCTGCTCTCCGCCGCAGGCAGCGGCAACAGCTTGCACGGTAAGCTCCGCAAGAGCCTCCATATCCATGCAGCAGGTAGTCAGCGTGGGGGCGAAATGCTCTGCCTCCGGAACGCCGTCAAAGCCTGTTACTATTACATCCTCAGGTACGGAATAGCCATGCAGCGCAAGCTCCTTACAGACTGCCAGCGCCATATAGTCATTTGCGCAGAATATAGCCTGAGGAGGCTTTTTGCCATTGCTTACAAGATCATACGCAATAAGACGTGCGGGATCATCCCAGTAGCCTCCGTAAAATACGCGCTCCTCGTCATACGGAATACCCGACTCCTCCAGCACCTCACGATAGCAGCTTATACGGATAACAGAATCGGGATCATTATCGCGGTTGCCCGCAATAAAAACAGTGTCTGTCACATTATGCTCTGCAATAACATGGCGCATGACATTCTTGAAAGCCGTTTCATAATCTGCCAGAATGGACCAGCAGCCATCCTCCTCGCCGTTGACGAGAATAACAGGAATATCATTCATACGGGCATTTCTGACGATACCGCTTGCCACATTTCTGTTATAGAAGCTGTCATACACTACCACCAGTGCATCAAGCAGCTCATAGTTGATAAGGCTGTAGACAGATCTAGCGCCCTCGTCAAAGGCGTCATTATTATAGAAATCAACAAAGCTGTTGAAGAAAATGAGCTTGATATCAGCTTTCTGTGCAAGGTGATGAAGCCTGTTCACATAATCCGAGCGGGTTGCATCATGGATCTTTGTCAGACATACGCCAACTATTTTTTTATTGCCGATCATAACGTCACCGTCCTTAATTGAATGGTATACTTATAATTATATTTTATGATACCATAATTTTGTTGTTTTGTCAAGAAAACCATTTCATTTCAAATCATTTTTAGCAAAAAAGCACAAACCATCATATTGACAGTCTGTGCTTTCATCATTAGTATTGTGGAAAATGCTGTATATCTTTCGGAATGCCCTCAGGAGGAGTACCGCCTGCAAAAACTTCAGGCGGCGACATTCCGCCCTGCGGCATATCAGGCGGTGCTGTGGGAGCTGCTTCTTCATCGCCTGAAGCTGCTGTACTGTCCTCAGCTCCCATTTGTGCTTCGGGATCGGTAAGAGCTTCGGCATCGGGGCGATGACCACCGCCAAAGCCGCCTGCATTGCCCATATCGCCCATGCTTCCCATATCTGAAATGCTTATGTGAGAGGCATCGATAAGTTCTGCAGCACCATCAAGCTGACTCTTGACGCTCTGTGCACGCAGGCGTACAAATTCTTTCAGCGTTTCAACGCCCTTATTAAATTCCTCGTAGGTGCAGAACTTTGTCGGGTCTTGCTCTACATACGGTGCGATAAGCTCCGCAGTATCGGTAATGAGCTGCTCAGCTTTTCCGCCGAACCACTCATCAATAAACCGCGTGAAGTATTCATGATAAAGCTCGGTGTACTTCACATCCGAGAATATCCACGCGATCATAGGGCGGTCACCCTCGCCTGTCGTTCCCAAAACGGGGTTATCTATAGAAGCATTCACTGCCGATGTGGCATTGCTGCCGCCGTCAAATGCGCCGAAAGCCAGATTGTAGTCCCACGGAAGCATTGAAAGCTCACCGTTCTCCTCGTAAAGATAATAGTTGTGTATCATGCTGCCCGTATAGCTGTCGCCGTTGCAGACGAAGTTATGCACCACGAAATACATGATGACATCCTCCGTATCCACAGCTGAGGTATCGCCCTCGCCAAGCCGCTTCAATGCGTCTATCAGGCGCTGCTCATCCGCGTCCGAGATATCCGTTTTGGCGCTGCTGAATATATTTGTGTAGCTTGCAGGGTCGTCATCGGTATACTGCAGCTTTACATCCGAACTGCCCATGCCACCGTTCCCTCTGTTACCACGGTCATTCTGCGGCATTTCAGGTACATTTCCCTGCTGACTATCATGCTCACCGCGCTGCCCGCCGTTCATATGCGGAGGAACGAAATCACCGCCCATCTGTGAGGGGTCAAACCTGCTCTCGCCATCAGTGAGCGCATCCATATCGAAGTCCTTGCCATTGCCGCGGCCACCGCCGAAGCTCATGCTGTCGGGCTTGTACAGTTCTCCGTAATCACTGCCGTAATTGCGCTGCAGGAATGATTCCTCCACAGCCTCCACTGCAAGGTACAGCCCCCACTCCTCTCCGTTTACAGTGATATAAACAAAGCTGCACAGTGGCGCAGGAACGCCCATATCCCTCATCATCTGATAGACGAGAAAATCTTTCATCAGTGTATTATCCTGAATGAGATTGTTGAGGCACAGCTTATCAAGGCCATGATATGTGATGCCGCTGTCATAGTGATCGAACTCCAGCTTGAAGCTGTAACGGTCATTGCCGTAGTTTTTGACCGAAGAAAGCGAGGTATTTCCCTTTGCGCGGATTGCAATATTCCTGTAAGCCTCACCATCGATGACCGCCGCACAGGTGATGTATTCCTCGTCCGTACAGGTCTGCAGGAACTCCTCCCAGCCCTCTGCAACGATATCGACAGTGTGTACTCTGGTATAATCGAACAGCCTGTTTTCATAACCCATAGTACGCTCTGCGGACTGCAAGCCAAGTGCCTCACCGTTCATAAAAAGCACCATCAGCGCCAGTGCAAGCACCACCACAACGCATACTATCTTATCAAAATGCTTGTGTGTTGACATAAAAGCTCCTTAGCTCATGTACTCGCCGTTATAGCTGACGAGAACGGCGCTCTGCACTCCGTCAAGTGCGGAAAGCTCGTTGATAAAATCGGTATTATCCTCTTTCAGACGTATCTCCATATTCAGCTCCACGAAGCCCTGCTGTGCTGTCTTGCTCTTTACGATGCTCTTATGTACGTTCTTTTCAAGCAGCGCCTTTGCCTTTACCTCGCTGTCATGACCGTCGCAGCGGATAACAACGATGTAGGGATGAAGATGGGTCTTTCTGTTTGCAAGGAGCATTATTACTGCTCCGATAACTATACTGCCGCACAATGCAAGAGGAATAAGTCCTGCTGCCAGAACGATACCTGCGCCGATAGCCCAGAACAGGAAGCAGATATCCATAGGCTCTTTTATAGCAGTGCGGAAACGGACGATGGAAAGCGCGCCCACCATACCGAGAGAAAGCACCACATTGCTTGTCACTGCCATAATGACAACAGTTGTGATGAGCGTCATAGCAACCAGAGATACTCCGAATGAGGGTGAATACATCACACCACTGTAGGTCTTTTTATAGACGAGGAAGATGAATAATCCTATGGCAAAGGCAAGCGCCAGCGCAATAGCTGTATCGAGTATGCTGAAGCTGCTCAGATTATCCAGAAAGCTTGATTTGAATATGTCCTGAAAATTCATATATTTTTCTCCTGATGATTATTTATCCGTATATACGGCATGCGGCATATTTTGAGAAAGCCGCTGTTCTCGTTGTTCCAAGCTGTATGATATCCCTTATGACGGACGGCAGGAACTCATCCCATTTCACTTCAAGGATGATAGTATCCCCCGTGGGAACGGTAACGCATCTTTCGCTGAGGAGATCCGTGCAGGAAAGTCCTGTGCGTATATCATAATCAAGCGTTACACGGACATTGCCTGCCGGAAAGATGAACGGCTCTCGCGTATAATCCACCACTGTGCGTGGGCGCAAGCCTTGGTTTTTTATACGACAATACAGCTCGTTCACTAGCGGTCGGCTGTCAACTGCCATCCAGTCGGTATTACCGTCTGCTATGCGCTGAGCCTCATCGGCGGTGAGCGTTGCACTTTCCTTGCCGCAAAGACCGTTTATCTTTGATTTCTTCTCCAGCTTTATCAGCGATGTATCTCCGTTATAGAGCCGTATACGGAATTTTTCGCGGCAGTTTACACCATCCAGCTTTTCTCTCAGAGCCTTGTCATAAAGGTTATCAAAATACAGGCTGCGGATATGGTAGCAGCCATTTTCTGCATGGGCGTCCCTTTGTGCTACTGCGCTCAGCCTTGAACGCAGTGCAAGCATATCCGCATAGGATATCTCATGCTTACATTCATGTCGGAATTTCATATCTCACCTCCTTTTTGCTCTTGAACGTTTATTGCCTTTAACAAATTATCACACATTTTTGACGCTTTTGTGATAAAAAAAGGAAAAGGAAATGTAAGGAAAAGAAAAACTTTCTCCTCACAACCATAGCTGCTGCCGCATACAATATGTCAGCAGGAAACGGAGGTGCTATATGGATAACAGGTTTCTCTTTATCGGTGGTGACAGGCGGATAATATACGCGGCACGGTCTATCGCACAGCGCCGCACTGTTCACGCGCTGGGGCTTTCTGATGAGTTTACTGCACCTGCAGGACGATACGGTGCGGTGGTGCTTCCTCTGCCTGCAACAACTGACGGCAGGCTGATAAATGCGCCGCTTTCCCAACATCCGCTGCCGCTCACACTGATAGCTGAATACGCCGCTGAGGGTGCAACTGTACTTTCAGGCGGGGCGCATCCCGAGCTTCAGCGAATCTGCACCGAAAACGGTCTGCGGCTGTGCAATTACTTTGCAGACGAGGCACTCACGCTGAAAAATGCCGCGCTTACAGCCGAAGCCGCCATTTCCCTGCTGATACAAAGCACAGAATATTCGCTAACAGGCGCACGGATCCTGATATCTGGCGGCGGCAGGATAGCTATGCTTACAGCGCGGCTTCTGAGGATGTTCGGTTCGGATGTTACTGTCTGCGCCAGAAATCCCGAGCAGCGTATGCGTGCTCATCTGGAGTATGTTAAAGCTGCAGACATCACAGAAATAACTGCACTTTGCAGCGGCATGGATATCTTCATCAACACTGCGCCTGCAACGCTTTTTGGCGAGGAGCAGTTCCGCAGGATGAAAGCAGGCGCACTGTTCATGGAGCTTGCAAGCAGAACTCCTGAGGCCGAGCGAAGACTTGCGGATAAATACGGCGTACAGCACATAATGGCGGGAGGGCTGCCGGGAAAGCTCTCCCCGAAAACAGCAGGCGAAGCCATTGCACAGGTAATCCTCGCAGAGGTGTAGCCGCACGAAAGGAGGATGTCCGCAGACGCGGACTGAGATATATGACCGATGTAACACGATTTCAGGGACTTCGGGTGGGGGCTGCGATATGCGGCTCGTTCTGCACCTTTGAAAAGGTGTTCACTCAGCTTGAGCAGCTAAAGGATATGGGCTGCACCGTTACCCCGATAATGTCCTACAACGCAGCACAGACCGATACCCGTTTCGGAGCGGCACAGCAGCATATAGAGCGCCTCAAGAAGCTTTCAGGGAACATAATACTTGACCTCACCGCAGCAGAGCCTATCGGTCCGAAACATATGTTTGATGTACTGGTAGTCGCACCCTGCACGGGAAATACACTGGCTAAGCTGGCGCTGGGCATTACCGACACGCCCGTGTGCCTTGCGGTAAAGAGCCACCTACGCAATCAGCGGCCTGTTGTGATAGGTGTATCCACTAATGACGCACTCTCAGGCGCATCAAAAAACATCGGCGCGCTGCGAAATTACCGCAATCTGTACTTTGTACCGCTTGGTCAGGATGACCCCTCAGCCAAGCCGTTTTCGATGGTGGCGGATTTTACAAAGCTCCCCGAAACGATAGCCGAGGCTCTGGACGGAAGACAGATACAGCCGATGATATTCTGAAACGCATAAAGGGACACCCGCAAGGTGCCCCTTTATTTTTTATATTACCGCCAGTTTGTCGTCTGTTACTCCTATCTTTATCGTATCGCCCTGCTTCACCTTATCTGAAAGTATCTCCCTTGCGATGAGCGTTTCTACACTGCGCTGGATGTAGCGCTTGAGCGGACGCGCACCGTAAACAGGATCATAGCTTGCCTCTACTATGAAGCTCTTTGCCTCATCGGTAAGCTCAAGGCTGAGCTGCTTTTCTTTCAGGCGATCTCTGAGAGATGCTGTCTGCAGCTCGATTATGCCGAATACCTCATCCTTTGTGAGCGGCTTGTAGAATATGATCTCATCCAATCTGTTGAGAAATTCAGGTCTGAAAGAGGCTTTCAGCATGCTCTCTGCTGCTTCTCTTGCCTCGTCAGATATCTCACCGTGCTCATTTATTCCGTCAAGAATAAACTGGCTTCCGAGGTTTGATGTTAGGATAATGATGGTGTTCTTGAAATCCACGAACCTGCCCTGACTATCGGTGATGTGTCCGTCGTCCAGTACCTGAAGCAGCACATTGAACACATCGGGATGCGCCTTTTCCACCTCATCGAAAAGCACTACGGAATACGGCTTTCTGCGTACAGCCTCGGTAAGCTGACCGCCCTCCTCGTAGCCCACGTATCCGGGAGGCGCTCCGACAAGTCTGGAAACGCTATGCTTCTCCATATATTCACTCATATCAAGGCGGACGATGTTGTGCTCATCATCAAAGAGCGCTTCTGCAAGAGCCTTTGCAAGCTCTGTCTTACCCACGCCTGTAGGACCTAAGAACAGGAACGAACCAAGCGGCTTTCTGGGATCGTTGATGCCTGCACGGGAACGCATGATAGCCTCGGTTACTCGGTCCACCGCCTCATCCTGTCCGATAACACGCTTATGCAGCGTATCAGAAAGCATGAGTATCTTCTCGCGCTCACCCTCCACCAGCTTTGCCACAGGGATACCCGTCCATCTGCCGACTATCCTTGCTATCTCCTCGTCAGTTACTGCGTCTCTCAGCAGAGAGCTTGCCTTTGCTTCCTCCGCAAGCTGCTCCTCCTTTACAAGCTCAGCCTGAAGCTGCGGCAGCTTGCCGTACTGCAGCTCCGCCGCCCTGTTGAGGTCATACTCGCGCTTTGCTTTTTCTATTTCGCCGTTTGTTACTTCAATCTGCTTACGCAGCTCCTGCACCTTGTTGATGGCGGTCTTTTCGTTGAGCCACTTTGCCTCCATCTCAGTGAACTTCTCTCGCATCTCCGCCAGCTCCTTACGGATATCCTCAAGGTGCTGCAGAGAAAGCGCATCAGTCTCCTTTTTAAGAGCCGCTTCCTCTATCTCAAGCTGCATTATGCTGCGGCGTATCTCGTCAAGCTCAGATGGCATACTGTCCATCTCTGTGCGTATCATTGCACACGCCTCATCCACAAGATCTATCGCCTTATCGGGCAGGAATCGGTCTGTGATGTAGCGGTTGGAAAGAGTTGCGGCAGCTATCAGCGCATTATCGTGTATCTTTACACCGTGGAACACCTCGTAGCGTTCCTTTAAGCCACGCAGGATGGAGATGGTATCCTCAACGGTAGGCTCATCCACCTGAACTGTCTGGAAACGGCGTTCAAGAGCAGGGTCCTTTTCGATATACTTTGAGTACTCGTCAAGCGTGGTCGCACCGATACAGTGAAGCTCGCCTCTTGCAAGCATGGGCTTCAGCAGATTTCCTGCGTCCATAGCGCCGCCGTTCTTACCTGCGCCTACTATAAGGTGCAGCTCATCAATGAACAGCAGTATCCTGCCATCGCTCTTCTTGACCTCCTGAAGCACCGCCTTAAGGCGCTCCTCAAACTCGCCTTGATACTTTGCACCTGCGATAAGAGCACCCATATCCAGCGAGAACACCTTAACGTCGCGCAGATTTGCAGGCACATCTCCACGCACGATACGCAGTGCAAGTCCCTCGGCAATGGCAGTCTTACCTACACCCGGCTCACCGATAAGGCAGGGATTGTTCTTTGTCTTACGGGAGAGGATGCGGATGACGTTGCGTATCTCTGCGTCTCTGCCGATAACGGGATCCAGCTTGTTCTGACGTGCCAGCTCCACAAGATCCTGACCGTACTTCTTCAGCACATCATAGGTCTCCTCAGGATTCTGTGATGTCACTCTCGCACTGCCGCGTATCTCAGAAAGCGCCTGCAGCAGCTTGTCCTTTTCCACACCAAAGCTCTTGAAGATGCCCTTTGCACCGCTATCCGCCTTATCCACAAGGGCGATAAACAGATGCTCCACCGAAACATACTCGTCTTTCATACGGGCAGCCTGTGACTCCGCTTCTGAAAGTGCTCTGTCAAGCTCGGGCGATATCAGTATCCTGCCCTCCTCACGGCCGCTGCCTGTAACTCTGGGAAGCCCCTCAACGAATTTCAGTGCCGCCTGCTCTACCGCGGAAGCGTCTATCTTCATTCGGGTGAGTATCTGCGGCACAAGACCGTTTTCCTGCGAAAGCAGCGCATACAGCAGATGCTCCTGCTCCACACGGTTGTTCTGATAGCTTATGGAGATATCCTGTGCGGAACGGATAGCCTCCAGTGATTTTTGTGTGAACTTGTTAGGATTCATAGTACATTCCTCCTTATATGATTACCTTTTGCCTTACTATATTAGCGGTGTAGCACTTCTCTGCCGCGGCACATGCCATTGAAATATCGGGCAGACAAGCAAAATACTCTTTCATCGCAAGATCGAACATCGACATATACTCTGCCACCGCCTGACCCAGCGCCTCATCGGAAAGCTGCTCCCGCGGCATATTCAGCGTGCGTGTAAATCTGCCGTTTTCTATGGTATACAATATATCCTGCGAAAGTTTCGTGCTGATATACTTGTTCTCCAGCGCCGCCCAGCAGCGGAAAAATCCTGTAAGATCGTTGATGAGCTGAACATTCTGCGTGCGGAATGATACTTTCAGCTCGCCTGCTTTTACTCCGCCACGGGTGAATATCTCAACGGAATATCGAACTGTCGGCTTGTAGCGGTATTTCAATGCGGTGCGACAGGATAACGTAGCCGCCGAGGGCTGCTCCAAAAAGAAAAATCCGTCATTCATGGAGCGCTGCACAGCAGAAAGTACCTGTCTTAATCTCATTTCGGGTGTGGTGTACGCAACTCTCTCAGCAAGTATCTGATTTATCATAGCTGAACGGCTCAGCCCTGCGGCACGGGCAAGCTCGTCAACGGCCTCCACCACGCTGTCTGACAGCACCAGGCTGTATATATTCTTTTCCAAATCATCAGCTCCTTTCGGTTTCTCTGTTAACAATCGTACCACAAAATTAATAATTTGTCAAGCGGTTTTAATAATTTTTATTACAAGTTTTAAATTCACCTTGAATTAAAATATGCACAAAATGGTACTCGGCGGCTTGTATTTTACTCCGAAACACTGTATAATTAAATAATAAAAGGGGGCATTATATGTTTACAAATGTTGCTTATCTTTACAATTCACTGGATGATACAGTGGATAACAGCAGATCGCTCGTAGTCACAAGCTGCGGATATTACCGCATGCATAGCCTGCCTGTAATGGCAACTGAGCGCCCTCAGGGCAGAAAGGACTACCAGCTATTGTACATTGCTTCGGGCAAGGCGCATTTTTACTTCAACGGAGCACACACCGTTGTGAACGAGGGCAATATGATACTGTACCGTCCCGACGAGGAACAGCGCTACTACTATTACGCTCCCGAAAAGACAGAGGTCTACTGGGTACACTTTACAGGCAGCGATGTTGATTCCATACTTGAATACTATCGGCTTCCGAAAACAGCAAATCTCTTCTATACAGGCACATCCGCCGATTATCAGTGGATGTATCGGCAGATGATACAGGAGCTGCAGCTATGCAGACAGAATTACGAGGAGCTTGTTTCTCTCTTGCTGCGTCAGATATTTATAATGATAAACCGCCACATCGCGGAGGATAAAAAGATAGGCAGCAGCATCCATAACGAGATAGAACGCGCCACCCACTATTTTAACGAAAATTACAATAAAGATATAAACATAGACGAATACGCAACCTCGCGCCACATAAGCACCTGCTGGTTCATCCGCAGCTTCAGGCAGGTGATAAAAGTCACACCGATGCAATATATACTGTCGCTGCGAATGGCAAATGCCCAGAACCTGCTTGAAACAACGGATTACAACATATCGGAGGTAGCAGCGGCAGTCGGGTATGACAATGCGCTATATTTCAGCAGGCTTTTCCGTAAGCACATCGGCGTATCGCCATCCGAATACAGAAAGAAAAGGAATGATTAAGCTTTCTCAAAAATATCAG
The DNA here is from genome assembly GCA_017465665.1 of Oscillospiraceae bacterium. GTDB lineage: Bacteria > Bacillota > Clostridia > Oscillospirales > Ruminococcaceae > CAG-115. The sequence goes on along the minus strand of JAFTVU010000008.1, from coordinate 15,160 downwards.
AGCCACTGATGATCTCAGTGGCTCTTTGAATTATTCTGTTGTGCGCTTTTCTTTTATAAGCTGTGCAACCTTATCGTACACCTTAGTAACTAAAATATCCACAGGGATAGCTACAGCCACTGCAAGGAGTATCGCGCCCAGTATATCTGTCGGGAAATGCACGTACAGATATAGTCTGGTGAATGCAATGAATGTCGCCAGAATGAGCGCAGGGATACCCAGCTTCTTGTTGTGGCGGAAAATGACTATCGCTGCGATAAAGGAAGCCAGTGTATGTCCTGAGGGGAAAGAATAGTCGCTCAGATGATCTACGAGCAGCTCCACTGATGTATTTATCCAGCATGGTCTGTCGCGCTGAACGATATTCTTCAGAATGACATTTCCCACAAGCAGCCCCATAATCATTCCCGCGCCCATAGACGCTCCGCATTTTCGTGTTTTGTTAAAGAAGAGAGCTATTGCAGCAATGGCTATCCATAATACTATTCCGTAGTGCGTCACTGCAGGAATGAGCGCATCCAGAAAATCACAGCGGATGTTCTGCTGAATAAAATCCAGCACCGCAAATTCAAAGCTCTGTATAGATTCCAGCATAAGATATCTCCGTTATCGTTTATTTTTTGTTGCTGCCGAATACCCAGTCACGCTGGATACGGAAGCTGATAAAGAACAGCACCACATCCACTACGATCTTGATGAGCGATTGCAGCAGGCGCAGCTCCTCAGCTATCAGCGAGGACAGCAGGAACACTATTCCGTAGGAGCACAGGGTCTGCACTGCACAGAGGATGTAATATCTCAGCATTGTTCTGCCGAGATTCTCGCTGCTTCTGAATACTCTTGTACGGTTTGTGAAGAAATTGAACAGCGAGGATACCACTCTTGCAATAAAGGTCGCCGCGAATACACGCAGACCTCCGCTGACGCTCTCAGGCATCAGCATATTGATAAGCGTGAACACAAGGATATCTATCAGCGAGCTGAGTCCTGATGACAGCATGAACTTGAATATCACTGCGTATATCTTTACGGAGTCCCTGAAAGGATGGAAATGTGTTTCGTTGTTATTATCTATGTAGACGGTCTGTATCCTGTGTTCTGTGAATTTCAGACCGCTGCGGTGCATTTCAAGAAGCACGTTGGTCTCATACTCAAAACGCTCACCATCCGTTTCCAGCAGAAGCTTCATCTGCTCCCTCGGAAAGGCTCTCAGCCCTGTCTGGGTATCTGTTATCTTTATACCGCAGAATGCTCTGAACACGAACGAAGTCATCCTGTTGCCGAAACGGCTCTTAGGCGGAACATCGGGAAGCGAGAAATCCCTTGCACCGAACACCGCGGCGCCTGTCTGCTCCATCAATGCAGTACACGCCATAACATCCTCGGGCGTATGCTGACCATCGTCGTCTGTAGTCACTGCACCGCAGCTGTCAGGGCGGTTTTCGAGGAAGTATGTAAAGCCCGTCTTGAGCGCCCTGCCCTTTCCACGGTTGATATCGTGATGCAGCACAGTACATTCGGGAAGCTGCTCCACCTCGGCAAAGTATTTCTGGCGCTCCTCACGGCTGCCATCATCCACTATGATGATATCATCAAAGCCCTGTGCAATGAGCCCTTTTACCGTACTTATAAGACGCTCGGACGGGTTATATGACGGAAGTATTACCGAAGCCTTTGTTCTGACTGCGGTTACCATAATAATTCCCCCTTATTCAACAACAAAAGCAAACGGGAGCTTCCAGGAGGACTGGCTGTAATAGAATGTTACGCTGTTCTGGAGATACTCACCGTTATAGTACATACAGGTGGAGCTGCCACCGTCAAGGTTTGCGGCGTTCACTGCACCGTAGCGCGACATTATCTCAATAAGGTCTGCTGCGGATGCGCCTGCGTGACCGTTGGAGCCACGACCATCCGTAACCAGCAGCAGAAGCGCACCGTCTGCACGCTGACCTATCGCAGTTCGCGGATTAAGACCGCTGCCTGAGCCTGTTATCTCACGCTCTACACCATTCAGTATCAGATGCACGAAATGGTTGTTATCAACACTTGCAGCTTCCTGAAAGCACACTGCGTCACGTATCTGCTTTTCTTTTATCATGGCCTCGCAGGAATCCGCAGTCATGCCGTCAAGGTCGATTATCTGGAGGATGTTGCTCTCCGTCAGACCCACCAGAACAAGTCCGGGGAACTCCGTAGGGCGGTTTCGCTGTATCTCACCACGTGAAACGGTAACACCGTATGGCTTGCCGCCTGTGTTGTTGGTTGAGTCGTACAGACCTGCATTTATCGCAGCTATCGCTCCGTCGCGGGTGGCCATCTGCTCAAGGGTGATACCCTCCTCAGGCCACTGATCGTTACCCTTGTAGATGGTGGAAAGGCTGACGCGGGACGGATCGTGAACTATCATCATGGTAGCCTTGTATGTAAGACCCGGAATAGTGATTATCTCTATCTCATCCGATGCCACAGGAGCGTCTGTTGCTGATTCTCCCTCAGGCAGCTGAGGAATAGTTATCATGCCCTCATTTATATCCGTTTCCTCGAAGCTCTTCATTGAGTTTGAGCTTACCACCTCTGCTATCTCCTCATCGGAAAGGCAAAGGGATGCAAGGAATTTCATCTGACCTGTTTCAAGAACAGTTGTGATGAACGTATTTCTTGAAGCAGTGGAGCTGTTACAGAATATCTTCATCATCAGAAACAGCGTAATTACCAGTATAACAACAAATGTAAGCAGATAAGCAAACGTCATGCCAATGGCAGTCAGCACGGGCGACACACCGCTCTTTTTGTACTTTTTCTCGCTCATGTCAGCCCTCCTCATATAACATCATGCATTACCGCGATAGCCCAGTGCGGATCGTCTTCGCCGTTATCGGGCGTGTCATCGGTATACAGGAAATACATCTTACTATGGAACACATCAATACGGAATCCCGCAAATCTGTCCTCAAATATCAGCGACATATTCTTTTCAAAGTACACCTCGCAGGAGAAGCAGGTATCGCTGTACTGAATGAAATTGGAAACACGCTCATTCGTGAAGCTGTCCAGTGTATGTGGGCTGGTGAATTTGATATCTGGACCGAGCGCCCATTCTGCGGCATAACGATAGTAATCGGAATCCTTTATGAAATACCGGCGCATCTCCTCAAGACCATGAGAATCGCCCTCAAGGTCATCCGTCATGAACTTGCTCCACATCTTTGCGATCTCCAGCACATCAAGCTGGGATGCGATATCCTCGGGGATCTCATCGCTTCCCTTTTCCGCATCGATGATAAGTGTATGCTCCGTCATCTCATAAGTGGTCTGAACACCGTCTGCATCTGTCACGCAGACAGTCATAACCTCGCTCAGCAAGGGCAGTGTATAAGACTTCGTTGCCTGCAGGCTTACTCCTGCCTTTTCAAGGAGTACGGCAGCGTCATCATGGGTGATATGCTGCACGATACAGATATCATCAGCATTTCGTCCGTTCATAGTAACGGTATATTCCTCGGGAACGCTGACCGCATAGGTGTAGATATCCGCCTCGAACTCACCGAGATAGCTATATTTCAGACCCATAGCATCGGAGAGGGAAACAACAGGCTCCTCCATGCTGCGGATATCATAAGCCAGCTCTCCGTTACCGGTGGGTGTGCCTGTTACAGAAACACCGTTAACCTCAACCGCAATACCCTCAGGAAAGCTCATGCGTGTGTCATAAAGTATTGGCTTTACAGTGTTATCCTGCACCGTGTACATAAGGCTTTCACCATCCATATCACGGTACTCGATAGTGGGCTCATGCAGTAATCCCAGCACGTTATATGCTGGTATCTCAGATGTGCTGTCAAGATCTTCATCTGACGGCTGCGTGCCGTTTATGTAGACATCAGTACCAGCAGGTCTGTACACCCTTAGATCATAGATAGTATCCGCGATGATCGGCACATATTCCTTAATGCTCCAATCCGCCATGCTGAAAAAGAACAGGCTTGTGCGGCTGTTTTCGCCATTGATGGTGAGCGTACCTACAGGCTCATCCTGAGAACGGATGGAATATGTCTTGGAAAGCTCGCTGCTCTTTGAAGCTATATACTCATAGGTAAGACCGCTGCGTACCTTTTCCGAATACTCCTGTGCATAAAGAGCAGCATCGTTGTTTTCATAGCGGCTGCCGCAAAGCTCCTCAAAACGCAGCTCACTCTTGAGCGTACCGTTCTCTGCAATATCGGAAAGGTGTCCGATATACTCCTGCACAACACGCTCAGGCTGAGCGCGGTCATACTCCATTATAACGCTGTGAACATATATCAGAAACGCAGCAGCAAGCACGATGCACACTGCCACAAAAATAAGATACGCTTTTAATGCTCCCCGTAGTTTCTTCATTTTTATCTCCTTTGCTCCGTTGAACAACATCCAGCGGAACGATTTATTTGTTATCATAACTATCGTTTATTATAGCACTATAATATCTGTTTTTCAATACATATTTAATAATAAATTACGCATTTTTGATATTTTTGTATCCACTATAAATATAACAATAGATCAGGCAAAAAAGTTGCATAAAATTTCAAGCCGAGCGTTTGCAATAAAAAAACCGTCCAGTGGACGGTTTCTTTATATGGCTCCCCACCTGATATACCAAAAGAACAGTTATTCGTTATGGGTGAACGCCTTTGTATACTTATATTAAAGAAATAGACATTATATATTGCACTTTTATCCTACACACTATGAACAAACCTCAAAAACGCATTCATTCCCTCTTTGTTCCTCTTAAACACACCTGCATCCTCCAGTACCTCAAGGAATACCTTTCCTATCTCCTGTTCCAGAATCGCCCTTACATTATCTTTATTGAGGTCGGGATATCTATAGAGGATATCTATTGCCCATACACTGTGCTGCGACAGCTCGGGAATAGACCACAGTATCTCTCTGCTTAACATTGCCTTTTCGAGCATATCTATTTCCTTTGCAAGCCTTGCAGGGAGTACCGCAAGTCCCATAACTTCGATCAGACCTATATTCTCTTTCTTGATATGATGAAGTGATGGATTCGGATGGAATACTCCGAGAGGTCGGTCGTCTGTTGTAATGTTATTTCTCAGCACAAGATCACATTCGTATACATTACCGTTTTTCCTTGCAATCGGAGTGATCGTATTATGTGGTACACCGTCGGTTTCGGCAAAAATGAACACGCTTTCATCTGTATAGCCTCGCCACTTTGCCAGTATATCGGCACAGCATTTGGACAACTGCTTTCTGTCCTCCGATGCAACTCGGATAACAGACATCGGCCATTTTACGATACCCGCTTTCACAGCAGGATATTTTTCAATCCTGAACTCGATTTCAACAGGAGCTTTTGCCATAGCAAAGTCGTAGTTGCCGCCCTGAAAATGCTCGTGACTTAAAATCGAGCCGCCGACTATCGGCAGGTCTGCATTCGAGCCCACAAAATAATGAGGCAGATAATCCACGATATCAAACAGCTTATCAAACACCACATCGTCGATTTTCATCGGGATATGCTTTTCATTGAACACGATGCAATGCTCGTTGTAGTAACCATAGGGCGAATATTGCAGCTGCCATCTTTCGCTGTTTACCGTAATAGGTACAGGGCGAAGATTCTGTCTTGCGGGATGCGTTGCGTGTCCTGCGAAGCCTGCATTCTCGGGGCAAAGCTGGCACCTGGGATAGGCAGTCGCTTTCTGCGTTTTTGCCGCAGCGATATCACGAGGATCTTTTTCGGGCTTTGAGCAGTTTATAGTAATATCAAGCCTGCCATACTCGCAGTCATAGGTCCACTTCAAGTCCTTTTCGATCCGACCTGCACGGACATAGTTCAGCTTCCTGCTGAAATCATAATACCAGTCGGTTGCCGCTTTCGGAGCTTCTGCATAACGATTGTTGAATTCTGCGATTACTTCTCTTGGCATCGGGGTCAGAATACCCATAAGCTTTGTATCGAACAGATCACGGGAATTTGCTGTGTCGCTTATTATTCCGTTTTCACAGGCATATCCGATCAGCGGAGCAAGGAGCTCATCTATCGTTTCTCCACAGTATTCCGTGCCTGTTTCCTCCCAGTCAGTAAGCTTCAACGCCTCCATAAGCTGATTACGGACGACATATACATCGTCGCTTGTTATCAACTCATTCTTCAAAGCATAGTCAATGAGCCTTTGCACTGCACTGTATATCATAGATTTCCCCTCTTACTTTTCGTTATATCCATTCGGATGGCTCTTGTGCCAGTTCCACGCGCTTGCAATGATCTCCTCAAGGCTGTCGTGAACAGGCTTCCAGCCGAGGATTTTCTTTGCCTTTTCACTGGACGCAACAAGCCTTGCTGGGTCGCCTGCTCTCCTCGGAGTTTCGGTCGCAGGGATAGGATGACCTGTGACCTTTCTTGCAGTCTCGATCACCTCACGGACGGAATAACCCACACCGTTGCCGAGATTGAAGATATCGCTCTTGCCGCCATTGTTAAGGTACTGCACCGCAAGGATGTGAGCCTGTGCAAGGTCTGTAACGTGGATATAGTCACGGATACAGGTGCCGTCGGGAGTGTCGTAATCCGTACCATAAATGGAGATCGTTTCACGCTTGCCATTCGGGACTTGCAGGATAAGCGGAATAAGGTGACTTTCGGGGTTGTGAGCTTCACCGATATTACCGCTTTCATCCGCACCGCAGGCATTGAAGTAGCGCAGCGAAACATAACGCAGACCGTGAGCCTCGGCTGTCCACTTGAACATCTTCTCCATAGCAAGCTTTGTTTCACCGTAGGGATTTGTGGGGCAGGTGCGGTCGCTTTCGAAGATAGGAATGTTTTCAGGCTCGCCGTATGTAGCGGCGGTTGATGAAAAGACTATCTTATCCACCTTGTTCTTCACCATCGCCTCAAGCAGCACCTTAGTACCGTAAAGGTTATTATCGTAATATTTCAGCGGATCTGTTACGCTCTCACCAACAAGGGAGTACGCCGCAAAGTGAATCACAGCATCTATCTTCTCCTGCTGAAAGAGCTTGTCGAGAAAATCGAGATCACGGATGTCTCCCTGATAAAATCTTGCCTTTTCGGGAACGGCACTTCTGTATCCCGTAACAAGGCTGTCAGCGATAACGACATCGTTACCTGCCTTTACAAGCTCCAGTGCGGTGTGCGAGCCGATATAGCCCGCACCGCCTAAAACAAGAATGCTCATATCAATTCTCCTTTGTTATCTCAATGCCGCCGACAGGACGTATCCTGAGCTTTCTGCAAGCGTCCTCTCCGAATACTATATTCATTTCGGCAATGTAGCGATCTGCAAGCTCAACAGGAACGAATGCCTGAATAGTTCCCGCAAAGCCGCCGCCGTGAACTCTCACCGCACCCTTGTCAAAGAGGAACTTTCTGCTCATCATAATCGCAAGCGGAATAGCCTGCTTTGTTTCGTCAGAGCAAGAGAACTGATTCTGCAGCAATGTAGCGGAGGAGTGTCCCGACTTTCTTACAAGCTTTAAGAAATGCTCGATATCGTTGTGCTTTAATGCATCCGCCTCATCCTTTGCACGGTTGTTCTCCTCGAAGAAATGTGCCGCACGGATTATCGCTCTGTCGGAGCAGGTCTCACGGAGCTTCGGAACTGCGTCGAAGAATGCCACCTCGCTCACCTGTCTTAAGCAAGGCTTGCCGAAATGCACCGCAACGCTCTCCATCTCCCTGCGGATAGCGGCGTAGTCCTCTGTGAGGTCTGCGTGGCTGCTTCTGGTGTCTGTAATGCACAGGCAATAGCCGTATTTCTCAAAATCGAAGGTGAAGCTGTCGATATCGGGGTTTTCGGTATCATAGAAGTCGATGAACACCAGTCCGCCAACAGAGGATACCATCTGATCCATCAGACCGCTGTTCTTGCCGAAGTAAACATTCTCGGCATACTGTCCGATCTTTGCGATCTCAACCGCACCTGCCTTGCCGTCGTTATAGCAGGTATCAATGATAGTGCCTATAAGCGTTTCAAATGCGGCAGAAGAAGAAATTCCGCTTCCGCACAGCACATCGGATGTGCAGTACAGATCAAATCCGCCGATCTCTGCGCCATTATCCATAAACTTTGCCGCAATACCGCTTACGATTGCCGCTGTGCCTTTCTTGCCATCAGCAGACACATCGCTAAGCGACACCTCAAAAGGCTTGTAGCCCTCGGAATTTACACGGATAACGCCGTCCTGATGGAAAGCAGCTACTGCGATAACATCAAGGTTCACAGCCGCAGCAAGGACGCAGCCGCACTGATGATCTGTGTGATTTCCGCCGATCTCTGTTCTGCCGGGTGCGGAGAAGATGCGGACATCCTCTCTTTCGGGATACAGAGCTGCGAACTGCTCGACTGCCTTGATATAACGCTGCTTCTGATAATCAAGCTCAGCTGCGCTGTTTCCGTAGATATTCATAAATATATCGAGATACTCATCGTTTTCGATAGCGTTTAATAATTCCTGAATGTTCATAGCGTTTGCTCCTTTCATGATCAAAGAGAGTTTATTGTGAATTCAAGTGTGATTGCTTCCTCAGCGGATATCTTAAATTCCTGATGTACGGGGGCGCCCCAGCTGTCATCACCGCCGACACCCATCTGCTTTGCCGCAATGCGTACCCAGGTGTAGGACGGCTCGGGTAATTCCTCACGGTGCATTGCGTTATCAAGCTCGTATGCGTTGTAGGGAAGAACGCTCATCTCAAAGGGGTTTTCGTTTTTGGTAAAGGAAAGACCTGCACCGTTTTCTTCGTAGACATTAACATATCTCACGCCTGTTCTGTTGCCGCACTCCTGCGGATTCAGATACTTTGTGAAGTTATCCTGTGCGGTAGATGTGTACACGCCGAGTCTTGCACCGTTCGCTCTGTCGATGTAGTTCTCATCGGGACCCATTCCGTAGAATGTGAACTTATCGTACTGCTTCTTCAGCTTAAAGTCTATTGCGAATACAGGAATATCTGCAAGTCCCTTTACACCTGGATATTCAGCCTTAACACCGAGTCTGCCGTCAAAATATGCTGTGTATGTGACCTTGTATTCAAAGGACGGAACAGTAGGTGCAAGGAATCTGAATGTTACATCAAGGCAGTCGGAGCTTTCCTTTGTGTCGTAGCCAAGGAGCTTTGCACATTTTCCTGCGATCTGCCACTGTGCATTCTCGTAGGGGTAGCCTGCGCCTGTATCGTTATCGGTGTGCGCTCTGAAAAAGCTTACCTTGGGTGCTCTTGTGATGTACTCAACTCCGTTGTAGACCAGCGAGCTTACGCCGCCCTCACGCTTATCGAACTGCATTGAGAAGCCCTCGCCGTTTACTCCGATACAGAAATCGCCGTACACTATCTCAGCCTTATGAGCAGTCATCGGGGCTGTGATCTCGGGAGTTTTTATAACCTCCTGTGCAAAGGATATCTCGTGTCCCTTTTCTGCCCAGATCGTGTCCTCTGCAAGAACTGCGGAGGCTGTCAGAACATATTCGCCGCCGTTTTCGGGAATATCCAGACCAAGCTTTACGCTGCCTGTTTCCCCTGCGGAGATGTTCAGGCGGTGCTCCTCTGTGCCGAGAATGTCGCCCTCTTTTTCAAGTGTGACCTTGAAGATATATCCGCTTGTATCAGTGAAAAGATTTCTGTTCTCTACGGTCAGCACGCCGTTTTCTACGCTCATTCTGATGTTGGAGTAAAGCTGCTTTGCTTCACTCACCTTGGGAGAATATGTGCGGTCAGCGTAGACGATACCATTTGTGCAGAAGCCGTAATCACTTGCCCTGTCGTCAAAATCACCGCCGTAAACAAGCTTGCCGTCCTTGTAAAGCGACTGGTCTATGTAGTCCCAGATAAATCCGCCCTGATATGCTTCGTACTTATCCTCAAGGTCGGTGTAAAGCTTCATTCCGCCAAGGGAGTTGCCCATTGCGTGCATATATTCACAGCTGATGTAGGGCTTGTCTGTGTTCTGTCTGAGATATTCCTCAACCTCGGCAGGCTTTGCGTACATTCTGCTTTCCATATCGGTGATATGGTCGTATTTTCTGTTCCACACTACGCCCTCGTAGTGAACAAGTCTGGTGCTGTCTGCTTCGTGGAAGTAGTCAGCCATTGCTGCGATATCATCGCCGCAGTAGCTTTCGTTTCCGCAGCTCCATATCAGCACGCTTGCGTGGTTCTTGTCACGCTCGTACATCGACCTTGCTCTGTCGAGGCAGGCTTCTTTCCACTCAGGTAGAGAAGCAGGGATATTTATAGACGGCTCACAAGCACCCATCTTCTGCCAAGTGCCGTGTGATTCAAGGTTCGTTTCGTCAATAAGGTAGATACCGTACTCGTCGCAAAGTCTGTACCAAAGAGAGTTGTTCGGATAGTGGCAGGTGCGGACAGCGTTTATATTATTACGCTTCATAAAGCGGATATCCCACAGCATATCCTCCTCTGTCACAACTCTGCCGCCATTTGCATTCCACTCGTGGCGGTTGATTCCCTTGAAAATGATGCGCTTTCCGTTCAGGCACATAATGCCGTTCTTCATCTCAAAGGTACGGAAGCCTACCTTTGTTTCGGCTGTTTCAATGATCTCGCCGTCTGCAACGATCTCAGCAGTAAGTGTGTAGAGGTTTGGCTGTTCAGCACTCCAAGGCCGGATATCGGGGATAGACGCCGTAACATCCGCTGTATCGCTCTCGAAAACCTTGCTGCCTTTTTTATCTGTAAGGGTAATATTAACTGAATAATCACTGCCGCCTGTGATATCAAGCTCTGTCGTGATGATACCGTTGCCGTTTTCGTAATCATAATCAGCGATGATCTTCATATCACGTACGTGAATTTCAGGTACTGCGTACAGATACACATCACGGAAGATACCTGAAAATCTCCAGAAATCCTGATCCTCAAGCCAGCTTGCTGTGCTGTAACGGTAAACCTCGACTGCGAGCTTGTTGCCCTTTTCCTTGAGATAAGGGGTAATGTTGAACTCGGAGGGAGTGAAGCTATCCTCGGAGTAGCCTACAAACTCACCGTTGAGCCACACATAGAACGCAGTTTCCACGCCCTGAAAGCTGATGTAGGTCTCCTTGCCAAGCAGTGCCTCATCAACATTAAAGAATCTCACATAGCTTCCGACAGGGTTGCGCTTCTGCGGTATCTGGGGAGGCAGGAGCTTTTCGTGTCCCTCCCAGGGATACTGTGTGTTTACATACTGCGGTCTGTCATACCCCTGTAACTGAATGTGTCCGGGGACTTTGATCTCATCAAAGTCTGTTACATCGTAATCTGCTTTGTAGAAATCAGCAGGTCTGTCGTCGGGATGCTCGCAGTAATTGAACTTCCAGATACCGTTGAGGCTCTGGCGAAGATCGCCGCCCTTCGTCTTATAGCTGTGATCGGAATGCGCTCTTTCACGGTTTACTTCAAATATTTCAGGATCAGAAAGCCAGCTCAGTGTAGGATTCATAGATCATACCTCCTCGGTAGTTACAGCGTGTGTCTTGTCCCAGTCCTCATTTGCCTTTTCGACATTCAGTCTTGAAAGCAGCAGTGTTATCAGAAGGTTAAGCAGCATAGGCAGCCACAGATACATAAAGTTCAGCATATTGATGCAGGATTCAGGCTGAACGGGAGCATTCGCAACATATCCGCCTGCTTCAAGCAGCCAGCCTGTCAGTGCTGTTCCGATACCGCCGCCGATCTTTACGCCGAGCGATGAACAGGAATACATTGTTCCATCGATACGCTTGCCTGTTGTGCGGTAGGTGTAATCGGAGCAAGCTGCGATAAGTGCGTTAAGGTCGCCCTGCATAGGACTCATTGCGATCGCCGCAACACCTGTGAAGATCAGCATCATAGGAATATTCTGCATATAGCCGCCGACCATTACGAGCGCTCTTGCGATAGTGGAGATCAAGTAGCCTGTGAGGTTCAGCTTATACATACCCTTGCATTTCTTTACAAGGAAAGGAGTGATAAGCAGACCGCAGATCATAGGGACATTGATTGCGAAAGAGAATGTACCGAGCATATCTGCGTCGCCGAGAATGTAGGTCATATAGAAGATACCCATACTGAGTGTTGCAGAAAACAGCTGAGTAAGAATGTACACACCGCAGATCAGCACGTAATATTTATTTGACAGCAACAGCTTTGCAGCGTCGATGAGAGTGTACTTCTTGCTTTCGTCTTTTGTGCGGTTGTCTTTGTCTGCCAGCTCAAGATCAGGGAATGCTTCAGAGGAAAACTTTGCAGCTTCTTCGTCAGCGGGATTTTCCTTTTCAAGCTCCTTTTCAGGAAGCTCTTTTACAGAAAACACGGAGATCGTGTTTACAACCAGACCGATGATCGCATAGATGATAGCTACTGTTCTCCAGCCCTCTGCTCCGCCGCCGAACAGTTCAACAGCCTTAACAGTACCCCACTGGATAAGGAGGCTTGTGCTGAATGCGAAGATAAAGCGGATGGAGCCCATCTGTACTCTCTCGTTGCCATTGCGGGTGATAAGAGCGGTAAGCGCGGAGTAAGCGATATTGTTTGCGGTGTAGAATACAGCGTGCAGCAGTGTATAGCAGATAAAGAAATATGCATATTTTGCTACATCGCCAAACTCCATAGGAACAGCAAACAGTGCAACCAGCATAACGCCGTTTCCTATGTATGGCCACAGCATCCAGGGTCTTGCCTTGCCCATCTTTGTTTTAGTCTTGTCTATCAGCGCACCGAAGATCACATCCGTAAATCCGTCGAAGAACTTAGATATCATCATAAGCGTACCTACGATGCCTGAGTTAAGCCCTACGGTGTCCGTCAGATAGATCATAATGAATGTGGATATGAACGCATATATCACATTTCCTGCGATATCTCCTGCGCCGTATCCGATCTTATTGTACCATTTAAGATACCTTCTGTCAGTCATAATAACATCTCCTTTGAATTGAAAAACCGTTGTTATAAGGGGTCGGCACAAGTCTCGAGTTTTGTACCGATAACAGCATTTTCGTCATACCCGAAGAACGCTGCTTTCAATTAAAGGCGCCTTTGCTTCTGTCTTTATTCTACCACCGTTTTCAATCATAAACTATAAACACAATTAAATAAAACATACACAAAATGATACAATCCACTTGAAAAACTCTGAAAAATATGATAAAATCATATCAGACTATGATGAGAGGAGATCTTTTTATGTTTACAAATGTTGCATATTTACATAACTCGCTGTCCGATATGGTAGATCATAGTAAATCGTTGGTCGTTACCAGCTGCGGATATTATCGTGTCCACAGCAGACCTGTCGTCAGCACCGAACGCCCGAAGGGCAGAAAGGACTACCAGCTCCTATATATCGCCAAAGGCAAGGGATATTTCTACTTTGACGGGCTTGACGGCAAAGAAACAGTCATTACAGAAGGAAATATGATATTATTTCGCCCGGGCGAAATACAGTTTTATTACTATCACGCTCCTGACAAGACTGAAGTGTACTGGGTGCATTTCACTGGAAGAATGGTGGACGGTATTCTTGATAATTATGAGCTGCCACATTCAGAGAATGTGTTTTACACAGGAACCTCTCCCGATTATGCGTGGTTGTATCGTCAAATGATACAGGAGCTGCAGCTATGCCGCCCGAATTATGAAGAGCTTATGTCGCTTATGCTCCGCCATATCTTCATTATGATAAACCGCTATCTTAAAGAAGGAAAGAAGTCAGGCAGCGAGATACAGAACGAGATCGAAAGAGCTACACATTATTTCAACGAGAATTACAACAAGCCTATCAACATAGATGAGTATGCAGAATCTCGTCATATGAGCACCTGCTGGTTCATACGCTGCTTTAAGCAGATATTAAAGGTCACTCCTATGCAGTATATCCTTTCTCTGCGTATGGCGAACGCTCAAAGTTTACTTGAAGGAACTAAATATAACATCTCTGAAATAGCTGAATATGTCGGCTACGACAATCCTCTGTATTTCAGCAGGCTGTTTCATAAACACGTCGGTGTTTCGCCATCGGAGTATAGGAAGAAAAGGAATAATTAACTGTTTTTTCCTAATCAAAATCACCACTGATGCGGTGGTTTGCTCTACTCCTTGAAGGGGTTATTACAGGCTTAACCCCTAAGGTACATCTAACCCAGTCATAGCATTCACGCCCCGCTATCCGTGAACGGGTTATTATTGCTCACCACTATGATGCTTGAATTATTACAGATACCTTTACTTCACTTTTTCATAGTCGGTTTTTGTGTATTGCATGGTTCTGTTTGCTGTTGCTAAAGCTTTTTTAATCCCCCAGTAGAACTGGGGGATTATTTACACTAAAGCACCATGAAATTACAGCCGCAATCGAACGTTTGCGGCTGTAAATTGATTTCTTAATCCTGGTTTCAAAATCCTCACCATACGGTAGCTGTTTTTCTGTTCTTCAGACAGGCTCTTTGTTATGATATATTCACTGACGCACATAGGCTTTAACATATCCTTGAGAGCGTATTCATCTATTCCCATATTGCACCTCTGATTTTTGATGTGTTGTTTCAATTAATATTACAACCATCTTTAAAAAGCTATTAGCACTTTTGTTACGTGTGATATATGCTTACCAACTTACTTCAATAACACATCTATCCGAGCCGCTTTTCACGGCTTCAAGCAATGTAACTTCTACATCTTTTTTGAATACCTTATATCTCAGCATTCGCGTACAGTTTCGCAATAACCTAAATGGTGTTCTCGCATGTACGCAATACATAGATCTTAAATTCCAGCGAGTATTTTATTCGTTTTTGTCACAAATATATGCACATCTATAAGTGTCTGGCTTGATAAATCTTGCCTGATATGCTACAATATCTGTATGATATCTGAAAGGCGGTTGTTAATATGAATATGCTCCACATAAAATATGCCGTTGAGGTAGCGAGAGTAGGTTCGCTCAATAAGGCGGCACAGAATCTAATCATAGCCCAGCCTAATCTCAGTCGCTCAATTAAGGAGTTGGAGGGTGACCTCGGCATAAAGATATTTGACCGCTCCTCAAAGGGAATGGTGCTTACTCCCGAAGGCGAGGAGTTCATCAGCTATGCAAAAGAGATACTCAAGCAGATAGACCAGGTAGAGATGATGTATAGA
>JAFTVU010000063.1 GCA_017465665.1 Oscillospiraceae bacterium | reverse complement strand
GTAGCAGCTACCGAGACAGCTATCAAGGATATCGCAACAGCAGACGGCATCACAAAGGATGTTGTTACAAAGGCTATCGCTAACGAGGACGTTACTGTTACAGTGAAGTCCGAGGAGACAAAGGCTCCCACAACAACAGAAAAGGGCGTTCAGACAGTAACCATCACTCTCACTGTAGGTGATGTTACAGAGACTATCACCAAGACATTCGACATCGATATGCTCCCTGCAGGTTATCAGGACGCTGCAAACACAACGATCCCCGAGGGCAAGACCGTAACACAGAAGACCGTTGTTGAAGACGGCGTTTACAGCCAGAGATTCATCAAAAAGGTTTCCGCAAAGGATCTCGTTGGCGCGAAAAAGATCGTGTTCACAGTTTCCAATGGCACAAAGACCGCTACATACGAGTCCACAAAGTGCTACAGCTCCCTCAATGTAAACGGCGGCTCTCTCAGCGCAGGTGATGACTATGTATTCCTCGGCCTGACCATCAAGGATATTCCCGAGAATATCACAGTTACCATCGAAGACATCAAGATCGTTTACTAAGATTGGAGGTAATTGACGATGAAAAAAGCTTATTTTGCACCCGAGATCGAGATCTCTGTTTTCGCAACAGAGGATATCATTACCGTTAGTGGCACAGTGACCACTACAGTATCTGATCCTACTCCGCTCAGCGACAGTCAGTACGATACCACTTATACAGATCTTTTCAACTGATATACAGCTTGAAATAATAACAGGCGGCAGCTTTAAAGGCTGCCGCCTTTGTTTGTATAGTTGTAATTGTTTCAGAAGTGGCGTTTCCATTGACTTTATATAAGATATACTGTATAATGATGATGTGATATTTTGGGAGGTATATGGATACGAAATATACCTACGGAACAGGAAATATATGTGATGATGTATCGTAACTATAATATCTGCGGATTGAATGTGCAGTGTGATCTCCGCCACAGCACCATGCTTCAGCGCTCGGAAAAATACCTGTGTGATGATGCAGGCGGCGCTCCCGATATGGTGATACCGTATCCTGAGGAGCAGATAAAGTCGCTTTGCCGCAGAGAGGCTCATATAACCGCAGACGACGCGGAGAATATGCTCACGGCAGAGTTTTTCTACAAGGAGCTGCTGAAGTTTGACGGCTTTATGCTGCATTCCTCGGCGGTGGTGGTGGACGGCAGGGCGTATCTGTTCTCCGCTCCCAGCGGTACGGGAAAATCCACGCACACCTCGATTTGGCTGAAAGCTTTCGGCGAGCGTGCGTATATACTCAACGACGACAAGCCTGCCCTGCGCTTTTTTGAAAGCGGAGAGGTAATCGCCTACGGTACTCCATGGAGCGGAAAATCCGATCTCAACGTAAATGTCGGAGTGCCTGTGCAGGGAATCTGCGTGCTGGAGCGTGCAAAGGAGAATTTCATCGTTCCTATGTCCGATGGTGACGCAGCGTTCAGCATACTAAACCAGACGATACGTCCCATGGAAGAGAGTGCAATGCTGCAGCTGCTTGATTATGTTGACAGACTGGTAAG
>JAFTVU010000062.1 GCA_017465665.1 Oscillospiraceae bacterium | reverse complement strand
ACGGATAATCCGCTGAAGATAAAGCTGCTGCTTGAAAGGGGCTGAGGATATGAACGTGGCTGAGAGGATAGAAAAGGCTATCGGAGAGATGCTGCCAACTTATCACGCTGTCGCCGATTTCGGCGATAACGCGCCTGAAAAATACATCTCGTATGAGCTTGTAGGCTCGGGCGGCGATTACGGAGAGGGCGCAGCGCATGATGAATCCTATATGATCACGCTGAATATCTTTACTCCTGCGCTGGATCTTGGCTTGTATGAGTTCGTAAAAGCGGCAATGCAGGCGGCAGGCTTCAGCTATTCGGGCGGCGGTGATGTTACCAATGACAGCACATATCCTTATGGGCAGCACTGGTACCAGGATTACGGAGGCTGATATGGCTGAGTTTATTGAGTTTTCAGGCATGGAGGCAGAGATAACAAGGCTCATTGATGATCTTAACCGCGCAAAGAACAATGTGAACGAGGCTACAGAGAGCGCTGCAATGGCATCGGCGGACATTATCCGAAAGGAACAGCAGCGGCTGTTTGCAAAGGTACATTTCAAGCGTGACAAGGAAGGCCACCGATACAACAACATCGGTAGCGGACTTATCTCCATAAAACAGGATGAACGTGCAAAGGGCAAGGTGTATAAGCTGCGTATAGGCTATGATACCGAGACCCTGCGCAGATATCCTGAATTACTGGTGATCGAGTTCGGGCGCCCGGGCAAGTCACGCACACGAAAAAAGCCAACCGATAAAATCGGACGTAAAAAAGGTGATTTTCCTGCTCATGTTTCGCACATAAGAGCAGGATTTTTCCTTGCAAAAGACAAGGCGGTAAACGCCTTCAACGAAAAACTTCTGGAAGTTGCAGAACGCAATTTCCGAGGATAGGAGGTAAATAAACTATGAACAAGGCAGAAGGTCGTTCTACGATCAATATCAAGCGCCTGACCATGTGGAAGCAGCTCGTAGATACCGAGAATACGCTCGAGTACGAGACAGAGCCGCACAAGTTTGAGAATCAGATGCAGACGGCAAGATATACTCCTTCCATGCAGACTGCTCCTCAGTACGGCGATGGTATCAAGGTAGAGGATTACGCTGCAAAGGACGGCGGCACTATCGATATCGGCATCAGAGGTTATGCAGACGGCGACGAGGAGTTCCTTTACGGTAACACCAAGAACAGCGCAGGCGTTATCACATCCAACAGCGGAGATGTAGTGCCTTATGTGTGCGTTGCATACGCTACTGAGCGCCCTGATCATACTCTGAATCTGTACAAGTTCCCTCGTACAAAACTGACACCTCAGGGCGAGGACAGCAGACAGCGTGAGGGTACATCCATCAACTATGCCACTACAACGCTGAGCGGTACATATTCGCCCACCATCAACAATGGCGACGATATGCACAAGATCATCGGTGTGGATCCTAAGGTGGAAGCGGATGCAGAGTTCATCGAGAAGTGGTTCACGGAGCCGCTTTTTATCGGTGAAACAACAACCGACGAAGGAACGGAGACAGGCTGATGATAAAGGAGCTTATACCGCTCCGACATTCCTTTAAATTCGGCGGAGCGCAGCTCAGTCTGAGATATGACATGAGGGCGCTCCTCCTTTTGGAGGAAAAGGGGCTGGACAGTACGCGAATATTTGCGGCAGATATCACAAAGGCAGATGTTTTTGAGTATTTCGCAGCAGGAATTGAGCAGAAGGACATCCCACGGAATAAGCTGGATGATATCCTGTCGGCAGTGGGAGCGGCAACAATAGCGGCACATTGCCGAGAGGCTATGATAATGGCACTCCCCGAGGATGACCCGTACATTGTACCGCCGAAACCCTCAGAAAAGCCGCAGGACGACGGCAAAAGTACATTTGTGCGGCTGTATACGATGGTGTGCGATGTTATGGGAAAACCCGATGATTTCTACTGGACATCGACTGTCAGAGAGCTTACAAGCCGCTGGCAGGATTATGCAATAGCAAAGGGCTATATGAAGCCGCCCGACAGGGTGCAGAAGTACGACACGGAGGATTGACACAAGTGAGGTGAGCGGTATGGACATAAAAGAGAGCCGTGCATACAAGTATGCCGTTTATGCCGCCGCTGACGACAATCCAAAGATAGGCAAATATGTACGCAAGCAGTGTGCGGAGTGGGTCGCTATCTGTGACGGCGAGATCGAGGGCGTATACATCGACCTTAAAATGTTCTCGAAGATATCCAAGCTGCTGCGTGTGATGATACATCCCGACCTCAATACAGATATGCTGAACGGTCTTGAGGATTATGCTCTGGTATTCATCTTTGCGCTGTT
>JAFTVU010000061.1 GCA_017465665.1 Oscillospiraceae bacterium | reverse complement strand
TTACATCAAGGTGAACGGCAGACTTGTGGTGCTGTATCATGACGATAAACGTAAATGTTGGAGATATTCGATAGATAAGGTATTCGGCAAGGGGAGCTATTCCACACCTGAAGCAGCTATGGAAGCAGCTTTCGATGAGCTGGACAAGCCGTGATTATTAAAAACAAACGGGCAGGGAAGATAGATCCCTGCCTGTATCGGCAGTCTGCAATTTGCTCGCACAGCTTTTCAATAATGCAGGCTTTTTCTTCATAGGTAAGATTGTGTTTTGCAGGTTCTTTTTCAACAATGTGTACGCAGAACTCGTTGAGTATTTCCTGGATTGCTGTTTTGTCCTATTTGTTTTCCTGTGGATGAAGGATAACGTTTACCCTTTCCTTGGTTTAAGATATGTCATCAGTTCATTAGCATTTATGAAAGAATAGAAATTACAAACGCGGTTAATAATCAGGGCGCTACACAGTATCGCACTTTTTTTACATAATATAGCTTATCTCATTACCAAAACCTTGAAATATATCTGATTATGTAGTATAATATCACTATAACAAATGTCAAAGGTGGGAGAAAAGTGCCTGAAATCGTATTTGTCGACAGTGAGATAAGCGTTACAACGCAGGATATCTGCGACCTCGGTGCAGTGAGGCCCGATAAGTCGAGCTTTCACAGCGCTTCACAGGCGGAGTTCTCTCGCTTTGTTTCGGGGGCTGAGTATGTCTGTGGCCACAATATCATCGGCTTTGATCTGAAGTATGTCGGCAGCCTCCTCACAGGCTCGTACACTCCCATCGACACATTGTATCTTTCGCCACTGCTGTTTCCGAACAGACCTTATCACAAGCTGCTGAAAGACGATAAACTCCAGACGGAGGAGCTCAACAATCCGCTCAACGACTCTATCAAGGCTATGGAGCTGTTTTATGACGAGGTAGACGCTTTCCGCAGACTGCCTAAGGCTATGCGGAGGATATTCTGCGCCCTTTTATCGGATAAGTATGAGTATTCGGGCTTCTTCAAGTTCATAGGCATGAACGGTGGTTACAACGCAGAAAAACTGATCAGAAAACATTTTACGGGAAAGGGGAACATCCCCCGCGGGCTCTGCGAAAATGCAGAGCTTTCTTTGCTTGTATCAAACCGTCCTGTTGAGCTTGCATACTGCCTTGCACTCATTAACACGGGCGACCGCCAGTCGATAATACCGCAGTGGGTGCATCGGAATTTCCCAGCGGTGGAGCAGGTCATGCGTCAGCTTCGCAGCAATCCCTGCGGAAAGTGCGATTACTGCAATTTCGCATTGAATTTAAGAGCGCAGCTGAAGTCTTATTTCGGCTATGATAATTTTCGAAGCTATGACGGAGAGCCGCTGCAGGAAAAGGCGGCGACTGCGGCTGTGGAGAACAAATCTCTCATTGCTGTGTTCCCTACGGGCGGCGGAAAATCCGTGACTTTCCAGCTTCCTGCGCTTATGGCAGGGGAGGCTTGCAGAGGTCTTACTGTGGTTATCTCGCCGCTTCAATCACTCATGAAAGATCAGGTCGATAACCTTGCCAAAAAGGGAATTGCCGACGCAGTGACGATAAATGGAATGTTAGATCCTATCGAGCGTGCGCAGGCGTTTGAGAATGTATCGAGCGGACTTGCTTCGCTGCTGTATATCTCACCCGAATCTCTGCGCTCAAAAAGCATCGAAAAGCTGCTTCTGGGACGGCATATCTCACGCTTTGTTATAGATGAGGCTCACTGTTTCTCTGCATGGGGACAGGATTTCCGTGTGGATTACCTCTACATAGGCGATTTTATCAGAGAGCTTCAGGAAAAGAAAAACCTGAATTACACCATTCCCGTATCCTGTTTTACCGCTACTGCAAAGCAGAAAGTAATTTCGGATATCCGTGACTATTTCCAGAGAAAATTAGGGCTTACTCTCGATGTTTACGCAACGGGAGCGGCTCGTCATAACCTGCGTTATGAGGTCATTTACAAGGATAACGACGAGGAGAAATACCTCGCTCTGCGTAACCTTATCGAGCAGAAAAACTGCCCGACTATCGTGTATGTTTCTAAGGTAAAAAGAACCTATGAGCTTGCGAAAAAACTTTCTGACGACGGTTTTTCCGCACTACCTTACAACGGCAAGATGGAGAGCAGTCAGAAGATAGAGAACCAGGAAAAGTTCATGCGTGACGAGGTGAAGATAATCGTAGCTACCTCGGCTTTTGGCATGGGCGTTGATAAATCTGATGTAAAGCTGGTCGTGCATTTCGATATCTCAGCTTCGCTTGAGGACTATGTTCAGGAGGCTGGCAGAGCAGGCAGAGATGAAAACATAGATGCAGAATGCTATGTACTATACAAGGACGATGATCTTGACGGACATTTCATGATGCTGAACCAAAGTAAGCTGTCTATCAAGGAGATAAATCAGATATGGAAAGCGATAAAGGATAACTCCCGATTCCGTCCGAAGTTCACTCGTTCAGCACTGGAGCTTGCCCGTGATGCTGGCTGGAATGATTCTCAGGACGATATCGAGACCCGTGTACGCAACGCAGTGAACGCTCTGGAGACCGCAGGTTATGTAAAGCGTGGAAAGAATATGCCGAGGGTGTTTGCGTCCAGTATCAATGTAAAGTCCGTTATCGAGGCTAACGAGATAATAAATAAGTCCCACAGGCTTGATGATAATCAGAAAATGTCCGCTTCAAGGATAATCAAATCCATGATATCCGCACGCAGCATCGCAGAGGCAGGAAACGCTGACGCAGACAGCCGAATTGATTATATTTCGGATACATTGGGTATTCCTATGGACGAGGTCATTTATTGCGTTGACGTTATGCGGCAGGAGGGACTTCTTGCTAATGCGGAGGATATGACCGCATATATCCGTAAAGGAGATACACAGAATAAGTCGGCTCGAGTGCTGAGCAGATATGCAAAGCTCGAGAGCTTTCTGCTGTCCGATATCTCGGAGGAGGGGCACAGTTACAGCCTTAAAGAGCTGAACGAGGACGCAGAAATAAACGGTATAGCTGGAACTTCCGTAAAGGCTATCAAGACCTTGCTGTATTTCTGGACTATCAAAAACTACATCGAAAAGCACCACGATTCCACTGAAAAGGATACTCCTATATGCCCGTGCTATACCATTTCCGAGCTTAAAGCAAAGGCGGAAAAGCGCCATGCTATCTGTGAAAAGGTACTGGAATATCTGTATCAGTCCGCCAAGGAACAGACCTCATCGGAGAAAGATGAGGTTATGGTGGAGTTCTCTGCACTGAAACTGCTTGAATATTGCAATGATAACCTCAGGCTTGTCATGAGCGCAGAGATCACAATGGACGAGGTGAAAGAGGCTCTGCTGTATCTCTCGAAGATAGGCGCTATCAATATTGAGGGCGGCTTTCTTGTGCTGTATAACGGCATGGAGATAACCCGTCTGGAGCTTAACAACAATATCCGTTACAAGGTGGAGGACTACCGACAGCTTGATGAATACTACAAGCAGAAGATACAGCAGATACATATCGTAGGCGAATATGCAAATATGATGGTGCGTGATTATGACGCAGCCATGCAGTTCGTGAGTGATTATTTCGGCATGGACTATAAGAAGTTCATTGCGCAGTATTTTAAGGGCGAGCGTGGAGCGCAGATTGAGCGCAACATCACTCCTGCAAGGCATAAGATGATATTTGACGGACTTTCCGACAAACAGCGTGAGATAATCGACGATAACGAATCAAAATACATCGTTGTCACCGCAGGCCCGGGCAGCGGCAAGACGATGGTGCTTGTGAGAAAGCTTGCTTCCCTCTATCAGATGGAGGATACAAAGCACGAGCAGCTTTTGATGGTGACGTTCTCCCGTGCGGCGGCGACCGAGTTCAGAGTAAGATTACAGGAGCTGTTAAAGGGTGCGGCTCGCTATGTGGAGATAAAGACGTTCCACTCCTATTGCTTCGATCTTCTCGGAAAGATAGGCAGCCTTGAAAATTCCGATAAGGTGGTTGAGGAGGCTACTGCGAGGATAATCAGCGGCGAGGTCGAACAGGGACAGATAACCAAGACTGTCGTTGTTATTGACGAGGCTCAGGATATGGATAAAAATGAGTTCGCTCTTGTAAAGGCACTTATGGAGCGAAACGAAGATATGCGTGTTATTGCTGTCGGAGATGACGATCAGAACATCTATCAGTTCAGAGGCTCGGATTCAAAGCACCTTGCTTCGCTTATCACAGAGTACGGCGCAAAGCAGTACAGCATGACGGATAACTACCGCAGCAGCCGCAGGATAGTGGAGCTTGCAAATGCGTTTGTTGGGCATATCTCGGTACGCCTGAAATCAGAGCCTATCCGTGCCGTAAGCGAGGAAGAGGGCATAGTTCAGCTCACTCGTCATACGGGAAGAAACCTTGAAATTCCCGTCGTTGACTGTGTTCAGAGAACATGGAACAGCGGAACTGCGGCGGTGCTGACCTCTACCAATGATGAAGCCCTGCGGGTTATGGGACTGCTCATAAAGCGTGGAATACGTGCAAAGCTCATTCAGAGCCTGAAAGATTTCAAGCTGAATACGCTGGCGGAAGTGAAATACTTTGTCAAGATGATAAGTGTGGACAATGATACTCCAACCATTCCCAAAGAACAATGGGAGAGGGCAAAAGAGCAGACAAAGGCATATTTTGACCGCAGCGAGTGCCTTGAAAATGTGATGAATATGATATCCGCATTTGAGGCGACCTGCGGAAACTCCATCTACCGCAGCGATTTTGAGAGCTTTGTTTATGAATCGAAATACGAGGATTTTTACAGCGATGATGTGGGCGTTGTCACCGTGTCCACAATACACAAGGCAAAGGGCAGGGAGTTCGACAATGTGTATATGCTGCTGAGCGGTGCAGACAGCTCGACCGATGAAAGAAAAAGAGTGCTGTATGTGGGAATGACGAGAGCAAAAAAGGCTCTGTACATCCACTGCAACAACGGCATTTTTGACGGCATAGATATAGAGGGCATGGAGCATTCCTCCGACAATACGACCTATCCCGAACCTGGGGAAATAGTGTTACAGATAGGTCATCGTGACATGGTGCTAGGAGATTTCAAGGGCAAGAAGCCTGTGGTTTTCTCGCTGTAGAGTGTAGATAAGATAACGCTCTCCAATAACGCATTGTGGACGATGTATGAGGGCAAGCTGACGAAGCTTGCGTCGCTCTCAAAAAATGCCAGAACTGATGTCGCTGAGCTCTTGGCAAAGGGGTATTCACCGCAGATGGCAAAGGTCAGGTTCATCGTTGACTGGCATGAAAAGGATACTGACATTTCGGCAGCAGTGGTGCTGGCGGATGTGTATTTCAAAAAGTAGAAACAGCGGAGTTTAGGGTGATGACCATATAGAAGTATTCAAAAACACTAATGGTTATTGTCTAAACGGTGGCTAATGAAACAAACAGAGCAGTA
>JAFTVU010000060.1 GCA_017465665.1 Oscillospiraceae bacterium | reverse complement strand
CGCAAGCATAACACGGGATAATTCGCCGCCTGATGCAATCTTTGCAATAGGCTTCGGCTCCTCGCCTCTGTTTGCGGATATGAGAAACTCCACCGTATCCATTCCGCTGACTGTAAGCTTGCCCTTTTCGTGGCGTACAGCAAGAATAACTCCTGCCATATTAAGAAATTCAAGCTCCTCAGTAACCCGTTCTACAAAGCGCTTTGCCGTTTCTTCACGATAATCGTAAAGTGCCTTTGCCTGCTCCGTGACTTTGTGGAGCAGCTCCTCACGCTTTGCCGCAAGAAGCTTTATTTCGCTGTCGCTGCCCTCAAGCCTTGTAAGCTCGTCACAGGCAGAATCATACATCTTCACAAGCTCTGTACTGTCGGCAAGATATTTCTTGCTGACCTTGTTTATATCGCTCAACCGCTGACGGATAAACTCCACACGCCGCCCGTCAAGCTCTGCCTTGTCAGCAATTTTTTCAAGCTCAGAGGCAATATCGGAAAGTTCAATTTCCACAGCAGAAAGCCTGCCATATATAGCCGATATCTCCGCCGACTCATCAGTAAGGGCTGATATTTCACTCTCTGCTGCCGCAATGATGTCATTAGCCCCCTCATCGCCGTTTATAGCGTGTACAGCAGAACCTATAGCTGATATTATGCGCTGTGCATTTTCTGAAGCGGCAAGCTCCTTTTCAAGCTCATCGTCCTCTCCTGCTTTCAGCTCCAGCGCACCTATATCCTTGACTACCTGACTGAGATAGCGCATACGCTCAATACGTGACTGCTCCTGCTTTTTAAGCTCCCCAAGCCGCCTTGCCGTATGCTGAAGCTCACGGAAGGTCACACGATATTCTTCCAGCAGACTGTTATCTCCGCCGAAATCGTCCAGTATCTCCATATGTCGCTGACTGTCAAGAAGTATCTGATTATCGTGCTGACCGTGAATATTTATCATCATACTGCCGATTTCTTTCAGCATTGCCGCAGGTGCAGTTCTGCCGTTTATACGTGCAATGCTGCCGCCGTCCGCATTTATCTCACGGGTAACAGTTATTTCATTGTTATCACAGTCAATGCCAAGCTCGTCAAGCTTTCTGCATATATCAGGAGAAAGCTCCGTAAAAAGAGCTGTTATAACAGCCTTGTCACAGCCTGTACGGACGATATCCTTACTGCAGCGCTGTCCCAGAACAGCATTTATTCCGTTGATGAGTATGGATTTACCTGCACCCGTTTCTCCTGTGAAGATATTAAGCCCTTTCTCAAGCGGTATAACTGTTTCACGTATTACCGCAAGGTTTTTAATATAAAGCTCCTTTAACATTGACCGTTGACCTGCTTTCTAAATGAGTATATCGTTTCTGAATTTCTTTGCCAGCTTTTTCGCATCTGCCTCGCTGCGGACAAGGATAAATATTGTATCATCTCCTGCAATTGTGCCGACTACGCCCTCGTGTCTTACAGAGTCGATGGCAGCACAGGTTCCCTGCGCCATTCCCGCACGACATTTCAGGACTATAGTATTAAGCGCATAATCCACATCAACTACAGCCTCAGAAAATATTCCCTTTTCCACAGCTGCCGCCGGAGAGAGTGTGTACCTGTATACCCCGTTGTCATCACGGAGCTTTACAAGAGAAAGCTGCTGTATATCTCTTGACAGCGTTGCCTGAGTAACAGCTATCCCCCTCTCAGCAAGCAGCCCGATAAGCTGCTCCTGCGTTGATACAGGAATATCGTTAATTATTTCAAGAATAATATCACGGCGATTGTTTTTCATATCTACCTCACTTTATAGGCTTGCACATTTTGCGGCACAGCGAATCGTGAAAGGCATTGTCGATTATTTCCACAAAGCTGATCGTATGTCTGCCGCGCATAATCTCTACCGTTTCATTTTCCGCCATTTTGTGTACAAGCTCGCCGTCTGCACTCAGGACGAGTGAATTTTCCCCGGATGTCCTGTCTGTAAGACAAAGCTTTCTATCCGCCGAAAAAAGTGTTGCCCTTGCAAAAAGAGAATGAGGACAAATCAGATTCATCTCGATACATTCCAGATCCGGCTCAATAACAGGACCTCCGGCTGAAAGAGCGTAAGCAGTTGAACCTGATGGTGTGCTGAAAAGAATACCATCAGCACGATATTTTCCTATGAGATAACCGTCAGCTGCTACGTCAAAGTCACATATTCTGAAGCTTGCTGATCTTGCTGATACCTCGTTAAGGGCGGTATAAACAGTATCCCCATCTGCGCCATGAATTACAACATCAACAGTCATACGCCGCGATATACGGTAGTCGCCTGTTTTAAGCTTTTTCAGAGCGTCAAGCTGGTCAGCTTCAAGACCTGCCATAAAGCCGAGCGTTCCCGAATTTATGCCGAGAAGCTTTGTATCAGTTCCCATAAGAAGCTTTGCACATCTTAAAATAGTGCCGTCGCCGCCGATAGCTATAAAAATATCTG
>JAFTVU010000059.1 GCA_017465665.1 Oscillospiraceae bacterium | reverse complement strand
CTCGTGAGCTTGATGAGATCATTACCTCGGAGCATCAGCTTCTGGAGAAACTGAGAGCCAGCGGTCTGTCCGATGACGAGCTGCTGAAACTGGTCGGAGGCGGAAACGCTGAGAATGAGAAAAGCGATAATGCTGATTTCGTCGCTGACTTCGGACAGCAAATGATCTTTACGGACAAAGCGAATCCCTATGAGGATTAAAACTATCCGGTAACAAAAAGTGTAGCCGTAAAATACTCAGTCGGCTCAAAATACTGAGCCGACCTTACGGCTATTATGAGGGTGAGAGATAGAAAGCGAAGCCCTCGACTCTAAAGCATAGAGATAGAGAAGCTAAAGGAGTAAAATTCGCTATGAATAAAAATGATACTGCCGTAGAAAGAGAAAAGGCAGGAAAGATGTTTGAACTGAACGAGAAGTACAAGGACTTCCCTGAGCGTATCTCGGAATATGAGATCGACGGGAAGAAGTACATCGTTCACAGCCGCTTCGTCGGAGAGAAAAATATCGACGAAGTGATCGGCAGGCTCGCCTTTGAAAGAGCCTTAAAAGAAACACTGGCGTAATTTTGTCGGCAAAGCATTGACTATACCGACATTTTGCGCTATACTGAAGATGTCGGTATGGTACTGCTTTGATTTGAAAGGAGTAATAATGGCAAAGCAGACCATTTACAATGCAGGGATCTATGTTCGCCTCTCGCAGGAGGATATGAGATCCGGCGAATCCCTGTCAATAGAAAATCAGAAACTTATCCTCACCAAGTATGTCAAGGAGCAAGGTTGGAATCTCGTCGATACCTACGTCGATGACGTTTGGAGCGGTACAGATTTCGACAGACCTGCGGTGCAGAGATTGCTGTCTGATGCGCAGTCGGGAAAGATCAATCTTATCATCTGCAAAGACCTCAGCCGTTTCGGAAGAAACTATATCGAGGTCGGCAGATATGTGGACTACATTTTTCCGAGTTATAATATCCGCTTCATCGCACTGAATGATAATGTGGATACCGCAAACAAGGATACCTCCGCACTTGACATGATGCCGATCGTCAACTTATTTAATGAGTGGCACGCCGCTTCTACGAGTAAGAAGATCAAGGCGGTCATCGAAGCAAACGCAAAGGCAGGCAAGTACCGCACGACCTGCGCTCCGTTCGGTTACACGAAAGGCGATGATCCGAATCATCTGCCTGTGATCGATCCCGATGCCGCACCTATCGTCCGCAACATCTTTGAAATGCGGGCAAGCGGCATCAGTCCGCACCATATTGCTGATAAGCTAAATGAGGACGGTGTGCCGATTCCCTCGGATTACTACTACGCAAAGCTCGGCAAGCCTAATCCTCGCAGAACAAGACATATGTGGAGTCCCGAAACGGTAAGGCAGATACTCCACAATTACACCTACCTCGGACATCTTGTTCAGCTACGCACAAGAACGGTCAGCTATAAGAATCATAAGGTCATCAAAAATGACGAGGAAGATATGATCGTTGTGAAGAATACGCACGAAGCTATTGTTTCTCAGGAGCTTTGGGACAAGGTGCGTGAGATGGAGCAGTCGGTATCGCAGGGCAAGCGTAACAGCAGCGGATATGTTGCAAATCTAAGCGGTTTGATCTACTGTCAGGACTGCGGAAACAAAGTCCGCCTTGCGTGGAACAACACCACGAACGGCAGCAAGAAAAAGCCGAGAAAGTATCTTCGCCACAATTACAACTGCACCTCTTACATGAAATTCGGAAAGCGATACTGTCCCAGCCATTACATCAAAATGCAGGATATGGATGCTATCGTGCTTAAAGATATTCGCAGTCTCGCTCAGCTCGTTGTAGAGGACGAGGAAAAGGCAAAAGCGGAATTCCTCGCTCGCAAAGCGAAACACCACGAGGAGCAGTATTCCGTTGATACCAAGAAGCTCACAGAGGGCAAATTTCGCTTGCAGGAGCTTGACACGCTGATCCAGAACATCTATGAGGACAAAGTCCTCGGAAAGGTGTCAGAGGACGTAGCGATGAAACTGATAGCAAAATATGAGGCAGAACAGAAAGAGCTGTCCGCAGAAGTTGCTGACCTCGAAGAAAAGTTCTCCACGATCAGGCAGGACGAGGAAGATGTGGTTATGTTCATGGAGCGTCTGAGAAAATACACCGATGTGCAGGAGCTTACCCGTGAAATGTGCCTGGAGCTCATCGAGTATATCACCCTTGATGCCTATGTGGAAGGACAGCCCCGTGAGATCTACATCTACTCTTATATGCTATATGAACCACTCAAGGAAAAGAGAAGCCTGTTTTAATCGTATTTACGTTATTTATCAATCATACGAAAGTGTGTTACTATTTGGCAAGAGGACTACGCTGGATGTGTATACCCATATGGGGCTTGAAAATGCTACT
>JAFTVU010000058.1 GCA_017465665.1 Oscillospiraceae bacterium | reverse complement strand
GTTCGCGCAAAGAAGCAGAAGCATGTACATGTTGTCGGTGCAGGGCTGACCGGGACTGTAGCGGCTTATCTACTGGCTAACGCTGGATTTACAGTTACTGTGCATGAGCGCCTGCGTTATGCAGGCGGTTTGTGCGCTGATATTGCTTGTAGTGAAGTTGACGGTAAAGTTGCGTTCGGTAGTGGAGAGAACTCTGTACGTGTACCTTTACACGGCCCGCATATCTTCCACACGAATGATGAGCGTGTATATGATTTGATGTGCCGGCTGGCTGACTGGGATACGCAGTACCATATAGTACATAATAAAACGGAGGCCGGCGTTATTACCATGCCTGTTAATCTGACAGGTAAGGCGCAGATAGCGTCCTACATGCGCAAGAATGGTATTACGTTAACAGAAGATCCGATACAACATTTCGCGTATAGGGAGTATAGCAGGAAGCAGTGGGACAGGCCGCTAGAAGAAATACCTCCGCATATCTTAAACCGAGTACAAAGCAGAGACGATTACTCTGTGAAATTTTTTACGGATAAGTATGTTATGCGTCCCAAGCTCGGCTATACAAGAATGTTCATCAACATACTGTCTCATCCCAACATCGAGCTTGTTAAGGGACAGGCAGTAGAACTAAATGATTTTAAAGATGAGCCTGTTATCTGTACAGGTTATCTGTCAGAGGAATGGTTGGATCTGAGCGGTGAGCATATAAAGCAGCCGAAGTACGTATATTTGCATACTAAAGTGCAGTGGGAGCCTCTGGACTATACGCATGTACTAAACAGTAATTTGAGCGAAGATGCGTGGACACGACGTACAAATTGTTGTCGCTATGATTCGTCTCATAAAGTAGGCACCTTAAGACGCGTACCATATCTGTACGAGTATCCCGAATCTGTTCCTCCTTTTCACGGCGACTGGTGTTCTGATGATTTTATGCCTGGATGGATATTGCCGGACAAGCACGACATTCATCTTCTGACGTCTTTTTATCTGATAAATAGCTTACGCGACCTGTACCCTAATGCTGTGTTCGTCGGCAGATGGGGAACAAACTCTTATCTGAACATGGATGACTGCGTGCAGAGCGCTATAGAAGCCGTTAATGAGCTGCTGGGCAAACAGCATCCCGGATTGAGATTGTGTCTGGATAACGTATTGCCTGCAAGAGGCAGTTCATATGATGAATATAATATTCATGGTTACGCTTTAATGATAGACTCAGAAGAAATCGAGAGGGATTACATTATGTATAAATCTTGACCGTAGCCTTATTGCCTGATACTATTGCTTTCGGGATGAACAGGGATTTTATGGAGAAGAAAGCAAGACTGCCGATTGGTAATATGTTGAAGTCACTAGCGGCGAACAAACTGGTTCGTGCGGCCGCAGGAGGTACAGTTACTGCCGGTATGATGGAGGGTGTGCAGGCAGCTTTGCACGGAGAAGATTACGCCAATCAGGATAATAAAATGCGCCTTGTGCGCATACTTTCTAACATGATCTTTGGTGGGGCTGGAGCTTTGGGCAAGGAAGGTATAGGCAGCTGGATAACGGCTACAGCAGCAGCTCCTGTAAAGGATATAGCCTTAACGGCTCTTGCAAAGGATACAGTAGGTAAATTTACTGATGCTCAGGCTGCTGAGGCAAAAGCCGCTCTCGCAGGCATAGAGACGAACGAGAAAAAACGTAAGTTGCTAACCGCTCTCGGCGTAGGTGGTTTAGGTTTAGGCGGCTTAGGTCTATGGAAGTACTGGAATAAAAAAGATCCTGAGGAGTCGGGAGGAGTGCTTCGTTATAAACTGCAAGGAGATACTCCCGGACAAGAGGCGGAAGTTGAAATGCCTATTGATTCTCCGATGATGTCTCCTAATATGGTGGCTAATTTGGATGCCGGTATGCGTAGAAGACTACAGGATACTATTAATTTGAATAG
>JAFTVU010000057.1 GCA_017465665.1 Oscillospiraceae bacterium | reverse complement strand
GCCGCACGGCTTGCTTGCGCCGCAGACGTCCGCGGACTAGTAGGTCACCTCACGCAGCCCGGCTGAGGCTGAGCTGACACTGCATGTGTAGCCGACATATTTATTTTCATATCATATTTACAACTGCATGGAAGTGTGGTATACTATTTGTAGAGGTTAGATGATAGCCTACTACTGAAAGCGAGGTACAACTACTATGACTGAAAAGCAACTGACTAACATGCTGAAGCTGATCAACGAGATCAAGGACGATTGCCACTGCTTATCTGTTAAAGATGTCGATGATCTGCAGCGTACAATACAGTGTGAGCTCTACTGCCAGCAGATTAAATCTTTCAGAGACCACGTGGACAATGCTATGCCGGAGGCTGAGGGCAGTGAGAATGACTGGGATGAGTTCTACGATCTGGACTGGACGATTATGTTTGGTGGCAAGGCAGTGACTATCCACAATGAGGCTACGGTGTACAACGGTATACTTGATATGCTGAAAGACTTTGTTGATAATTGTCTATAATTGAGAGAGTGCAGCGGCGATGAACCGCCGCATTTTTCTGCACTTATGGCGCGGCCTCAGTACTGCCAGGCTGTGGCTGGGTTTTAGCGGCCAGTACGTTGCTTGTCAAGCCAGGGCTGGGTTTTAGCCGCCGGATCCGGCGTTGCCCGACTGCGGCTGTCCGCGAACTAGTAGATCATCCTGCACAGTTCGGCTGAGGCTGGGCCGCGGCTGCACGTGCAGCCGGAAAATATTTTTGCATATCATATGTACAACTGCAAGACTTTGCGTTATAATATTTATAGACGTTAAGTAAAGCGTCAAATATAAACGAAAGTTGGTTACAGCTATGAAAATCGAAATTATCCGTAAAGCATTGCGCTGCTATGCAGCATCTGCCGAATGTCCGAACGACGAGCGTACTGACGTCTTTGACGCATTGGAAGCGCTTGCGCAGACTGCAGATCGGTACGAAAACCGCGACCTGTGGCAAGATGCAGTTGAGTTTATCCCGCTGCCTACGCTTATCGACCTGCTCAATGAGCTGACGTACGACGACTACGGCCGTCGTGCAAGAAAGCATGGCAACGATATGCGTCTCGACTTATATACGCATGACGTTCGCAATAATCATATATTCGCTGTTGCCGGTCTTACAGACGCTCAGCTGGAATCCGGCTACGAAGTCATTAACGACCTTTGGCACGATAATGAAGCCAACGGCGCGCATAACGCCGACGGCAGCTTTAACCATAATGCATAATTGAAAAACTGCGGCGGCGCTAAGTCGCCGCATTTTTCTACGTTTGTAGTGTAGTTAGAGCACAGTCAAGCTGAAGCTGGGTTTTAGCGGCCGGTATATTGCTTGCCAAGCTGAGGCTGACGGGAGTGCTGCGCAGCTGGAAAATATTTTTTCAAATCATATTTACAACTGCAAGATTTCGCGCTATAATATCTATAGAGTCAGAGATGACTCAGACTAAATGAAAGTGAGTAGATAACAATGAAAGAAATCAAGAAGTGGACGCACAAGTTTGAAGACGGTATGCAGATTACTGAACTGCTGCATACTGATGACACAAAGAAGTACATCTTTGTGTTACCCGGCGACATGATCTTCGTTGCAGACTTCGACTATGTTGAGCTGTCTCGTCGAGCAGACGCTGGCGACATCGACTCTTACGAAGCGTACGATCTGACCGACGGCTGTTCGTACTATCTCGACTCTGAATACGCGACAGAGATCAGCGACGCGCTTCTTCATTTGATCGCTACTCGTGTAATGCGCTAACCAGCAACGTGCAGCAGCAGAAATGCTGCTGCACTTTAGTACTTACAGTTGCCGTGTTGCTTAGCCAAGCTGAAGCTGGGTTTTAGCGGCCAGTGTGTTGCTTGCCAAGCTGAGGCCGGGTTTTAGCCGCGGTATGCGGTCCTGCCAAGCTGAGGCTGGGTTTTAGCG
>JAFTVU010000056.1 GCA_017465665.1 Oscillospiraceae bacterium | reverse complement strand
TGCCACATCCATAGCCGAAATAAAGCCTGTGCACGCGCTGTTCACATCAAGACAAGCCGCATTATCCGCACCTATTCCTATCTGCACCAGACAGGACATGGACGGATAGAAGAAATCGGGCGTGCAGCAGGAAACGAGGATAAGATCGATATCCTTTGCATCCACCTTTGCGTTTTCAAGAGCTTTCTTTGCCGCTTCCGTAGCCATGAAGTGATTAGGCTTATCCGTCATGATATGGCGTTCCTTGATGCCTGTACGGGGAGTTATCCACTCATCCGAGGTATCCAGAAAATCCGCGAACTTGTTATTGTCCGCAATAAATTCGGGAACATAGCTGCCTGTTCCGATGATCTCTATTCCGTTCATCAAAAATACTCCTTGATTTTATTTGCGAGATAATGTATAATGATATGTGTCGTGAAAATACAGTTACA
This sequence comes from Oscillospiraceae bacterium, assembly GCA_017465665.1. Classification (GTDB taxonomy): domain Bacteria; phylum Bacillota; class Clostridia; order Oscillospirales; family Ruminococcaceae; genus CAG-115. The sequence goes on along the minus strand of JAFTVU010000056.1, from coordinate 41,998 downwards.
CATGATTTCATGCAAACATACATTTATATTTTACCCTATATTCATCTTTTTGTCAACAGATTTAAAAGGATTTTTTCCACAAATCTCTAAAAAAGTCGATTTTCAAGGGCAAATATACACTATTTTATTGTAAATTATTCATTTTTGGAGGTATAAACAACATGAAAACAGTATTTTTATTCTCAGGACAGGGCAGTCAGTACCCCGGCATGGGCGCTGAGCTTGTCGAAAAGTATTCCGCCACAAAGCAGATACTTGAATGCGGAAGCGACATCATGGGCTTTGACCTGATGAAGAAGATCAATGAGGCTACCCCTGAGGAGCTTGCTCAGACAAGACTCTCCCAGCCTGCTATATTCACTGCTTCTCTTATTGCACTGACCGCAGCCCGTGAGAACGGCATCGAAAACTGTGCCGTTGCAGGTCACTCCCTCGGCGAGTATGCCGCAATGTACGCTTCGGGAATGCTTTCCCTTGAGGATTCCTACAAGGCCATCAAGCTCAGAAGCGAGGCTATGGCAAAGGCAGCTGAGGCAACAGGCGGCGCGATGGCAGCTATCCTGCGCTCCGATAACGAGACCATCGAAAAGGTGCTCTCAGAAGTAAACGGCTTTGCAGCTCCCGCAAACTACAACAGCCCCGAGCAGACCGTTATCGCAGGCGAGTCCGCAGCTATCGACGAGGCTATCGAAAAGCTCTCCGCTATGAAAGCGCGCTGCGTGAAGCTTGCTGTTTCTGCTGCTTTCCATACAAAGCTGATGGCAGGCGCTGCCGAGGAATTCAAGGCAGCAGTTGCAGGCTTTGATTTCAAGGCTCCCCAGTGCGATTTTTATGCTAACCTCTACGGCAGAAAGCTGGATGACTTCTCCGATATGCCCTCCTATCTTGCGGCGCACATCTGCTCGCCCGTTAAGTTCGTGGACGAGATGAACGCAATGAACGAAGCAGGAATCGAAGCGTACGTTGAGCTCGGTCCCAACAAGGTTCTGACAGGTCTTGTAAAGAAGACTTTCAAGGGAGCAAACGCTGTAAATATTGAAAATAACGAGACTCTTGAAAAGGCTCTTGAAGCACTGAAAGGATAAGCAATGCGGAAATTCGGTTTAATAGGACATCCTCTGGGACATTCACTGTCCCCTCAGATACACACAAGACTTTTTGAGCTGAGCGGCGAGACCGTTGATTATCAGCTCTATGATATAGCTCCCGAGGAGCTTACGGACAAGCATGAGTTCCTGCGTTCGCTGGACGGCTTCAATATTACTATACCCCATAAGGTGGAAATTATAGGCTACTGCGATAAGCTTTCTGAGGGCGCAGAACGCTACCGCTCTGTAAACTGCGTTGCGAACGGCTCCGAAAAAGTGGGCTACAACACAGATGTTATGGGCTTTACAAAATCCATCGATATGCTTGGAGCATCTTTCTGTTCCAATGTTCTGCTCATCGGCTGCGGCGGCGTAGGCAGAATGATGGCTATAGAAACAGCTCTCAGCGGAGGCAAGCTCACCATCGCAGCACTGAGATCCGATGAGGCACTTGCACAGCAGGCGGTATCTGAGATAAAGGCAAAGAAGCCCGATGCGGATGTACGTATAGTGTTCATAAACAACGGCGCTCTGTGTGCAGATGATTTCGGCGGCGATATCCCTGAGATAGATCTGCTTGTGAACGCCTGCCCCGTTGGTATGTATCCCAAGTCCGACAGGATGCCCTGTACACCTGAGATACTTGATCATGTGAAATTCGTGTTCGATGCAATATACAATCCCAAGGAAACTCTGCTTGCAAAGACCGCCCGCGAAAAAGGTGCAAAGGCTATGACAGGCATGGCGATGCTGGTGCTTCAGGCGGTTGCGGCACACGAGATATGGGACGGCGCATCCTACAATAAGGCTGATATAGACAAGCTCATTTCCGATATGGAGGCGCTGGTATGAATTCCATCTACCTCTGCGGCTTCATGGGCTGCGGCAAATCCCACATAGGACGAATGCTGGCACGGATGACAGGAAGAACTCTTGTGGACCTTGACGCGGTGATAGTCGAGCGCGAGGGTATGTCCATCCCCGACATCTTCGCACAGTACGGCGAACCACACTTCCGTGAACTGGAAGCAAAATACATCCGCGAGCTTTCCGACGGCTACATCGTAGCAACAGGCGGCGGCGCGCTCATCAACGACAGCACAGCGGAATTTGCACGCAAAAGCGGACTTTCCGTTTACATCAACACCTCATTCCAGAACTGCTATATGAGGATAAAGAACGACAAGAACCGTCCTCTTGTGGTAAACAACACAAAAGAGCAGCTGGAGGAGCTGTACAACAAGCGCTCTGAGATATACAAACGCAACAGCATGTGCATGGTGAACGGCAACGCAAGAGATATAATCATCTGCACCGAGATAATCAAGCTGGCAAAGTATTTTGAAGAACACGGAACGATATAAAGGAACATCAAATGGTAATCACAAACGTAAAGATAAAAACCATGTCCGATAAGGACTACGAAAACGGCTATGTCCGCTTTGACAACGGCGTATTCACCGAGATAGGCGATATGGCGGATTATGTATACACTATCGACGAGGTGATAGACGGCAAGGGGCTGACTATGTACCCCGGCTTTATTGACGCTCACTGCCACATCGGTATGTGGGATGACGGACTCACCTTTGAGGGCGAGGACGGCAACGAGGACACAGACCCCTCTACCCCACATCTGCGTGCTATCGACAGCATAAATGCCATGGACGACTGCTTCAAGGATGCGCTGTGGGCAGGAGTTACCACTGTCTGCACAGGTGTTGGCTCTGCGAACCCCATCGGCGGCAGCTTTGTTGTTATGAGTACGAGCGGCAGCAAGCGTGTGGACAAGCTGATAGTAAAGTCCCCTGCGGCAATAAAATTTGCACTGGGAGAAAACCCGAAGAATACCTATAACGACCGCAACGAAACACCTGTGACCCGTATGGCTACCGCCGCAATAATCCGTGAGCAGCTGATGAAGGCAAAGCGCTATCTTGCGGACAAGCGGGAATACGAGCGTTTAAAAGGCACTGACGACGAGGTCTCCGAGCCTGATCTTGATATAAAGTGTGAGGCTCTGCTGCCCCTCTTCGCCAAGGAAAATAAGCTGCAGGCGCACTTCCACTGTCACCGTGCAGATGATATCTTCACTGCCATCAGATTATCAAAGGAGTTCGATCTTGACTATGTGCTTATCCACTGCACCGATGGCGCAGTTATAGCGGATGAGCTTTCTGAGGACTCCCCTAAGGTTGTGGTTGGTCCGCTTTTCGGCGACCGTGGCAAGCCCGAGCTTCGCAACCACGGCATAGCAACTCCTGCCGCACTGGCTGCAGAGGGCATAAAGTGCGCTATCTGCACCGATCATCCCGAAACTCCAATACAGTATCTTCCCCTCACTGCCGCTCTTGCGGTAAAGGGCGGTCTGTCAAGGGAGGAAGCGCTGAAGGGTATCACGATATACCCTGCCGAGATACTGGGACTTTCCGACAAACTGGGCAGTATAGAGGTTGGCAAGCAGGCTGATTTTTCACTGTTTAACGGCGATCCGCTTGATCTTGCGGCATCCGCCCGCCTTGTTGCAATAAACGGAAATATCAGATTCTTCACAGGCGAATTATCCGAACAGATCCTTAAACTATGACTTATTACGAACAACTAAAAATGCTGCTCTCGACGGAGCTTAACTGCTCCCCCGAGGACTTTGACAAAAACGAAAACATGATCACTGCGCCCGTCCTCCACGATGGGCGCAGGATGTATCAGCAGGAGCCGTATTTCTTCCACATGGCTACTATTGGCGCAAACGCAGTGATCACCGCAGATGAACGTCTGCACGATTTTCTGCGTGAGTGGTCTGCTGACAAAACAGGTCACTGGCTGTTTGAACTGCCGAACCTGCTTCCGCTGGAAAAGGAACTGAACAAATACGGCTACACGCTTTCGCAGAGCTATCACATGTTTCTGCCGCACGTATCTGCTGATATACATACTGAAATCGAAACAAGATGGTATGAGGGTAAAGATATCCACAGATTTTACGGCGACGAACGTTTCCCGAACGCTATATGCTCTGAATTTCTCCCACACCGCCCTGATACTCTTGTTGTCTGCGGTTATGTGGATGGAGAGCTTGCAGGAATGGCAGGCTGCTCCGAGGATGCAAAAGGCTGGCAGCAGATAGGTATAGACGTCCTGCCGCAGTTCCGTTCAAATGGCGTGGGAGCGTATCTTGTAAACATACTGAAAATTGCTGTAGAACAGCGTGGTGATATCCCGTTCTACGGCACCAGCCTATCAAACCTGCATTCATGGAACATCGCACTTAAATGCGGCTTCCGCCCTGCATGGGTCGAGATCGGCTGCAAAAAGATATAAAGGAGCATAACATGGATCTGCAAAGACTTGAAGCGCAGCTCAGCTTTCTTATGGAGGCGGACAAGCTAAAAAATATGTACCGCCAGACCTATACGCGCATGGACGATCTTCCGCCCATGCCCGAACACAGCAATGTTACCGAGCCGTATCCGCGCCGTGAAAACGATGCGGAACACAGCTTTTCGCTGGCACTTTTCACCTGCATACTGGCGGAATACTCCAACGAGCCTATAGACGTGCTTAAAACGATGAAAATGGTGCTTGTGCACGACATCGTGGAGATAGACGCAGGCGATACCTACTGCTATGACGAAGCGGGCAACTCCACCAAAGCTGAACGCGAGCTGAAAGCGGCCGACCGTCTGTTCGGACTTCTTCCCGAAGAGCAGCAGGCAGAATACCGTGCACTCTGGGAGGAATTTGAACGGCAGGACACTGCCGAAGCCAGATTTGCCGCAGTGATGGACCGTATACAGCCGCTGCTTCTTAACCTCAGCCGCAACGGACTTTCGTGGAAAGAGCACGGAATACATCTGCATCAGGTGCAGAAGCGCAACGAGCGCCTCGGTGAGGGTTCTGAAACTCTGCACGATTATGTATTTGCACTTCTGGATGACGCAAACAAGCGCGGAATACTCCCCGATTAATTCTGAAAGGATATGATATCATGCGTGAGATAAACGCTTCGCTTATTACTGAAACTATCAGCCGACTTTGTATAGAGGCTAATCTCCACCTGCCCTGTGGCATGAAAGAATGTATAAGCTCCTGCATAGACAAGGAGGAATCTCCCCTCGGAAAAAGCGTACTTGGCGATATCGTAAGCAACATAGATTGTGCGGACGAGCTGGGCGTGCCGATATGTCAGGATACAGGCATGGCTGTCATCTTTGCGGAAATAGGACAGGATGTGCATATCATCGGCGGAGCTTTCGAGGACGCAGTGAACGCAGGCGTCGCTGACGGATATGTAAAGGGCAGACTGCGCCTTTCCATAGTAGGCGATCCCCTGCTTGACCGCAAGAACACCAACAACAATACACCTGCCGTCATACACACAAGGATAGTAGAGGGTGATAAGATCAGCCTGACAGTAGCACCAAAGGGCTTCGGCAGCGAGAACATGAGCCGCCTTAAAATGTTCACACCCTCTGCAAGCAGACAGGATATCATTGATTTTGTGACGGAAACGGTATCCCTTGCAGGAAGCAACCCCTGTCCTCCTATCGTTGTGGGAGTTGGTATAGGCGGCGATTTCGAATACAGCGCATATCTTGCTAAAAAGGCACTCTGCCGTGACCTCGCCCAGCGCAATCCCGATCCCGATTACGCGCTGATGGAACAGGATATGCTCACCGCTATCAATAAGCTCGGCATAGGCTCTCAGGGCTTTGGCGGTACTGTTACCGCGCTGTATGTCAACATCGAAAAGAGCGCAACACACATCGCAGGTCTCCCTGTGGCTGTGAACATCGGATGCCATGTTACAAGGCATGCTCATGAAGTGATATAAAATGATTAATTTTGTCCTCATCTGTTACATAATCATCTGTGCTGTACTTCAGCATATCACGCATGAATTATCCCATGTCCTTGCTGCAGTGATGTGCAGAGAAAAGATCACACGCATACAGTGGCTTACCTACAACGGAGGCACAAAGGTGTTTTTCCGTAACGAACCTGATTTTGATACCGCTCCTGTAGCCAAAAAGTGGGCATTCATATCCGCTGCAGGTTTTATCGGAACAAATATACTTGCGTATATCTTCACCGTTGTTTTTATACTTGTTCCAGCGGGATATATAAAGCTATTCTTTATGATAGCAGCCGGCATTTTTCTGGTTACTGACAGCGCACACTTTCTACTTGCTGCAGTATTCGACTTTGGCGATGTATATGGACTCAAACGCACGTTGAAATGTTCAAAGGGAATATTGGTGATTGCAGCCACACTCAACGTTCTTATTAATACCATCCTGTTTCTGTATATTTTTTGAAAGGAGCGGCACATGAATTATTCCGATCTCCCGAAACACTGGCAGCGCATATTCGAGCTTGAATGGATATCCGTATGCGAGGGCAGCAAAGCAATTGCGGCGGTCATAGCGGATAATGCCGGGAACATCCTCTCCGAGGGTCGCAACCAGATATCCGAGTGCAATGTGCCCAATCCTGCCACCGCCCATGCAGAGGCAGAAGCAATACGCAACCTTGACGTAAGCAGATTCCCCTATCCCAAGACATATACGCTCTACGCGGGACTTGAACCCTGCATAATGTGCATGGGAACGCTGGTGATGGGTCATATAAGGAATGTGGAGATAGCTGCACGCGATGATTTCGGTGGCGCCATGAAGCTGATAGAACTGAGCGATTTCGCACGTAACAAAGGCATCAAAGTGACATGGAGAGAAGACGAGCTCGGCGATATGCAGCGTGCGTTCCAGACAATACGCGAGCTTCTGTACAACACCGATGAGGGCAAAAAGCAGCGCATGCTGGCGGACTTTTCATTCTACAACAAGCTTGGCGTTGACGCAGCGCTGCAGCTTTTTGACGAGAACTTCTTCTCACGTACTCTTACTGATATATCCGCCGAAACAGTGTTCAACGAGCTTTCGGCACGCTTCTGAATACATTTCACAAATATCCCGACAAACATCACAGCAAGGAGAATGACGTATGGACTGGCATTTCAGGCAAGGCGACAAGGTATGCACTTTCCGCGCGGCGGCGGTACTTATAGATAATGACCGCGTACTGGTGCAGCGCTCAGGCAGGGAATTTGCTCTGCCTGCGGTAAGAGTCAGTGCAGGCAGTACAGCCTCAGAAACTCTTGTGCGTGAATTCCGCAAGGAAACGGGCGTACACATAACCAACACACGCCTGATATGGGTGGACGAGAACCTCTGGAGCAGCCGCGGCACGGATAACCACACTGTCACGTTCTATTTTCTTGCTGAATGCGGCGAGGGCTTCCCTTACGAAAAGTTCGGCTCGCAGAAAAGCGGCGCAAGCGTGCTGTTCGAATGGGCTGAGCTTGAAAATGTGAAAACAATTAACATCTATCCCGAATTCATCAAAGAAAAAATAACGGATATATCCGACGGGATAGAGCATTTTATAAGCAGAGAGTGATCTGAAAAAATTTTGTAACCATTTTGCAACCTTTTTGTAACATGTTTGGTTTTACTTATGAATTCGGACGGAGATAATTGCTATGGACACAATGTCGCTCAAAACAAGCGAGAGCTTTGAAGAGGTGATGAAATTCTATATGCCTATGGTGTATAGGATAGCTTTCTCGCGCCTTGGCAGCACCCACGAAGCAGAGGATATCACTCAGGAGGTGTTTATGAAGTACTTCCGTGCGGATATCAGCTACAACGATGAGGAGCACCGCAAGGCATGGCTCATACGCTGTGCCATCAACTGCACAAAAACGCTTGTGACCTCTGCATGGTACAGACACCGCGCGTCCGATGAGGGTCTGGATAACATGGAGGAACAGGGCGATATTCCCGGCAGCGATGGCGATATCGACAAGATTGAGCAGAAAAACGCCGTTATGTCCGCAGTGATGAAGCTCCCCGAAAAATACCGTACCGTAATTCATCTTTTCTATTTCGAGGATATGTCCGTTGCCCAGATAAGCAAGGCGACAGGCATCCGCGAAGCAACAGTAAAATCACAGCTCAGCCGCGCCCGCGATATGCTGAAGCCTATGCTTAAGGAGGTTGATTTCTGATGGATTTCAGAGAAGAATATAAAAAGCAGGCAGAAGTCATGACTCCCTCCGCCGAGGCTATGGAGCGTATGACAAAAAACATCATGGAGCAGATAAACGCTCCTGTTAAAAAAGCGATCCCATTCAAAAAGATCGCTTATATAGGCGGCTCGGTGGCAGCTTGTGCTGTTATTGCAGTGGGCATAATAAGGCTTGCTCCGCGCATGGATAATACGCTTGAGACCGCTGCCGAGGACTGCGCCGCGGCATCTCCTTCAGCTACCTATATCGCACAGGATAGCGATACGGCGGCCGAAGCCGAGACAACATATTCAGTACAGGGCGACAGCGCAGATTACGCTGATGACACCGCGATGGAATGTGCTCAGGACAATGCTGACAGCGTGTTTGATTACTTTGCAGACGCAGCGGAAAACGTTGATTCTCCTGCTGCAGGTGCGGCAACCGTCACCGAAAACGAAAAGAGTATAACGGCAAACGATGCAGAGGCTGCAGAAGATGAAGATATCATTGCGGACTATACCTCCGAAGATCCTTTTATCTGCGAGACATCAGATGTCACCGATGCAGTCAGGAATGAGTTACCTACTCTGAACGACACCTCCGAAGCTCACGCAAAGGATGTATTTCTTTCCAAAGAAGATATGCCGTTTGAAATAAGCGCCGATACATGGACGATATATGTTGACGGTATCCGGTTCGATTACATCGATGACGGCAGCGGAAACACGTTCACAGACGGCATTCGCACAAAGCTCCTCACAGCGCCCGATGGCACTGAATATCAGCTTGATTTCTACCATGATGAATATCTCGTGCTGATAAAGGACGGAGAGATGATCGGTGGCTACGCACGCATAATGTAATGATTGGGGCTGTCATACAGCATTTTATATCCATACGCCGCATAAGATATAAAGACGGCTACCGAAAAACGGACTTTCGCAAGGTCCGTTTTTTTCTGCGCAACTCAGAAATTTTATGTGAAAATCTAATAAAAATTACAAAAAAGCACTTGAAATGTTGAAAGTTTTATGATAAAATATATACAATAGCAATAATAAATTATTGTGTAATTACATTGACAATGATTTAACGATATACCAAAGAGGTGATAGGTTTGACTCAGCTTGAAAGAGCTGTCGCAGGCAGCGGCAATATTGCGTACAGCATGAAATACAGTCTTGGCTTCCCTGCCGAGATACTTTCGGGCGCAAATCCTTTTTCCGATGAGTGCATGATAAAGCTCAGCGATATCATACATCCCGATGATTATCAGCCTTTCTGCGAAGTCATCAATGACATAGTGAACGGCTCCTCCCGTGAGATAAAGGTACATTCCCGTCTGAAAACAGGTAACGACCACGTCTGGTACTATATAACAGGAACTGCCCACAACGGCAGCAGCGGCGTTCTTGAAAGCATCGATGGTATGATGTTCAACGTATCGGATTACCTTGACTGCGATACGGATGATGCTGTACTGCGCCGTTTCAGAAAGAAGCATGCCGCAAATCTCTCTGACAACGCCGGCTTTACATTATCCGATGTGCTGGGTGAGGATTATCTCATCCGCATACAGAATCCTTTTGTGCATATAGATGGGCTGTACTCCGCTATAATAGACAGCAACGGCAGGACCATCTTTGCCACAGGCAAGCAGGATAAGAGCTTCAACCTCGGCAGGATGGATTATCAGCGCAAAAAGAGCATACGCGTGCGCCATAAGGCTCTGGCATCCTGGGTGATCGCCGCAAATTCACAGGATGTAGTGGATAACCATGCCCAGCTGCTGGAAACGATGGTGAACACCGTTTCCGCAGTAGCAAACTCCTATGTTGTGCTTGCGGAGGAGATGGAAAACTCCCAGAATGCAAACAAGCTGCTTGGTCAGAACTTTGAGGATCAGATACTTGTAAATAACATCCATTCCCTGATACTCAACAGCAACGATACCAAGACCGCCATCACAGGCATCATTCCGCTCATCAAGGAATATTTCGCGCTTTCGGATATGATGTTCTGTAACTACGGAGAGGGCGATATAAAGGTATTTGGCTGGGACGCTTCGGGAATGCTGCTGCCGATCGTCTGCAACACCCAGCGTATTCCCGAACTGGCTGACGAGCTTGATTACAGCGGCATCGTCTGCACAGACAGAAAGACCATGCAGGCAGACCATGATGGCAAAAACCTCAGCTGTGCAATGGTACGCACCTACAACAGCGGCACAGATGACGGAGTTATAGTCTACACAGCAAAGACAAGCGGACGCAACTGGTCCAACCGTGAGCGCAAGCTGCTGAAAAACATCACCCAGATACTCTCCACCATAATCTACAAGCTGTTTATGGAGGATGAGCTTGCCACATCGCAGGCACGCCTTGAACGTATAGCATATTACGATACCGATACAGGCATACCAAACCGCATAATGCTTGAGCGTGATTTCCCCATCGAGATACGCGAGGGCAAGCGCGGCGCGATCATTGCATTCGAGATATCCAATCTCAAATCTATTTCAGAGGTCTACGGCTGTGAATATGCGGATGATGTGCTCAAGAGCTTTGCGGAGTACATCTCGGCTGTTCCCTGCTCCGCTAAAAAGACCGTTTACCGTTTCAGCAACGATATACTTATGATAACGCTCAGCGGTGCTGACCGCGAGGAAGCGCGCCAGTTCGCTCAGATAATCCTCAGCAAGTTCCGCTCGCCATGGTATCTGCACCAGAACGAACAGCGCCTGCAGGTGTTCGCAGGAGTTACACTGTACCCCGATGATTCATCGGATATCGAGCATTGCATGAATGCTGCAACACAAACTCTCCGTCTTGCCAAGGAACAGAATCTTCAGGATGCCGCGTTCTACTCCGAGGGTCTTGAGGAGCAGCTCGGAAGCAATCAGCTCATTAAAAAGCTCATCGCCCAGTCGGCAGATAATGACTTCAGCGGCTTCTATTTCCTCTATCAGCCTGTTATAGATATCCATACAGGCGCGCTCCACTGCTGCGAGGCTAACCTCTACTGGGAAAACGAGGACATGACCGTTCCGCGAGAGCAGTTCCAGCCTATAATCGATCAGCTCGGTCTGTCCAAAGACCTTTACCGTCATGTGGTGGATAAGATATGCGAATTCTGCGCCACTGTACGCGAGAGCGGCGTGAGCCAGTTCCGCGTAAGCTTTGCTATCCCCGAAAACATCCTTAATAACGAGATAAGCATCGAAGCGCTGCGCGGCGCACTGCTTGAATACTCCCTGCCGCCAAGCGCAGTCAGCATATCCGTATCCGAGGGCGCTCGCACTCTGTACACAGGCAATATGTTCCTGCAGCAGATGGCAAAGATAGGCGTGAACGTCATTGCAGACGATACGGGCGGCAGCTATTTCACCGTTGCACCGCTGGAAAACCCTGCGGTACGCACCATAAAGATACGCAGCACTCGCTTCAACGACGACGCGGTATCCGCTTCGTTCCTGCGCTCTGTGATACGCCTTGCCCATGAAAAGGACATCACTGTATGCGCACGCAGCGTTGACAGTCCTGCTATCTTCGAGAACATCAACAAATACGATATCGATCTCGTGCAGGGCACATTCTACGGAAGACCTCTGCGTGACAGAGAGTTCATGGATAAGATGGTAGCAAATTCAAGAGCTATCGGATGATCTGACCTCCCATAAAGGCTGTCGTTCACAGAAGCGGCAGCCTTTTCAATTTTTCAGCAAGGAAAACACAAAAAACGGTGACATTTTCCGATCTTGATTCGTCTATTACATGAAAGCGCTTTTATACACCATTGGGAGGTGAAAACGTGAATGCAGATACTTTAAGCGGCTATGTGCGGAAATACCACACATCCATGTTCCGTTTAGCGTTCAGCTATGTGCGTAACCGAGAGGATGCAGAGGATATCGTACAGGATGCATTTCTGAAGCTGTACTGCTGCGAGATAGTCTTTGAAACAGAGCAGAACATGAAAGCATGGCTGATACGGGTGACGATAAATCTCTGCAAGGACATGTTGAAGTCAAGCGCAAGACGCCTCAGGAACGAGCTTATAACAGATATCCCCACAGCTCCGCCCGAAGCAGGCGGTATCGCGGAATACATAACGCGCCTTAAGCCTGAACAGAGCAGCATGATATATCTCTATTACTACGAGGGCTACTCCGTTAAGGAGATAGCGAAGCTGTGCAGGATGACGGTATCTGCGGTCACGACAAGGCTCTCCCGTGCAAGAAAGCAGCTCAGGGAAATGCTCTCAAAGGAGGAAGAGTATGAAAAATAGAGTGAATGAGTTTTTCGATAACGTTACTCCTGTGCGGAGCGACGATGAGATCATCGCGGATGTTCTCAGAAAGGCGGAAAATATGAATAAACAAACCAAAAAATTCAATATAAAAAAGCCTGTCATTGCAGCGTGTGCGGCGGTGTGCATCCTCGGTGCAGGAGTCACTGCGGCAGCGGCTACGGGGCTTATCGATTTTGAAGCGATATTCTCACGGCATATTGCAGCGGAAAATGACATGGTAGCAGGAAAGATACTCGCCAACGTTGATAGCGTAGTTACACAGGTGTCTGATGATAATTACAATGCAGAACTGAAAGCCGTTATCAGCGACAGCGGCACGATAATCGGCTGTATTGAATTATCACGCAAGGATGGCATGCCTGTTGCCGATAGCTTTGTGAATCCCCTGCCTGATCTCACACAGGGCAACAGAACACTATTCCCCTGGAAATGGGAAGCAGTTTCACTCGGTACGGGATATCAGTATTTAGAGGGCATTGAATCCTCTACCATCGAGTTCGTATTAAACGAGAACGGTAACCTTGATATTTATTTCGATCTGATAAAGGATCACTATGCCGAACAGGGCAAGGTAGTATTGCTGTTCAGCAATATCCATTGTATGGACAATGATACCAACTCCCACACTCTGCTACTGCCGATAGATGTGCGTGTGCAGTTCGGTTATGAAACCTCCGATGAAGCACTCGTCAGCAGAACAATAGCCAACCCCGAACAGACATTTGAGCTTGACACCGCATCCGATACAACCGTAAAAGCTTATGTGGCAGAAAGCAAGCTGAACTGCGCGGGAGCTACTTTCAGATTAGCCGTCGATGAATCGGAGGAAGCCTATTCGTTAAGCATCGGAAATGAAACATTCAGACTGATAAAGGATGGCAAAACAGTCGGAATAATACAGCCATATCTCCACAATTATAACGGAATATCGTTTTTGAATTCATCTATTACTACCAGTGCAACGGTACTTACGGATGCAATCATTGAAATCAACTTCACCTGTATGTACAGAGATCTAAACGGCAACATAGCTGCCTTTGACATCTCCGAGATAGACGCTGTTGAAATAAACGGCACTATCTATCCCCTCAAATAACATAACGGCGCTCTGAAACCCCATCAGAGCGCCGTTAGTTTATCTGAATATCAAATGTAAGATGAGCAGCACCACGCAGTTCACAGCAGGAACTGTCACGGTATCGTTGCCGCCCTTTGAAACAAGCTCGGTATATGCGCCGAATACGGATGCTGCCGCCGCTGCAATAAGGCAGTAATACCACGCCGCTCCCGATACAAGCAGAAGCACCGCCGCGCCTACAATGAGCGACACCGCAAACATCGCGCCTGTGCCCTCCCAGGTCTTGTTAGGGTCAGCGAATTTCATACCCGTCTTATGCTTTCCGAAGCGCTTTCCTATGAGCGCCGCAGCCGCATCACCGAAGCCCCACATCAGTATTCCCGCGGCGGCTATGTACATCTCCCCGAAAAAGCCCCAGAACACTGCGACTATCACTGCGTCCGAAAGGAACAGCAGCAGTAAGCTCTTTTTGATCTCTCCCTGCTTCTTTTCCGTCAGCAGATCAGAGTAGCCTCGGAAACGCTCCGCAAACGCAAGCACGGGATACACCACAGCCGCAAACAGCGCCAGTGCCAGAGCCGCCGCAAGCCAGTTATCCGTAAGCAGCATTATCACCACAGGCGAAAGGAACGCCGCACCGTGCAGCAGCTTTCTGAAAAGCACACCGTCAGGCTTGAATATCAGCTTTGCCGCAAGCAGTACTATAGCCGCAGGTATGATGAACAGCAGATATTTGCCGAAGCACACCGCTGTTTCAAGCAGCAGACCGCTCTCGATGAAAAACTCGCGGTAATTCAGAACTATCATCACCGCACCAAGTATAGTCAGCACCACGCCTGTCACAAGACCGACAGTGCGGTTGTTTACCTTGTTGGCAAACTGTGCCGATATGATAGAGAACAGAGTTGCGGTAACAATACATATAATGAGCGCATCCAGTCGTTCTGTCACGATAGCAGGATTTATCAGCATATGCGAAACCGAAGCAATCAGCGCCGTAAACGTCATGATGAACGTGCTTGTTCCCACGGCAGGCTTCAGCTCCATACCAAGCAAAGCAGTAAACACCACAAGCATGGTCATTCCGCCGCCCGAGCCGATAAAGCCCGAGCCAAAGCCGATAGTCAGACCGAAAAAGAGCGAGAAGAATATACCTTTTTTTGTGAGCTTGCCGTTGTTTATCGCAATATCTCTGCTTTTTGTCTCAGGCTTGACGAGAAAGCGTATTCCGATACAGAATGTGAGTATCAGCGTAAAGCTGCCAAGCACGACATTTCCTGCCATCCATGCCACGATACTTCCGATAGTACACATGGTGAGAATACACACCATCGTTAGCCAGCCGCGTTTTAGATCGATGTTCTTATGCTTTATATAGATCCCTGCCGTAAACGCTGAGCCCAGTACATCAGATGCCAGCGCCACCGCAGTCGCCTGATATGCTCCTGCTTCACCCGAAAAGGACGGACACATTACAATGAGGATAGGCACCATTACAGTAGCCGCGGATAGTCCCGCAAGACCCGTTCCGATACCTGCAAGCGCCGCAGCCAGTATAAACCAGAAGTACTCCATTTATCCTCCCCCTTTTTTTAGTCATATATTAAATTGTACCACATATATGCATTTTTTGCAAGTTTTCTGCCGAAAACGTAAGATATTATCACAAAAAGACCGCACGTAGCATTTACGTGCGGTCAATACTATTCAAAGCTCAGTATCAGCAGCCCTTGAGAGCTCTCTGACCGATATCCTTTCTGTAATGAGCCTTTTCAAAGCTGATTGTCTCCACAGCCTTGTAAGCCTGTGTAAGCGCGCACTTCAGGCACTCACCTGTTGCGGTAACGCCCAGAACACGTCCACCTGCTGTGAGGAACTTGCCATCCTCCAGCTTTGTGCCGGCATGGTAAACATACGCAAGCTCGGACTGACCATTCTCATCCAGACCTGTGATCTCCTTGCCTGTCTCATACTTCTCAGGGTAGCCGCCGCTTGCCATTACAACGCACGCACAAGCCTTATCGCTCCACTGGATATCAAGAGTATCCAGCTTCTCCTCCCAGATAGCCTCGATGATATCAACAAGGTCGGTCTCCAGCAGAGGAAGTACTACCTGTGTCTCAGGATCACCGAAACGGCAGTTGTACTCGATAACTCTAGCTCCGTTGGGTGTGAGCATCAGACCAAAGTACAGACAGCCCTTGAAAGGACGACCCTCAGCCTGCATAGCCTCTATAGTGGGCTTGAAGATCTTTTCCATGCACTCAGCCTTGAAAGCATCGGTATAGCAGGGATTGGGAGCAATAGTACCCATACCGCCTGTATTCAGACCCTCGTCGTTATCATAAGCACGCTTGTGATCCATGGAGGATATCATAGGCTTTACGGTCTTGCCGTCTGTAAATGCAAGAACAGTTACCTCGGGGCCAGTCATGAACTCCTCTACAACGATCTCGCTGCCAGAAGCGCCGAACTTGCCATCCAGCAGCATGGAGTTTACAGCGTCCTTAGCCTCCTCAAAGTCCTTTGCGATGATAACGCCCTTACCCAGAGCCAGACCATCACACTTGATAACTGCTGGATAGCTGTTCTGCGTCTTTATGTACTCGATAGCCTTATCAGCCTCGGTAAAGGTCTCGTAGCCTGCTGTGGGGATATTGTACTTCTTCATCAGCGCCTTTGAGAACACCTTACTGCCCTCAAGGATAGCGGCATTTGCACGAGGGCCAAAGGTCTTGAAGCCAGCCTCGTTCAGCTTATCAACCATACCGAGAACAAGGGGATCATCAGGAGCAACGAAAACATAATCAGGCTGCAGCTTCTTTGCAAGCTCCAGCATTCCATCGATATCGGTAGCCTTTACAGGGAAGCACTCAGCAAGCTTTGAGATACCGCCGTTACCGGGAGCCGCATACAGCTTCTCTACCTTAGGTGACTTGGAAAGTGCAGTGATGATCGCATGCTCACGACCGCCGCCGCCTACAACTAAAATATTCATGATTCGATAATTCCTTTCGGGATAATAAAATAATACTCTTATATTTTAGCATAATTTCAGCTTTATTGCAATATGTAAACAAAATTTTAAGGGCGGATATTATCCGCCCTTTTGATGTATCAGAATAAAACATCCTTGAAGCATACCTGCTGCTCATTGTTATCATAATCCCAGCTATGACAGGAGCCACCGCCGCAGAACTGCTTGGATTCACACGCGGAGCACTTCTCATTCATATCGGCAAGGGGCTTTCTGAATATCTCGAACTTGTTCTTCCACACCTCTGTGAAATCATCGGTAAGGATATTTCCCATGATAGTTTCGGGTCTGCGCTCAATATCAAGACATGCGCCGATATCACCATTCGCCATAATGCTGGCAGTATATATACCTGCATTGCAGAGGAAATACCAATCGCGCACCTCACGCTCATAATCCAGACCGAGATAGTGAGTACATCCGTACTGCACAGGGAAGCCCTTTTCTCGCTTTTCCTTTATGAAATTGAACAGGGTACGGTAATCATCATCGTCCAGCAGAAGCTCGGGATGCTGCTTTGCTCTGCCTATAGGCTCGATGTTGATGACACGCCAGGAATCCACATCTGCCTCTGACACTATCCTGAAAAGCTCTTCAAGCTCATCAATATTCCTCTTGTGTACAACAGTAGTGATCTGCACATGCTTAAAGCTTCCGTTATCCACAAGCGCCTTGATGCCTTTCATTGCCTTGGCATATCCCTTAGGAGTTCTTCTGAACCAGTCATGAGTGTCCTTAAGGCCATCAATGCTGACAGAAATCGTGCTCATACCAGCTCTTGCAAGGTGCTTTGCCGTCATATCGTTGATGAGTATTCCGTTACTTGTCATACCCCAGCGAAATCCAAGCCTGTGTGCATAAGTCATGATATCGAAAAATTCCCTGCGAAGCAGCGGTTCTCCGCCTGTAACACAAAGCATGGTGTCCTCAGTGCCGAAATCCTTTTTTATCTTATCGAGAAATCCCATGATCGTGTATTCATCCAGTTCTTCGCTCTGCACATCATTGCAGTGACTTCCGCAGTGCAGGCAATTCTCATTGCAGCGCATGGTAAGCTCCAGGAAAAGGAACTTCAGCTTAGGCTCTTTCATCAGCTTTTCTTTGTATTCAGCAAGCATTTTAAGATGCTCTGTCTTGACCTCATTCATTTATACTGTCTCCGTTGGTATCGTTGTTTTCTTCCGCATCCTCCATAGATGGCGGCGGACCATATACGTTCTGATTCACGTTTATCTCAGGCGAGTATTCATCCCTGTATCCGTAAGGGATGCTCTGCTGCTCATCATAATCCTCGGGCGGCGGGCCGTAAACGCAGCCGTTAAGGTTAAGCGTTGCCGCAAATAATGTTGCTGCGGCGGCTATCTTCTTCGGAAACTTCTTCATGCTCATTCCTCCTCTGAATCAACTGTATCTGCCGTTTCGGCAGTGTCGGATGTTTCTGCTGTTTCATCTGTATGATCCTCGGTATCAGACGTGTCCTCCGCTGTAAGCTCCACAGTCTCACTGAAATCTATCGGCGGACCATAAACCTCCTCAGGGATATTCTGAGCGGGATCGAATGTGGTAGTCTGCACCGCTGTAGGACGAGGCTTCGTGGTGTAATCATCAGGCGGTGGACCGTATACACATACGTTGTTGTTCAGATCACAGCCGCCTGCACTGAACAGCGCAGTTACCGCCGCTAATGTAAGTATAGCTTTTTTCGGCTTCATATCATCACCTCTTAATAATAAAACCGTTAAACCAACGTAATGGTTGCGTTATTCTTCATCTTTAGGGCTTTCAGACTGTGCATTTTCCTGTTGGATGCTTTCCAGCAATTCCTTTTCACGCTGTGCGCGTGTGCTTTTTTTCTTCTCCGCTTTCTGGCTTTTCTGCATACGCTCAAACTGAGCCATGATCTGCTCCTTGTCCACTCCGAATTCCTCAGGCTCACGCAGACCCGAATTGACCTCAAGGCAATAGAACGGTGTAGCTGCGGTAGATTTATTATCCGCATTCGCACCGAAAACGAAGCGGTAGTTCACCATACGTATTCCTGAAGCTATCTTCACCGTATATCCGACAATTGTCTTTCTGCTATAGATGGGAGCATACTCCACCGCTGATACATCAGTGTAATAGAAATATTCCTTATCTCCGTTGGGGTCTGTAATAACGAAGTCACTCTCGCCTGATTCATATGTGTATTCCCGTCCAAGAGAGAGCATAACACGTATAGCAGCAAACGTTCCTTCCATGATGATACATATTGCCGCTGCACGG
Source organism: Oscillospiraceae bacterium (assembly GCA_017465665.1). Classification (GTDB taxonomy): domain Bacteria; phylum Bacillota; class Clostridia; order Oscillospirales; family Ruminococcaceae; genus CAG-115. Next base: position 23,147 of record JAFTVU010000056.1, on the reverse strand, counting down.
CGAAGCATCATATTTATATCCTCTCCGAAATTTATTAAGGACAACAGAAATATCGCCGCAATAAAAAACAGCCCCACAACAAGCAGTGCGGAAAAGAGATCCGCTGCCTTGCTTATGCATTTAAATGTACCTTTTCGGGTAATGAGAGCCTTATCCTCGCTCATATATCTCTCCTTATCTGATTCATACTTGTCATACCATCTGATTCAGTAGCATTAATATTTTTCCTGGTGATCTGCTCCACCATCATACTTTCAAACATCATATTGATATCATTAGTATCCATGTTATTATCCAGATTCGGACGAGTTTTCACATACAGACCGCTGTTGAGACCAAGATAATAGAACGGCGTACCGTCTATTCCTGTGAACACCTTGTTCTTACCGAATATGTAACGGTACTCAATATCACGGACGCCCGTTGTAACAGTCACGATGTATCCTCGCTTCTTTCCGAACAGCTTCAGCTCCTCGGTGCGGATATCCTGCACATCATCGTAATAGAAGAACTCTTTGCGTTTGCCGGGACCTGTTATGATGAATTCCTTTTCACCTGCGTCATAATGGCAGGTACGTCCGTTCAATATAATAGCAAAAAGCGAACCAAAAATGAGATAGAACGGTATCAGCATTACGATTAAAGCATCTAAGCGACCTCGTCTTCCCATAAAACTTACAATGTAAAATATAACAGGTAATACAACTATAAGTGATACGACCAGTATCGCACCGATTATCGCCAGATATATCATCTCGCGATCATAAGCGCACTTGAATTCGCCCTTATTGAGCACCTTTTCAGTCTCACTGCGGTATCTTACCATCTCTTCCATATAATACACCCTCCAAACCAAATTATGAAATACCCGCTATCTCGCGGTAAAGCTCTCTTGCAAAGCCATCCGTCATGCCACAGATATAATCAGTAACAAGCATCAGCCTGTGATACGCCTGTTCTGCCTCAGATCTACCCTCGCACTCCATGCGGCATATCTTGAGGTAATTCTCTGATATCACAGATATCATCTTGCTGTCTGTAATGCGCTGCTGCGGAGTTTCAAACCTGAGTGCCGCGCCTGTCAGCCGTTCCATCAGGAAATCCATCATATTGCCTACGGCAAGCTCTATCTTCAGTATCTCCTTTGACTGGAATGCGTATCTGTACGCAATATCACTGAGTGCATACGCCAGCACAGCCACAGAAGAAGCTGCCAGCAGCTCGTTTGTCATGCAGCCGTTCATTATAGCTGTGTAATTATCCACGAATGCATCTGATGCAGCGTAGATCATCTTGCCCTGCATTGCGACTATCCAGTTCTGCACCGCATTCTCCTCGGGCGAGGGCATACCCTTTGCTTCAGCCTTTTCGCGGCAGTGCATCAGCTTATCCGCTGCAAGTTCAAGCATTTCACGCTGAGCTTCATTCTCACAGCGTGAGACAAAACGCTCGCTGTGCAGCTCATCCAGAAGCTGCTGATAGCTAATCATGCCTTTCTTGACTGCATCCTCTATATCCGCAGTCTTGTAGGCAATATCGTCCGCCGCCTCCAGCAGGAACGTCAGCGGATAGCGACAATCAACTGCACCCGTAGCAGACACTATATCACGGTAAAGGGAGTCCTCAGTAAGATAATAGCCCATCTTCTTATCCTTGATATTTCCACTTTTCTTGTCGATACCAAGCGATGTCACAGGGTACTTTATTATCGTATTGAGCAAGCCATAGGTGAGATTCATACCGTGCTCATCGATAAGATAATGCAGTTTGGTCAGCACACGCAGAGCCTGTGCATTACCCTCGAAGTTCAGCAGATCGCCTTTCATTCTGTCAGAAAGCAGGCTGTCTACAGGCTTTCCGAGATAGCTCAGCTCGGAAAGATGTGTACTGAACCACTCACGGATGGTGTACTCACCGAAATGCCCGAAAGGAGGATTACCGATATCATGCACCAGCCCCGCACACTCAAGGATATCGCAGCATGCCTCACGGACTTCTGCCGTTATCTCAGCATATCCTGTCTGCTGCAGCCTGCGGAACACAGTATCTCCGAGCGAGCCTGCAAAGGAGGAGACCTCCAGCGAATGCGTAAGCCTTGTGCGGACGAAATCTCCCCTGTCAAGAGGAAATACCTGCGTTTTATCCTGCAGACGTCTAAACGACGCACTGCCGATTATGCGGTGATAATCCTTGCGGAACTCAGAACGCACATCATCAGAATTTACGCGGACAAATTCTCTGCTTCTCTTGGGCGAGAGCAGCTTATCCCATGAAAGTTCGGGCATGATCTTCTCCTTTTGCGGGATATTAACAATAAATATCCCACGGGAATAAAATGTAATGATATTCACAGAGTATTGAATAACTCAATTTACGAAAGACAATAATATATGTGACAAAGCCCTCTGTGAATATCAGGAAAACTGCGAAAGGAATGGTTACAAAATGTTAGTAAAACGCGGGGAAATATATTATGCGGATCTGAGCCCTGTGGTAGGCTCAGAGCAGGGCGGCGTAAGACCTGTACTGATAGTCCAGAACGACATAGGAAACAAGCACAGTCCCACCGTCATTGCCGCTGCTATAACAAGCCAGAAAGAAAAAAACAAGCTGCCGACGCACATCGAGCTAAACGCCTCCGCCTGCGGTCTTGCAAAGGATTCGGTGGTGCTTCTCGAACAGGTGCGTACATTGGATAAACGGCGTCTCAAGGAACGCATGGGCGAGCTGGACAGTGACGCGATGTCGCAGGTGAACAGCGCTCTTTCCGTAAGCTTCGGACTATAAAACATCATGCAATTCTGACATCAAATATAAAGGGGCAGAAAACACACCTTTCATCGGGGTGAGTTCTCTGCCCCGATGTTATTCTTTCGGGTTACAACATGCCTGTATAAATGATATACGATCCACATCTATGATTTTTATGGTAATATCAGAAATATTATCTGCTCTTTCTCATATACACCCATAACGCCCACTGACCACCTGCAAGCGAAGCAACAAGCAGCACTATTATCACCTGAGCCACACCCCATTCGGGCATGAAAAAGATGATGATACCAAGTATCACAGTAAGCAGCACCGCGTTTTTCAGAAAGGGCTTTGCGTTATTCTTCATCAGCCCTGGATGCGCTTAGCCATAACAGTATTCTTCATCAGCATTGCAATAGTCATAGGGCCAACACCGCCAGGTACAGGAGTGATAAAGGAAGCCTTTTCGGAAACCTCGTCAAACTTAACGTCGCCGCAAAGCTTGCCATCCTCTGTGCGGTTGATACCCACATCGATAACTACTGCGCCATCCTTAACCATATCAGCAGTAACAAAGTTCGCTCTGCCTACTGCCGCTACAAGGATATCCGCACGGCGGCATACTTCCTTGAGATCCTTTGTACGGGAATGGCATACTGTAACTGTACCGTTCTCATGCAGCAGCAGCATAGCCATGGGCTTGCCTACGATATTTGAACGACCGATCACCACGCACTCCTTGCCGCTTACATCGATACCTGCGCTGTGGATGAGCTCCATGCAGCCTGCGGGAGTGCAGGGCAGGAACGCATAGTTACCGATCATTATCTTGCCGACATTAGCTGCGTGGAAAGCGTCAACATCCTTCAGAGGGCTGATACGCTCTATCACCTTTTCCTCATTAAGATGCTTTGGCAGAGGAAGCTGTACAAGGATACCGTTTACGTTCTTGTCCGCGTTGAGAGTATCAACCAGCTCCAGCAGTTCCTCCTCTGTAGTCTCAGCAGGAAGCGCGTACTCATAGCTCTTGATACCACATACCTCGCAAGCCTTTTTCTTGTTGTTTACATACACGCGGCTTGCAGGATCGTCACCTACGATAACTACCGCCAGACCTACTTCGAGACCCTCACGCTCGATCTCCTGTCTTACCTCTTCCTTTACCTTTGCAGAAACTGCCTTTCCGTCGATGATCTGTGCTGCCATATCAGTTGTCCTCACTTTCGTTGTCATTTTCATTAATATCTTCGTTTATCTCCTCTTCGGGAGCGTGATCCTGTTCCTCAGTGACCTCATCTGCTTCATCTTCATCGGTCACTTCGTCGTCAGATATCTCATCAATATCATCTGCGTCTGCGGCAAGTATGCTTTCTGCCTGCTCATTCTCCTTAGCCTTTTTCTTTGCGGTTTTATTCTCCTCCTCAAGACGGTACTGCTCCTGCATCTCCGTCCAGCCCTCGGAGTTCACCCACAGAGGGATATTCTTCTTTTCTGTGAGTATCTTGAACACGATGAACAGCACCACTGCCACTACGAAAGTAACGGCTGCGATCACCTGAGATACTCTGATATCAGTAGCGCCAATCATCAGGCTGTCTGTACGCAGTCCCTCTATGAAAGCACGTCCCAGACCATACCATGCGATATACAGCAGGAATATCTCTCCGTCATAGGTACGCAGCTTCTTGGAGTAGAAGTGAAGCAGTACAAAGCCCAGCAGACACCACATGCTCTCATACAGGAAGCAGGGATGCACCACCGCACCAGCCTCTACCTTGCTGCTGATTATCGTACCCGTCATGCCGAGAAGATAGCCCTCGGGAGCAACAGCACCGTATGCCTCCTGATTAACAAAATTGCCCCATCTGCCGATGCACTGACCGATAAGGAATCCAAGCGAAGCCATATCGAACATTGCGCGGATATTGACCTTACGCAGCTTGCACATAACTATTCCCACAAGGAATGCGCCGATGATACCGCCGTAAATGGCAAGTCCGCCGTCACGGATAGTAGTGAACATGGTTATGAAGTTGTAATCCTTGCCTGAATTGGGATCCAGCGTGGTAAATACGCAGTAATATATACGCGCGCCCAAAAATCCTCCGATGAGCGCCGCGAATACCACATCAAACATTCTTTCCTTATCCAGTCCGAACTGCTTGCAGCGCATGTGCGCGTAAGTATATCCGAGGATAACGCCCAGTGTGATGAGCACTCCATACCAGTAGATGGATATACCGAACAGCTCAAAGCCTCTGTAATAGCTTATCGCTGTTCCATTAAAAAGATTGGGAAATTCGATCTCAAGCTCTGTAGTGACCGAATTGACCGCTGTGAGTAATGCCGTCATTTGTGTTTTACCTCCGTCAGATAGGGTCGATTATTGCAATGCAGGAGTTTTCCTCATCCAGTATCTGAAGTCTTCTGCACATTTCTTCGTATGTTGCGTCAGCCGCAGCATCCACAAGAGAATACGGCGGCAGCCCTGCAAGCAGCGCGTCCATCATATACTGAGATACAGTCTCGGTGCTGTTGTAGCCGCGAACAACAGAGCCGTAGGTCTGCTTCTTGATACGTCCGTATATCTCCTTGTCGGGAGGAGCAGCCTTGAACTTACGCAGCTCCTTCTTCATCTCCTCGAAGACCTTGTCAGGCTCGTCCGATTCACCCGTTACCAGCGGCAGGACATAGCCTCTGCCCATGAACACGCTCACACGGAACGCGTCATTCAGCAGCCCGCAGTCTCTCATACGCTTGTAGAACTCCGAGGTATCTCCAAAAATGATATCCACCAGCATATTATAGTAGACATATTCATCCAGCGCCTCTTTACCGTCTGCATCGGGACGCTTGAAGCCGATGGCAAACTGCGGTTTTGCAACAGGCATCTTTGTTGCTGTTCTGTGAGTTACTACCTCGTAAGGCTCAGTATGCTGAATAGTCTCCAGCTTTTCGGGAGTTCTTGGAAGCAAACAGCGCTCGCACACCTCGATAGCCTTATCCACATCAAAATTGCCTGCAATGCTTATATACATATTGGATGGATTGTAAAAAGCATTATATACATCATAAAGAGTCTTATCGGTTATCTCTGCGATACTCTCTATCGTACCTGCTATATCCGTCTTTATAGGATTTTCCTTGTATACGCCCTTGAGCAGCTCCATCAGCACGCACCAGCCCGGACTGTCCTGATACATTGTTATCTCCTGACCGATTATGCCACGCTCTTTCTCCACATTTTCGGGAGTGAAGAACGGATGCTGCACGAAATCCAGAAGTATCTCCAGATTACGTTCAAAGTTATCGGCACAGGTGAAATAATATGTGGTGCTGTCGTATGATGTTCCTGCATTGCAGGATGCACCTGTCTCCGCAAACAGCGCAATTGCATCCTTTTCGGGACTTTCAAACAGCTTATGCTCCAGATAATGCGCTGTACCATCGGGAATAGTAACGATATCACCGCCGTTTATACGGTAACGGTTATCCTCAGAGCCGAACTTCACCGCAAACTGTGCGTTCACGGTAGAGTAGCCCTCCATCGGGCACAGGCAGACAGTCACTCCGCTGCTGTGTACATATTTACAGCATTTCTCCCCTATGCGGGAGCTTCTGATCTCATCTATCATCGCTTACCTCCGGCATCAGAGTGAATACAGTATCCAGTGAATATCTTCTGCACGCCGCCTGAACTCTTTCGGGAGTCACTTTCTGTATCTCCGCGATATATTCCTCGGGCGTGAGTATCTTGTCATCCATCAGCTGGGATGTATACCAGGAAGCGATAGCGTTCACACCGTCATAAACAGACTTTGCGTCATTTATGATCTCCAGCTTTGCTCTTGAAAGCTCGTCCTCGCTTACACCGTTCTCGCATACGTCACGGAATTCCGCAAGCACAGCTGATTTTGTTCGCTCTACGTTCTGCCTGTCAACTCCCGCATAAGCGGTGATGACGCGCTTGAAACGATTGGAAAAGCAGCTGCAGTAATAGCACAGCGACTGCTCCTCGCGTATCTTAGTGAAAAAGCGTGATGTGGTCATTCCGCCAAGAACCATTGAAAGCAGCGCGCCTGCAAATCTGTCCTCCATGTCGGGAGCCTTGAAGTACATACGCATTACCGCCTGCTGCATCTGCATATCCTCGGATACGCAAAGCGGCTCAGGCTTCACTGCACTGGGCTTGCAGGATGGCACACAGATATCTCTTCTTGTGAGCTTCGCAAAAGCTTCTGTCAGGAGCTTCTCGCTCTCGGCAAAATCACTGTAGCCTACTGCGAATATCTCAATGCGGCCATGCTCAAGCATATGCTGATAAGCTCCGTAAACGGACTGCGGAGTAACTTTCTCCGCTTCCTCATGAGTTCCCTGAATGGAAAGGCCCCACGGTTCACCACAGTAAGCATTCTCCGCGCCTTTCTGTGCTGCATAATTGCGTTTATCGTTGATAACGCTGTCTATGGCATCAATAAGCTCACCCTGCATCAGCCTTGTGGTCTCAGCGGAAAAAGCCCCGTCCTCCATGAGCGGATCAAGCAGGCAATCAAGCAGGAGCTGGCAGGAATCACGCTCGATCTTCTCGCCCTCGAGAGCAAAGCGGTCATCAATCGAAGTCACTGCAAGGGTGCTCACACGGACATCACCCATTATAGATGTGCTGTCTGACATTGAAGCGCCGTAAAGCTCCGAAAAGCGCATACTGAGCTGAGAATAATCAGGATACTTCGCACAGCTGTCCACAAGGATATACGGTATCATAGCATAATCCGCACGGGTGTGCCGACCATCATCGATATCTGTATAAAAGCTTACTGCGATACGGTTCACCTTGAATCTGCTGTCCGTCATACGGCTGAAGCGTATACCCTCGCCGATCTCTTTATATTCGTAAATATCAATACACCTCTTCTGTATGTATGTTCATTAATGCTAATAGCAATACTTATATATTAGTATACCACAGTTTGCGCCGCATTTCCAGTACTTTATGTGAAAATTAGCAAAAAAAAAGAGCCTTACGGCTCCGGTGCGAAACGCTTCGCAAAGTAAAATAATAATTATGTGTAGAACAAAAGAAAGGAGACAACTAAACAAAACAAATGAACGGAGATTTAACTCAGACCATTTATTTGTCTATATTATAACGTGATTTAGCAATTTTGTCAATAAGTTTTTTTATAATTTATTATTTTTATACTATTTGCACAATTATCGATATGTGCATTTGTAAATGATTTGAAAAGCATCTGCTAATTATGTAATAAATTTACACCCGAACGAAAAGCAAAAGCAGACCGACATTAAGCATCGGTCTGCTGATGTTTAAACCTCTTCTGCCGTGACAGCGTTTCTGCGGAAGAGCAGCGAGATACACCACGCCGCAGACAGTGCCACCAGAATATATACTATCCTGCTGATAGCAGCACCCTGACCTCCGAATGCCCATGCGACCAGATCAAAGCTGAAGATACCTACAAGGCCCCAGTTAAGACCGCCGATGATGAGCAGGGTCAGTGCAATTTTGTCCATCATTGAACTTCCCTCCCTTAAACGGTTGGCGGAGAGCTATGTCTCCGAATAAATATGCTGATATTTCGATATCAGTCAATAATATTATGCGTTCGTTCGGAAGTATTATAAATGACAAATAGTGCTAGTAAAAAAGCAAAAAGCGCAAGCACTTATGAAAACGCAACAATATTTCTCGAAAAATCAAAAAACTTTTGTTAAAATCAACATATTTCAAAAAAGGTGTTGACAAAACAGGACGTTTGGTGTAAAATAGAGAAGTCGTCAGGGAAAACAAATTGATGACAAAGGAATGTAATGGGAGTTTAGCTCAGCTGGGAGAGCATCTGCCTTACAAGCAGAGGGTCACAGGTTCGAGCCCTGTAACTCCCACCAAATTTCCTTTTCCCAACGGCCCGGTAGTTCAGTTGGTTAGAACGCCGCCCTGTCACGGCGGAGGTCGTGGGTTCGAGTCCCATCCGGGTCGCCAAATGCGGATTTAGCTCATCTGGTAGAGCGCCACCTTGCCAAGGTGGAGGTAGCGAGTTCGAGCCTCGTAATCCGCTCCAGATAAATTCGTCGTGGAAGTATTCACGGCGTTTTTTTTGCCCATTTTCTGATAACGTTTTCAGGCGGTGCGATGTATGCACCGCCGATTTTTTATCTATTATTCACACACTGCTTACTTATTATATATTGACAGCCATCTGATTTTGATATATAATTATAATGTATCAATATATTCCAAATAATATGCAAAAACATATTACACGTTTATCGGAGGTTTAATATGGCTGATTATATAAGAAGACTTCCCGTATATCTGCTGCTGGACTGCTCAGGTTCCATGGCAGGCGAGCCTATCGAGGCTGTAAAGCAGGGCATCAAGGCTCTCCTTTCGGAGCTCAAGGGCGATCCTCAGGCGCTTGAAACTGCTTGCCTTTCCGTTATCACCTTTGACGCTTCGGCTCGTCAGATCACTCCCCTGACAGAGCTGCTGCTCTTCAAGGAGCCACAGCTTACCGCTTCTGGTCCTACTGCGCTGGGCGGCGCTCTGCATGTTCTTGCACAGTGCATCCGCGAGGAAGTACGCACTTCCACCCCGACCCAGAAAGGCGACTGGAAGCCACTGGTGTTCATCCTTACCGATGGTGCACCCACAGACGATCTTGACGCAGGTATCGAGGAGCTTAAGACTGTTACCGCAGGCAATATCATAGCCTGTGCGGCAGGTGCTAACGCAAACACCGCCACGCTCAAGAAGATAACACCCAATGTCCTGATGATGAACAATCTTACTGCAGGCGATATGGCACAGTTCTTCGCATGGGTATCAGGCTCCATCAAGGCTTCCTCCAAGAGCATTGAAGCAAAACCTGGAGAAGCTGTACAGCTTCCTCCTCCACCTCAGGGCTTCGTTATCGTACCTTAATGTGGTGGTAATATGAAAGACGATATCACAAAAGTGGAACAGAAGCTCACTGACCATGAGGTCATGGAGCATACTGCCTCCATCTGGAAATACAAGCCCATAGAAGATCAGAGCGTTGAGCCGCACGACGAAAAAGCGTGTGAGCACATGTACGCAAAGGGCGGAGAGATCATTGCTGCAAGAGTACGCGGCAAAAAGCATAAGCATGATGGTTCCAACTGCGATGACTGGTATGAACTTTCCTCCTCCGATGACTTCATCATTGCTGTCGTATCTGACGGTGCAGGCTCTAAGCCGCTTGCACGCATAGGTGCAAGAGTTGCATGCCAGAGCGCTCAGAAATTTCTTCATGACGAGCTTACAGAACTACTCGAAACCGAACCGCAGATCAAAAACGATCTCGCTGCCGAGCTTTCCGCAAACGAGTTCATGTCCGCCTGCGGAAAGGTCGCAGAGCTTATACAGCGCTCTGCGCGCCACGCATTTGACGATACGATAGAGCATCTCAAAGATCTGTATAACGATGAGAACGTCATAAAGCTATTAAACAGAAACCCTGAACTGCAGGATATGTCCTGCACCTTTCTTGCGGCGGTGGTGATACCTCTCAAAGTTCACGGAAAGCGTGAAAACCTTATAGTTACCGCTCAGATAGGAGATGGCTGTATCTGCGCGCTCAATACAAAAACAAAAGCGGATGACTGCCTCAGACTTCTCGGAGTGGCTGACAGCGGCGCATTTTCCGGCGAGACCGAATTCCTTACGGAAAAGACCGCCGAAACAGCGTCGATAGCAGGAAGAACAAGGATAAGCCGCGGCACATCCGATATAGTGATGCTGATGACGGACGGAGTTGCGGATGACTACTACCCTGCTTCCCCGATGATGAAGCGCCTGTATATCGATCTTTGTCTCAATGGCGCTCTCCCCATGATAGGAATAGTGCCTATCAAGCAGCCACCGAAGCCGATCAGCTATCCTGCCGTTTCAGAAAACGGAGAGCAGATCGCGCTGCAGTATGCAAAGCAGCTCCTTTCCGACAGCTGCGATACAGATGCGCTGTGGAACAGACGCGGCTCGCTGAAATGCCACTCATTGGACGCATACGGAATAAGCCACGGAGAAACTCAGGAGGAACGCCTGATGACCTGGCTGGATAACTACAACGAACGCGGCAGCTTCGATGACCGCACACTGGTGATAATTCAACTGAACGCAAAGGAATAACGAAATGAACAGCGGTGAGATCAGATACGCCATGCTGGAAAGCGGCGAGAAAATTCAATATGTCTACCGTGATAATCCTCCGCGCGGCGGTATGAAGCACACCTTTTTCACACCTGACAGGAGATATGCGGTACAGTTCTTCAATAACCCCAAGGACGCCGCCGATCCTCTGATGCAGGATCGCATCAGAACGATAGTGGGTATATACAATCCTACCCGTGCCGAAAACGCGGGCGGCGCTCAGGGCAACACCGAAAAGACCGCAGATTATTTCAGCAGGAAGTTCTGCTGGCCTGTTGGTATAATCAAATATCCCGAGTTCGGCATCGTCTGCCCCACCTACCCTGATAATTTCTTTTTCGGCGAGGGTGCTTCGGCAGTCCTGAGGCTGACAGGCAAGGATAAAAAGAGCAACTGGTTTACAGGCAGGAACAGGAAGTATCTCAACCCGAGCGAGCTGGGTGATTTCCGCATGATGCTGAAAGCCGCAATAGGGCTTGCACGCTCTGTAAGACGTCTGCATCAGGCAGGTCTGGCACACTCCGATCTTTCCTGCAACAATGTACTGATAGACCCGAAAACAGGCTCGTCTGTTGTAATAGACATAGATTCTCTGGTAGTTCCGAACAAGTATCTGCCCGAGGTCTGCGGCACACGCGGATATATCGCGCCCGAGGTCATTGAAACGATGGAATACGGCGTGAACGATCCGCGCAAAACACTGCCCAGTGCGCTTACAGATCTTCATGCGATGCCCGTGCTTATTTATGAGTATCTGTTCCTGAGGCATCCGCTGATAGGCCCTAAGATATACAGCACGGAATCCGCGGAAAAGGATGATTTTCTTGCAATGGGTCCCTCTGCTACCTTTATCGAGCATCCGGAGGATCACAGCAATCGTCCTCCCGATCTTGATGTAACAATCCAATCGCTCTCCAAAGGACTGGAGGAGCTGTTCCTACGTGCTTTCGTGGACGGACTTCATCGTCCCGAGGAACGCCCTACAGCAATGGAATGGGAAAGAGAGCTGCTTCGTGCATGGAACAGGCTGCTGCCCTGCTCAAACGAAGCCTGCAGCAGAAAATGGTTCATACTAAGAGATGAGAACGAGCCTGTCTGCCCGTTCTGCGGCACACGATATTCAGAGCCTGTCATCCGTATTGCGCTCAAGAGCGAGGTACGCGGAAAGAGCGGTATTTTCAGAGAAAAGAGCGAGGTGTTCGCTTATGATAATCTGGCGCTGTTTGACTGGCATGTATATTCAACCGTCCACAATGATGAAAAGGCAGACGCGCTAATGCGTGCATACATCTGCAAGCACGACGGCAAATGGCTGCTTGTCAACAACACGATAAATGGGCTCATATCCCCTGCGGGACGTCTTGTTCCCAAAGGAAATGCCGTGGAGCTGAAAGACGGAGCTGTACTCCGTATGTCTGACAGCCTGAACGGTATGCTTGCGGAAATAACGATGACTCTTAACAACGAGAGCTGATATAAAAACTAAAACGGAGGACGGCGCAGATGGCGGATGCTCTTAACGATATAATATCCCGCGCGCCCGCAGGCGGAACATTAACACTTCCCGCAGGCGAGTTTGAGGGGCCTGTATATATCACAAAGCCGCTGCACATAATCGGCAATAATACCACCATCTGGGCTAAGCGCGGAAACGTGCTCGTGGTCTCCTCTCAGGGTGTCACTCTGGAGGGACTTCGTCTGGAGAATACAGGCGGCAGGATGAACGATTACGCGCTGCTTGCCTCCTACCCTGCGGAGATCAGAAGCGTTGAGGTGTTCGGCGCTGTCCGCGGCTTCGGCGCGGAGGATATCCGCTTTGAGATACCGCGTACGCTTGATCTCGGCAGCTTTGCAGCTGATAAGCAGAGCACATATACGATAAGGATGACAGTTCCTGTAGCGGCAGAGATATGCTGCTCCACTGCAGGGCTCAGCTTCTCTCCCTCACAGCTTCAGCCAGGCGATAATGAAGTTACTGTAACTGTAAACGGATTTGGTTCGGTATATCACCTGTTTTCAGAGGTTTTTGTAAGATCGCAGTTCACAAGGCGCATATATGTCACAGGAAGACCTGTTACAGACGCCGCGCCTGTAAACGGCTGGAGGCTGACCGCAGGCGATTTCATCGCCCAATCGGAAAGCACAGCGCTGTCTGTGACCGAAAACAACAGGATAGATATAGAGCCGCAGGAGCTTCCCCTGCTTGAAATACGAAAGCTGCAGAGGATATCTCTGCTGCCGTACATCGGCAGCAGATGTGATATCAGCTTCAGCTGTGCAGATAACGGCGGTGCAGAGATAGACCCGTATGTGTTTTTGCTGGACGATACAGGCAAGGCTTATGATATAAAATGTCTGGTATTCTTCGGTAACGGTTGTTCGCCTGACGGAAGCGTGACCCATGACGCCGCCGATAATCATATCAGCATAGATCTGAACAAGACAGATGACAGAATATCAAGAATAGTTATGGTATACTCCATCTACGGCGGCAATGCACAGATGAATTTCAGCCGCGTAAAAGCTCCCGTGATGAAGATATCCTCCCACGGCAGGGAAAGAATATCCTACAGCATGTACAACATCGGAAATGCGCCAACAGTCATCGCAGCGGAATTCTACCGTTACGAGGGCGAATGGAAGATATCCGCCACAGGCTGGGGATACCAGCCGGGGCTCGCCACACTCTGCGGCAGCTACGGCATAGAGGTAATGAACTGATGAAAGGACTCAGATAACAATGGCAGGAAAATGCGAATTCAACAGATATATCGGCTACGAAAACACTGACGTTTTCCGCAGCTTCCTGATAGATAATTATATTTCGGTACAAAAGCGCGGCTTGTTTTTTGAAAGCGCACTTCCGCTTGCCACAATAGGCGAGATATCCGCAGCGGAGCCGTTCACCGCATCGAATTACGAGGATCCCGCAATGATACAGCAGGGACTTGACACCTGGCTGAAGCAGAAGCGCATAAAGTGCGACAGTGCGGCCGTATCCGCGATCATTGCCAAGGCAGTCCAGAACTGCGGCAGCAACAAGCGCAATACGTACTTTGTTATATTGTGCTGGCTTCTGAAATATCTGGATACCGCACCTGTTAGGCTGATGTTCATGGGCACCGCAACGCTGCGCGAGCTTTATTTCATGTGCGCTATGAAAGCGGCAGGCATAGATATCATATATGTTCCTTACGATGATGATGAAAACTTTGATGCGTTTTCCGAAAAAGACGAAGTAAATACCCATGATGGTGCTCTGCATGAGCCTGTGGATATAGATTTTTCTGCGATAGACCTCAGCAAGGAGACCCAGCTCAGCAACATAAGAGCTTCCGCTGAAAAATACGGCGATACCGTGGTCAGAGCTGATACCACCGCAGCAGGTCTGTTTGAGGATTACATCACCTCCCACAAGAAGCGCGTACTGAACCGCGGCGGCGTATTCTCCGAAAACTGCGAGATACCTGTATATTTCGCAGCGCTGATAGGCTATGACGAGGAAGCTGTGTACACAAACATGCTGCTGAAATTCAAGGAGAGCTTCGCAGGGCTCAACAAGCAGCTCATCTTTATTGAAAAAACTCTCGATAATCCCGATGTGGAAGAAACAAAGGCGCTCGGCAGCATTCCGCAGAGTATAGGCGATATGACAGACGCACTTTCACTGCTGATAAAGCTGAATGGCGATCCTGTGCGTACCGCACTGGCGCAGAGCAGTCTCCGCGAAATGCTGAACTCACTTTTTGCAGAAACAGGCAACCCCACCGTTGCAAAGAACTACGGTTCAAAGCTGGTGACATGGCTGTACCGCTGCACACAGGGAAGAAAATACGCAGTACAGTATGAGGATATCCCCGTGATACTCTACTACGGAGATATATCTCAGGCAGAGTTGTTCTTCCTGCATTTCATGTCACGCTGCGGCTTTGACGTGGTATACATCACTCCCAACAAAAACATGCTGGATATGACCATGGATAAGAACACAGACGGCAGAATGCAGATATTCGAGCTTCCCCTTTCAAAGGAGAGCGGAAAATATCCCGACAAGCCCGTCAAGATGACCATGGCTACAGTAGCATACTCCGCAGAGCGCGAGCTGGATACCATGCTGTACAACGGCGACGCGGGAATATTCCGCAACTTCCAGTTCCCCAATTCTCAGGCGATAACACTTAAGACCACATTTGAGGAGATCGGTATACTGTGGAAGCATGAATCCAAATTCCGCACAGGCTTTGCGGTAAACGGCAATCTCGTAAGCGTGCCGAACATCTTCGCCAAGATAAGCGGCGTCCGCAACGGAGATGAGGACGAATACTGGGATGAGGTACGCTCGCGTCTGACACCCGAGACCATACTCCGCATCAAGGAGGACAAGCCCGCACCTGACGGAAGCCTTGATCTCACAGCATACCGCAGCTTTTACCGCAACGGTCAGATAGATATCGAAAAGCTGAAAGCTTCTCCGCTGAACCGATACAGCTACCTGCCTGACAGGCTGCAGGATCTTATCCTGTATAAGCTGCAGGAAACCGCAGACAGCGGATATATAAAGCTGGAGGGCGATGACCTGATGTGCAGCATACTGCATTACGGTCTGGGTCTTGACAAGGAGCTGCTGAAGATACTCCAGCGCTTTGATTTCACAAAGCAGATACCAAAGCTCGTCTATATTGATGTCGTGGAGGCGACGTTCACACTGGAGGAATGTATCCATACAGTGCTGTGCAATCTCCTCGGCTTTGATATACTTATCTATACCCCCACAGGGTATAAAAACCTTGAAACATTCGTGGACAGCCGCGCCTTTGAGGAGCACACCATGAATGAATTTCTGTACAACATGGAGGTTCCGAAATTAAAGATTCCCTCCGATGAAAAAAACAGCGGATTTTTCGGAAAGCTGTTCAGGAAAGGATAAAAAACTATGGGATTACAGTTCACACCCGGCGCACAGATCGCTAACGCAGAGGCTGTGGGAGCAGTTGCAAACAACGCTGCTGTTGCTCTCGAAAACGCAGAGCTCGACAAGAAGATTGCTGAAGTAGAGAACTTCAACATCGTTGTAAAGACAGAGGAGATCAAGCAGGAGCTGGCTACAAGCAAGGAGATCGATGCGCTGGTAAGCACCATCAATGTAAATGATGCAAACACCATCGTAAAGTTCGGTGCAGAGGCTGCCGAGGAGATCTCCAAGGCATCCGATCAGGTGCTCAACTCCATGAGCATCGAGCAGATCAACGACACTGGCGTTATGCTCAAGAACCTCGCAGCTATCATGGAGCAGTTCGACCCCAAGGAGCTTGAGGATGATAAGCCCGGTCTGTTCGGCAACCTGAAGAAGAAGCTGGATAAGATCCTCAACAAGTACAACACCATGGGCACAGAGATCGATAAGGTCTATGTACAGCTCAAGCAGTACGAATCCGAGATCGAGCAGGCTAACGTAAAGCTGGATAATATGTACGAGGCTAACCTCGGCTACTATCAGCAGCTTGTTAAGTACATCATGGCAGGTGAGCAGGCTGTTAAGGAGCTTGACGCTTTCATCGAGCAGTACAAGGCTAAGGTTGCCGAAAATCCCGAGGATGGCACGATCCGTATGGATCTTTCCAACCTGCAGCAGATGAGAGAGATCCTTGACCAGCGTGTAATGGATCTTAAGGTTGCTGAAAACGTAGCTATCCAGACCGTTCCCATGCTGAAGACTATGGAGTACTCCAACCTCAACCTCGTAAGAAAGATCAACTCCGCATTCATCATCACAATGCCTGTATTCAAGCAGGGTCTGGCTCAGGCTATCATGCTGAAGAGACAGCGCATCCAGGCTGAGTCTCTCAACGCTCTTGATGAAAAGACAAACGAGATGCTGCTGAAGAATGCTCAGAACACGGTTGATCAGAGCAAGGCTATCGCAGCTATGTCCGCAGGCTCCTCCATCAAGGTAGAGACACTCCAGCAGACATGGCAGACCATCGTTACAGGTATCGATGAGGTACAGGCTATCCAGGATCAGGCTCGCGAGAAACGCAAGCAGGACGCTGTTACTCTTGAGCAGATCAAGCAGGATTACAAGAAACGCATGAAAGCTTGATCAGTCATATCATCTGCACTTATGATCCATAATTCTTAAACGCAAGACCTCCCCAGACGGATATTCCGTAATGGGGAGGTCAATTTTTATTGATCGTATTTGTGGAGCATGTCCAGCAGCTCTGCCGCGTGGATAGCCTCGTCATGAGCATACTCACCGAACTTCGCGGATACCGTTTTATCCTCCGCTGTTTCCGCCTTGTACGCCTGATAATCTCTTACTAACTCAGTTGAACGCTGCCATGCAATGAGCAGCCTGTCGCGTGCTGTGATGTGAAGTCCGTTCTTGTCAGTCATAATACACCTCCGAAAATATGTTCTTTCGCAGGTAGTTTATGCTGTAAGATCGGTTTTATTCAATCCCATTCACAAGCTCCTTGAAATGCTTTCCGCGCTCCTCGAAATTCTTGTAGAAGCCATAGCTTGCAGCTGCAGGGCTTAACACTACCCTGCTTTTTGCACGGCCATGAGCAAGCTTTACTGCATCTGCCATATCGATGGCTTTCACCACGCCTATCTTGTCAGTATCCAGTTCCCTTGCAATGCGCCAGCCGCTGTCAGGCAGGAGTATCACATTCTTTACAGCGCCTGTATTAAGGAAATCTATCAGCTTTTCATAGGGTATCTTTCTGTCCATGCCGCCTATTATCAGCACATCGCAGCCACCTACAGCTTCAACTGCGGCTATAACAGCCTCGGGTATGGTGCAGATGCTGTCGTTGATGTATTCCACGCCATCTTTTACAGCGAAACGCTCAAGGCGGTGCTCAAGTCCGTTGAAATCAGGCAGTGCACTCAGGCATACATCGATATCCGCGCCTGCTTTTTCTGCTGCCGCAAGAGCAACTGCAATGTTGTATATGTTATGCTTGCCCAGCAGCTTTGTTTTTATCATATCCGCAGGGATAGCTTTGCCGAAAAGGCTGATATCCTCGCCGTTTGTCTGCACATCACCGCAGCCGCCGAACGAAGCTGTTATCAGCTCGCCTGCCGTGCATTCGGGTGCAATATCCACGTTTACGATAGCTGTATCGCCCGCGCGCTGACAGCGCCAGATATTCTCCTTTGCAGCCTTGTACGCCTCAAAGCCTGTATAGTGGTCAAGATGCTCAGGGAAGATATTCAGCAGCACCGAAATATCGGGCGAATGCTGTACAAATTCAAGCTGGTGACAGGAAAGCTCACATACCGCAACAGTGCTCTCGTTCATCTCTTCAAAGCGCTCCAGAGGAGGTACACCGATATTACCGATGAGCATGGTATCCATGCCATTGGCTTTCAGAAAATGATATATCAGCGACGAAGTGGTGGATTTGCCCTTTGTGCCTGTAACACCAATAACCCTGCAGGGCTTCAGGCGCAGCAGAAGCTCTGTCTGCGTGAGTATCTTAGCCTTTTCAGCCGCTGTCAGCTTATCCTTGATGATAACGCCGGGGGACTGCAGGATGACATCGTACTCCTTGGCACGGTCAAGATAATCCTCTCCGCAAAGGAGCGTCACACCATCCGCCTTTATCTTGTTCATATCAGCTATGGCTATCTCAGCGCAGCAGCCTAGCTTATTAAGTATATCCAGCCACACCCTGCCCTCTCTTCCAAAGCCGAGGATAACAGCGCGCCTGCCCTCAAAAAAGGGCTTCAAAACGGAATATTCCATATCAATTACCTTTCAGAAGATAGATAAATTCATCGGGGACGAAGTTTTCATCGTCATAAAATTTTGTAAGATCAGGGATATTGAAGCCGCCTATCTCACGATATCCCACATAACGTCTTAACAGCGCTGGCGATTGCGCGCCACGCATTCTGAACGCCATTTCAAGGGAAAGACGTATCTCGTCACGCGTACCTACGCACTCAAACGGCTTATCCTCGCCATCCAGCACCAGACCATCGAACATATCCGCAAGCTCTGCCTTTTCAAGCATATTGCAGCCGAATATCTTAACGAGCGTTTCATCGTCAAGGAACGCAGAAAGCAGGATGTAGACATAAAGGCACTTTGCACACTCGCCGCACCACACATCCGTCTTGCTGCCGAGATTGCAGCTCTGGAACACTCCGAAATACTGCGGATGCTTCACGAATTCCCTTGCTATCTGCCACTCGCTCCACGGGCGAAGCAGGCTGAAATATTCAGGACATCTTCCGTAACCGCCGAAGCTCTTTTCGCAGTATTCACGGAAGTCACGCTCAAATTCCGTGGATTTGCTGTACTGGTGGTTTATCTGTGTTCCGTCCACATAAGGCTCATTTGCGCTGCTCTCATTGGAAAGTGCGATGAATTTAAGTCCCTTTATCGCCGCGAAAAGCTCCGCAGAAAAAGCAACCACCGCAGAAAACGGAGTGTGTCCGTTGAGATAGCCCTGCTTGTTCAGCTCCAGCAGCGTCTTGTCGATAGTACGGCGCACGCCCACTGTCTTTTCAGACGGGATACCTGCCGCATCAACGCAGCCGAGCGTTGCTCCTCTGGGATTGATGATATAGGGATGGATATCAGCGCCGTGCTTTTTCAGCAGCTCAACAGAAACAACACTGTCCTTGCCGCCGCCTATCGGAACGAGCACACCCTTTCCTGCATTTGCACACGCAGAAAGCTGCGTTCCTACAGTAGTACCGCCAACCGTTCTGATATTCATGAAGCTGTCAAGATCCGTGGAAATGCCGTTGCGATAGAAATACTCACCCAGACCGTTGAAATACAGCTTCTTCCACCAGTTCTTCTGCCAGTCAGAAAGCTCGCCGCAGCGCACCTCTACTTCGGGAGGACAAGCGCACTTCCAGTAGGAAACAAGCTCCGCCATGCCGAGAGAAAACGCGCACATGGATATAAGGTCATTATCCGCATCAACAGGTATATCGAACGGGAATTTCCAGCGCGGACAGAAATTATATCCATCCATGGAAAAGTGGAACTGCAGTACAGTTTCATCGTCCTCTTTCAGGAATTCAAAGCTGTGGTATATGAATGTTCTGTGCTTCTCACGAAGCTGTTCGTAAAGGGTCATAGTATGCCTTTCTTTGCTCAGATATTCTTTCTGCGCAGATCGTATTTCTTTACAAATTCGTCGATGCTCTCCTCATCGCGCGGATCAAACTCATCCTCACAGGGAATAAGCTCCCATACCTCTGTGATGGAGGCTTTCTGTCCGGGCATGAGTCTTTTCAGCTCGCCAAGGCTCTCACACTCAAGGAAGATGCCGTTAGTAAAGGTCTCGAAATTACAGCCGTAATCGGGATAATCTCCCTTTATATTCATAGCAAAATTCTTGAGGAATATCTGACCGTGATTGATATATGCAGCCCAGCCATCCTCGTTGTTCATACCTATCTTGAACTTGCCCTCGGATTTCGGAACCTGTCTGAGAGTGCCGTAGCGGTTGCCGAGGAAGAAACGCTCATCGTTTATATCAGAGTAGCTCCAGAATACATTTCTGCGGTTGGAAAGCAGACCATTATCTGCGGTGTTCTGCGGGAATATCTCCACACCGCCTGCGGAGCAGACCGTCATTGCCCACGGAGCAAGCTCCACAGGTGCCTTGCTCACATTCTCAATGGTGTGCACCACTCTCAGCTTTGATGTGCCCTCAAAATCCTCATCAAAGGAAACGATGATGCTGTGCTGCTGACCCGTCTTTGTGGCAGGCGGCATCAGATTTATCTCACCGTTGCACACAACATAGGGAACAGGCGCATTATCAGGCACATAGCTGTGCGGAAAGCTCTCAGGGCTGCTCCACAGTCTGTGTCCGCCGTAGATATACCATGTGGTATCTCCGAAATACGCCTTGAACTCCTCACCGTTTTCATAGAACTCACGGTCCACATCCTCAAGCAGGATGTTCTCCTTGTCTTTCAGCTTATAGGAGATGATGCGCGGACCAACATCCACCGTAATGATGACGCTTGCGGTTTCGTTCTCGATAAGTATACATTTTCCGAAATTCTTGTACTCGATAAGGCTGTAATTGTTCATTTTGTTCCTCCGTTTATTTTATGTGTGATATCAATCCAAAATAACAGGCTTTGCAGTGAACTCATATCCGCACTGCCTTGGTTTTTCAAATGCCAAAGAATACACATCCCCGAAACGCTCCTCCGCAGCCCCCTGACGGTGAGCATCGCGGCTCTGCTTCATCAGTGCCTTAAGAGATGTATCTATCGGCAGACCACATTGTGCCGCACCGAGTATCTCTCTGCCCCTGCTGTTCATGCCGAGTATTCTGATATATGCAGGCGGCTCGTTCAGCGTGCGCTTGTCTATATCGAGGAAAGCACACAGTACTGCTCTGCGTATTCTTGCAAGAGTGTAGCGCTTTGTCTTTGTGAGGAAGTACAGCTCTTCAAGAGTTGCAGCCTTTCTGACCGCCTTATACAGGCGCTCACCCAGACCCTGTGCCGCGTCATATATATTCTCAAACTCGGCTGAGCGCATAGTCCTCAGCTTTGCAAGTATCGCCCTTTCAAGACGTTTGATATCCGCCGCGGGCTCATTTATCATCGGCGCAAGCTCTGACCAGTCCTCGCCTGCTGCTATCTTTTTTCTTATCAGCGAAGCGCTTACATAGCCCTTATCCTCGTCCTCACTGTCATGCGCTGCGCCGCTGCGCTGTACTGCATACGGCTGTATCATGCTGCCTATATCGTCCAGCGCCTTGATATACTCCACTGCAAGCGTATTGTTGGGAGAAGAAAGCACCTCGCAGACATCGTCGGTATAGTATGCTTTCACCGCCTCCTGAAGTGCCGCAGGAAAACTGTTGCCCTTTCGCATAAGCTCCTGAAACTCCTCAGTGTGCAGAGCATATTCACTCGCGCCTGCCGCTTCCTTGAGCGCCGCCACATCTCCGCACTCCGCGCCAAAGGACAGGATATCAACACAGCCCAGCGCTTCAATGATCTGCACTGCGCCCCTTGCAAAGCCCTCCGCAGCCGAAAGGCTGAAGCGTGTCGGCAGCTCAAGCACAAGGTCTGCTCCGTTTTCAAGAGCAGCTCTGGCACGGGCGTATTTATCGAATATCGCCACATCACCGCGCTGGGTGAAATTACCGCTCATCACTGCAACGATATGTGTTGCTCCTGCAGCACGGGTCTGCTCGAGCTGATATTTGTGCCCGTTATGGAACGGGTTGTATTCACAGATAACAGCTGCTGTTTTCATTCGGTCACCTCTTTGTACGAAATACCTTCCGCCTCAAACCGCAGAAGATAGAACGGCTTCAGCCAATCCAATTCATCTGATATTCTTTCTCTTAGCTTTATCAGCCTGCGTTTACCTACTCTGCGGTCAAGGATAGCAAACAACCTCACGATGGGGCAGGTGCTTTCAAGGCTCTGCTCTATGCTTTGGTTGTCGTACTCCTCAAATGCTCTGTAAAACACACGCTGATCGAACTCGCCCGCGTTGACTGCCTCATCAAAAGCCTGCATCCAGCATTCGCCGTAACTTTTTCCTGTTCCCTCATACAGCTTGTGGAACTCACGGCTGTGCGCGATCATCTTTTCAAAATAGCTGCTTTTCAGTATCTCCTCACCGTCAAGACGTACCGCAGCACGACCCTCATGATCTGGACATTTGCTGTACGTAGTAGCAAAATACTGTATGCGTCCACGCAATGAGGGGGCAAGATAGTCGTTTTCAAGCTTCGCTCTTATTCCGCTCCATGTGGACATGGCTTACCTCCATTAAGAATTCCTCACCATCTGCACATGTGGGATATCATCCTCAAGATACGGTTCAGATACGCGCACAAAGCCGCACTTCTCATAAAAGCCCTGTGCATACTGCTGAGCGCTTATCCTGAGCGAGGTCTGCCCGAATTTCTCCTCTGCGATGCGTATGCCCTCCATCATGACCTTGTAGCCAAGACCAGTTCCGCGTTTTACGGTGATAACGCGCCCGATAGAGCCCTCGTTCTCATAAGACACACCCTTATCCAGCACACGGCAGTACGCCGCAACGCCGTCCTCATCCTCATACCAGACGTGCCATGCGTTCAGATCCTTGTTGTCAAGATCCTGATATACGCAGTCCTGCTCCACCACGAATATCTCCGCCCTTGCACGGAGTATCCTGTAAAGCTCCATCGTGGTAAGCTCC
>JAFTVU010000055.1 GCA_017465665.1 Oscillospiraceae bacterium | reverse complement strand
TCCGCGCACTTTGCTTTTGCAACGCAGGTAGCTGTGCCGCCTGCGCAGGCAGCCTTGTCAACGTCTGCGCCGCAAGCACATTCGTGCCAGTGATAGCCGTTTTCGGTCGTCCATTCGGTTGCCTTGTTGGAGTGGTTGTTGCTGTCAACAGTGCCGTATTCTGTGTTGCATTCCGCGCACTTTGCTTTTGCAACGCAGGTAGCTGTGCCGCCTGCGCAGGCAGCCTTGTCAACGTCTGCGCCGCAAGCACATTCGTGCCAGTGATAGCCGGTTTCGGTCGTCCATTCGGTTGCCTTGTTGGAGTGGTTGTTGCTGTCGACAGTGCCGTATTCCTTTTCACAGGCGGAGCATACAGCCTTGTCTGTACAGGTAGCAGTGCCGCCACTGTGAGCTGTGATATCCAGTTTCTCTTCGCAGCCTGTGCACTTGTGCCAGTGATTTGTTCCGTCGGAGTACCACTTGCTTGTGTCGGCTGTGTGAGTTGTATGGCTGAGCGCGGGTGTGATGATATATCCGCATACGGTACAGGTCTCTGCGGTGTCGTCTGTTGCGGCGCCGCTTGATGTGTGGGCAGCGGAGATAACACTTCCGCAGTCGCAGGTGTACCAGTGGTTTGTGCTGTCCTTGCTCCACTCGGGTACTGTTTCTATGTGGTTATCGGCGTCAAGGTTGCCGTATTCCTGATTGCAGGTGGAGCATACAGCCTTGTCTGTACAGGTAGCTGTGCCGCCGCTGCAGGCAGCCTTGTTGAGGTCTTCCCCGCAAGCACATTCGTGCCAGTGATAGCCGTTTTCGGTCGTCCATTCAGTTGCTTCGCCTGCGTGGTTGGTGGGGTCAACATTGCCGTATTCCTGATTGCAGGTGGAGCATACAGCCTTGCTTGTGCAGGTGGCTGTACCACCACTGCAGGCAGCCTTGTTGAGATCTTCCCCGCAAGCACATTCGTGCCAGTGATAGCCGTTTTCAGTTGTCCATTCAGCTACTGGGCCGTGGTTGGCGGGGTCAACATCGCCGTATTCCTGATTGCAGGTGGAGCATACAGCCTTGTCTGTACAGGTAGCAGTGCCTCCGCTATGCACTGTGCTGTTGAGAGTAGCGCCGCAGAATCCGCACTCATACCAGTGTGAATCTGTATCCCATTCCAGGGTGTTTTCTCCGTCATGGGGACAATCAATAACAGATACGGTGGTGGGTGAGGTTGCAGGAAAGTAGTTGTCGCTTTCTGCAGTAGAAGCAGTGATAGTAATGTTTGTACCTGTAGCTGTGCCTGCAGGGATAGTGAACGAGCCTGTGAAGGCTACTGCGTCATTGCTGCCGATCTTGTAAGAAAACTCAGGTGTGGGAGTATCAGTAAGCGAGGGGTTGTCGTGGTTGAACACCGTCGCTGTTACTGTGATAGCTTTGCCTATGCTTGTTTGGGCGGGAGTAGCAGTCACATTGATCGCGGGAGTTGCTTTTAAAATGGTGACATCGAAATTGGCGCTGTAATCGCTATAATTATTAGTGCCGATTATCCGGTAGTAAACCCTGTATGTACCGGCGTCTGTTTTAGTGGGGATATCTGTTGACCAGTTGGTGCGGTCGAAGCTGTATTTGACAACACAGCCTGCAGATAACAGGTCCACTGTAAGAAGCTGCTGAGCAGTGCCGTTATAGGTGGTTATGCTTTTGGTATAAGTGAACTGGGGAGTGACCTGTTCTATCGTCCATTCAACGGTCTTTGTGCCGCTGTAGTTGCCGATACCTGTTAAGGTTACGGTGTATGTGCCGCCGTCGGTAGCGCTGGTAGTTCCTGTAACGGTGTAGTCAGTGTCCTGTACAAGCGTTGTGTCGCCGTTCTTGACGATGATCGTCGGGCTCTGCTCTGATTCGTTGTATGCGTGCTCGCTGACAGTGACAGTGGTTGTCGCAATGTCAGTTTTAGAGCTGTATACATATGCGGAGGTCTCAAGCTCGGGATAGAAGAACAGCATGGTGTTCAGCTCGTTTGAGGTCCAGTTGCCCGATGAGGTATGGCTCTGGGTGAACGTTGTGCTGTCGAAGCCGACTGTATCGCTTCCCGAAAGGAAATAGTCGTCGCGTGTGTCGTTGACACCATCGGTTTCGCCCTGGTCGTCCCAGGTCGCGTCGATTGCGTACCACTTGTCGTCGTCCATCTGCACATAGTTCCATGCGTGAGGACCCTTAGAAGAAGTACCTGCGTCGCCTGTTACATAGATACAGGGAATGCCGTAGCTGTCGCACAGCACCTTGAAGCCTCTTGCATAGCCTGCGCATACAGTGAGTATCTCGCTGTCGCCGTTGCACGGGTAAAATGCACTGTAGGCAGTCTGATAGCAGCGCAGCTCATCATCGTTATATGTCGTCTGATCATCGTCTGCTGCAGTGTCATTGTATTCGATGTTCTCACACAGATAATCGTGAATGCCCTTTACGATGTTATAGCGTATGGTGCTGTTGGAAATATCCGCGTTTATCGCGCTTTTTGCTGTTGCTACCGCGGTGTTGATGTCGCTGATATCGCCTGTGTCCGCAGCAACTGTACTAAAGAATTGTACATCAACGACTGTAGCTGTAGAACCGCTCACTGATATAGAGGGCATGGAATAGCCATATTCAACATTACACAGCCAGCTAAGCTCGGGGTGATCGTAGATAAGAGCCAGAAAAGCGGGTGTTATGATATTTCCGGCCCATTCGTCTATCTTAGCCTCAGATTCTGCGGTAAGGCTACCGTTGCTGACATATATATCCTCGAATGTGCCTGAAATGCCAAGCGATACACTTTCAGCAGATGTGCCGCTGCCGTAAAATTCATACAGCTTGTCATAAACAGCCTGCGACTGCGTATCGAGCTGATTTCTGTAACAGCTGTCGAATTCAGTGTTGCTGTTAAGCCCGAAGAAAGATATCGACGGACATACGTCGTAGATGCTGCCAAGACCTGGCTGTATTTCGCTTGTAACGGAATAGGTCACAGCGGTTTCTACATTATCCTGCGCGTAAGCCTTCATCGCCCCAATATCAGACGGAAATGTCGCGACGCTTAATACAACCGATGCTGCAACGAATATTGAACAGCATTTGTTGAATAATCGTTTCATATTATCCTCCTCTAAAATATTTATTTACAAGTATTATTTTACCATATTAAATATTAAAAGTAAAGACAATGTTTCACAAATATATTGCGATGATTTTGTCACATTTTATAAACAAGGATATGCTACCGGCACATTCTTGTTTTTGAGAGAGCAGTTATGCCTTTCTCCTCTTTTTCAAGCGTAGACTCACATAAGAATTTTGAACTGAACAGTAAAAATATGATCGGAGAAATACGAAAGAAATAGGAACCACGGCCTTTGGCTCTGTATGCTCAGGAAGCACTATACATAAATGAATGAAGCGATATCTCACTCATAGTGGATACCGCTGTTCTACTTATTACATAGTCATAAACTTATATTAACGATGTTCATTCAACCTCAACCTGAATAATTATGAACTTACGCATCTTGTTTTTCATCTCGCCTGCAAGAACTTTCAGTATTGCATTTCCCATACTACGCTTTATATCATCGTCCAGCCTATTCTGAAAGCTAGCTGCTTTCAATCGACCGTAGCTTGTATCGGAGCTGTGCAGAGCCTCGTTGTAGAGCTGCCTGTTATCCATTATCTCGTAATATGTCGAGTAAAGCTCGCTGCTGTTCTGTATGATGTAATCCGTAAGCTCGTCAAGCTGCTGCTTTACCGCTACTGGCATATATCCATAAGCGAGTCTGCCGTTTTTAGGGAGAACAGCTGAAATATCAGTCATTAGGTGCGACACGGTGTCGCAGGTTTGACACGCATTATGGCTTTGCCAAAACGCTGCAAACGGCAACAACCTTCGGTTGTCGCACCTATATTGTGATGCCCATCTACTTTCTGCCGATAAAATTACGGAACTCTCTCATTGCACCGTGCCCTTCATAACCGAAGCTGTTTTCGGGCAAGTCAAGATATTCACGGGTTTGCAGGAAAAGTGCGGTTTTGAGATATGATTTCATATCCCGTATTATTCAACCTCCCTGGTTTCAGGGAGGTTTTTGCTTTGTTGTTTGCTAATTTGATAATAGTTTCTTGACTTCTTCCATAGTCGGCGGATTAAGCGGTAGAGGAAATCTGGAAATTGCTATTGCGGAGCAAGCACTCGCAAAACGCACTATCTCATCATCGGTCATACCGTGCAGTAAGCCGTAAACACAGCCTGCTTTGAATGTATCTCCTGCACCAAGCGTGCTTTTCACCTCAACAGAAAAAGGGGTCATTCTCTTCATTGGATGACCTTTTCTGCCGTAGAGCATTTCGTTTTCTCCACGAGTGATGATAACAAGACCGTCAGTATTATCGGTAAGCAGTTTGTAGATTTCTTCTATGCTTTTGCCCTTGTACTGTTCCGAGCCTGTGCATTCCTTTGATACTACATTTATCGCACAATGCTTATGAAGGAAACTATCGTGAGGGCAGTCTATTGTAACAAAAGGCTTGTTATGTTTTACGCAAAGCTCTGCGGCAGCCTGTGTTTCTTCAAGGAAAAACGGGTCTATTGCTGCGACCTTACAGTTCTTTATATCCTCTTCCTTTGGCATATTCCAGCGTTTCTTTGCGCCTTTTTCGTACAGCGACTGAAACACACCCATAGGAGAACGGACAAGTCCTGCAATTACAACATAGTCCATAAGCCCCTCGTAATCAGAGTCGAAATAAAGCGAGGATAAATCGACTGTCTTATCCTTATAGAACTCCCTTAAAAGTGGTGCAACCTCTGTTCCTATATGTGTGCCGTCAATTTTTACGGTTGCACCCAAAGAGTACAGTACAGTTGCGGCTGTGCCTGTTTCTCCGCCTGGCAGATAATATTTTGCCTTGATTTCTGAATATTCGTCAGGCTGTAAAAACTCTCCTTTCAGCAAAAAGGAATGTGTTCCGAGTATCTGTCCGTGCATATAAATTTCGTAATTCATAAGTACCTCCGTTCTATCAGACTTTATTTCTCTGCGTAAGTGGAAATAAAG
>JAFTVU010000054.1 GCA_017465665.1 Oscillospiraceae bacterium | reverse complement strand
TTAATGTCTGATTTTCTTCGACTATGCCTATATTCATCTTGGTACAACCTGTTTCTTTTGCTACCTTAAATGCGTTCATCAGCAGCTCTTCGCCGATGCCTTTGTGCCTGTGCGAGGGAATAACACATAGATTATTTAATTCGCATTCTTTGTTATCCTGTAATAACAAGGAATAGTAACCGACAATGCTGCCTTTGTCATAATAAACATACATGGGTCTGTGTTCTCCAGAAAAATGCCATTTGAGCCTGTCTTCTGTTGTTGCAAACGCTGTGAATCTTGGCGCGTTTTCAGCGGTAAATCCGAATTCGTCTGCAACTGTGCGAAAGCTTTCTTTTATGATTCTAACACATTCAGCAATATCTTTTTCATGTATTTCTTTTATCACAATAAACACCCCTTGATGAATCTTGCCCGCTTATTATGATAATTATATCATTACAGTAGTCTTGTGTCAACACAAAAAGCCGCTCCCGAAAGAGCGGCTATCTGTATTATCAATCCTCGCCGAGCTTCAGCGCCTTGTTGATGTTGATCTTGCGGATGATACCGCCGAGTATCGCAAAGCCGCCCAGCAGCATTATTGCGATAAGAACGTACATCTTTATGTAGTCGCCGCCCTCGCCCTGAACGATAAAGGGAGGGGTCTGGTTGTTAGCGTCGTACATGGTGCGGAACAGTGGTATGAACAGATCGCTGGCAATGCCGCCGAGCACAAAGCCTGCCGCGATTGAGGCAACGCTCACCAGCAGCTGTTCGTATCCGAGAGTGCCGATGATCTCTCTGAAAGTCACACCCATGGCTCTCAGCACGCCAAACTGCAGCGTTCTGGAGCGAATGGAGATTATCCAGTAGATCAGGAAGCCT
Source organism: Oscillospiraceae bacterium (assembly GCA_017465665.1). Lineage (GTDB taxonomy): Bacteria > Bacillota > Clostridia > Oscillospirales > Ruminococcaceae > CAG-115. The sequence continues at coordinate 5,903 of JAFTVU010000054.1, read as the reverse complement.
ATTACCGACATCAGCATTATTACTACAAAGCCGAGAGTCAGCGCACCGTTCATGCCCTGAAGCTCAGGGTCGGTCTTTTCTTCGATAAGAAGCTGTGAGCTGTCTGTTATCTTCTGGAGCTTGATGTTCTTTTCGTTGATATCCGCGTAAAGCTGTTCGCTTGTTGCATCGTCTGCGAGCTTCAGCCATATCTGATAGGGCTGGAACTCTACCAGTTTGCGGATGTGGTTGTAATTACATACAAGGAAATCCTTTGTGGCGGTCTCGCCTGTTCTTTCGTTGAGGACTACTGTTTCGGCAGGATCGATACCGGGCCAGTAATCAACGAACGCAAGCACTGTGAGTTGTACGGTCTCGTTGCCGCTCCACTTCACGGAGATAGTGTCGCCGAGCTGTACGCCCTTTGCCTCCCACGAACGGGATGCAAGCACGCCTGATTTACATTCAACCAGCGCATTGCAGTAATTCCACCAGTGAACGGGGAGCAGATCATCTCTGAACCAGGCGGTCTGAGAGAACTTACCCGGCTCTATGCACATGAGGGTGCTTTCGCCATCGTTCTTGATATTGCCGATAGCAGTTGTTGCGTCAACGCGGAGCACCTTTGTAGCGCTCTCAACGCCGCTGAGATCTTCGTACAGGGAGAAGTCGGGCTCTACATAGCTGGTCTCATCCTCGATGGATTCAAGCCGCCAGAATGCGTCCAGCACGACATCAGTTCCTGTGGAGTAATAGATGCGGTCGGATTTGCTGTTATTGATGGCACGGGCGGTATTCGCAGAGAATATACCCAGACCGAATGTAATTACAAGGAACAGCATGAGGAAGCGTTCTCTGCCGCCCTGTGAACGGGCAACGGAGGTTATAGCAACATACTGCGAAACGCTCCAGAAGCGGTTTCCTATGTGATATATGAGCTTGAGCAAATACGGATACAGTCTGATGAAAAGAAGTCCGCCGCCCATGATGAACATGGTAGAGAAGATGAAGTAGAGCGGGTTGATACCGCCATCGCTGATGAATGTACCCTCGGCAAACTGGGTCTCCAGCTTGTTGACGGTTATCATATACCAGACGAGCGCACCGCCCAGCAGGATGACATCTATAAACGCCTTTTCCCACGTTGCCATCTTTACTACCTTTGCCTTGCTCTGCTTGTATTTTACGATCGAGAGCTTGGATGCGGGGATGATAGGAAGCATCGTAGTAACGAAGAATATCACGATAGCTATGAGTGCATATATCACTGCGTCAAGGCTGAGCTGTGCCGCAAGGCCTGTTCGGTTTACAAATTCAAGGAAGCCGTTGGATACGCCGAGGAAGCTGCACAAGCAAAGTCCGATAAACGGGGCGATGATGAGCGTTGCGAGTCCCAGAACACCTGCTTCCATTGCGTATATGGCGAATATCTGCTTTGAGGATGCGCCACGGCTCTTGAATACCGCGATCTCGTTCTTTTCCTGCTCTACATTAAGCTGGGATACCATGAACAGGTAGAATGCCAGCATTACTATCGTGGGTATCTGAAGTATCCAGAGCATGGATTTGAGATTATCTGCACGGACTGCATATTCCGTCAGTATATCATAGATGCCCATGGAGAAGTGATAGCCGTATGCAGGGTAGAGCTCAAAATCCTCTGCTATCTGTGCTGTGACACCGCCGAGGGCGTTGAGGTCCATTTCCTGATAGTCAAAGGAATAGCGTGAGATTATTTCAGAGAGCATAGTAACGCCTGTGGTGAGATAATCGCCTGTAAAGGTATCATAATCCATTATAATAGCGTTCATGTACTCTTCCATCGTTTCGGACCAGTAGCTGTCCGTTTCGCTGGATTGTTCGTATACGCCTACAACGGTGACCGAGAGCGGCTCGGTCTTGCTGTAGAAGCTGTTCTGGATATTGTAGGTCTCGCCGCAGACGATATCCAGTATCTTCATACATTCCGCGTTGCAGATGACCTCGTATCCGCCGTTCGCTGTGCGTCCCGGCTGATACATCCTGCCTTCGATGATGTTTATATGCTCTTCGATGTTGTTCATCGCCATCATCTTTACTCGGATATTGGATGAGCCGAGCAGATACACATAATCATCCATAAGTATGGTCTTGCTGTTCGCGCGGGGGATATCGATCGCCGCGGTGCGCTGTTCAACAAGCGATGTGAGATTTTCCAGAGTGGCCAGACGCTCCTCCTGAGGAGTTTTCATCTGCATAGTGGTGGATACCACATATTCGCCCGGGTATAGGCCCGTTGCCTCCTGATATGCCTGCATATCCTTGATGAGGATACGCTGGAGAGAGGCATCCATGTATATAGGCACAGTACTCATCATACCTGCCGCAAGCAGAAATCCTATGAAAAGGCACAACACCATCCATTTGGTGTTACGCATCTTTCTGAAAAGAAGTGTTAACAAAACGTACCTCCGATGTGATCAAATTCCTATACTGTCATACTCAGCGGACAACTACTCTGTCGCCTGCTTTAAGGCCTGTGAGTATTTCGGCTTCGGTAGCGTTTTCTATGCCGATAGTCACGTCAACTTCTTTTTTGTTGTCGTTTTCATCAAGAATAGTGACATATGTGCGGTCGCCGTCTGTTTTGACGAGATTTTTAGAGATCACGATCGCATCCTCATGTACCTCATATATAGCTGCGATATCCGCGAGCTTGCCGATGGTGAGATATCCGGGGATATCTCCTGTAAATTCGCAGAAGATGGAATCGGTATTCGAAGAAAGCTCCTCATACTGATCGTACAGACCGTCTACCACTTCAGAGGGAGTTTTGGAGACGTAGCCCTTATATTCCATTCCGTCCACGGTAATGGTGACCTCCTGATTGAGCGGGAATGCTCTCAGGGTAGAGGAGGTGTATTTTACGAACAGCTTTGTGGGATCGACTATCTTTATAATAGTCTTATATGCGGTGACGGGATCGCCCGGCTTAAGATCCTGAATAAAGCAGATCTGACCATCCATTCCTGCATATAGATGAGATACTCCCATAAGACGTTCGTACTCGGTGAGAGTGTTCTGCTCCATCTCATAATCCAGCTTATCGGTAGCGCTGCCTGTAGAGAGATATGTAAGGCGTGCTTTTTCCACTATGAGCTTCTGCTGTTCGTAGAGATATTCAAGGTTGCCCGTATCGAGTTCCGCGATGAGGTCGCCCTCCTTGACGAAATCTCCTACGTTTACATATATCTTTTTCAGTACGCCACCGCTTTCGAGGAAGCCGCAGTTGAAATCCACTTTACTTGTGATATAGCCCGATGCGAGAGTCTGGCTGACGATGTCCTTTACCTTTGCAGTGTAGGTGGAGTACGCCACATCCTCTATAGGAACGGTCGGGGGTTCAAGGAGCTCCTCCTCGGCAGGGAAGAAATAGCAGCCTGACATGGAAAGAGTAGTGATGGCGGCTGCGAATATAGCGAATAATCTCTTTTTCATAAATATATACCTCGCTGAAATGGTTTACATAATAATACAATTATAATAATAGCATGAACTTTTGAAAAACACTAGCGGTAAATTGCAAAATCGTAACAAATAAATAAAAACGCACAACAAGTTTGTGCGTTTTTACCAGTTATAATTAATTGCATCAATTATTCGTCAATCGGGCAGGTGGGCTATCTGCTTTTTATATGTGCGGATCATGATGATCGCGGAAAGTACGGCGGCGACGAATTCTGCTACAGGATAGCTGAAATATACCGCTTCGGGACCGACCAGATAAAGCAGGGCTATGAACACAGGCAGCAGCACAAGAGCCTGACGTATCGCGGATATCAGCAGGCTGGAGAAGCCCTTGCCAAGCGCCTGGAATGTTCCGCTGCATACGATGGCTACGCCTGAAAACAGAAAGCTTATTGAAATGATACGGAATGCACTGCAGCCTGCGCGCAATGTTTCTGCGGTAGGGTTGAACATGCCAAGGAGAAGCTCGGGTATCAGCCAGAATAACAGTGTTCCTGCTGCCATGACGGACAATGCGAATATAAAAGAAACACGCATGGTATCCAGAATGCGTTTTTTACGGCGTGCCCCGTAGTTGTAAGCAATTATAGGGATGATGCCGTTATTAAGTCCGAAGATCGGCATGAATACAAAGCTCTGTATCTTGAAATATACGCCGAATATCCATACGGAAAGCTCCGAAACTGGCATGAGGAGGGAGTTTATTACGGTGAGGATAACGGAGTTCAGCGCCTGCATTATAATAGATGGGAAGCCCACCTGATAGATAGTGAGTATCATCCTGCCATTGGGGAGCATCTTGCGCGGGGATATCTTGAATTCCTTGGTCTTACGGATGACGATGATGATTCCGAGGACAGCGGCAAGCGTCTGTCCGCATACGGTGGCGATGGCGGCACCCGCGACACCCAGCTGCGGCAGACCGAACCAGCCAAAGATGAGCACGGGGTCGAGTATGATATTGGTTACTGCGCCGATGATCTGGAGGATCATGCTCCATGTGGCGTTGCCTGTGCCCTGTAGGATACGTTCACAATTGATCTGTATGAATACGCCCAGCGAAGCGCAGCAGCATATCTTAAGATAGGAAATGCCCATGCTGCATATCTCGGCGTTGTCGGTGGTGGCGGTGAAGAAAGGGTCGGTAAAGAACAGGCCGAATATAAGAAAGAGGATCGCGCCGCAAGCAGCTAGGAAAAAGCCCTGATTTGCGGCTGTGCCTGCGTCTTTGAAATTCTTTTCGCCCAGCTTACGGGACATAAGACTGCTGGTGCCGACGCCTGTTCCCACCGCGACCGCTATGATAAGCATCTGAATGGGGAAAGCGAGAGATACAGCTTTTGTGGCATTTTCATTGATCTGGGCGACAAAAATGCTGTCTACTATATTATAGAGAGCCTGAACGAGATTTGATACGATAAGAGGCAGCGCCATTGAAATTACGAGCTTGTTGACAGGCATTATACCGAGCTTGTTTTCCTGGGGCGCGTTGTTTGTTGGGGTATTCAATTCTACACATCCTTTATATTTTTTGCGACATATAGTTTATCATATTTGGATAAGTATGTCAATAAAAATGGCGCTATAAAGCCATTTGCAGACAAGATGTTGTGCAAGCTGCTCATAAACAGCGGTTGAAAAACCAGCGAGCATTATTGATTTTAACAGAGTTGCAAAAAAACTCGTAAAAACGCTTGACAAATAGGTTTGAGGGTGGTATAATACAAAAGCTGTCCGAAAACAGCGAAAGCTGATAGCACAGCGAGGATTCAAAAAAAGTTTTTAAAAAAGTTTTAAAAACCTATTGACAAACTCGAAAAGCTGTGATATAATGGATAGGCTGCTGAAAAGCGGCAGACATCGAAAAGAGCGGTCAAGAAAAAGTTCAAAAAAATTGAAAAAAGTACTTGACAAACTCGAAACGATGTGATATAATTAAAAAGCTGTCACGCCGAAAGGCTGAAGCGAACAAGCTCCTTGAAAATTGAACAGTAAGAATGAACGAATTAACAAACCTTGTCGATTCTGCATCGGAAACGATGCGATGAAACAAACATTGAATAATTCTGGATAAACGAGAATTCGTTTAAGATAGTTAAACGTTGGCGTTTATTGAGAACAGGTTAAACCGCTCGAGAGAGCGTTTTAATACAAACTTTAAAGAGTTTGATCCTGGCTCAGGACGAACGCTGGCGGCACGCCTAACACCTGCAAGTCGAACGGAGACGAGAACTTCGGTTCTCTGATCAGTGGCGGACGGGTGAGTAACACGTGAGCAACCTGCCTTTCAGAGGGGGACAACAGTTGGAAACGACTGCTAATACCGCATGACACATCGAAAGGGCATCCTTTTGATGTCAAAGATTTATCGCTGGAAGATGGCTTCGCGTCTGATTAGCTAGTTGGCGGGGTAACGG
>JAFTVU010000053.1 GCA_017465665.1 Oscillospiraceae bacterium | reverse complement strand
TTCCGCGCACCTTACGTTCCCGGATGGGATACTCACTGTCTGCCGATTGAGCTGAAGGATATGAAGGAGATCGGTGTTGAAAATGGCGCGATCCCCCCTGTAGAGCTGAGAAATCATTGCCGCGACTACGCTATGGCTCAGATCGAAAAGCAGATGAAGGGCTTTAAGAGAATGGGTACACTGGGCGATTACGAGTATCCTTATCTTACTCTCCGCCCCGAATACGAAGCTCGTCAGGTAGAGGTTTTCGGTGAAATGGCTAAGAAGGGCTATATGTACAAGGGCTTGAAGCCTGTTTACTGGTGTCCCGATTGTAATACTGCTCTTGCAGAGGCTGAGATCGAGTATTCAAACGATCCCTGCTACTCTATCTATGTAAAGTTCAACGTTACAGATGATAAGGGCATTTTCACAAATCTCGGACTTGACCTTTCAAAGATCTATTTCGTTATCTGGACTACAACTACATGGACAATTCCGGGCAACCTGGCTATCTGCCTTGGCCCTGATTATAACTATACCCTCGTAAATGCCAACGGTGAATACTACGTTATGGCTGAGGAGCTTGTAAAGACAACTATGGAAACTGCCGGTATCACAGAGTATACCACAGAGCATATCTTTACAGGCGCAGAGCTGGAGGGTATGAAAACAAAGCATCCCCTTTATGACCGTCCATCTCCTATTATCGTAGGCGATCACGTTACTCTTGAAAGCGGTACAGGCTGCGTTCATACAGCTCCCGGCTACGGTGTTGAGGACTTTGAGGTATGCAAGAAGTACGATGATATCGGAATTATCGTATGCGTTGACGCTAAGGGTAAGCAGACAGCAGAAGCCGGCGAGTTTGAGGGTATGGATACAGATACCGCAAATAAGGCTATCGCTGCAAAGCTTGTTGAGCTTAACGCTATGCTTGCTACACAGAAAATCGTTCACCAGTATCCACATTGCTGGAGATGTCATAATCCGATCATCTACCGTGCAACAGAGCAGTGGTTCTGCTCAGTAGCCGGCTTCAAGGATGAGGCTGTCAAGGCTATTGAGGAAGTACAGTGGATTCCCGAATGGGGCGAGGAGCGTATCAAGGGTATGGTACGCGACAGAAGCGACTGGTGTATCAGCCGTCAGAGAACATGGGGTGTGCCTATCCCTGTTATCTATTGTAAGGACTGCGGAAAGCCAATTTTCACAGACGAAACAATCAAGGCTATTGCTGACCTGTTCCGTGCTGAAGGCTCAGACGCTTGGTGGATAAAGGATGCAAGCGAGTTTATTCCCGCTTCCGTTAAGTGTGACTGCGGCTGCGGTGAATTTACAAAGGAATACGACATTATGGATGTATGGTTCGACAGCGGCGTTTCACATACTGCTGTTATGGACGATTTCGACAGCCTTAAATGGCCTGCTGACCTCTATCTTGAGGGTGCTGATCAGTACAGAGGATGGTTCCAGTCATCACTTCTCACATCTGTTGTATATAAGGGTACTGCTCCTTATAAGGCTGTTTGTACTCACGGCTGGGTAGTTGACGGCGAGGGCAAGGTTATGCACAAGTCCCTCGGAAACGGTATTGATCCTTCTGAGGTAACTGACCAGTACGGCGCTGATATTCTCCGCCTTTGGGTTGCTTCTTCCGACTACCACAGCGATATCAGAATGTCAAAGACAATTCTGGGACAGCTTTCTGACGCTTACAAGAAAATCAGAAATACTGCAAGATATATCCTTGGAAACCTCGGAAACGGCGAGGGCTTCAAGCCTGATACAGACTGTGTTTCCTGCGATAAGCTTACAGAGCTTGACAAGTGGGCAATGATGAAGCTTGACGCTCTTATTGACACAGTTAAGGAGGGCTACGAGAAATACGATTTCCATATCGCATTCCACGCTATCCACAACTTCTGCGTTGTTGATATGTCCAACTTCTACCTTGATATAATCAAGGACAGACTTTACTGCGAAAAGGAAAATTCCGAGATACGCCGTGCAGCTCAGACAGTAATGTATCGCATACTCAGTGCGCTTACAAGACTTATGGCTCCTATCATCTCCTTTACAGCTGAGGAGATCTGGCAGTTTATGCCCCACGGTTCAGAGGACGATACACAGAGCGTATTCCTCAACGATATGCCCGAAAAGTCAGGCATCACATACAGCGATGAGTTCGTTGAAAAGTGGAGCTTCATTTATGCTGTTCGTGAGGCAGCTAACAAGGCGCTTGAAGAAGCACGTAATGCAAAGACTATAGGTAAATCCCTTGAGGCTAAGGTTATCATAAAGGCTGGCGCTGATTACGACCGCTATGCAGAGCTTGCACAGCAGCTCACAGAGGTACTTATCGTTTCCGATGTTGCTGTTGAAAAGGCAGAGGGCGAAACTTTATTCGCTATCGAGGCAGCAGAGGGCGGCAAGTGTGAGAGATGCTGGTGCTACTCCACAACAGTCGGCACAGACTGCAATCACCCCACACTCTGTAAGAGATGCGCTGTTGCTATTGAATTATAATTTGCACTATATTGCCTGCTGTTTTACCGCAGCAGGCAATAATTATGATACTCCCCGAAAGGAGAAACTAAATGATTATTCTGCTTATTGCAGCGATCATCGTTCTTATCGGAGCTGACCAGCTTGTGAAATATTGGGCGGTGGAAAATCTTAAACCTGTGGGTAATATGGATTTTATCCGTATTGGAGATCTTGAGATACTTGACCTCACATATCTTGAAAACAACGGTGCAATTTTCGGCAGTATGGCAGGGCAGAGATGGTTTCTTGTCGGTCTGACATCCCTGCTTGTGGCAGGTGCGGCAGTATTTATGTTCTATATCGCAAAAAAATCCCGATTTTTCGCCGTTATCAGCGCGCTGTTCGTTGCAGGCGGCGTAGGAAATCTCATTGACCGCATACGCTTCGGATACGTTGTGGATATGTTTGATATACAGCTTTTTG
>JAFTVU010000052.1 GCA_017465665.1 Oscillospiraceae bacterium | reverse complement strand
GTACAGGAAAATTTCTGCTGAAGGTGCTTAAAAATCCCAGAGGCAGACTCGGAGTCATTCTTGTGGGAATAGTGGTGCTTGCGGCGATATTTGCGCCGTATCTGACGCCCTACGAGCTTGACGATTATGACATCGCAAACGGTTTGGCAAAGCCATCTGCCGAGCATATTCTCGGCACTGATAAAAACGGCATAGATATTTTTACGCAGGTGCTTTACGGCGCAAGAATATCTCTTGTTATCGGATTGACAACGGGAATTTGCGTAACACTACTCGGTGCTACGCTTGGTATAGTTTCTGCATATTTCGGCAAGGTGAGCGCAGGGGTTATTCTCAACATCATCAATGTGCTGCTCGTTATTCCTACAACGCCGCTTATGATGATAATGAGCAACCTTTCATCAAGCTATCTGATGATGATAGCGGTGTTCACGCTTATCGGCTGGTGCGGTACAGCAAGAATGGTCCGTGCACAGGTGCTTGCGGTGATGAATATGAACTATATCCGTGCGGCGGAGCTTGCGGGCGGCTCAAAGACCTATATAATGTTCCGCCACATCATGCCTGCTATATCTCATCTGCTAATAATGAATTGTGCACTTTCCTGTGCAGGCTTTATGATAGCCGAGGCAGGACTAAGCTTTATCGGACTGGGCGACCCGTCGGTTATGAGCTGGGGAAAGATACTTGTTGCGGCACAGGAAAGTGCATTTACTTCGGGATTATGGGCGTGGGTTATTGCCCCGGGCGTTGCAATATTTATAACAGTTTTTGGCTTTATGCAGATAGGCTATGCCCTTGAGGAGATTCTTAATCCGAGAATAAAGCACAGAAAGATACGCTCAAAGGGTGTTTCTCCCGAAGTACAGGCAGAGGAGCTTTTCGCACATATTACCGATATCAGCGAGGACGAGGCGATTCTGCTTAAAGAAAAATACATTGTAGGAGTAAGGCAGTGAACGTACTTGATATAAAAAACCTGAAAATACTTTTCCGCAGTGAGGAAGGTTTTGTCCGTGCGGTAGAGGGCGTTGATATTTCAGTCGGCGAGGGTGAAAAGGCCGCAATAGTCGGCGAATCAGGCTGCGGCAAAAGCGTTACGGGACTTGCCTGCATGAAGCTGCTGAATACTCCGCCCGCATATATCAAGGCTGACAGATTTGAATTTGTTTCCCATGATGGTAAGATACATAGTATCCTTGAAAAAAGCGAGAATGAGATGCTTTCTCTTCGTGCCGAGGAGATAGCAATGATATTTCAGGACCCATCTACCTTTCTCAATCCCGTTATGACTATCGGCGAACAGCTTGACGAGGTATTCATCTACCACAAAAAAATGAAGCCGAAGGAAGCAAGGCTGCACAGCATTGAGATGATGAAAAAGGTCGGAATACCTGACCCGGAAATGCGTGCGGAGCAGTATCCTCACGAGCTTTCAGGAGGCCTGAAGCAGCGAATACTTATCGCTATGGCAACCTCGCTTTCTCCACGGCTTCTCATAGCAGACGAGCCTACAACTGCACTTGATGTGACTATTCAGGCACAGATACTTGCACTTATTTCTGAACGTTGCGAAAAGGAGAATATGTCGCTGCTGATGATAACACATG
>JAFTVU010000032.1 GCA_017465665.1 Oscillospiraceae bacterium | reverse complement strand
AGTCGGAATCGTAATGATGTCCTCCGCAAGCTATGCATGGGCTTACAGCGAGCACGACGGCGATGGTCTTTTCTATGCGAAGAATCAGGCGAAAAACGCAGTTATCGGTTTTGTGGCTCTGCTTTTCTTCATGAAAATGGATTACCACAATCTGAAAAATATCAAGCTGCCGGTACTTAAAAAATTCAACATTGCCGGACTTCTCTACGTTCTCGGCGCATTTTTACTCATAGTTGTACTGTTCATAGGAAGCGACGAGGGCGGTACTATGGGTGCAAAAAGATGGCTGTCAGTCGGTGCGTCGCTGAGTTTTCAGCCGTCAGAGGTCGCAAAGCTTGCAATTATCATCTTCTTTGCCTACAGCATGGAGCGTGACGGCAAGAAAATGAACGATTTCCGTGTGGGAATCGTAAAATATGCGCTTCTCATGGGCGTTTATGCGTTTCTGCTCTTTTTAGAGCCTCATCTTTCAGGTATCATTCTCGTTGCAACTATCTCCGTTGCCATGATTCTCTGCGGCGGAGCAAACAGAAAGCAGTTTCTTATACTCGGAGCGTCCGTTCTTGCGATAGCTGTCATAATCATCGTAGTACAGGCAAATACGCCGGGAAGCTACGTTGCAGTCAGAATAAAATCGTGGCAGAATCCCTTTGCGGATGTCCTCAACGATACATGGCAGACAGCTAACTCCATTATCGCCATTGGCTCAGGCGGACTTTTTGGTTTGGGACTTGGAAATTCACGTCAGAAATATCTCTACCTCCCCGAAACAAAAAACGACTTTGTTTTCCCGATAGTCTGCGAGGAGCTTGGATTCGTCGGCGCACTTGCGATAATCCTCGTGTTCTTCCTGCTGGTGGTAGAGGGCTTTTCAATAGCAGTCCGCTGCAAGGATCGCTTCGGAATGCTCATTGCAGTCGGTATAACAACGCAGATAGGCATCCAGACGGTGCTTAATCTTGCGGTTGTAAGCAATCTCATACCGAATACGGGAATAAGTCTGCCGTTTTTCAGCTACGGCGGAACTGCTCTGATAATGCAGCTTGCCGAAATGGGCATCATGCTGAATATTTCGCAGCAGAGATACTATCCCGATGAACATAAAGCCAAAAAGAAAAAAACCGCTCCGAAGCGGAAAAAGGCTTCATCAAGCGGAAAGACTCCGGCTTGACAGAGCGTGAACAAAGAAAGGTGATAAAGATATGAAGGTACTTATAGCCTGCGGAGGCACCGGTGGACACATCAATCCCGGTCTTGCCATTGCAGATATAATAAGGGAAAAATATCCCGAAGCAGAGTTCCTTTTTGCGGGAACTCCAAACGGTATGGAAGCAAGGCTTGTTCCGAAAGCTGGCTACAGGCTGGAAACTATCAAGGTTGCCGGATTTCAGAGAAAGATCTCGCTTGAAAACATTGGCAGAAACGCAAAGGCTGTTGCCTATCTCATGACTTCCGGAAAGAGAGCAAAGGAGATAATCAAGGGCTTTTCGCCTGATATCGCCATAGGTACGGGCGGATATGCTGCCGGTCCGGTGATAAGAAAGGCGGCTAAAATGGGAATTCCGACTGCTATCCATGAGCAAAATGCCTATCCCGGAGTGACGAACAGACTTCTCTCCAAGGAAGTTGATTTCGTTATGCTGACAGTTATCGAAGCTCTTGACTTTATGGATAAAAGCAAGTTCAAGTACAGTGTTACGGGACTTCCCGTAAGAAGCAGCATCAACACGATAAGCAAGGCTGAAGCAAGAAAAAAGCTCGGCTTTGACGACAGCTTTACGATACTTTCATTCGGCGGAAGTCTCGGTGCAGGCTGTATAAATGATACCATGACAGAGGTTGTGAAGTGGCATACCGGTGAGGGACTCAAGATCAATCACATTCATGGTTACGGCGGCATGGGAAAGGATACATTTCCACAGGCGATGAAGGCGGCTGGAATCCCGCTGAAAAGCGATCGCCTTCGTATAAGTGAGTACATAAACGATATGGATATTTGCCTTGCGGCGGCAGATCTTGTGATATGCCGTTCGGGAGCGTCCACTCTTGCGGAGCTTCAGGCAGCCGGAAAGGCTTCTATCCTCATTCCGTCGCCTATCGTTGCCGGAAATCACCAGTACCACAATGCAATGGTTCTCGGCAAGGCGGGAGCAGCTGTTGTGACAGAGCAGAAGGATGTCACCAACGAAAAAATGATTGCTGAGATAAAAAGGCTTTATGAATCTCCCGACACGGTAGAAATTATGTCGGCGTGTGCGGCAAAGCTTCACCTTAAGGACACAAACGAGCGTATTCTCGCCGTTGTGGAGGAGCTTCTTGCAAAGAAAAACACAAAGTAACAAACAGTCACCTTATGGCATATTATACAAAAATGCTGTGAGGTGGTATAATGCAGAAACTTATAATAAACGGCGGCAGACGTCTCAGGGGAGAGCTTGACCTGCAGGGAAGCAAAAACAGCGCACTGCCTATAATGGCGGCATCGCTGCTTTGCAGGGGAGACTGTACTCTCAGCAGCTGTCCTCGTCTGACCGATGTCTACTCCGCCGCAAGAATTCTCAACTGTGTGGGATGCAGGTGCAATTTTTCGGGGAATACAGTTACTATTGATTCCTCGGTGATAAGCGGAACGGTTATTTCCGAAGCACTCATGCGTGAGATGCGCTCGTCGATAATATTCATGGGCGCAATGCTGGGCAGTACCGGCGAATGTACGGTGAGCGTTCCCGGAGGATGTGAATTAGGACCTCGTCCGATTGATATGCACCTTGCCGCACTGCGGAAAATGGGCGTAGATATTAGGGAAAGCGGCGGCAGGATAGTGTGTAAGGCACTTTCTGGAAGCGCAAAGGGCGCAAGAATTTCACTTTCGTTTCCATCTGTAGGCGCAACGGAGAATATCATCCTGTGCGCAGTTACTGCTGACGGCGAAACTGTCATAAACAATGCGGCGAGAGAGCCGGAAATCTGCGATTTATGTGGATTTCTGAGAGCCTGTGGTGCTGATATTTCAGGCGACGGTGAAAGCCGTATCGTAATAAAGGGTAAAAAGAGACTTCACGGCTGCGAATACCGTATTATGGCGGACAGAATTGCCGGAGCGACGTATCTTTCCATGACAGCTGCCACAAGGGGAGAAATTATACTTACAAATGCCTGTGTTGCTGAAATGGAGCCGTTTTTGTCTGTGCTGGAGCAGACCGGCTGTACGATTTATACACGGGACGACAGGATATATCTGAGGAGCGGTTCGCGTCTTAGAGCTGTAAAGGACAGGATAAGGACAATGCCGCATCCGGGATTTCCGACGGACGCGCAGGCAGTGCTGATGGCGGCACTGATAACGGCTGAGGGCACAAGTGTGTTCGAGGAGAATATTTTCCACTGCCGATACCGCCACACGGACGCTCTTGTAAAAATGGGCGCAGATATACAGGTTCTCGGAAAGGCGGCGATAATCAAGGGGGTTCCGTCATTAAGCGGTGCTTCGGTCGAGGCTACAGATCTTCGGGGAGGAGCAGCTATGGTTGCTGCAGCGCTTTCCGCTGAGGGAACATCGGAAATAAGCCGTATCTGCCATATAGACAGGGGATACGAAAAAATAGAGGAGGCAGTCAGAAAGCTGGGCGGTGATATAGTCCGGAGCTGACGGTGGATGGAGATATTATGAAGGATGTCGAGAAAACAAGCGTCGAGAGGAACAACAGCCGAAAGCGTACAAGAAGGCGCAGCCGCTGGATGAATCTCTACGGACTGGCAGTTGCCTT
>JAFTVU010000007.1 GCA_017465665.1 Oscillospiraceae bacterium | reverse complement strand
GATTCCGTTAGCGTATGTAGCATAAGGGAATTCGCTGTTTGTAAAGGTTACAGACATATCTGTGTTGTCAGAGGGTGCGGAAACGGAGATGGTAACGTCAACGCCGTTTACTACCTTTGTGGAAGAGGAGCACTTAGCCTCTGTCTGGGGAACAGTGATACGGATCATCTCAGAGCCTGCGGGCTGGTTTGTGGAATCACCCGATACGCCGAGAACGTGATAACCCTCAGCACTTACGAGATAGCCCTGCTCATCAACGTTGAACACACCTGCTCTTGTGTAGAATGTGTTTCCGCCGCCGTCCATCAGCTGGAAGAAGCCCTCACCATCGATAGCCATATCGTAGATGCTGTCGGAGAAAGTGAAGCCAGACTGGGACATGTTAGGAGTTGTGGTGTTCATCTGAACGCCGTAACCGATCTGTCTGGGGTTAGTACCGCCGAGTGTAGCAGTTGTACCGCTGGCAGTCTTCTTTGTCTGATAATATACGTCAGAGAATGTTACAACACTGGACTTGTAGCCTGTTGTATTTACGTTTGCGATATTGTTACCGATAACGTCCATCTTCTGCTGATGCGTCTTAAGACCTGTAACGCCTGAATATAAGGATTTTACCATAATAGTGACCTCCATTAAGTTTTGGATATCCGCCGTCAGCCTTTGTTCATTCGGAACATCGGCATGAATTCCTTAAAAGGTCCATTCATATTATAACGGTGGAATCTATGTTTGTGAAAATGTTACCTCTCAGATCCTCATTGGAAAGAGTGGTGATTACTTTGTTGTTCTTCACGCTCACAACAAACGCTGTTTGATCCACAAGAACCAGAGTTTCGTTGCTGCCCTTATCCGCTGCGATCTCAACGCCCCTGTTAAGGCGCTCAAGCGTATCGCCTGCCGAAAGGTCTATGCTTCTCTGTTCCAGACGCTGGATGGCATGTTTTGAAAACTCTACGCCGCCAATCTGCTGCTTTTCAGCCAGCTTTTCCTGTAACGCCGCCGCGAATGAGCCTTCCTGTGAAGCCGCTGCTTCGCCGGGTGCGATGGAATTTGCGGGAACATGGTTTCCTGTGGTAACGCTGATCTGATTGCGAAGAGCCAAATATTCGCTTATCAGCATATTAGTTCAGCCTCCATGCTTATATGTGCTCAGCCTATTTCTTCTGTTTCTTCGGGTATCTCCTCAAGGTCTGCAACATCCTCATCCATATAGGTGTCGCCTGTCAGCTCGCCAACTACCTCTTCCAGATTCTCAACATCATATTCGAGATCCCAGATAGCGTCCTTTATCTCCTGATTATCCGCCTTGATAGCTTCGATTATCTCAGTTGCAAGCTCTTCGCTGTTGTCCTCAACAGGTGTATTCACCTCGGGAACTACCTCGGTCTCGCCGTTTTCGGGAGCTGTGTACTCGGGATACTTTACCTCAACTATATCGGACAGCTTGTATGCGATATCACCGATAACTACGTTTACTTCGCCGTTCTTGACCTGGATAGAATCTATCACGCCTGCGTCAACAACATTGCCCGATTCTGTCTTTGCATTTACAGTTGCATACATTCCGATCATCATGGACGCTCTTGCTATTGTATCGCCAAGTGCCAGTGCGGAATTGACAGTGCCGTTTGTGCTGCCTTCGGTCTTGTTAGCATTCTCTACGGATGTTATCTTAGAGATATCGAAATTCTTGCCGTTGATGGATACAGTGTAGGAATCGCCGTTCTTGACAACGCTCTCTACAACGCCTGTTTCCTGAATAAGCTCTGAGCCTTCCATCTTGGAAGCAGTTGCTGTCTTGCCTACGAGTGAAGCCGCGTAATTTGCCTGAGCATACTTACTGGAATCCTGTGCATACTGAAGCGATGTGAACTGTGCCATCTGAGTAACGAACTCGGTGTTGGAAGTTGGCTCCAGAGGGTCCTGGTTTGTCATTTCCGCTACCAGCAGGTTCAGGAACGTTTCGGAGTTTACAAGATCCGCATTCGCATCGGAAAACTTATCCTTGTACTTCTCGTAGTTTGCCTGTATCTGGTCATAGCTGCTGAGATACTTGCTAATATTGGTATCAGCCATTCATTTTCTCCTTTCGTAAGATTTTTTCATAGCTTACATTGCTGTTATCAGCTCTGCGAAGCTTGTGCCTTCAGCGTCGTCATCGTCATTACTGTCGTTATCGCCGCTGTAATAGGGGTTTCTGCTGCTGCCGCTGTAATCCTGTGCCCTTGCCTGCTGCTGGGATTGGTTTACAGTCTGCCAGTTTTCCAGCTCGATGCCGTTGTTTCTCAGGTTTTCCTGAAGTGCTGCGCCGTGCTGTTCGATCAGTCGCTGGGTCTTTGCATTGTCAGCTGTGATGCTTACAGTCATCAGTCCGTCTACTGTCTTTGTGAGCTTCACTGTGATGTTGCCGAGATCCTCGGGTGTCAGCGTTATGCTGTACTCGGTATCGCCCTCTGCTGTAGTGCTCTGCTCCACGACTGTAGTGGTTATCTGCCTGATGATCTCTGCAGGTCTTACCTCGACCTCTGTTCCGTCGCTTCTTACGAATACTACGGGAGCCTCAGGTGCGATGTTCTGTGACATCTGCTGTTCCATGGGAAGCTGCTGTCCGCCGTTGTTGAGATCAGCCTCTGCCTGCATGCCGCTTTCGGACTTCTGTTCGTTGCCCTCGATAGCAATGTTGAGATCAAGCTCTGTCGGCTTGGTACCGCTCTTGAGCATCTCCAGCTCCTCAGATTTGGATACTACTCTGTTCTTCGCAGCGTTGTCTGTGCTCATTGCCTGTGCCGTGTAGCTCTGCTGTACGGGTTGCTCGGTCTCTGTCCTGCGTACATTGTACTCGGAAATGACCTTTCTGAGCTGCTCAAATTCCTCAGTGAGCTTCACCTGCTCTGTCTGATCGCTGTTTACAGTCTTGGTGGCGTTAGCTACCTTAGTAGCATCAGCTGTCTGAGCCGTCTGATGATCTTCGAAAATAAGTTCCGTTGTTTCGGGCTGTACGCTTTCCTGAGTTCTGATCTGAACGTCAGGTTGTGCCATAGGCTGTGCATCCACATTATCGAGCGCCACGTGAACGTCAGCGGTCTGAACCTCGTCAGTTACCATTACGTTGCTTACGACGGGAGCGACTGTTTTCTCGGAGGATATCTCCTGTGCCAGTGTTACGATCTCGATCTGTCTGCCAAGTGCCTGCTTCATGTCCTCGGGGATCTCAACGCCTGCTGTTTCGGATACTATCTGTAACAGCTCTGAAATGTTGGTGTTTTCCTCGACCTTGCTGAGGAATGTCTCAGCCGTCCTGATGTCCACCTGTACAGGCTCTGCCGCATCCTTGGATGCTTCCTCGGGTTCGGGTATCTCGTCCTCGGGTACACCAAGCATCAGCATTGCTATCACCATCAGCAGTACATCAGTAACATACTCCTCGGGTATCTCGTCCAGCTTGATCTTACCCTGAGCTACCGCCTTTGCAAGCGCCTTAAGCTCTGCCTTGCCCAGTACGGGAACTTCAGCCTCTGCGTCTTCCTCTATCATACCGAGTGCTTCAGGCTTGCCATCTGTAAGTGCGGGCTTCTCCTGATTTGCCGCGGGAGCTTCCGTTACAGTTGCCTCACCGATCTCACCGAGTATATCAGAGAACTTGGCTTCCTGCTCGAGCTGTTCAATATCCAGCTCCTCCATTCTGATTGGCAGCGCAGCGTCCGAGATCATGTAATCACTTCTCATGAAACCGGAATTCATTGATACTGCCATGCTTTCTGTTTCACCTCCTTATATATTTAAATAGTATATATCAAGGCTTTCGCCGTGATACCGTTATTGACCGCCTCTTACCGAGGCATTGGAAACGAACTCCTCAATAAACTGCTCGTTTTCCTTTGTTTCAAGCGCCTTATACTCCTCAAGCTGTTTTTCCTCCAGCTTTTCAAGCGTCTTTACATCCTTTGTGGCTTCAACTACAACGCCAAGCTGCGCTTCTATCTCCGCCTTTTTCTGGACTGCCTGCGCCTCTTTCTGATGTATCTCCTGCTGAAGTGTAACTATGTAGCGCTTTCTGACAGATATCTCATAAGCCTGCGCTCCCTGCGCACATACACGCTCAAGCTCTGTGCTTTCCGCGTACACCTTTCTGCGCAGATCGGCAGTGGCTTCCTCTATCTTCACCAGCTCACCGCGGAGTGCGCTGAGGGTGTTCTTCTGCCTGTCAAGCTCCTGCTCTCTGAAGTCCATCAGCTTCTGGAGAGTAAACTGGAATTTCTTCATCGGGGATCACCTTTGCTGTGGTATCATACTTCGTTGCTGACCGCGTGGAGAAGAAGCTGTACCGTTTCTTCCATGCTGTAGGAATCATCCACGCGCTGCATCAGGAATTCATTTATCCTGTCGATCTTCCTTATCGCTTCATCAAGCGCAGGGTTCGTGCCATGCTTGTATGCGCCGATAGAGATAAGATCGTAGTTGTTATTGTACAGCGAGAGCAGATTTCTCAGCTGACCTGCAGCGTCCTTGTGCTCCTCATCGGAGATCTCCGACATAAGTCGGCTGACGCTCTGTAATATGTCTATCGCGGGGTAATGGTTCTGCGCCGCGATCTTTCTCGAAAGAATGATATGTCCGTCAATGATACCGCGGACAGTATCTGCAATAGGCTCGTTGGTGTCATCGCCCTCAACGAGCACGGTATAAATACCTGTAATGGAGCCCTCGGGGAAGTTACCCGCACGCTCCAGCAGCTTCGGCATATTGCTGTATATGGATGGCGTATATCCTCTCGCAATGGGAGGCTCGCCTACGGAAAGTCCGACCTCACGCAGCGCCATGGCGTAACGTGTAAGACTGTCCATCATCAGCAGTACATCCTTGCCCTGCTTCATGAAATATTCCGCAATAGCTGTGGCTGTCAGCGGACATTTGCTTCTCATCATCGCAGGCTGATCAGATGTGGCTACAACAAGCACGGAGCGCGCCATGCCTTCAGGACCCAGATCACGCTCGATGAACTCACGCACCTCACGACCTCGCTCGCCAACCAGTGCAATTACATTGACATCCGCCTTTACCTTTCGGGCAATCATACCCATCAGCGTTGACTTACCGACACCCGAGCCTGCGAATATACCCATTCTCTGACCCTTGCCCATGGTGAGCATACCGTCGATGGCCTTTACGCCAAGCTCTATCTTCTCCTTTATAGGAGGACGGGTAAAAGGATTTACGGGAATACCTGTAATTGATATGGTATCGGGGCATTCGGGCTGCTCTCCGCCGTCCAGTGGATTGCCGGTAGCGTCCACTATCCTGCCTATCAGTCCATCGCCGGCCTTGACCACCAGCTTATCGCCCGTGTTGTCAACTATACTTCCCGGGCCTATGCCCTCTATCTCAGTGTACGGCATCAGCAGTACGTTCTCCTTGTTGAAGCCGACCACCTCTGCATGTACATAAGACGACATATCCTTGGAAAATATGCGGCAGACATCACCGATATTACAGGTAGGGCCGCTGGCCTCGATCGTCATTCCAACGATCTTTTCTATCTTGCCCATGTAGCGGAAAGTATCATATTTAGTTATCTCATCACGAAATGCTGCGAAATCCAAAATCTGACCTCCGCCGTGTAATTATTCTTCCTCTTCCTCGGCTGCCTGCTTCTTCCTGCCTCTGCTCTTGGGAGCGGGTGTACGGAATTTGCCTGAGCCAAGCTCCTGTATCATACGAAGCTGCGTCATTATACCTGCGTCTGTGATCTCGCCGTTTGCCTCCATGATGACCGTTCCCGGCTCAGCATCGGGCAGCAGCTCGATCTCAACGTATTGAACACCGCCGCAAAGCTCCTTCAGATACTCATAATCTGCGGCAAGCTCCTCTGTAGCGCCGTTCTTATCCAGCGTAATGCGGATACGGTCTGCACCACGGAAATCCTTTGCCGCCTTTTTTATCAGCTTCTTGACCACCGTGCTGTCCTTAGCCGTGAGGCTGTCCAGCGTGACCTTGTTTGCTATGGTCATTATGGTCTCGTAGATATCCTGTTCATATTTATCGAACAGCGCTCCCTTTTCGGAAACGATGCTCTCTGCGAATGTCTTTGCGCTGCCAAGAACATCCTGTCCTGCAGCAAGACACGCTTCAACGCCGTCCTTCTTGCCCTGCTCAAAGCCCTCGGCGCGTGCCTTGATGAACACATCATCGCGGTTGGCTTCAGCGTCGGCAATTATCTGCTCGGCGTTTGTATTTGCCTCGGCCATTATAGCCTCGGCACGGCGCTTTGCGTCAAGGATGACCTCCTTGCCCTGCTCTATGTACTGCTCCTTAAGAGCGGTAAGCTCCATCTGCTGCCGCTGCACCTGTTCCTCCCTGTCACGCAGGAGCTGAAGCCTTAATTCCAGCTCTGCGGAAAGATCGTTCTTATCGGATGCGGCAGCTTCGGCAGGCCGTTTACTTCCTTGCGACTGCGCCTCAGCAATATTGGGGCGGCTCACTTGTACAGTGTTGGAGATATCCACACCGCCCTCGCAGAACACGGAGTTCCTTTTTAATACTGCCAATCAAATCCCTCCGTAATTCGAAAAGTTTATCAAGCGATGATCTCGTCTCCGCCGCCGCTTCTGGAGATGGTAACAACACCCTCCTGCTCCAGACGTCTGATAACGGATACGATACGCTGCTGAGCCTCCTCAACATCACGCATACGAACATTGTGCAGATACTCGATATCTGCCTGCAGGCTCTCTCTTGCACGGGAGGAGATATTTGCGAAGATGCACTCCGCAACCTCCTGCGTGGAGCCCTTGATAGCGATAGCCAGATCCTTCGGATCGATCTCCTTTGTGAACGCCTGAATGGACATAGCATCCAGATTGACGATATCCTCGAATACGAACATCTTCTGCTTGATGAGGTCTGCCAGCTTCTGATCGCGGGCAGCCAGCTCGTCAAAGATGAACTTTTCTGTTGCACGGTCTACATTGTTCATGACCTCTGCAACGTAGTTGATACCGCCGACCTCCATGGAATCCATGGTAACAAGGCTTGCGAACTTCTTTTCCAGTGCGTTCTCGATGGACTTGATGACCTCAGGTGAAGCCCTGTCCATACGGGCGATACGCTCAACTACCTCTACACGCTTTTCCTTAGGCAGCTCCGCAAGGATAGCGGACGCCTGATCGCTTCGCGCGTATGAAAGAATGAGTGCAATAGTCTGCGGATGCTCATTCTGAACGATAGCCAGCAGGTTTTTATAGTCAGCCTTACGGACGAAGTCAAAGGACTTTGTCTTGAGCTGTTTTGTGATTCTTGCAAGAAGATTGTTTGCTGTTTCCTGTCCGAAAGCCTTTTCGAGGATCTCTCGTGCGTAATCAACGCCGCCCTCGGTAACCACCTTCTGTGTGAGGCAGAGCTCATAGAACTCATTGAGCACCTCTTCCACTGTTTCGATAGGCTGGTAAGAGAGCCTTGCCAGCTCTACTGATACAGCCTCTACCTCATCATCGGAAAGATGCTTATATATCTGGGAAGCGTTTTCCGCACCCATCGAAGCCAGAACCAGCGCGATACGCTGCGCCGAATTCATTTCTCTGCCGTTATCTCTAGCCATTTATATTCCTCCGATAATATTACTCTTCTCTGAGCATATTCCTGATGATAGAAGCTACTATATCGGGATTGGTCTTTGCAAATTCGCTGATCTCGCGCTTGAGGATAGTCTCTCTGGAATCCTTGCCTGCCTCTTCTGTAAGGCTCGCGATATTGAAATCCACTTCCTCGGGCATCTCCTGCTCCTGTGCAGTACCCATCGCATTGTACTGGGCATTGTTTGCAGCCGCAAGAGCCGCCTCCTGTCTGCGTCTGATCTTCTTCTTTCTGGAGCTGCTCATGAACAGAGAAAGTATGAGCAGGATTATAAGAAGTACACCGAGTCCGATGACCACGAACAGCAGGATATCACGGTAAGGATCGAGTGCGGGAGCGATGATGATGCCATCGCCGCCGATGACTGTTCC
The DNA here is from genome assembly GCA_017465665.1 of Oscillospiraceae bacterium. Lineage (GTDB taxonomy): Bacteria > Bacillota > Clostridia > Oscillospirales > Ruminococcaceae > CAG-115. The sequence goes on along the minus strand of JAFTVU010000007.1, from coordinate 92,327 downwards.
CTGATTGCCGCTGCCCTGAAGAACGAATGGCATATTATATACAGAAACGTTGTTCACGTCTGTGCCTGCAGCCTTGGCTACCAGATCCTGAAGTGCCTCTCTGTCAGCCTCGGTCATGTTAGTCTCGTTTACCATCAGCGCTACGCTGAGCTTTTGTATCTCATAGCCGTCTCTCTCAAGAGAAGTCTTGATGTGAGATACGCTGTACTCTATCTCGTCCTTTTCGTAGCCGTAGCTCTGACCGTCCTCGCCGCCTATGTATTCGGGGTAATCGGGGGACTCGTCACCATTGGGAGTAACACCTACGATATCGCCGTCAGTTCCGATGTTGCCCCACTCTTCAACGTGATTTTCGTGGTGGATAACACCTGCATCCGTATCGCCGTTGGGGATGTATTCGACCTCCTCGCGGCTCATCTTGTCATAATCAAGCACCGCGGTAACATTGAACGCATATCCGTTCTCGCCGAAGCTCTTATCGAACATCAGCTTCATATCCTCGTAAAGGAGCTCCTCAAACTCCTTCTGGAACTGAAGACGTCTTGTAGCGACTGTAACGCCTGAGGGATCCTTTTCTGTGTACATATCCTCATCGGGATCCACCCACTCATAAGCCTTGCCCGTGGTATCCATGATGGAGATATTCTCATGCAGAAGACTTTCAGCACTTGTGGTAACCGCACGGTAGATAGCGCGTACCTCTGCGTTTGTCAGCTCTGCGCCCTCTGAAAGAGAAAGTATAACAGAGCAGGAGGAAACGCCCTTGTCCTCTATAAGCACATAATCCGCTGTTTCGGGAAGCACCAGTGTTACTGTTGCCATGCGGATATCGTCAAGCGTTGTAAGAGCCGCACCGATACGTGTTTCCAGCTGCTGACGCTTTACCTCTCTCTTATCCGAATCGGTGGACCAAAGATCAACACCGTTGTTCCATATCTCGTAATCTGTGGAGGATGTGGGATATCCCTGCATATACATCTGCATTCTGAGATAATCCACCTGATCCTCGGGAACGATGATATCTCCGTCATCCTGAACGGTGACGTCCGTGATACCGAGAGCTGTGATCGCGGAAGCTATCTGGCCGGCCTCCGTCTGCTCCACACCTGAGAACAGCACTGCATCATCCTTATGATTGAGCAGTATCACAAGAACTATTATGATAGCGATGAGAGCGATAGGAACAGTGACGAGCAGCACCTTTGTCATCTTTGAAGCGTCGCTCCACTTTTCCTTAACGACAGTCACCGAATTTTTGAGCTTTTCATTCATTTAAAAAGTGACCTCCGGAGTAATTGCGTTGTTTACGCTATTATATTACACCTGCATATTGATTATGGTGTTGTATGCGGAAACCGCTTCGTTCTTTACAGTAACGAGCAGATCTACCGCCATGTTTGCCTTTTCGATGTTCGTCTGCACCTGAGCAAGATCATCGATGTTGCCGAGCATGAGATCGATAGCGTCTCTGTCTACCTGCTCGTTTGTCTCTACAACATTGTTCACGAGACCCTTGAACACATCCAGAAAAGAAGCGTCCTCTGTGTTAATGGCGATCTGTGTGCCAGCATCATGCATAGGAGTCATAGGCTCCATGGGGGCCATCGTGGAAATCGGTACGAATTCGATCATTTATATCATCCTTTCAATCAGCCTTTTCCGATATTGAGTGCTTTCTGAGCCATGCTCTTTACCACCTCGAACACTGCAAGGTTGGCATCATACATATTGGAAGCCTGAATAGCGTCCAGCTGCTCAACTGCCACATCAACATTGGATTCGTAAACGTATCCTCTTTCATCCGCCAGAGGATGCGTCGGGTCATATACAGGCTCTGCGGGAGTTTCATCCTCAACTACCTCTCTCACCTCAACACCCTTGAACTGTATGTATCTGTGGAAGTGAGCCTCTCCTGTGCCGAGCTTCGTCCTTAAAATGGACTTGAAGCCCTTATCCTCACCGAACACCACCATCTGACGCTTGTAAGCGTCCTCCGCGGTACCTGCAACGTTATCAGCGTTTGCAACGTTCTGTGAGATTATATCCATTCTTAAACGCTCTGCGGTCATGCCTGAGAGCGGAATGTTCATAGAACTGAGAAATGCCATATATCAGCCCTCCGTTACTTTGTTACGAGCGCGCTTCTCATGCGGGTGAAGTTACCGTTCATAGAATTTATCAGCGCATCGTACTGGATCTGTGCATTGGCAAGCTCTGCCATCTGAGTATCGTTATCAACGTTGTTGCCGTCAGCCTGATCTCTTGTAGCGCGGTCTGTGATAACGGAATATGTCAGATTGAGCTCATTCTTTATCGAGCCGTTTGCGCGCAGCTTCTCACGAAGCACGCCGCTGAACTCAACATATTTGCAGTTGTAATCAGGCGTATCCGCATTGGCGATATTCTGGGAGATTATCTGCTGCTTCTGCCACAGAACTGACATGCCCTGCTCCAGAACGCGGAACGCGGTGGTATCAAAAAGTGCCATTTTCATTCCCCTTTTTTATTACTTAAATTAGTATCGTCAAAAATAGTAAAAAACTTACAAACGAGCATGGTTATTCGTATTATAATTATACACTATTTCTGATCATATTGCAACTTTTTTTTGAAAAAAGGTTTATTATGTCTTACAAAATTTCGGAGGATTTTTTGCTAATCTTGAACACTTTTACCACCTAATTTCTAAATCCTAGCAATAAAAGCGCCATTTTTGTTATACTTGCACAAAATATCTCCAAAAAGTTCTACATTGTCTTGCAACTCGCCCAAAAACCATATATTAGGAAAATGAAAGAGCACCGCCCACAAAGGGACGGTGCTCCTCCATATTTATTGAGGGAATGTGTGGTGTCAAAGTCAATTTGCAGCCATTTTTTCCGCTGCGAGGTCGTAGTTGTCAAAAGTAATGAAATACTCTGCGCTTGCATAACCGAATTCGCTCTCTGCGTCAAGCCAGCCGGACAGATCCTCGGTACCCACCATCAGCACGCTGTATATCTTTTCGCTGTCATACAGCGGCGAAGCATAGGCAGAGGTACCGTCGAGCAGAATACCGAGTGCAGGATCATCCATATCAATGCGAACAGCCTGATAATCAACCACCTGAACACTATCGCGGTAATATTCCACAGTGATCTCCTTGTCTACATCATACTCGTAAACAGACGGCTCCTCCTCGAAATCTCCAACATATACATATCCCGCAGGATAGCCGTAATAGACGCGCTGCTTATCGGTAAGAGTATTATCACCCGTCATCATGAAAGCAGCCGCCACATCGGCATTGGAATATATACCGTAATTATTCTTGTCATATGCGATCAGGAATGCAGACCTGAAGCCCGACATATCCTTATATTCGATCTCCTGTATGCCATTCTTAGCAAACAGCGCGATAGTATTCTCCATCCAGGAGTATACGTTCAGTGTAATGCTTTGCGTAGATATCCTGTCCATCTCGTACTCGTATCTTCTGGTATATTCCAGCTCTACGGTCGTAAAATACATATCCTCGCCGAGGCAGTATGCCTTTTCAAAGGTCACGCTGTCGCAGTCCTTGCGGTACGCCTCGCAGAACTCCTTGTAGGAGATATCCACTTCATAGGAGGTCGATACAAGGCTTCCGTTGCTGACAAGCACCTTCTTTATCCTGTCGCCGTATTGTTTATCACGATTACGGAACTCGGAATTACAGAATGCCTCGGGAGTGGTGGCGCGCTTCAGATAATCGAGATACTGCTCCTCTGTGATGTAATAATAACGATGCACATCCGTGCCGTCCTTGAGGTAATACTCTATACCGATCGCGCATGGATTAGTGCGCTGAATATCCTCAACAGGCTTCTTGGGTATCTCCTCATGTATCTCGATAAGCGCCTTTATGCTGTCCTCTTCCTCGACCGAAGCATCCAGTCCGTAGCCATTGGAGCTGCCGCGGATATATACATGAGCGCTCTGCACATCCTCCGCATCAGGCACATAATTTGCGATGCCAAAACCATTGGAAGCATACAGACAAAAGCATACCGCAAGGCTCACCGCCATAGTAATCACATACTTCAGCAGTGTGATATGGAACTTCCTGAAGCCCTTGCCGCTGATAAGCTCCATGATGATATACAGCACCAGAGTAATGATGAACATAGCCACCACGATACCTGTCATTTCAGGCTCGTAGCTGTACTCCTTCGCATCTCTCATAGCGCCGAAGATCACCCACATAAACGGAGCTACTACCGCAAATGTCACCACAGCAGGGATGACCGCCTTTACGATACCGAATGTAAAGGGACTGCCAACGCGCTCTGCGCGGCGCTTTCTGATGAGGAAGTACGCCAGAACGAACAGCGCAACTGTAATGAGCACTGCCGCAATTCCCGTAGCGGGACGGAACAGAGGCACCAGGAACTCAGATATCTCGCCCGAAGCATCAAACAGATAGTAGAGCGTTACGAAGATAAGTCCCAGAGGAGATGTTGCGGATACCGCGAACAGGTCACGCATCTCAAGACCGTAATAATCAAGTCCGTAGACATTGGTCATAACGATAAGCAGGCAGATAACATGGATAATTGTTACCGCACCTGTCAGTACATAGGAATAGATACCTGTTTCTGCTCTGCGTCCGCAGACAGACATAACGAACAAGGTGAACGCCATGAACATGATGCAGGCGAATAAACCTGTATACATAAGCTGCTCAGGGATAAGGCAGCCGAGAATCTCCTTGTATTCCTCGATGTCCTCGGGGGATATCAGATCATTTGCAAGGATGTTCAGTGCCACGCGCCACAGCACGCTTCCTGTGAGTATCGCAATAAGGTGAGGCACAAGGCTGCCTGCAAAGCTTGCCAGAAGATCGCCGAAGAAGCGTGTATCGTCGGATACGGGCAGAGAATAGTCCATATCCACAACGGTCTTGCTGTACAGCCAACGGAAGTTCTTGATGACCATTGTATTGCTCATGATGAACAATGCCACCAGCATGATAATGCCGATAACGATCGACATTATGAGCAGACCCTCAAGCACTCCCTGCTGATCGACAAGCGTCTGATACGCAGGCTCGGAATAAATATCTCCCACATACGAAAGGTTGTCTCCGTAGAACTCATTTCTGTAATTCTCAATAGCCGCCTGATTTGCAGCAAACGGAACAAGTATTCCTCCCACAAACGGATAGGAAAGCAGCGCAAAAATGGAGTTAAGTATGATAAGCGGTCGCAGATTTCTCAGCTTATAGAGAAAATATGTGCCGAACTTCGAAAAATTACCTGTCGAGCTTCGAGCTGTCATAGCCTAACACCTCCATTTCGTAAATGAATATCTCCTCAAGGCTGAGGGGCACTTCGTCGTAAATTTTGGGAGAGAGCGAATTTATCGAGCTGCGGATAGCCTCTCTGTCGCCCTTTGCAATAAGATGCGTAACACTGCCCACACTCTCGATATGCAGCAGCTCAAAGCCGCTGAAATCCTCCGCGGTAACAGATCTGTCAAAAGCGGTCTGGATCTTCACCACAGTACCCTTTACGTTGTCAAGCTCTCTGTCAAACACAACGTTTCCGCCGTGCATAAGTCCCACTCTGTCGCAGAATTCATCTATCTCGCTGAGATTGTGGGAGGAGAAGATGACTGTCAGCTTGTTATCCAGCATAGCATCGATGAGCATCTGCTTTACGATGATACGCATCGTAGGATCTAGGCCGTCAAACGCCTCGTCAAGGAACAGATACGGAGTTTTGCAGGAAATGCCGCAGATAACTGCCGCCTGCCTTTTCATACCCTTTGAAAATGTGCTGAGCTTCTTTTTAAGCGGCAGATTGATTACGCCATGCAGCTTATCGAAAAGCTCATCGGAAAAGCTGTTGTAGAAGCGCTTGTAGTAAGCTTTCATATCCAGCAGCGTCATATCGTTGAACTGTACTGTTTCATCATTGATGAAAAACACCTTTTCCTTTACAGGAACATTGTTGTAAACGGGCTCACCATCGATGAGCACCTCACCCGAATAGGGTCTGTAAATACCCGAAAGCATACGCAGCAGCGTGGATTTACCCGCACCGTTTGAGCCGAGAAGTCCGTACGCACAGCCCTCGGGAATGGACATGCTTACCCCGTCCAGTGCGAGGCTGTTATCAAACCGCATGCTCACGTTTTTGATCTCTATCATGAATTCCCCTCATTCCTGTCTGTAGACCATATTTTTTCTACCAACTCATCGACATCCCCTCGTGGGATACCGCTTTTCTTTGCGTCATACAGTGAAGCTTCCAGCCGCTTCACCGCTTCCGCCCTGAGCGCTGCCGCCGCGTGAGTCCTTGGTGCAACGTAGCTGCCCTTTGCGGGCATGGAATAGATAAGCCCCGCCTGCTCAAGCTGCGCGTAAGCCTTTTGAACAGTATTCGGATTTATTCCGAGCTGCTTTGCGACCTCGCGTACCGCAGGGAGCTTTTCATCGGGCTTCAGCCGTTCCGATGATATCAGCTGAGCAATGCCGTTGTAGAGCTGCTCATAGATGGGAGCCTTGCCCTCAAGCCTTATGTCAAGCACGTTCCGACCTCCTTTACGTCAAGATGTACTATGTGTATCAACTGTATTATTCGTCTTAGTACAGTTGTATTATATCATGTAATACAGTTGTTGTCAATAGATTTGCTGAAATTTTTCAAAAAAATTACGGCTGCACATCTGCACAGCCGTAATATCGTCAATAAGGCAATTCAAAATCAATAAAGAACCATCGTCCGTCGCGCTTGACGGCATTATACTCATACACCTCAGTATATGTGTCGCCGTATTCTCCTCCGCCATAGGTGGAAGTTACCGTATACAGTGCGCTGTCGGCAGTAAGCACAGTCAGCTCATATTCGGAGCTGTTGTAGAAGATATCTGCTCCCCTTGCGCCGCCTGCGGAATACAGCTTACCGTCCGTTCCCTCACGGTACTGATCGGTATCCATCAGCGAATTGATGATATCATCCGAAAAATAACATCTCAGCGCTTCAAGCAGCTCTGCCTTGGTATCATATCTCTCATCCGATACCATACAGTACGTCCATGTGCTGCCGTTTACCTCAGCCTCAAGAGTCTTGTCATACCAACCGTTCAGCGCTGCCAGATCAAAATATCCGTACAGCTCAAAGGCAGTTGCGAATATCTCCTCAGGAGTCTGTGTGCCCGGATCCATAGGCACGAAAACCGAGGTCTCGGGCAGCAGCGAATATCTTTCATCGTTCGCATAATAACGATAGACAGAAGCGCCGTCCTCCGAAATATAAAAGTCGCACATATAGTACAGTGTGCCCTCGTGCTCATCATAGCAGGATACACCGTGGCAAGTCATTCCGTCAAGCTCGGTGCTCTCATCAGTTCCTGCGAATATGTACACCTTATCTTTCTGCGGAAGCCCGAGAAATGTATTGTCATACTGCATGATAAGCTCCGCATACTTGTCAAAGCCTGTTTCCGCAGTCTCTGCGGTCTCCGTGTCCACAACAGGCTCTGCTGTTTCGGCGGGCGCAGCAGTGGTGACCTCAACAGTTACAGCAGGAATGATCTCCTGCGTTTCCTCTGCGGGAGGCTGTACCGTTTCTTCTACGGCAGATGAAGTGCTCTGCGGAGTCAGCACTGTATCAGAGCTTTCCTCTTTTCCGCCGCAGCCTGTCAGCATAAGGCAAGCCGCAAGCACTATGCAAATCCTTTTTCTCATAATTACTCTCCTGCACACAAAAAAGGGCGGCAGCAAGCACGCCCTTTGTGTCGTATCAACGATCAAAGCTGTCCCTCGGACTCCTCAGCAGCCTCAGCTACCTCTTCGATGAGCTCCTCGTTCTGCTTGTTTACCTCTGCAATATCAGCAACGGTATCAGCGATGGTCTCATCAGCCTCATCAAAATCGAAATCCTCGTCGTCGAGCCACTCAGCGTCATCCCACTCATCGTAGTAATCTTCTTCGTTTTCCTTTTCGAGCTTTTTCTTTGTAATATATGCAGCCGCAGCGACACCGCCTGCAACAGCGAGAAGTCCTACAAGTGCAATTCCTAATCCTTTAGCCATGTTGAAAATCCTCCTAACATAACATACCTTAATGCTATATGATACAGTATATACCTATTCACGGATTTTTTCAAGTATTTACATAAATATTTAGATAAAATACCCAAAAAACTTATAGATTTCCTGTCACATTCATCAAAACCGAAATAGCAGCTATAGGAGCGGTCTCGCAGCGGAGTATACGCTTACCAAGAGATACGGGAATGAATCCGTGCTCTGCCAGCGCCTCAGCCTCGCTCGCTTCAAAGCCGCCCTCGCTGCCAATGATAATATCTATGTTGGTCTTGTAGTCCGAAACAGCCTCTTTCAGCGAAAGCTGCGCGCACTCATAGAAAAGTATGCCCGTATTATCGGGAGATAACATATTGCACACCTCGGAAAATTCCACCGCCTCACCGACCTCGGGGATGATACCTCTGCCGCACTGCTTTGCAGCCTCGTATGCTATCCTGCGGTAACGCTCGGTCTTTTTCGCCATCTGCTTTTTATCGGGACGCGAAACACAGCGCTTAGAAAAAAACGGGATTACCTCACACGCACCGCACTCCACCGCTTTCTGCACGATGAACTCCATCTTGTCGCTTTTGGGCATCGCCTGAAACAGCCTGATATGCACGCTCGGCTCGGCTTCGTTCTTTGTTTTTTCAAGCAGATCGAACACACACTCGCCGCCTGCGGAAGATAGCTGACCCAGATAATCCGTGCCCTTTCCGTCGCAGATAACGGCATGATCGCCCTCTCTCATACGCAGCACCTGCACCGCGTGCTTTGCATCCTCGCCCGAAAGCACAGCGGTGGTATCCGATATATTTTCTGTAAAGAAACGGGGATATCTCCAGCGCTCCATTTTTATTTCAAGCTCCTGCTGTGACATTGTTTTCTCCTTTATCATGATACAGTTATTATGTCCGAAAATGCTGCATGAAATACGTCAGTTCCAGCCATAAGCGTCATTCTGCCCGAAAAGCCTCTCCACATTCGCACGAATACCGCTGTTCTGCGCTTTCTTTATCTCAGGGTCATCCGCAAGGATGCTCTGAGCAAGCTCATCCACCTCATACAGCACCTCCGCGTCATCCGCGATATCGGATACCTTAAGCGGCGGAAGTCCGTGCTGCTGCCTGCCAAAGAAATTACCCGGACCTCTGAGCTCCAGATCGCGGCGTGCTATCTCAAAGCCGTCTGTGGTCTCCACCATTGCACCCGTACGCGCTTTTGTGTACTCTCCCGTATTGTCCGTCATAAGCACGCAATAGGATTGCTCACTGCCTCTGCCGACGCGCCCTCTCAGCTGGTGGAGCTGAGATAAGCCGAACTGCTCCGCATTCTCTATCAGCATGACTACTGCATTCGGCACATCTATTCCTACCTCGATAACGGTAGTGGAGACCAGCAGCTTCAGCTTGTTTTCCCTGAACTCCTGCATGACCTTATCCTTATCCGCCTGCTTCATCTTACCGTAAAGCAGGCCTGCAGGAATATCCCTGAACTCATTCTCGCAGAGCTGCTGATAATAGCTTATAGCGCTCGCCTTTTCGCTGCGGAGATTCTCACTTTCCTCCACCAGCGGACATACGATGTACGCCTGTCTGCCCTCCGCGATATGCTTTTTTATGAAATTATATATCCTCGGGCGGAACGATGTATCCACCGCATAAGTTTTTATCGGTATACGACCCTTAGGCATCTCATCCAGCACCGAAACATCAAGATCGCCGTACACGATGAGCGCCAGCGTTCGCGGTATGGGCGTCGCGGACATCGCCAGGATATGCGGATCTATACCCTTTTCTGCCAGTGCGGAGCGCTGTGCAACTCCGAAGCGGTGCTGCTCATCCACTATAACAAGACCTGCCGCTTTCAGCTCGGAGGTCTTTTGTATCAGAGCCTGAGTACCGACGAGGATATCTATCTCACCCTCTGCGGCAGCTTTGCGTATCTCAGCTTTCTGCTTTGCGGTAAGGCTGCCCGAAAGCAGCTCCACACGCACGCCAAGACCATCCAGCATGCTGCTGAATGTAGCGTGATGCTGGCGCGCAAGCACTTCAGTAGGCGCCATCACAAGGGTCTGGTAACCGTTCAGCTTCGCATAGTACGCTGCAGCCGCAGCCACCAGCGTTTTACCCGAGCCCACATCACCCTGCAGCAGTCTGTTCATGGGGTACTGTCTTTGCATATCACGGATGCAGTCATCGATGGCACGCTTCTGTGCTCCTGTAGGCTGGAACGGCAGCGCGCCGAAAAATCCATCCATGCTCTTTTCCGCCATCACCGCTCCGCTTTGCCGCCTGCCTCGGTTCCTCAGCTGAGATAAGCCCAGCTTCAGCGTCAGAAGCTCCTCAAAAACGAGCCTGCGACGCGCCGCTGTATACTCATCGCGGCTCTTCGGAAAATGTATCTTCCGTACAGCTTCCTCTCTGCCGCACAGGGAATACCGCTCACGGATATCCTCAGGCAGAGCCTCCTCCTGCTTCACAACAGTAAGCGCTGTTTTCATGTTGGCGGATACCATGTTGTTCGTAAGCCCTGCTGTCAGCGGATATTTTGGGATGAGTCCGCCCTCTTCGGGAGAAACGAACAGTGGCGACGACACCTGAAGTCCGATAAGATCGCCCGTTATCTTTCCGTAAAACAGGTATTCCTTATCAAGCTCCAGCTTCTGAAAGGTATACTTTGCATTGAAGAACACTGCGGTGATGCTGCCCGTACCGTCTGTAAGAATCGCCTTGTATATCGCCATCCTCGCATATTCGCTGAACGGAGCATGCTTACTGCTCACAAATGCACGAAAGGCGCAGACCTCACCGGGCTGCACCTGAGATATCGTCAGCGGCGCAGTGAAGTCAACATAGTCACGAGGGTATAGCTCGGTCAGCTGCTCCACTGTCTGCACGCCTATTTTGTTGTATAATTCAGCTCTTTTCGGGCCTACGCCCTTAAGATAAGTTATGTCCATCTTACTCCACAGAGATGATATAGTAATAAACAGGCTGTCCGCCGTTTACCATTACGATATCGATATTATCGCTGATCTTTGAACGCAGCTTCTCGTAAGCTGCATCCGCATCCTCATCGGAAACATCCGAGCCGTAAATAACTGTGATAAAGCTGCTGGAGCCGCTTACAAGCCTCTTTGTCAGCTTTACGAGCGCCTTTGTCACATCAGTCTCGGTGAATACGATCTTGCCGTTATCCATAGCAAGTATCTCACCCTGCTTTATCTTGTGGCCGTCATACTCGCTGTCACGAACAGCAAAGGTGATCTGACCGCTCTCCACATTGCCGAGAGCGTCTGTCATGCCGCTTCTGTTTGCGACAAAATCCGCATCGGGGTCAAAAGCCATCATTGCAGCTATACCCTGGGGTATAGTCTTGGACTGCAGCACGCATACATTTCTGTCAGCGAGCTTCACAGCCTGCTCCGCAGCCATGATGATATTCTTGTTATTAGGCAGAACGAATACGTTGTGTGCAGGTGTCTGACCGATAGCTTCCAGTATATCCTCAGTGGAGGGGTTCATCGTCTGACCGCCCCGCACTATCTGATCCGCACCCAGATCGCTGAACAGTGCCTCAACGCCTGCGCCTGCGGCAACAGCTACAAAGCCCATGTCCTTTTCGGGAGCAACGGGAGCCTTTCTGTTTGTCTGGGCAGCCTCATCAGCCTTGATGATGTTATTGTGCTGCTCGCGCATATTCTCTATCTTCATCTTGGTGAGCTCACCGAACTTCAAGCCCTCCTCGATAGCCTTACCGGGATGGTTGGAGTGAACATGCACCTTGATTATCTCATCATCGTCAACCACTACAACGCAGTCGCCGATAGTTTCAAGGAAAGCTCTCAGCGCGGTAGCGTCCTTTGCGCCCTGCTTCTTCATAACGATGAACTCTGTGCAGTATGCGAAAGTAATCTCATCGGAGGAGCCTGTTGCAGCTGCCGCAACAGCAACAGGGCCTACAGGCTTCACTGCGTCAACAGCCTCGATCATTGCACCGCCGCCGATAACTGCCATCATACCCTCAAGGATAACGATAAGTCCACGGCCGCCCGCGTCAACAACGCCTGCCTTCTTCAGTGCAGGAAGCAGCTCAGGTGTCTTTTCAAGGGACTTTTCGGCCTCGCTGATATAGGTTCTGAGGAACTCTGCGGCATCGCCGCCCTCAACTGCAAGTGTGAGTGTGTTCTCATACGCTTCTCTTGCAACCGTGAGGATAGTACCCTCTGTGGGCTTCATAACAGACTTATACGCAGCGTCCACGCCCAGCTTGAATGCATCGGAGAGATCCTTTGCATCTGCCTCCGCCTTTCCTGCCAGACCCTTTGAAAGTCCGCGGAAGATAAGGGACAGGATAACGCCCGAGTTACCTCTTGCGCCGCGCAGCATAGCGGAAGCAACTGTCTTTGCCGCATCGCCTACTGTAACGCTGTCGCCTGCCTTCTTCATCTCAGCAAGGGCATTGTTGATAGTCATGGACATATTTGTACCTGTGTCTCCGTCAGGTACAGGGAACACGTTCAGCTCATCTACCGCCTGCTTCTGGTTTGATATATTATTGGCACCCGAGATGACCGCGTCCCTATAAAGCTTTCCTGTGATCTTCATTTCTTTTCAATAATTCCTTCCTGATATATAATATTAAAATGTTGCTGAAACAGAAATTACGTTCTTATACCGTCCACATAGACGTTTACGCGCTCAACGGAGATACCTGTGCTCTCCTCAATGGTATAGCGCACCTTGTTCATTATGCTCTTTACCACTGCGCTTACATTTACACCATACATAACGGTGATGTGCAGATCAACTACCAGCTTATCCTTGCCTACGCGCACAGATACTCCGCAGGGAGCATTCTTGGCGTCCTTTTTCTTGGGCAGATAAGCCATCAATGTCTGCTTTGCATTGCTCACGTTCATCTGTACCACACCGAAACAGTTTGTAACGGTATTGCTGATGAGCGACATGAAATACTCCTGGGAGATATTGATCTCGCCAACGTGATTCTTAACTCTAATCATATTACAGCCTCCTTTTGATCAGCTTTATAATCATGTAAATATTATACCTTTATCAGACGGCTCGCATACAGCCGTGAAATACTGCGGAAACGCCTTGGCTGCCGCTTCGGCACGTTCCTTGTTCTTAAACACTCCGAACACCGCCGCACCACTGCCTGTAAGCAGAGCGCCGTCAGCGCCGCAAGCCATCAGACGCGCCTTGATATCGTCTATACGGGCATCCCCGTACAATACTTCAAAGCTGTTGTACAGCTTATCTGCGAAGCTGCAGGGGAGCGAACGTTCAAACTCATCCAGACCGCTTTTCGCAGGGATGGGCGCACTGTCATATCGTGCATACGCTTCTCCTGTGGGACAGGTGAAATCAGGCATCACAACAAGGAAACAGCATCCGCTTACTGCTTCGGTATCCCTCATGCGCTCGCCTATTCCTGTGCATACTCTTGTGCCTCCTGTCAGACAGAACGGGACATCCGCACCGATCATTGCGGCAAGCTCCGTAAGCTTTTCCATACCCAGCGCACCGAACCGCTTTTCCATTGCAAGAAGAACAGCCGCTGCGTCTGCGCTGCCGCCGCCCATGCCTGCACCGCTGGGGATGCGCTTTTGTATATCTATCTTCACTCCGCAGGTGATGCCTGCCTCGTCGATATAGCGTTTTGCCGCCTTGTATGCGATATTTCTCTCATCGGACGGGATATCTGGCGCAGAGCAGCAAAGCTCAATGCCGCCGCCCTCTGAAAAGGATATCTCCAGCACATCGGAAAGCGTTATGCTCTGCATTACCGTTTCCAGCAGGTGATATCCGTCCTCGCGTCTGCCCGTGATATCCAGATAGAGATTCAATTTCGCATTAGCAATTACGGTCACTTCTTTATCTCCTCAAGAAACTCGCGGATACGTCCGAGAGCCGTTGTCAGATGCTGTACGGAATACGCATAGGATACACGCACGAAGCCCTCGCCGCTCTCACCGAAAGCATTTCCTGGCACTACAGCCACTTTCTTGTCATAGATAAGGCGCTCACAGAACTCAGAGGAGCTCATTCCTGTAGACTTTATGCAGGGGAACACATAGAATGCGCCCTCGGGCTCGAAGCAGTCAAGACCCATATCATTGAAGCCCTTCACAAGCAGTCTGCGGCGCATATCATACTCCTCGACCATCTTATCTACTTCCTCGCGGCACTCCGTCATGGCAATGATGGCAGCGTGCTGGCTTATAGTAGGGCTGGACATGATGCAGTACTGGTGGAGCTTGAGCATCTGCTTCATTATGGGCTGAGGTCCTGCGGCATAGCCGAGTCTCCAGCCTGTCATGGCATACGCCTTGGAGAAGCCGTTTATCACGATAGTGCGCTCGCGCATATCGGGAAGCTCCGCAAAGGAAACATGCTTTACTCCGTTGTAGGTCATTTCGGAATATATCTCATCCGAAATCACCATGATATCTGTATCTTTAAGCACCTCAGCGATAGCTTCAAGATGCTCGCGGCGCATTACCGCGCCTGTGGGATTGTTAGGGAAAGGCAGCACCAGCGCCTTTGTATTGGGAGTAATACGCTCCTTAAGCGCCTGTGCTGTCAGGCGGAAATTATCCTCGCGCTTTGTAACTATCGGCACGGGAGTACCGCCGCACATGGTAACGATAGGAGAATAGCACACAAAGCTGGGCTCGGGCACCAGCACCTCATCACCGGGCTGTACCAGAGCGCGTATTGCCATATCGATAGCCTCACTGCCGCCAACCGTCACGATTATCTCCTTTTCAGGGTCGTATTCGGTGTGGATGGTGGTACGCAGATAATCTGCGATAGTGCGGCGCAGACCGATAAGTCCGCTGTTTGCAGTGTATGCCGTTCTTCCCTTTTCAAGTACGCGGATAGCCTCCTTGCGGACAGCCCACGGCGTCTTGAAATCAGGCTCGCCCACGGAAAGGGATATAACGCCCTCCACCTGCTGAGCTATATCAAAGAACTTTCTTATTCCCGAGGGCTGGATATTCTTTATGCGCTCGGGAAGTACCTTGTCATAATCTATCACGGAGATACCAAGCTCCTTTCGTCAGTGCTGTCCTCGCTGAATACATGGTTCTTCTCCTTGTATCTCTTGAGGATGAAATGTGTGGCGGTGGAGATCACGCCATCCAGCGCAGAGAGCCTGTCTGAAACGAACATAGCCACCTTACGCAGACTTGTACCCTTTACGGTAACGGAAAGGTCATAAGCGCCGCTGAGCAGGAAGACGCTGTCTACCTCCTCATACTCCATGATGGTGTGGGCAAGCTCGTCAAAGCCCTTGCCCTTCATCGGAGCCACCTTTATCTCTATGATAGCTGTAACCAGTGTTTCATCAACGGTCTCTTCATTTATAATTGCGGTATAACCCATGATTATGCCGTCATCCTCAAGCTGTTTTATCTGCGCGGCGACTTCTGCCTCGGCAATGCCCAGCATCGCGGCAAGCTCCGCGTTGGAAAGTCTGGCGTTTTCTCTTAATAGATCCAGCAGCTTGTTCATAATATCTTCCTCCAAGTCAGAATTTAATAAAAGTCGGAGTCTTCCGACTGAATACACATATCTCAGTATAACCTATTTTCTTCAGCATTGCAAGACATTCGGGAATATCCGCACCCACATCGCAGACACGGTGAGCATCCGAGCCCATGGTTATCATGCGGCCGCCCTTATCGTAATACCGCTGTACATACTCCGCAGAGGGCATTGAAACATGCAATCCCTTGCGTATGCCTGAGGAATTCACCTCCAGTGCGATATCCTTGCTGATGATGGTTTCCAGTATCTTATCTGTTATCGCAGCATACCGCGACATATCTATCTCATGACCGCCGAAGTCACCGCTGATAAAGCGCAGCGGAAACGTAAGATGAGAGAGCGAACAGAACCTGCCCCACTCCGCAAGAGCAAGCAGCTCCTCGAAATACTCATCCATATAGCGGTAACGCACTTCCTCGCTGTCAGGCAGCTTATCCACGCGGGCGTAGCTTCTTGTCCTGTGCTGCGAACCAAGCACGAAATCGTAATCGTAGGTATCGAGTATCCTTTCTGCCTGAGGAAGATCATACAGCGGCTGACCAAGCTCCGCGCCGTAGTAGACGTTCATACGTCCCGCATATTCTTCCTTAAGCTTCAGATATACCTCGCGTGACTTCTCCATAGCGCCGCGGTAATCCCAGCTATCCAGCTTTTCGTTTTCGATATGATCCGTCAGGGTGAAATGCTGTATACCAAGCTCAAAGGCGCGCTTCGCCATAGCTTCGGGCGCATCACAGCCATCGGGAGATAACGTGGAGTGCATATGGCAATCCACAGGTATGTATCTTTCGTTCAATTTGTCTCTTCCTTGTTCTGTTATCCATCGGAGAAAATATTACACATAAATATCCCGCCGCGGACAGTTTTTTTATTATTTTATCACAAAATTTTAAATTTGTCTATGAATACATTTACTTTTTCCGAATTTTTTAGTATAATAGATAAGAAATAATAATTTAAAGCTATGCGAGCAGTTATTTTACACAATACGCCCGCAGCAAGGAGGACAAAATGAGAGCAGTAGTAGCTGTTATCGGTAAGGACACAGTAGGTATTCTGGCAAAGGTCAGCGGTATCTGTGCAGATTGCAAGGCTAACGTTATGGACGTTACACAGACCATCATGCAGGATCTGTTCGCAATGACCATGATGATCGAGATATCCAACCTCACCGTTGATTATGTGGATTTTGCAGACAAGCTGGTTGCAGCAGGCAAGGAGATGGGTCTTCAGGTGCACGTTATGCACGAGGATATCTTCAATGCCATGCACAGAATATAACTAAGGAGAATTTGACTAATGCTTAATTCAGGCGATATTCTTGAAACGATAAAGATGATACAGGAGGAGAACCTTGATATCCGTACCATCACAATGGGTATCTCTCTCCTCGATTGTATAGACAGCGATGAAGACCGTGCCTGCGACAGAATTTACGAAAAGATGATGCGTAAGGCTGAGAACCTTGTAAAAACAGGCGAGGACATCGAAAAGCAGTACGGTATCCCGATCATCAACAAGAGAATTTCCGTTACACCTATCTCCATCGTAGCCGCTGCAACAAGAAGCAAGAACCCCGTAAAGTTCGCAAAGACCCTGCAGCGTGTTGCCGAGGGTACTGGCGTAAACTATATCGGCGGCTATTCCGCACTGGTACATAAGGGCTTTGCAGCAGGCGATCTGGAGCTTATCAACTCCATCCCCGAGGCTATGGCTGAAACATCCAACGTATGCTCCTCCGTAAATATCGGCTCCACAAAGGCAGGTATCAACATGGACGCTGTTTCCATGATGGGCAAGGTGGTATACGATGCCGCTGAGGCCACCAAGGACAACTTCTGCTTTGGCGCTGCAAAGATCGTAGTATTCTGCAACGCTCCCGAGGATAACCCCTTTATGGCAGGCGCATTCCACGGCGTGGGCGAGTATGATACAGAGATAAACGTAGGCGTTTCGGGTCCCGGCGTTGTAAGAGCTGCAATAGCAAAGCACCCCGAAGCCAACATGACAGAGATCGCAGACATCATCAAGAAGACTGCATTCAAGATCACCCGTATGGGGCAGCTCGTTGGTACAGAGGCTTCAAAGCGCCTCGGCGTTCCTTTCGGAATAGTTGACCTTTCCCTCGCTCCCACACCCGCTGTAGGCGACTCCGTGGCTCATATCCTTGAGGAGATAGGTCTTGAAAGCTGCGGTACTCACGGCACAACAGCCTGCCTTGCTATGCTTAACGACGCAGTTAAAAAGGGCGGTGTAATGGCATCCTCCCATGTAGGCGGTCTGAGCGGTGCGTTCATCCCCGTTTCTGAGGACGCAGGCATGATAGACGCTGCAGTATGCGGCTCACTTTCCCTCGAAAAGCTGGAGGCTATGACAGCAGTATGCTCCGTAGGTCTGGATATGATCTGTATCCCAGGCGATACACCTGTTGATACCATCTCCGCTATCATCGCGGATGAGGCGGCTATCGGTATGGTGAACTCCAAGACAACAGCAGTAAGAGTCATCCCTGCTATCGGCATGAAGGAAGGCGATATGCTGGAATTCGGCGGACTCTTCGGCAGCGGCCCTGTAATGAAGATCAACAAGTACTCCTCCTCCAAGTTCATCAGCCGCGGCGGACGTATTCCTGCTCCTATGCAGAGCCTGAAGAACTAATATATCAGATACTATATAATAAGGAACGGTTCATGCCGTTCCTTTTGTTTTGCAGATATTTCAGCAAAGCTATGGTAAAGATATGAATATTTTGACGAATACCCACTATTCAACCGTTGTTTTTGTTCATTATTACCATTGAACTATTTTCGATTTTAGATTATTATAAATAAGGTCGTTTTTCCACATATTAATATGTATATAAAATATAGTACAACACACAAGGCAGGTGTTATTATGGATATCCTGAAAAGCATAATCGAAATAGACAGAAATGCGGCAGCCGAAGCGGAAAAGCTCGTAGAAGCCGAGATGCACAGACTGGATGAGGCTGACGAAAAATATGCAGGCCGCAGAGAAAGACTGCTTGCCGAAGAACGGGCAAAGGCTGATGAAGCGCTCAAAAAGCAGGCTGAGCTCCTTGAGGAAAAGAAGCGCAACACAAAAGCCGCTCTGGTAGAAAGCACAGAGCATCTTGACGGAGTGTTCGCCGCTTACCGCAGCGAGTGGCAGAATGAAATAATCAGTCGTATCACAGGAGTCTGATAGCTATGTCGTTTTCATCCAATTCCGTTATTGCAAAGGCAAGGGCAATATACGGCAGATCACTTACCGCGGAGGATTACTCTCAACTGTGTGCGCGTACCACAGTAGCTGAAGCCGCGGCATTTCTGAAACAGACAGAGCGTTACAGCAAAACGCTTTCGGGAATAAACCCACAGACGATACACCGAGGTCAGCTCGAAGCCCTGATAAACCGCTCCGCATTTGATATATTCGAGCGCTTTCACCGCTTCGATTTCAGCGACAGCCGCGTTTTCTTCAAATACATTATCATGCAGCTGGAAACAGATCAGATAATCAACGCTGTCGAAGCAGTCTCATCAGGCTCTGCAGACAGGTATATCGCTTCGCTTCCTATGTTTCTGGTACAACACGCTTCCACAGATCTTATGGCTCTCGGAAAAGCCGAGACATATCTTGATATAGCTCATCTGCTGGAAAACACGCCTTTTGCAAGACCGCTCAGACCGCTTCTGATCGATGCGGCTGAATCAGGCAGCATCAATATAAACGAGTGTGAGCGCAGACTCTACACACTATATTATATGTCTGCCATCAAGACGGCCGAAAAGACGTATTCAGGCAAGGCGCTTACCGAGCTGAAGCGCGCGCTCCTGAAGAGTATAGATATGGAAAACGTAGTATCCTGCTGCCGCATGAGAGCTTTCGGCGTTTCGGCGGACAGCGCAAGAAAGGTGCTTCTGCCATTGAAATACCGATTGAACAACGAAACGATAGAACGGCTGCTCCAGCTGCCGGATATATCAAAGATAGAGCAGGAGCTTTCACAGCTCGGCTATCATACAGACAGGGACGCTGAGTTTGCTTCGATAGAACAGCTCACCGATACCATAAGCATGGATCACCTGCGGCGGACAATAAGGATGTCACGCAATTCCGCCGCGGTATACTACGCACTTATAGAGTGCCTGAAGATAGAACAAAAAAATGTAAAAACAGCCATCGAGGGAATACGCTACGGACTCAGCAGCACAGAGATCCTCGGTATGCTGGTAATATGAAAGGCGGTGCATTGAATGGGTATAGAAAAAATGTCACAGCTCACCGTAGAGGGCAATCTCGATAAGCTGGATGACGCTCTTATGCTCTGCTGCGAAAGCAGGATGTTCCAGATCTCGGATGTGAGCGGCGATTCGCTGCTGCGAAGCACAAACGAGCAAAACCCATACGAGGGCGCTTATACAGAGCTGAGGGATACTGCACAGGCGCTGAACATAACGCCCGAATTTGTGGATTACAGCAATATAAGCTATGAAAGCGCAGAGGATTTCAAGGCATATCACACAGAGCTTTCACAGCAGCTTTCGGAGCTGCGTACAGCATACGAGGATATGCAGACCGCTCTTGAGGAACATATGCAGACAGATTCCTATGTAAAGCATATGCTGCACATGGATGTAAGCTTCACAGAGCTGTTTAATATGAGATATATCAAGTCGAGATTCGGCAAGATGCCCGCAGAGAACCTTGCCAAGCTTGAATATTATGACAAAAAATGTCTTCACTTCATGACCTTTGAGGAAAAGGACGGCTATGCGTGGGGTCTGTATCTCACACCGAACAAAAGCTCGGAATTTGCAGATATGGTAATGAATTCGCTCTGCTTTGAAAGAACAAGGCTTCCCGACTACCTGATCCATGACCCCGATTCCACAGACGAAGTGCTCCAGCAGATCATCACCAATGAAAAGAATATCGTAGCAGATCTTGAAAAGAAGATAAGCAGCTTTGCGGATACCCACAGGAGTGAGCTCCTTTCGGTAATGAGCAAGCTGAAATATCTGTATGACTGCTTTGAACTGCGAAAGAAAGCGCTGATATCGGACGGCAGGTTCTCTTTCAGCGGCTACTGCCCTACAAAGAGCAGCGCTCAGCTTACCGATAAGCTAACCGCTATCGAAAGCGTAACCACCACTCAGATACCGATAAAGGGACGGATGGCATCCGCTGATGTTCCTGTAAAGCTTAAAAACAATTTCATCTTCCGTCCGTTTGAAATGTTCGTGAAGATGTACGGTCTGCCCGAATACGGCACATTTGATCCCACTCCCTATGTGGCAGTGACATATATGCTGATGTTCGGTATAATGTTCGGAGATGTGGGACAAGGTCTCGCGATATCGCTGCTGGGCCTTGTGATGAGCCGCTTCTCAAAGAACGGTCTGTTCCCGATCATGACAAGAATAGGTCTTTTCTCCGCAGCATTCGGTGTGCTGTACGGCTCGGTATTCGGAATAGAGACTATCATAGAGCCTTTCTTCCACCGCGAGAATATATGGCGGCTGCTGGGCTACACAGAACAGCCTCACAATATCTTCCAGGTAGCTACAGTTCTGCTTATCGCAGCGCTCGGAATAGGTATCGTGCTGATAACCATATCCATGACATTCAATACCGTGCTGAATTTCCGAAAGCGGAAATGGGGCGAGGCGCTGTTCAGCGTGAACGGCGTATGCGGTCTGATGTTCTATATCTCGCTGGTTGCAGGAGTTGCCTGTATGTTCATGCTGGATATAAACCTGTTCAGTCCCGTATATATCATCTGCCTCATCGTGCTGCCGCTGGTGCTGATATTCTTCAAGCATCCGCTGTCCGATCTGATTTCGGGCACCAAGCACGAAGAAAAGATGTCTGTAGGCAACTTCATCATTGAAAACTTCATCGATCTGTTTGAGGCGGCGCTCAGCTTCCTTTCAAACACGATGTCTTTCCTGCGTATAGGCGGCTTCATCCTCAGCCATGCGGGTATGATGCTGGTAGTCGCTCAGCTTGCAGGAACCACTGTGCCCGACGCAGAGATAACCGTAGGCACAGTGATAACCTATATCATAGGTAATCTGATCGTAATGGGCGTCGAGGGTCTGCTGGTAGGCATCCAGATACTGCGACTTGAATTCTATGAGATATTCAACCGCTTCTACAGCGGTAACGGACAGAGCTTCCGCCCTGTTCAGATAACT
Source organism: Oscillospiraceae bacterium (assembly GCA_017465665.1). Classification (GTDB taxonomy): domain Bacteria; phylum Bacillota; class Clostridia; order Oscillospirales; family Ruminococcaceae; genus CAG-115. The sequence goes on along the minus strand of JAFTVU010000007.1, from coordinate 70,492 downwards.
TTTGAAACTGAAAATTAACATACTTTGGAGGAAACTTAAATGGAAATCGTAATGTTTTTTGCTATGCCGCTCATCGCTGTTGCTGCGATACTGCTGCCCCTGTTCATCAATCTCAAGCGCACAAAGGAGCATAAGCCCACCAACAGAAAGCGTGCAGTGATCACAAATATCGCATCCTTTATCGGAGTAATGGCAGTTATGACCATCATCCCCATGACAGGCGCATTTGCCGCCGGTGAGACCGCAGCAGCAGCTGACGGCTTCACAGAGGGTATGAAGTACCTTGCAGCCGCTCTCTCCACAGGTATGGCTACTATCGGTACAGGTATCGCGGTAGGAAGCGCTGCTCCTGCAGCTATCGGCGCTGTAAGCGAGAACGACAAGGCATTCACCAAGGCACTGATCTTCGTTGCTCTGGGTGAGGGTGTTGCTATCTACGGTCTGCTGATCTCCATCCTTATCCTGTTCGGTTGATAACAGCATGAAATTTTATCTGATAAGCGACAACATAGATACGCAGATGGGTATGCGCCTTGCAGGGATCGAGGGTGTTGTGGCTCACACAGCGGAGGAGGTAAGCTCTGCGCTGGATATGGCTTTCTCCGATGAAAACACCGCAGTGGTCCTCATGACAGAAAAGCTGGTGGAGCTGTGCCGCGAGCGCGTATATCATCTGAAGCTGAACTGCCGCCGTCCGCTGATAGTTGAGATACCGGACCGCCACGGTAACTCGGGCGTAACGGAGGCTATCGGAAGATATGTCAGCGAAGCCATCGGAATAAAGCTCTGATACGGAAGGATCTATTGATGGATAACAACAAAAAACTTGAAATGTTCAGGCAGGCTATACAGGAGCATGCCGAAGCTGAGGTAAAGGAGATCACCGCTGAAATACACGCAAGACGCTCCGCCTCGGGCAGAACAAAGGATAAGCTCGCCACAAAGGAAGCTCTGAACAGGATAAGAGCAGAGCTTGCCCGCAGCGAAGCGGATTTCCGCAGAGAAATGTCCCGCTGCGATTATGAAATGAAAAAATCTGTGCTGCTGCACAGAAACGAGCTCATCACCGAATTCTTTAAAGAAACCGAAGATAAGCTGAAGCAATTTGCGGTATCGGATGAGTACTCCGATTATCTGAAGCGCTCGCTTGAAAAGATACGCGCAGCAATTGCTCTGGACAGCGCTACGCTCATCTATGCACGTCCCTGTGATGTGGACGCAGTACGCGCCCTTACAAGCTGCGAGGTCACTGCGGATAACACTATCCGTCTGGGCGGACTTCGTGCAATGTGCCGCAACAAGAACGTACTGTGTGATGTTACCCTTGATATGGCACTTGAGGATGAAAAGAAGCGCTTCAACGAAAAAACAGAGTTAAGAATGTGACTCTCTGAAAGGAATGAACCCGATTGAATACTATTTACGCTATAAACGGCCCTGTTGTAAAGGTCGCTGAAGCCAAGGAATTTTCCATGCTGGAAATGGTCTACGTCGGTAAAAAGCGCCTTATCGGAGAGGTCATCGGCGTAAGCGACGAATTCACCACCATACAGGTATACGAGAACACCGCAGGACTTAAAATAGGCGAGCCTGTTATCCCAACAGGAGCACCTGTCTGTGCAACTCTCGGTCCAGGTATAATCTCTAACATTTTTGACGGTATAGAACGTCCCCTGCGTGATATGACAAAGCTCAGCGGCGTGTTCGTTGCCGAGGGCAGCAGCATCTTCTCGCTTGATGAGGAGCGCGAGTTTGACGTTACAGTTACAGTAAAGGCAGGAGATAAGGTAACAGGCGGACAGATCTACTGCACCTGCCCCGAAACTCCCCTTATCGAGCACCGCTGCATGGTGCCTCCGAGCATCAGCGGAACGGTTACCTTTGCCGCTGAAAACGGCAGATACCGCGTAAATGACAATATCATTACCATAAAGACCGAAAGCGGCGCTGAGCTGCCTCTTACAATGGTGCAGAAATGGCCCATCAAGAGCAGCAGACCTGTTGCAAAGCGCCTGCCTATATCCCGTCCGCTCATCACGGGACAGCGTGTTATAGATACCATTGCGCCCATCGCAAAGGGCGGTACAGCAGCTATCCCCGGAGGCTTCGGTACAGGTAAGACCATGACACAGCACCAGCTTGCAAAGTGGTGTGATGCAGACATCATCGTATACATCGGCTGCGGCGAGCGTGGCAACGAGATGACTCAGGTGCTTGAGGAGTTCTCCGAGCTTATCGACCCTAAGTCAGGCAGACCGCTGACAGACAGAACTGTGCTTATCGCAAATACCTCCAATATGCCTGTGGCAGCGCGTGAGGCGTCCATCTATACAGGCATCACCCTGGCGGAATACTACCGTGATATGGGCTACCATATCGCCATAATGGCTGACTCCACTTCGCGCTGGGCAGAGGCTCTGCGTGAGATATCAGGCCGTCTTGAGGAGATGCCCGCAGAGGAGGGCTTCCCTGCTTATCTCCCATCACGTCTTTCCGATTTCTACGAGCGTGCAGGCTACACCGAAACGCTCTGCGGCAAGGAGGGCAGCGTTACTATAATCGGCGCTGTATCGCCTCAGGGCTCTGACTTCTCCGAGCCTGTTACCCAGAACACAAAGCGCTTTGTACGCTGCTTCTGGGCGCTGGACAAATCCCTTGCATACGCGCGTCACTACCCTGCTATCGACTGGAACAACAGCTACAGCGAATATATAGACGATCTCACAGGCTTCTATGCCGAAAACGTCAGCACTGATTTCATAAGACTGCGCCGTGAGATATCCAATATACTTCAGGAAGAGAACAAGCTGATGGAGATAGTAAAGCTCATCGGTGCAGATGTTCTCCCCGATGACCAGAAGCTCACCATCGAGATCGCCAGAGTTGTACGTGTCGGCTTCCTGCAGCAGAACGCTTACCATAAGGACGACACTTATGTTCCTCTGGAAAAGCAGCTTCTGATGATGAAAGCCATAATCAAGCTGTACACCCATGCGATGATAGCAATAAAGAGCGGTGTTCCCATCGCTGAGATAACCGCACTCGGCTTCTTTGAGAGGCTGAACAAGATGAAATACGATATCCCCAACGATAAGCCCGAAATGTTCGATTTCCTGTTCACAGAGATCGATGAAGCATTCCGCGCGCTTTCCGTCTGATATAAAGGAGGACTAATATGAGCTTACAATACATGGGGCTTAAGGATATAAACGGTCCTCTGGTAGCGCTTGAGGGCGTTTCGGGCGTAGCTTTCGATGAAATAGCTACTATCCGCCTTGATAACGGCACAGAGCGCATCGGACGAGTTGTTGAGATGCAGGGCGACAAAGTCATCCTGCAGGTATTCGAAGGCACCAACGGCATATCTTTGAACAATACACGCACCATCTTCTCAGGCAAGCCGCTTGAAATGCCGCTTGCTCCCGAAATGCTGGGACGTGTGTTCAACGGTGCAGGCAGACCTATCGACGGCATGGGCCCCGTATTCCCCGAAAAGATGGGCGATGTAAACGGTCAGGCGCTCAATCCTGTTGCAAGACAGTATCCAAGAAACTACATCCACACAGGAATCTCATCCATAGACGCGCTGATGACGCTTATCCGCGGTCAGAAGCTGCCTATATTCTCAGGCTCGGGACTTTCCCACAACAAGCTTGCCGTACAGATAGTAAAGCAGGCAAAGATCGCCGATGAGAGCGGTGCGGATTTCGCTGTGGTGTTTGCGGCAATGGGCGTTCAGAACGATGTTGCAGAGTACTTCCGCCGCTCCTTTGAGGAAACAGGCGCTATCGAGCGCGTTGCGATGTTCCTGAACCTCTCCAACGACCCCATCATCGAGCGTATCCTGACGCCGCTGTGTGCACTCACAGCAGCCGAGTACCTCGCTTATGAGAAGAATATGCATATCCTCGTTATCATGACGGATATGACCTCCTACGCTGAAGCGCTGCGTGAGTTCTCCTCCTCCAAGGGTGAGATCCCAGGCAGAAAGGGCTACCCAGGCTATCTCTATTCTAACCTTGCCGCTCTGTATGAGCGTGCAGGCGTTGTTGAGGGCAGCACAGGCTCGGTAACTCAGATACCGATACTCACCATGCCCAATGATGATATCACACACCCAATTCCCGACCTTACGGCATATATCACAGAGGGTCAGATAGTATTTGACCGCGAGCTTGACCAGCGCGGTGTATACCCCGGTCTTTCCGTGCTGCTTTCGCTCTCCCGTCTGATGAAAGACGGTATCGGCGAGGGCTATACAAGAGCCGACCACTCCGCTGTAGCAAACCAGCTCTTCGCAGCCTATGCAAGAGTTCAGGATGCACGCTCTCTTGCCTCAGTTATAGGCGAGGAGGAGCTCTCCGAGAACGACCGCGCATACATGACATTCGGCAGACTGTTCGAGGATAACTTCCTTGATCAGGGCTTTGACGAGAACCGCTCCATGGAAGAAACACTGGAGCTGGGCTGGGATCTTCTGTGTACTCTCCCCAGGGCTGAGCTTGACCGTATCGACGACAAGCTGCTGGCAGAGAAGTACGACCCCGCTCGTGCGGAAAGATTCAACAAGAAGACCGAAGCGTAAGCACATCTCACCCGAAAGGAGCCGATAGGATTTGGCAGAACAAATCTTCCCCACCAAGGGAAATCTGATAAAAGCTAAACGCTCCCTGCGTCAGGCAAGGATGGGCTATGAGCTGATGGACAGAAAGCGCAACATCCTGATACGCGAGATGGTGGAGCTTACCGATGAAGCCAAAAAGCTGCGTGACAGTATTGACGCAACATACACCGAAGCCTATAAAGCGCTCCAGAGAGCAAATATCTCCATGGGTGTCGTGAGCGATATCGCTCAGACATTCCCTGTGGACGATTCGCTTACGCTCAGCATGAGGAGCGTAATGGGCGTGGAGCTGCCGAAGCTCTCCGCTGAGGAGCAGGTGCTGGGAATATCCTACAGTATGTACCAGACAAACTCCAGCTTTGACACGGCATATATCAGCTTCAACAAGGCAAAGGCTATCACTGTAAAGCTTGCGGAGATAGAAAACAGCATCTACCGCCTTGCCATCGCCATCAAGAAGACTCAGAAGCGCGCAAACGCCCTTAAAAACATCATGATACCGAAGTTCGAGAACATGGTGAAGTTCATCACCAACGCACTTGAGGAAAAGGAGCGCGAGGAGTTCTCGCGACAGAAGGTCATCAAGAAAGCAAAGCTCAGAAAACAGGCATAACAAAAGCCGTGAAGTGTATTCTTCACGGCTTTTTACTTTAGTTTCAGGTGTTCACGTTATCTTTTTTAGTTACAGTTATCAATGTATCGATAATATCATATAAGCACCCTGCGCAATTACACACCGAAACAACAAAAAATATCAGTTCAATTCTGTCACAAAATAAAAATATCGCATCTGTCAGCAGCGTTAAAAACACAAACGGCGCTAAATATATAATGACGATCTGCCATTTCTGAAATTTACCATCTGTCACCGTTCCGAGGGTAGGTACACCCATGGGATCCCTCATGAGCTTTATCTTCACGCTGACTTTGCAGAACATCTTCATAAATACAAAATGGATAAATTCGTGTATCGTCAAAACAAAGCATACAGCTAAGATAACTGTCAGTATCCGCTGCCATATCTCATGATCCATATTGACCTTTGACCTGAATAATACGATATGTACCGCACATGAAAGCATTATCCATATCACAAATGCAAGCGGATTTGTTTTTATTTTATTCAGCATAATTCTCCCCTGTGATATTTTTATTTATCGTTGTATTACGTTCTTATTCTCCCAAGAAAAGTATCGTGCAAAGCCCCTTCTTCTGCTCGGGGGTCGGTTCTTTCAGCACACCCATATCAAGCAATACTTTCATGACTCTTGTATGAAGCGCACAAGCCGCATTCTGATTGTAATACTTTATCTGAGCGTGCATATGCTCAGGCTGACCGTATAGTTCAGCTTTAACTGACTCTGCAGCATATTCACGGGACAACTCTGTTATTTCCTCGGGCGCGCAAGGAATAAAGCTCCACCATTCCTGCTCCCTGTCACAAACAATAAGATTACACTTATATTCACCATTCTCCTTTAAAAGATAGCCCTTATCGAGCAGACGTGCATAGCTTTCGGCATTGCTTGCAGTTTCGGGAAGCTGATTTTTTAGCCAGAAATACATCTTGTCATAATCTTCTGTAAGATTATTTCTCCAGTAACCCGTCCTGTCCGTCCAATGGCAATTAAGCTGCCAGCTCTTCCACTCCATCCCTTCATCACGCCTGTTTCGCCACATATCGCCGCAGAAGCCGTAAATATAAGGCTCTGCGTCGGTCATATCCCAATCGGGAGTTACAGCAACGGTTGCATAAGCCACAAAATCGCCGCCATCTGGGCGCTTTACCGAGAATTTCGTGTCAGTGAGCTCTGCAACAGCAAGCTTATGAGTAAGGAAGCAGACCATACTCCATTTCAGCAGATTTATATCATTGTCGGGAACATGAAGCCACTCAGGTATCTCCGTTATTCTTTCAAGCACTGGAGCAAAGAATTTCTCTGCAAAAAGCTTTGAATATTTCGACTCTATTTCTCTGTAAATGCGGTAGCTCGTTTCATTCGGTTCACTAATATGGATATTAGTACGATACTTCCCATTTGGAAGCTTATCCATGAAGCCGTATTCCTCTAAAACTGCCACCTCGTCCTCAACAAATATCGGATTGATACCCAGCTCCTCCGCTATCTCGTTGATGTTCCTCGGCTGATGATACGCCGCATAGGCGATGTTCTGTGTTATGTTCTTTGCAAGGAAGTTTGCGGTATCTCCCTTTTCGCCCGGAGTTCCGTCATGCCCCATATCGATGAATCTTATCGGCTGTGTGCCGAGCGTTCCTATTGTTCTTACCTTATCCATACCGTCCTTTAGCTCCTTTCGTGAGCAGGCCAAATGCCACTTCACCGTGTTCTCTGGGATAGAGAGCATCTCTGCTATCTCCCGTACCTTTTTATCATGGAAATAGTGAAGAACGATGATCTCACGCTGCGTCTTACCGAGATAGGTTATCTCACGGCGGAGTATTCCGTAGCTCTCGCTGTTCATAAGCTCCTGCGTGAAATCGCGGCTGTCGGGGATGTACTCTATACCATCCACAGCCGAAAACTGCTTTCTTCCGCTGATATAACGGGCGTAGCAGTTCTTTGCTACTCTCCATACATAGCCATCGGGATTTGATATCTCCCCCGCTTTCAGAAGAGCCTCATATACCGTCAGCGTAAGTTCTGCGGCAAATTCCTCCGCTTCCGCTATGTCTGATAATCTCTGCCTTGCAAAGCCGAAAAGCTTGCGCACATATTCGGGCATGAGTCTGTCCGCATCGGTCTTGTTCATCACTTTTTCCTCGCTTTTTGAAACGTTTCGGTAATATAGTGGCGAAAATACGGAAAAGGTTGGTGATATTTCAAAAAAAGCAACCCCTCTCATGAGGGGTGCTGTTTTATTTAACGTTCTTGGGTCTGCGCTTGTGACGGGATTTGTCATTATACATCAATCTGTCAGCAAGCTCGATAAGCTCGTCAATGGTATCCACTGCGTTCAGCGAAGCACAGTATACTCCGATACTCACCGAAACAGTATACGGATTGCCCGAAGTACTGTTCAGTCCTGCAAGCACAGTATCAAAGTTTCTGTGGTAGCGCTCTGCTCTTTCCTTTGCATCGCCCGTGCAGATCCTCGCCACAACGAACTCATCACCGCCGAAGCGCGAGCAGATGATCTCTGTATCATCCTTTTCAGCTGCGCCTGTCAGCGCGTTGGCTGTTATACGCAGCGCCTCGTCACCTGCGTGATGTCCGTAGGTGTCATTGATGGTCTTCATATCGTTAAGATCTATAGATACGATGAACACATCCTTGTTTTCCGATGCAAGCTGTGCGAAATCCTCGCGGAAATTCTTGTAGAAGCCGTATCGGTTGTATATCTTGGTGAGGTGATCGTGCGTGAACATGAACTCAAGCTTCTTGTTAAGGAAGCTCATATGCTCATGCATACGAACATTTTCAAGGCAGTGGTTTGCCATCATCGTGAATGTGTACATCTGATCCTTGCAAAGATCGGAAGCCAGATAGCACAGCGTATAGTATCCGATTATTTCCTCCTGTGAATGCAAAGGAATAACCAGCAGAGTGTTGTTTCCGTCAAAATGACTCATCAGATCGGGCAGCAGCTCCGATGTCGGGAAGCATACGCCCTCAGTCTCTCTGTCATCTGTGCATTCCACCAGCAGGTGCATTTTATCGGGATAGTGATCCTCGCCGTGCTGCACCTCCTCCGCAGTGTCTTTTTCTTCAGAGAAGTAGCGGTAATATTCATCTGTTACACATATATGAGTCTGCTGGAAGCAGAATTTCCTGAATATCTCCCTTGCGTGCTCAATATCGGGGGTAGCAGAAATAAGGTTACCCATCTCATTCATGCTCTCCTCAAAGCCGCGTGCATAGGAATAATTACGAACATAATCCGCAAGGGACTGGCTACGCTTCAACGGATCGTTCTTTCTACAATGGCAGCTCTCGGAAAAACGAGGGGTATAACTGAGTTCCACATCGTACGGCTTGATATCGGGATGCTCCAGCACATCATCGATTATATTCATCACCGCAGCTGCCAGCTCCTTATTGTTTCTGGTAGCGGTAGTAAGACGTGGATTATGGAACTTTTCAAACTCTATACCGTCAAAGCCTGTAACTATAACGTCCTCAGGAATGCTGTAGCCCATCTCATTCAGCTTCAGACAAGCCGCCATCGCCATAGAATCATTTGCACAGATGAACGCATCAGGCAGAGCCTCGCCACGGGCAAAGAAATCATCTATAGCCTGATAGGTAGGTGTTTCCCAGAACTCTCCGTACAGGATATCCTTATCCTCAAGGGTAAGACCATGGCGCGCCATTACCTCACGACAGCTGTCTATTCTGGTCTGTGAAAAATCGTTTCCGCGTAAGCCTGCGATATGCTTTATGTTCTTGCAGCCATGCTCCGTAATAACGTGCTCCACGATCTGACCGAATGCATCTCCATAACCGAACGAAACACAGAAAGCGTCAGCGATATGCTCGTCTATATAGATCACGGGAATACCATGTGCACGGCAGCGTGCCGCTACCTTACTGAACAGCGGCTTCTGCTTTTCATTGAACTGCATGAATATCATAGCATCCAGCATGTCCAGATTTATCATATTGAATACGGATGCTGCACCCCTTGCATTGGGAGTATCAAGATACAGATCCTCAAAGCATTGGTATACGATAAGGCGATGATCGTCGCGCTTGGCGAACTCATTTACGAGACAGTCAACTACGGGTCTGACCGGCTCTTTCTGCATTGTAGTACAACAGAAACCAACCATTTTTTTGTTGTCAAGCAATTTCCGAGCTCTCCTTTCCGAATATTCATCATTTAAACGTTTACATCAACAGATGCTATATTAATACATAATATTATTTTAGCATATCTTTTCATAAAAAGCAAGCCAAATTCATGCAATATATACCAATTTTTTAGAAAATGTGGAAAAAATCTGCCGAATGACTTTCGGCAGATGTGGTATTTAATAAAACAATTATCTGAAGCCGTAAAGCTGCACCTGTTCAAAGCCATCCAGCAGCTCGCCTGACATCCTGAACGCGGCATTTACGCCCCTCGCAACACACTCTATAGGATTATCCGCTATGAAGCAGGGCGCACCCACATTCGCGGATATAAGCTCCGCAAGACCTCCCAGCAGCGCACCGCCGCCCGTAAGCGTGATACCGTTGCTGAGAATATCTCCCACAAGCTCAGGTGGAGCGGATTCAAGCGTGAGCTTCACCTGATTTACTATCTCCATCGCATTCTCATGGATAGCCTCATCGATATCGATATCGGTAATTTCCACGCTTTCAGGAAGTCCCCTAAGCAGATGTCTGCCGCGGACGGTCATCTTCTTGCTGCCATCGGGATCGAATACATTTGCGATCTCCATCTTCGCCTTTTCGGCAGTCTTCTCACCAATGAGTATCTTGTACTTCTGGGAGATATGTCGGATTATAGCGGCGTCAAACTTGCTTCCCGCCATCTTAACAGAACGGCTGGCAACTATGCCGTTAAAGGATACTATCGCCACATCAGCGGTACCGCCGCCGATATCAACTACCATCGTACCGTTGGGCTTGGAGATATCTATTCCTGCGCCGATAAGCGCCGCAATAGGCTCTTCGATAAGATACACCTTTCTCGCACCTGCGGAGATAGCCGCCTCAATAACAGCTCTGCGCTCCACATCGGTAACAGAGGAGGGTACGCACAGGACGATCCTCGGCTTCATCATAAAGCCGCCGTTGACCTTGCGGATAAATGCCCTCACCATTTCCTCGGTCATATCGTTATCAGAGATAACGCCGTCCTTCAGCGGACGAACAGCCACGATATATTCAGGGGTCCTGCCTATCATCTTGTACGCTTCCGTACCTACAGCCACGACCTCTTTCTTCTTGCGGTCATAAGCCACCACAGACGGCTCGTTGAGCACGATGCCCTTGCCATCTACACTGATGATGATATTGGCAGTACCTAAATCTATTCCTATATCCATTGCCATAGCATTTTTCTCCCACACATAATTTTTTCAACTCTATAAGTATAGCACAATATCGCTTTTTCTGCAAGATATTTTACTGCTCAGAGAAATATTATTTGTCAATTTTCAGGAATAATTCCGCCTGCTTCATCAGCACGTCACGACGGTTTTCAAAGCGTCCGTCAACAACACCGTCCAGCAGATATTTCAGCGTTTCTCCTATCCTTGGGGACGCAGGAATGAGCTGCATGATATCTCTGCCGCCTACGGCAAGCTCCTTTGTGCTAAGACACGGCTGCCGCTGTGATATCTCCTCTGCCATGCGTATTATCTCGCGCCATTCCGGTATGCGTTCCTTGGTGAACTCCGCCTTGGCACTGTCGTCTGCAATATGTGCAAGCATGATATCACGGAACAGCTCCGCACCATGCTTTGCCAGCCTGCGGCGGATGAACCGCTCGGTCTTCTCAGGAACAAAGCCGTGATAGCGTATGATAGCACAAACTTTCTCTCTCATAGCATTGGAAGTTTTGAAGCGGCGCATTATCTCCTCCGCAAGCTCCGCGCTCTTTTCTGCATGACCATAAAAATGCCACTCGCCGCTTTCGTCCGCACTCTGCGTCAGCGGTTTTCCTATATCATGGAACAGCATAGCAAGACGTATCCCGACATCAGGCGGACAATTCTCCACCGCGCGCACTGTGTGCTCATACAGTGGGTATGCATGATACCTGCTATGCTGCTCATAACCGATACATGGGGCAAGCTCCGGGATGATCTCAGCGAATATCTCCGCATATTCTCTCAGCACCGCGCCTGCGTTTCTGCCGCACAGCAGCTTGCTTAGCTCTGTGAATATACGCTCCGCAGACACCCTATGGAGCAGTGCTTTGTTCCGCCGCAGAGAATCAGCAGTAGCCTGTTCTATCCCGAAGCCCAGCACGGAAGAAAATCTCAGCGCACGCATGATACGCAGTGCGTCCTCACCAAAGCGCTTATCAGGATCTCCTATACAGCGGATAATGCCACGGCGGATATCCTCCGCACCATCGAAATGGTCGAACAAGCCGCGTTTGGGACTGTATGCAATACCGTTCATTGTGAAATCGCGGCGCGCCACGTCCTCGGCAAGGGAGCGCGTAAATCTCACCTCATCGGGATGTCTGCCGTCCGCGTACTCTCCGTCTATGCGGTAGGTGGTGATCTCTATAGGCTCGCCCTCGTACAGGACGGTAACCGTGCCGTGCTTCAGACCCGTTTCGATAACGCGCAGATCTGCAAACACGCGCTCTGTCTCCTCAGGGAGCGCGGATGTGGTTATATCGAAATCATGCGGCTGAGCGCCCATCAGGCTGTCGCGCACACAGCCGCCTACGATATAAGCCTCGTAGCCTGCCTGCTCAAGGCGGTCAAGGATGTAGAGGATGTTCTGGGGTATCTGCATAGCGCTAGCTCCTTTCGATGGCATATGTTTATTGTAGCACTTTTTCGGGTATTTGACAAGTTATTAATACAGTATCTTCTAAATATCAAAAAGAGGCATATTGCGTATGCCTCTTTTTATGTATATGTAATTTTAAGATTTATTACGAAGATACCTATAATAAGCATCTTCTAATGACATGTTGCTGAATTTAGTAAGCAACTGTGCCATATATGATAAACACTCCTTATTCATATCATCATTGACAATAGAACTAACTACAATATAATCTTCATCATTTTGTATATCAGCAATTCTATTGTTAACAAGATATTGCTTGCTCTGTATTTCATTTTCCTTACTCTGATATTGCTTAGTGTACTTATTTTTTCTATACAACTCAAATGGCAAATCAATGATTCCTCCAGCAATTAATCCACTGAAAATTGACATTATCCACCCGTTACCATTAGCTTTCAGAAGTATTATAACAATCAGAGACACTACAATCACTAGGCAACCTGGTGTTTCAATCTTATCGTTCGCCTCTTTCCTCAACGTCTCAAGCTGTTCATTTAATCCTGCTTTCTCAATCTCTGCTTTATCAAGTTCATACATCAATTTTTGGCAACGTCTCACTATTGTTAAATTATCCACTTTCAATTACTCCTTATAAATTGTGTTAATCATTGCATCTGCATCCTATAAAACAATTATAGCCCATTTTGGGCTAAATGTCAATAGAACAAAACGTTCTAAAGCATAATAAATATATACAAAAAACGGAGGTGTTTTATGTATAGAATGAAACTATTGCGCGAAAGCGAGCTGCTCACACAGCAACAGGTGGCAGATGCTATTATATGCAGCCAACGTGCATACAGCCATTACGAAAAGGGTGAACGCGATATACCGACCGATACCCTCATCCGCCTTGCTGATTTCTACGATGTTTCTGTAGACTACATTCTCGGGCGAACTGATAACCCAAAGCTCAATAAATGAAACAGCCCGTCGCAGAGTTATACTCGCGACGGGCTTTGGTATACAAAAACCGCTCCCCTTACGAGGAGCGGTATACTTTACAATATAGGTAGAGATATGAATTCGCTAGGAATTACTCGTTGATAGCAGTAACAACGCCGGAACCTACTGTTCTACCACCCTCACGGATAGCGAAACGCAGACCCTCTTCGATAGCGATAGGAGTGATCAGCTCAACGTCCATTACAACGTTATCGCCGGGCATGCACATTTCCTTGTCAGCAGGCAGTGTGATAACACCGGTAACGTCTGTTGTTCTGAAGAAGAACTGAGGACGATAGTTGGATACGAAAGGAGTATGACGGCCGCCCTCTTCCTTCTTGAGAACGTAAACCTGGCCCTTGAACTTTGTGTGGGGGTGAATGGAACCGGGCTTGCAGAGAACCTGACCACGCTCGATATCCTGACGTGTAACACCACGGAGCAGAGCACCGATGTTGTAACCAGCAACAGCCTCGTCCAGAGTCTTTCTGAACATCTCGAGACCTGTAACAACAGTGGACTTAGGCTCGTCAACGAGACCTGTGATCTCAACTGTGTCGTTAACCTTAACGATACCACGCTCTACACGGCCAGTAGCAACAGTACCACGACCTGTGATTGTCATTGTATCCTCAACGGGCATCAGGAAGGGCAGATCCTCAGAACGCTCAGGAGCAGGGATGTAAGCGTCAACAGCGTCCATCAGCTCCTTGATGCAAGCATACTCGGGAGCGTTAGGATCTGTGGATGCGCAATCCAGAGCAACCTTAGCAGAACCACGGATTACGGGGATGTCATCGCCGGGGAACTCGTTCTGGGACAGAACATCACGGATGTCCATCTCTACGAGCTCGAGCAGCTCTTCGTCATCAACGTCATCACACTTGTTCATGAATACAACGATAGCAGGAACGCCTACCTGACGAGCAAGCAGGATGTGCTCCTTGGTCTGAGCCATAGGACCATCAGTACCAGCAACTACGAGGATAGCGCCGTCCATCTGAGCAGCACCGGTGATCATGTTCTTGATGTAGTCAGCATGTCCGGGGCAGTCAACGTGAGCATAGTGGCGAGCCTCTGTCTCGTACTCAACGTGAGCAGTGTTGATTGTGATACCACGCTCTCTCTCCTCGGGAGCCTTATCGATCATGTCATATGCCTCGAACTTAGCCTTACCGAGCATAGCGAGATACTTTGTGATAGCAGCAGTTGTTGTGGTCTTACCGTGGTCAACGTGACCGATAGTACCGATATTAACGTGGGGCTTCGTGGAATTATACTTTTCCTTTGCCATTGGTTTTATCCTCCTTAAAGGTGAAATTTCAGCTTCCCCCTATAAAAGGGGGATAGCCATAGTTTAGTGATTATATTGTACCATCATTCTCTGAAAAAATCAAGTGTTTTTCAGAAAAAAGTGGCAGTGTGGAGCTTCGCGGCGGATCAATCCTTAGCGCGCTTGCTCATGATGCCTTCCGCAATGGACTTGGGAACCTCGATGTAGTGGCTGGGCTGCATTACGTAGTTACCACGACCCTGTGTCTTGGAACGCAGATCGTTGGAGTAGCCGAACATCTCGGAAAGCGGAACAGCGGATGTGATCTGAACAGTACCGTTTGCAGTCTCCTGATTCTGGATCTGACCACGGCGGGAGTTGAGGTCACCGATAACGTTACCGATGTAGTCCTCAGGAACTACAACGTCAACACGCATGATAGGCTCGAGGATTACAGACTTAGCCTTCTTGAGGGCTTCCTTGATAGCCATAGAACCGGCGATCTGGAATGCCATTTCGGAGGAGTCAACCTCGTGGTAAGAACCATCGTACAGCTCTACCTTAACGTCAACAACGGGGTAGCCTGCAAGCACACCGGTGTTAAGAGCGCCCTGGATACCCTTGTCAACAGCAGGAATGTATTCCTTGGGAATAGCACCACCGACAACGGCATTGACAAACTCGTAGCCCTTACCGGACTCGTTAGGCTCAACACGGATCTTAACGTGACCGTACTGACCCTTACCACCGGACTGACGTGCATACTTCATATCAACGTCAGCGTTGCCTACGATAGTCTCCTTATAAGCAACCTGAGGAGCACCAACGTTAGCCTCTACCTTGAACTCACGGAGCAGACGGTCAACGATGATCTCCAGGTGAAGCTCACCCATACCGGAGATGATTGTCTGGCCTGTTTCCTGATCTGTGTAGGTCTTGAATGTGGGGTCCTCTTCAGCAAGCTTTGCAAGTGCGAGGGCCATCTTTTCCTGACCGGCCTTTGTCTTGGGCTCGATAGCGAGCGAGATAACAGGCTCGGGGAATTCCATGGACTCGAGGATTACAGGGTTATTCTCATCACAGAGAGTATCACCTGTAGTTGTATTCTTCAGACCAACAGCAGCAGCGATATCACCGCAGAAGCAGCAATCGATATCCTGTCTGGAGTTAGCGTGCATCTGAAGGATACGACCCATACGCTCGTTCTTATCCTTTGTAGCATTGAGAACGGTAGCACCTGCCTCAACTACGCCGGAGTAAACTCTGAAGAAGCAGAGCTTACCAACGAAGGGGTCTGTAGCGATCTTGAATGCAAGAGCGGAGAAAGGCTCGTTATCGCCTGCTTTTCTCTCTACTTCCTCACCTGTATCGGGAACAACGCCCTTGATGGGAGGAATATCCAGAGGAGAGGGCATGTAGTCGATAACTGCGTCGAGCAGCTTCTGTACACCCTTGTTTCTGTAAGAAGTACCACATACAACGGGAACGAACTTGTTCTCGATGGTACCCTTTCTGATGGCAGCCTTGATCTCCTCAATGGTGAAATCCTCACCCTCGGTCTCAAAGTATCTCTCCATCAGCTCATCGTCCAGCTCAGCAACCTTTTCGAGAAGGTTACGTCTGTACTCCTGAGCCTTTTCGAGCATGTCTGCGGGGATCTCCTCAACACGCATATCCTTGCCCAGGTCATCATAGTATACATCGGCGTTCATTTCGATGAGGTCGATGATACCCTTAAAGTCAGATTCAGCGCCGATAGGCAGCTGGATCGGAACAGCATTACACTTGAGTCTGTCGTGCATCATGCCAACTACGCGGTAGAAATCAGCACCCATAATGTCCATCTTGTTGATGTATGCCATTCTGGGAACCTTGTAGTTATCTGCCTGACGCCATACAGTCTCAGACTGAGGCTCTACACCGCCCTTTGCACAAAGAACAGTAACGGAGCCGTCAAGTACTCGCAGAGAACGCTCAACCTCAACAGTGAAGTCAACGTGTCCGGGAGTATCGATAATATTGACTCTGTGCTTCTTCCAGAAAGCTGTTGTAGCAGCAGAGGTGATTGTGATACCTCTCTCCTGCTCCTGAGCCATCCAGTCCATTGTCGCACCGCCATCATGAGTCTCACCCATCTTGTGGTTTACACCTGTGTAGAACAGGATACGCTCAGTTGTGGTGGTCTTACCTGCGTCAATGTGCGCCATGATACCAATATTACGGGTCATTTCGAGAGTTACGTCTCTTTTCATAAGTTCCTCCGTAATTATAGGGATGCTGCGGCAGCCTAGGCTGCCCTTACATCCGTCTGATTCTTATTACCACTTGTAATGAGCAAAAGCCTTGTTAGCTTCAGCCATCTTATGAGTGTCGTCACGCTTCTTGCAGGAGCCGCCCTGACCATTGAGTGCGTCAAGGATCTCGTTTGCAAGTCTTTCCTTCATTGTCTTCTCGTTGCGCTCACGGCTGTACTTGGTGATCCATCTCAGACCGAGAGTACGTCTTCTTTCGGGGCGAACCTCCATAGGAACCTGGTATGTTGCACCACCGACACGGCGAGCCTTAACCTCGAGCTGGGGCATGATATTCTCCATTGCCTCCTCGAAAGCTTCCAGAGCATCCTTGCCTGTCTTCTCAGCAACGATCTCAAATGCGCCGTAAACGATCTTCTGGGCTACGCCCTTCTTTCCATCGAGCATGATGTTGTTGATAAGTCTTGTTACCAGCTCGGAACCGTACATAGGATCCGGCAGAACCTCACGCTTAGGAACATTACCTCTTCTTGGCACTTTACTTCCCTCCTTCATAAAAAATGAAAATCATAGGTACTCGAAAGCATAACTTCCGCCGTCCAAACAGAGGCAATATCTATCAAATAATGCCTTGCCTGACAGCATAATGTCATTAATTACGCTTTCTTTCCAGCCTTCGGACGCTTTGCACCGTACTTGGAGCGTCCCTGCATTCTCTTGTCAACGCCCTGTGCATCCAGTGTACCACGGATGATGTGGTAACGTACACCAGGGAGGTCCTTAACACGGCCGCCTCTGATGAGTACAACAGAGTGTTCCTGCAGTTTGTGTCCGATACCGGGAATGTAAGCAGTAACTTCAAAGCCGTTAGAGAGTCTTACTCTGGCGATCTTTCTCATCGCGGAGTTAGGCTTCTTAGGTGTGCTTGTACGAACTGCTGTGCAAACGCCTCTCTTCTGAGGAGAATGCTGGTCGATCTGCTGCTTGTGCAGAGTGTTCATACCCTTCTGAAGAGCAGGAGACTTGGACTTCTTAACTGCTACTTCACGTCCCTTGCGGACAAGCTGATTAAAGGTTGGCATTATTTCACCTCCATTAAAATTTACGCGGATAGTATAACCATTTTATCAGGAATTAAACCATTTTCAGGCGCATTCGCAGATATAAAATTACACTCGCACGCAATTATATATTTTAAAGGAAAAAACGGTGTTTGTCAAGGTTTTTTTCAAAACTTTGTAGCAAACACCGTTTAGTATTTATTGATAGTATTCGTTTTTGTGCATTTTCCCGAACGCTCACTTTAATGCGCTATAATGCGCCTGTGACACGCCCGTTTTAAGCACTTAAACTACCTCGTCCTCAGCGGGAGCATTCTCCTCTGCGGGAGCTGCCTCTGCGCTCTCCTCTTCCTGTACAGCAAGACCTGTACCTGCAGGGATGAGCTTACCGATGATAACATTTTCCTTAAGGCCGAGCAGAGGATCTACCTTGCCGCGGATAGCAGCGTCGGTGAGAACTCTTGTGGTCTCCTGGAAGGATGCAGCGGACATGAAGCTGTCTGTTGCAAGAGAAGCCTTGGTGATACCAAGCAGTACAGGCTCACTCTCGGGTATTGTGAGCTGCTCACCTGCGTCTATACGCTTCTGGATGCCGTCACAGATCTCCACGAACTCGTTCTTGCCAACGATGGAGCCGGGCAGCAGGAAGCTGTCGCCGGGTTCTGTGATGCGTATCTTTCTCATCATCTGACGAACGATGACCTCGATATGCTTATCGTTGATATCAACACCCTGCAGACGGTAAACCTTCTGTACCTCTGCGATGATGTAGTTCTGAACAGCCTGCTCGCCCTTAACGAGAAGTACGTCATGAGGATTTACAGAGCCCTCTGTCAGCGGATCGCCTGCAACTACTACGTCACCGTCGTATACCTTAGGACGGTAACCGAAAGGAACAGCGTAAGCCTCCTCAGTGCCATCCTCGGATGTGATGATAGCGTGACGGGTCTTCTTGATCTCCTCAAAGCGAACCTTACCGGAGATCTTTGTGATGATAGCCGCATTCTTGGGACGACGGCTCTCAAACAGCTCCTCAACTCGGGGCAGACCCTGTGTGATATCCTCTGCAGAAGCGATACCACCTGTATGGAACGTTCTCATTGTAAGCTGTGTACCGGGCTCACCGATGGACTGTGCAGCGATGATACCAACAGCCTCACCGATACCGATGAGCTGACCGTTAGCCAGAGAAGCACCGTAGCAGCGTGCACATACGCCGTTTCTCAGAGAACATGTCAGAACAGAGCGGACCTTGATGCGCTCAACGCCTGCATTTACGATCTTTGCAGCGTCAGCGTCTGTCAGCAGCTTATCCTTGGAAATGATGACATTTCCGTCGTTATCCTTGTAATCCTCAGCGAGGTAACGTCCAACAAGACGCTCAGCCAGCTTCTCAACCAGCTCATTACCCTCACGGATCTCATATACCTCGATACCGTTTGTGGTACCGCAGTCATCCTCGCGGATGATAACCTCCTGAGATACGTCTACCAGACGTCTTGTCAGGTAACCCGAGTCAGCAGTACGCAGCGCGGTATCTGCCAGACCCTTACGCGCGCCACGGGAGGAGATGAAGTACTCCAGTACGTTCAGACCCTCACGGTAGTTAGCCTTGATAGGCATCTCGATGGTAGCACCGGAAGTATTCGCGATAAGTCCACGCATACCTGCCAGCTGTCTGATCTGGTTAATAGAACCACGGGCACCGGAGTCAGCCATCATAAAGATGTTGTTGTACTGATCGAGGTTGTCGGTCAGTGCACGTCCTACATCGTCTGTAGCCTTGTTCCAGATGCTGATGAATGCGGACTTTCTCTCGTTGTTGGAGATAAAGCCACGTGCAAACTGCTTGTTGATCTTCTCGATCTTCTTCTCAGCGTCTGCCATGATATCAGCCTTCTGGGGCGGGATCTCAGCATCGCATACAGCAACGGTAATACCTGAGCGTGTGGAGTACTTGTAGCCGAGAGCCTTGATCTTATCGGAAACCTGAGCAGTGGTAGCAGTACCGTGTACCTTCAGGCACTTGTCAATGATCTGACCGAGCTGCTTCTTGCCAACCTTGAAGCCGATCTCGTAATCGAGCTGATGCTCGGGATCTGTTCTGTCAACATAACCGAGATCCTGAGGAATGTGCTCGTTGAATATAACTCGTCCGATAGTTGTATCTACCAGTCTGGAGATCTTTGTATCGCCAAGATCCTTTGTTACGCGGATCTTGATCTTTGCATGGATGGATATAACGCCATCCTGATATGCCATAAGAGCCTCGTTAGCGTCACGGAATACCTTGCCCTCGCCCTTCTCGCCGTCCTTTTCGATAGTGAGATAGTAAGCGCCGAGGACCATATCCTGTGTAGGAACTGCAACAGGACGTCCATCAGAGGGCTTCAGCAGGTTCTTAGCTGCCAGCATGAGGTTTCTCGCCTCATCCTGAGCCTCAGCGGACAGGGGCAGATGAACAGCCATCTGGTCGCCGTCGAAGTCAGCGTTGAACGCTGTACAGCACAGGGGGTGCAGCTTGATAGCACGTCCCTCTACCAGTACGGGAGAGAATGCCTGAATACCAAGTCTATGCAGTGTGGGAGCACGGTTCAGCAGAACAGGGTGATCCTTGATAACTCTTTCAAGGGAATCCCATACCTTATCGTCTGCACGCTCAACCATCTTCTTAGCCTGCTTGATATTTGCGGCAGCGTTGTTCACAACGAGATCGTTCAGAACGAACGGCTTGAACAGCTCAAGTGCCATCTCCTTAGGCAGACCGCACTGATCCATTCTCAGATCGGGACCTACTACGATAACGGAACGTCCGGAGTAGTCAACACGCTTACCGAGCAGGTTCTGACGGAATCTACCCTGCTTACCCTTCAGCATATCGGAAAGAGACTTCAGAGGACGGTTGTTGGAGCCTGTATAAGCTCTGCCGTGTCTGCCGTTGTCGATAAGTGCGTCAACAGCTTCCTGAAGCATTCTCTTCTCGTTTCTGATGATGAGCTCGGGAGAGCGCATCTGAATGAGCTTTGCAAGACGGTTGTTTCTGTTTATTACACGACGGTACAGGTCGTTCAGGTCGGAAGTCGCATAACGACCGCCGTCCAGCTGTACCATAGGTCTGATATCGGGGGGAATAACGGGAACGCAGTCAAGGATCATCCACTCGGGACGGTTGCCTGAAAGTCTGAATGCCTCGATAACATCGAGACGCTTGAGCAGCTTAACGCGCTTCTGACCCTGCTGTGTAGCAGCAAGCTCTTCCTTCAGCTCTGCGGAAAGCTTTTCAAGGTCTATCTCCTTGAGCAGCTCCTTGATAGCCTCTGCACCCATACCTGCCTTAAAATCACTGCCGTACTTTGTGCGGAAGCCTGCATATTCCTTTTCGTCCAGAAGCTGATTCTTGGAAAGCTCCTTGGTCTCACCCGGATCGATAACGATATACTTAGTAAAGTAAAGTACCTCTTCCAGTCTCTTGGGGGAGATGTCAAGCACCTGACCGATTCTGGAGGGTGTGCCCTTGAAGTACCAGATATGGGAAACGGGAGCGGCCAGCTCAATGTGACCCATACGCTCACGTCTTACCTTGCTGCGTGTTACCTCAACGCCGCACTTTTCGCATATCTTGCCCTTGTAACGGATCCTCTTGTACTTACCGCAGTTACACTCCCAGTCCTTCTGCGGACCAAAGATCTTCTCGCAGTACAGACCTTCCTTTTCGGGCTTCTGTGTACGGTAGTTTATTGTTTCGGGACGGAGTACTTCGCCGTAAGACCACTCTCTGATCTGGTCGGGAGAGGCAAGTCCGATCTTCATTGACTCAAAAACATTAAAACTCAATTTAATACCTCATCTCTCATTAGGCTCTGCCATCGGCACAGCCCTTATAATCACCGAAATGTATCTGATCCCATGCGGGAGGCATTAGCCTCCGCACGGGCAGCTGTATTATTCGTCGTCCTCGCTGAAGTCAGCGTCATCGGAATAGAAGTCGCTGTCATCATCGCCGATAAGATCATCATCCTCAGAGGTCTCGGAAACTATCTCCTCGCCGTCCTGATCGACGATACCGAAGCCTTCCAGCTCGTTCTCGTTTGTCTGATAATCCATCTCGAAGCTTTCAGAGGGAGCATAAGAGCCCTCGTACTCATCCTCGAAATCCTGCTTGAGATCGATCTCTTCGTTGTTTTCGTCGAGAATTCTGATATCAAGGCCCAGACCCTGAAGCTCGCTGATCATAACCTTAAAGGACTCAGGAACACCGGGCTTGGGAACGGGCTCACCCTTAACGATAGCCTCGTAGGTCTTCTGACGACCCATCAGGTCATCGGACTTGACTGTGAGTATCTCCTGCAGAGTATAAGCAGCGCCGTAAGCCTCCAGAGCCCAAACCTCCATCTCACCGAAACGCTGACCGCCGAACTGAGCCTTACCGCCCAGAGGCTGCTGTGTAACGAGGGAGTAGGGACCTGTGGACCGTGCATGGATCTTATCATCTACGAGGTGATGCAGCTTGAGGTAATACATATATCCGACAGTAACGGGAGCGTCGAACTTCTCACCTGTTCTGCCGTCTGTCAGCAGCGTCTTACAATCGGATGTGAGGGGCAGCTTGGTGAAGTCAAGACCTGCGGAATCCTCGCCGATAAGCTCGCTGCGCTTCTCGCGTGCGATGTCATAAAGCTCGCGGATATCCTGCTCGTGCGCGCCGTCGAATACGGGAGTGGAGATCTTCCAGCCCAGCGCCTTTGCGATGTAGCCGAGATGAACCTCCAGTACCTGACCGATGTTCATACGGGAAGGTACGCCGAGAGGGTTAAGAACGATATCCAGAGGAGTACCGTCGGGCAGGAAGGGCATATCCTCCTGCTTGAGAATACGGGAAACGACACCCTTGTTACCGTGGCGGCCCGCCATCTTATCGCCGACAGAGATCTTACGCTTCTGAGCGATGTAGCAGCGAACTACCTCGTTTACGCCGGGAGACAGCTCATCGCAGTTCTCGCGGTTGAATACCTTGACATCAACAACGATACCGCTCTCGCCATGAGCAACTCTCAGGGAGTTGTCACGGACCTCGCGTGCCTTCTCACCGAAGATAGCACGAAGCAGTCTTTCCTCAGCGGTGAGGTCAGTCTCACCCTTGGGAGAGACCTTACCTACCAGGATATCGCCGGAGTGCACCTCTGCACCGATGCGGATGATACCACGCTCGTCCAGATCCTTGAGAGCATCGTCGGACAGGTTGGGGATATCACGGGTGATCTCCTCAGGGCCGAGCTTTGTCTCACGGCACTCGAGCTCGTATTCTTCAATATGGATAGATGTGTAAACATCATTATAAACCAGCTTTTCATTAATGAGAACAGCGTCCTCGTAGTTGTAGCCTTCCCATGTCATGAAGCCGATGAGGGCATTCTTACCCAGAGCGATCTCACCGTTCTTTGTAGCGGGACCGTCAGCGATAACATCGCCTGCCTTTACCTTCTCGCCCTTCTCAACGATGGGTCTCTGGTTTACGCAGTTGCCCTGGTTGGAACGCTTGAACTTGATGAGTCTGTATGCGTGCTCAACGCCCAGATCATTTGTGATAACGATCTTGTCAGCGTCTACCTCGGTAACGACGCCGTCCTCCTTAGCGCAGATAACTACGCCCGAGTCAACAGCAGCCTTGTACTCCATACCTGTACCGACAATAGGATTATCGGTAACCATCAGCGGAACAGCCTGGCGCTGCATGTTCGCACCCATGAGGGCACGGTTCGCGTCATCGTTCTCAAGGAACGGGATCATCGCGGTAGCTACGGATACCACCATCTTAGGCGATACATCCATGAAATCTACCTTTTCACGCTCGATCTCAAGGATAGCGTCACGGCAGCGTGCATTTACACGAGGTCTGATAAAGCAGCCGTTCTCATCCAGAGGCTCGTTAGCCTGAGCCACAACGTAATTATCCTCAACGTCGGCAGTCATATAAACTACCTCGTCCAGT
Organism: Oscillospiraceae bacterium; assembly: GCA_017465665.1. Taxonomy (GTDB): domain Bacteria; phylum Bacillota; class Clostridia; order Oscillospirales; family Ruminococcaceae; genus CAG-115. Next base: position 46,843 of record JAFTVU010000007.1, on the reverse strand, counting down.
ACCTTACCCGTCTCCTTGTCTACCTTTCTGTAGGGAGCCTCGATAAAGCCGTATACATTGATCCTTGCAAATGTAGCAAGATAAGAGATCAGACCGATGTTAGGACCTTCAGGGGTCTCGATAGGACACATTCTTCCGTAGTGGGAGTAGTGTACGTCACGAACCTCGAAGCCCGCTCTGTCTCTGGACAGACCGCCCGGACCGAGAGAGGAAAGTCTTCTCTTATGTGTGAGCTCTGCGAGAGGGTTGTTCTGATCCATGAACTGGGACAGAGGCGAAGAGCCGAAGAACTCTCTCATTGCAGAAATTACCTGACGTGCATTGATAAGGGAGCTGGGAGATACCTTCTCCTGATCCTGCGCCTGCAGCGCCATTCTCTCACGGATGGTACGCTCCATACGGGAGAAGCCGATGCGGAACTGGTTCTGAAGCAGCTCGCCTACGCAGCGGATACGTCTGTTACCGAGGTGGTCGATATCATCGATATCGCCTATACCTTCGCACAGGTTGATGAAGTAGCTCACTGCGGCATAGATATCCTCAAGAGTGATATGCTTGGGGATAAGCTCCTCAGCGCGTGCCTTCAGCAGCTCTGCCAGCTTGTCATTGTCGCCTGCGGCTTCCTCGAGCACCTCGCACAGAACAGGGAAACGAACCTGCTCGTTGATACCGAGAGCCTCAAGATCGTCCTTGTCCATATCAACGTATGCAGTGATATCGACCATACCGTTGCCGACAACCTTGACGATCTTGCCCTCGGGATTGAGAACGCATACATCAGTAACACCTGCATTCTCTATAGCAAGAGCCATAGCGTCTGTGATCACAGCGCCCTCTTCAGCGAGGATCTCACCTGTCATGGGAGCAACTACTGTCTCAGCAGCCTTTGTGCCTCTGATACGGCTGGAGATGCCGAGCTTCTTATTATACTTATAACGTCCGAATCTGGACAGATCATATCTCTTTGCGTCAAAGAACAGAGTATTGAGGTGGTTCTCGGCAGACTCAACTGTCGGAGGCTCGCCGGGACGGAGCTTCTTGTACACCTCAAGGAGCGCTTCCTCGCGGTTCTGTGTGCTGTCCTTATCCTCAATAGTGCGGATGATACGGTCATCCTCACCGAACTTATCCTTCAGCTCCTCGTTGCTGGAAAGACCAACAGAGCGCAGGAAAGTGGTAGCAGGGATCTTTCTGTTCTTATCTATACGAACATAGAACACATCGTTGGAGTCCATCTCGTACTCCAGCCAAGCACCTCTGTTCGGGATAACTGTAGCCTTGAACAGCTTCTTACCTGTCTTATCGTAATCAAAGCCGTAATATACGCCGGGAGAACGGACGAGCTGGGATACCACAACTCGCTCAGAGCCGTTGATAACGAAAGTACCGCTGTCTGTCATCAGAGGCAGATCGCCCATGAAGATCTCGTTATCCATGATCTCGCCTGTCTCCTTGCTGAGCAGACGAGCGGTAACGCGCAGGGGTGCTGCATAAGTTGCGTCACGATCCTTGCACTCTTCAATAGTGTACTTTGTTTTGTCGTCAAGACGGTGGTCTATAAACGAGAGTTCAAATTTTCCGTTGGAATCGGTAATAGGGGAAACATCCTTGAATACTTCCTTGATACCTTCCGTCAGAAACCATTCATACGAGTTCTTCTGGATACCGATGAGGTTCGGCATATCGATGACCTCATTGATCTTGGAAAAACTCATTCGGGTGTTTTTTCCGAGCTGTACGGGTTTTACATTCACCATCGGCTTTATCACTCCTTAACTTATTTCCGCAATGGGTGTGCAATTACCATTTTTATGGGAATTTCGTCGTAATTTCCTGCAAAAAAACGGTCTTTTCGCGCACATATCCATTATGATACATTATAGTATTATACTACATTCAGATTTTTTTGTCAATAGCTTCGCCGCAAAAATTCCGTTGAGTTTTAGCCAAAAAATCCTTTTAACAGCCGTATTTTTTGCATATTCCGACGAAAAAGCTCCCGACAGCCGTCAGGAGCTTTACAGAACGTATAATTATGCGGTTTTAGACACTCAGGACAGTATACCGAATTCTGCTTTCATCCGCAGCAGTCTCAGCACCGATCCATCTATGCGCTCCTCGGTTATCTCGCCGCTCTGCACAGCCGATATCACCGCTTCGATGGAAGATGCGTAATCCGTAACGCACAGCAGATCATTGCCTGCCTTTACCGCCTGCACCGCCGCATTGGCGGAGCCTGTGAGATCCTCGATGGCACCCATGGAAAGCTCATCGGTCACTATAACTCCGTCAAAATCGAGCTCATCCCGCAGCAGCTCATGCACCGCCGGGGACAGCGAAGCGGGCAGAGAGCTGTCTACACTCATTATAATATTATGGGAGACCATAACGCAGGGCGCTCCTGCATCTATTCCTGCCATGAACGGCAGCAGATCAAGCTCTCTGAACTCGGAGAGCGGACGCTCATCGTATGCTATGCCCGTGTGAGTATCCACATTATCTCCGTAGCCGGGGAAGTGCTTCAGCACTGATATCGTACCGTTATCGTTCATTTCAGTTACTATTGCAGCTATGCAGTCGGATGTTACTTCCGCATCCGTGCCGAATGTGCGGTCATAAATGTAGTCATTCTCGCTGCGCGGAAGATCGCACACAGGCGCGAAATTCATGTTGATGCCCAGCGAGCCGAGCAGCACACACTTCTCCGCTGCATCCGCCGTGACAGCATCTATACCGCCGCTGCCGTACAGCTCCATCGGTGCGCCGAAAGGCTCTGTGCGGAACGCATCATATTTTGATACACGGACGATATCTCCGCCCTCCTCGTCAACTCCTATAAGCATAGGTATTCCTGCCGCAGCCTGATACTCCGCGATATCCGCACGCACGCTTTCAGGCGTGCCGCCCTTGAAATCCCTTGCAAACAGTATGTATCCTCCCAGATGGTACTTCTCAACATCCTCTGCGCCGCCGTTCTCAGGGCATCTGCCTATGAACATCTGACCGACCTTTTCCTCAAGAGACATCTGAGCAAGTATCTCCTCCTCGCGCGAAAGAACTACGGGCTGTTCCGTGCTCTCCTCTGTTTCGGGGGCGTATACCTCGCAGGTCTGCTGCGGCAGTTCAATCACTGTCGTTGTTGTTGACGCTGCGGTGGATGGTATTATGATCTCGGGCACATCATGCACCCTATCCGAACAGCCGCCCAACAGGCACACCGCCAGCAGTGCCGCTGCACATTTGTATATTCTTTTCATGTATTCACCTCTGTATTTCAGTATACTATCCGCCGCGTATTTTGTCAAACGAATGAAAATAATTTCCTCTACCACTTGTATTTTTAATGAAAAGATGGTACAATGTAATGTGAGTAATATTAAGATGAGGAGCCGCACATGAACGAACGCATCGATTACCTGCGGGACAAAGCGAACAGGCTTTCCCTCAGCCCGGGCGTTTATCTCATGAAGGATAAAACGGGCAGGATCATCTATGTGGGAAAGGCAAAGGCGCTGAAGAACCGCGTCACATCCTATTTCCGAAACGACTCTAACCACTCAGCCAAAACACTGAAGCTGGTAAGCAACATCCACGATTTTGATTTCATCGTATGCCCGAGCGAGCTGGACGCTCTTGTGCTTGAATGCAGTCTTATAAAGCTGCACAAGCCTAAGTACAACATCCTGCTCAAGGATGATAAGGGCTATAACTATATAAAGATATCCCACGGCGCATATCCCAGAATAAGCTATGCGCTGAACACGAGCGATCCTCATGCCGATTATCTCGGTCCGTTCACCAGCGGATTCACAGTAAAGCAGGCAGTTGAGGAGGCTAACACCATCTTCATGCTTCCCACCTGCCGCAAGAGCTTCCCTATGGATTTCGGCAAGGAACGCCCCTGCCTTAATATGCACATCAAAAAGTGCATGGGCGTGTGCAGAGGAAAGATATCCTCTGAGGAATACAAGAAGATAGTGGACGAAGCATTGCAGTACCTGAAAGACGGCAGCCAGAAATCCGCCGAGCAGCTTCGCGCGGAAATGGAGGAGGCTGCGGAAAATCTCGAATTTGAAAAAGCCGCAAAGCTCCGCGACAGGATACAGGCGATAGCGCGCCTGCACAATTCCCAGAAGATATTTGATTACAAGACGGATGATTACGATATCGTTGCGATATCCCAGAATATAAGTCTTGCAAGCGTTGCAGTGGTGAAGTACCGCGGCGGCAGGCTCATAGATAAGGAGAATTTCTTTATCGGTGATGAGTACGATCCCGCGCTGATGCGCAGAGATTTCCTGCTGAGCTATTATCCCGACAACGAGGATATCCCGAAAGAGATATACATTGATGAGCAGTTCGAGGATATGGAGCTGGTAACACAGCTGCTGCGCGAGAAAGCAGGTCATGCGGTAAAGTTCGTTGTCCCCCAGAGAGGTGACGGTCTTGCACAGATAGTGCTTGCCAAGAACAATGCCAGCGAGTATCTTGCGCTCAAGGTCGGCCGCACCGCAAAGGAGATAAACGCTCTGGAGGACCTGAAAAACCTGCTGGGACTGGATAAGATACCTATTACAATAGAATCCTATGATATATCCAACTTCGGTGAAACAGGACGCGTTGGCGGAATGATAGTATACCGCAACGGCCGCCCGTTCAAGGCAGGCTACCGACGCTTCAACATCAAAGAGGTCGTTGGTATAGACGACTATGCCTGCATGCAGGAGGTGCTCCGCCGCAGGCTGCAGAGATATCTTGACGGGGATGAGGGCTTCTCCCCTCTGCCCGATCTTATACTGCTGGACGGCGGAAAAGGTCATGTTGCGGCAGTAACAGAAGTGCTGGATGAGCTTGGGATAAGCGTGCCGCTGTTCGGACTTGTAAAGGACAGCAAGCACCGCACCCGCGCGATAGCAAAAGAGGGCGGAGAGATATCCGTCAGCGCAAACAAGGCATTGTTCAAGCTGCTGACCAATATTCAGGATGAGGTACACCGCTACTCCATAGCATTCCAGAGAGTAAAGCACAAGCAGAAAACATATACTCTGGAGCTTACCGAGATAAAGGGCATAGGCGAAGCCAAGGCACAGGCACTGCTAAAGGAATTCAAGACCAAGCAGGGCATGAAGAACGCCACGGCAGAGCAGCTGCGGATCGCAGCAAGGATAAGCCCCGAAAAGGCTCAGGAGCTTTATGAATTTATACAAGAACGTTTCTAAGGAGATAAAATGAGAGTAATTACAGGCGAAGCGAGAGGCAGAAAGCTCATTACCGTCGAGGGCACGGAAACTGTACGCCCCACAACGGACGGCGTAAAGGAAGCTATCTTCTCCGCAATACAGTTTGAAATAGAGGGGCGCACCGTGCTGGATATGTTCGCAGGCAGCGGACAGCTCGGAATCGAAGCTATCAGCCGCGGCGCAAAGGAGGTCTATTTTGTGGACTCCGCCATGGCGTCCATCAAGGTCATCAAGGAAAACCTCCGCCACACAAAGCTGGAGGACAGAGCGCACGTAGTGAATATGCCGTTCTCTGCATTCCTGAAAAGCACCCGTGCAACCTTTGACATCGCAATACTGGATCCGCCATACAACCTCAGAATACTGCAGAAAGCCCTGCCGCACCTTGAAGAAAAGATGTCAGACAGCGGCATAATCATCTGCGAACACGAAAAGGAATGTACCCTCCCAAGAGAGCTCGGCAGATTTGAAATAGCAAAGGTGCTTAAGCACTCGCGCACCGCAGTTACTATCTACCGTCCCAAGGCAGATACAGAAGAAACGGACGAAGTGGAGGAATAATAATGAAAACAGCTATCTATCCCGGCAGCTTTGACCCAGTGACGAATGGTCATCTTGATATAATCACCCGCGCTTCCAAAATGTTCGATAAGCTGATCGTGGTGGTATTCATCAACCCGTTCAAGACCTTTGCATTCACCATCCCCGAACGCTGCGATCTCCTGCGCCGCGCCACAGCTCATCTCCCGAATGTGGAGATAGCAAGCTATGACGGTCTGCTGGCAGATTACTTCAATATCCGTGAGGATGTGGATGTTATCGTAAAGGGCCTGCGTGCAACAACAGACTTTGAATCCGAGTTCCAGCAGGCACACACCAACAAGGACCTGAACCCAAAAGCAGAAACAGTGTTCATCCCCGCAAGCCAGAACACAACGTTTATCTCCTCCAGCATGGTAAAGCAGGTGGCAATGTTCGGCGGCGACGTCAGCAAGTACGTCCCCGAATGTCTCCACGAAGAGATAGTACAGAAGCTCAACAGTGAATTTACCGCTGCAAGAAAAGCAGCTGAGAAAAAAGACATTTAACAGAAAGGACAGGGAAAAACCATGGATTACAGCCTCTTAGACCTTATTTCAATGCTTGACGAGGTAGTCAGAAAAGCCTCCCCCGTTCCGCTCTCCAAGAAGAGCATGGTAGACGTTGCTCAGATCGATGAGATAGCTACGGAAATGCGCCTTGTACTCCCCAAGGAGATACAGCAGGCACAGAATGTAGTGGCTGACAAGAACCGCATCATCTCCGATGCCAAAAAGGAAGCCGAGGATATCATCCGCAAGGCAGAGCAGCGCAGAAACGAACTGCTTGACGAAAACTCCATCATGAAAGAAGCGCGCAAGAGAGCTACCGAGGAGATAAGCAACGCACAGGCACGCTCCAATCTCATCCGCAGCTCCACAAACGAGTTCACAGACAAGATGCTCGGCAGAGTGGAGGAGCTCCTTGTTAAGGATATCAACAACCTGCGTATCATGAGAAAGACCCTCAATTCCGGAAACGATATCCAGATAGACCCTGCAAAGCAGAAAGTACAGGCACAGCAGAGAGCACAGGCACAGGCACAGGCTCAGCAGCCCAAGAAGCAGGGATAACATAATCATACTAATATTACAGCGGGCGAGCACAGCTCGCCCCTACAATATTCTGCGATAAATGCAGGTTATTTGTAGGGGCGATCGGTGGTCGCCCGAATTTGTTTTGATGTTATTCTACACTGTGTTTTATCAAAAATGCACAGTAAACTTTGCAAAACTTGCCAAGTTTATTGTGCAAAACAGAGTTTTGACAAGAAAACTGTGCAAAAATGTTGACAAGTAAACTTGGCTGTGATATACTAAGGGTGTCAAGAAAACTTGGCAAAATGTTCGAACAAAACACAACAACGATTATGATAGATTCATCGGAGGTATTTAGTATGAATAAGGAACAGATATTAGAAATGAGCCGCAAGGAAAACAAGGAACAGGATCTATATGAGCTTGAAATAAGCAGCAAAGCAACTCGGGTAAGCTCACTGATATGCGTCATCATTTGTGCAGTTCTTTATGTAGCGGAAATTATGGTTTGCGGAAACCAAAATTACGGTTTGTGGACTATTATTGCAGCATTTATTGCAGGCACATTTCTTTATACAGGTATTAAACTGAAAAACAAGGTAAAAATTGCAGTCGGCATACTCTGGACAGTTATTGCAGTAATCGCAATTGTAGCTGCAATTGTAAATCTTTTCACAACAAGCACGATTTTATAATATAAGGAGAACAAAAACATGAATAAAGAAGAAATCTTAGAAATGAGCCGCAAGGAAAACAAGGAACAGGATCTATATGAGCTTCATGTAAGCGAAAAATCCGCAACAATAGGAGCGCTTATTGGTGTTCTTATCTGTGCAGTACTTTTTGTTTCTGAAATTTTTATCTGCGGAAACACAAACTTCAGCTTATGGAGCATTATCGCAGGAATCAATGCAGGTGTAGGCATCTATAAGGGTATAAAGCTCAGAAAGACCTCAACTCTCGCAACGGGAATCATGTATGCCGTTGTAGCAGCACTTATGCTGGCTTATTCAATATATAATCTTTTTACAACAAGCACGATTTTATAATATAAGGGGGGCAAAAACATGAATAAAGAAGAGATCTTAGCGATGGCTCAAAAAGAAAACAAAGGCAAGGACATCGAATATTTGGAAGCAGAAAGCAAGGCAGGTTTACTCGCTGCTATTATCGCAGCCATTTTCGGAGCGCTGATAATGTTTACGGAAATGTTTCTCCGCGACACATATAACTTCAGCCTGTGGGCAGTGATCACCGTGATGATTACAGCGTTCCATCTGTATATGTTCATCAAACTCAGGAAGAAAGCTCACCTGCTCAATGCAATACTATGGGCGCTCTGGTCCATTGGTCTTACTATAGCTGCCATAAGCTCATTTATCACTACTGCTGCATAAGGAGGAAATATCATGAATAAAGAAGAGATCTTAGCAAAAAGCCGCGAGGAAAACAAGAACATCGATTTAGTTGAGCTTGAAGTAATGAACAAATCAAAACTTCTGGCAGGAAGCATTTCAGGCAATCTTTGCTTTATACTTTTTCTGGCACAGCTTTTAAACACAGGCAACAGCAATTATGCCCTGCTGGCAATACTGACAAGCTACATCGCAGTAAACAGCATCCATAAAGGCATAAAGTTAAAAAGAAGATCTTCTGTAATTTTCGGTGTAATATTTGCAGCTGCTGCGATAGTTACAACTGTAGCAACAGTCGGTATGTTTTTTAACGCAAACACATCTGTATAATCGAGGTAACGTATGGAAGATAGTCTGATACTCAAAAACCGCGTGAAAGAAGCACGCAGCGAGAAGAAGCTCTCTCAGGCAGATCTCGCAAAGATGGTGGGCGTTTCCCGAAACACCATCAGCTCCATTGAAACGGGACAGTTCAGCCCCACGGCAAAGCTGGCGCTTATCCTCTGCATAGCGCTGGATAAGAAGTTCGAGGAGCTATTCTATTTCTGATACTAAAAAGACGGCATCATGTGCCGTCTTTTTTTGTGTGCTTTCTCTGAATAAGTGCTCCCGTTATCAGTATAACAGGGAATATTATGCCAAACAGCAGACCGCTCTTCAGCTCTCCTCCGAATAATCCTGAAGTAAAGCCGACCAAGGTTGGTCCGCCAGAGCCGCCAAGATCTCCTGCAAGAGCCAGAAGTGCAAACATCGCCGTACCGCCCTTTGGAATCTCAACTGCGGCAAGACTGAACAAACCTGGCCACATGATGCCGACAGAAAGTCCACACAATCCACAGCCAACCAGCGACAGCGCAGGTATCGGGCTGAGGGATGCCAGCAGATACGAACCAACGCACAGCAATCCACTTCCAATAAGGAAACTGTTCAGATCTATCTTCTCGCTCTTTTTACCATAAAACACCCTGGATATGCCCATAAGTATTGAAAACACACATGGGCCCAGCAGATCACCCATCATCTTGGATACTCCGAGTCCGCTTTCTGCAAATGCGCTTGCCCACTGGCTCATGGAAAGCTCGCTTGCGCCTGCTGCAAACATCAGCACCACGAAAAGCCAGAAGCTCTTCATTCTGAAAAGCTGGCGGATGCCGTAGCCCTCGCCCTCCTCCACAAGAGGATACAGAGGTACCTGCGTAAAGTACACGCTTATCACCAGCGGAAACACCGCCCATATCAGCGCAAGCATCTCCCAGCTATCCTTACCGAACACATACAGGAACAGCGTGGACAACGCCACAACTCCCACTGTACCCCAGCAATAGAACGAATGCAGCAGGCTCATGACGCCTGCCTTGTTCTCGGTAGGACACGCCTCCACCACAGGGCTTACAAGCACCTCGATAAGTCCTCCGCCCACAGCGTAGAGTGCAACACAGGTGATTATCCCCGCAAACGGCGGCATGATATACGGCAGAAACGAAAGCCCTGCAAGTCCCACAGCCGCAAAGATATGCGCTGCCACAAGGCAGACTCTCCAGCCGATACGATCCACCACCTTTGCAGCGATGAGATCCACCGCAAGCTGTATCAGGAAGTTGATGGTGACAAGCAGCGTTATCTGCTGCAGCGGAATACCAAAGGTATCCTGAAAGATAAGAAACAGCAGCGGCAGAAAATTGTTTACTATTGCCTGAGTTATGTATCCGCCATAGCAGGCAAGGATAGTATGGCGCGAATCCGTTCTGATAGACATTATATTATCTCCGTTTCGGCATTGAAAATCCGCTGTGGATGATTCACAGCGGATGCCTTATTTTTATTTATACTCTGTAAAAAGCGGTGTTCGGAAGATCTGTGATATATCCCTCATAGCAGCAACGAAGCTCAGGAAGTCGGATATAATCACTCGGTCTCATAAGCGCAGGAACTTTAGGCAGCTCCAGAGCATTGCTGCGTGTAAGCACCTCGCTCACGAACTGTGAGCAGAAGAAATGATGCTTCCTGCGGAGCTCTATCTTCAGCTTGCAGAGGATAAGTCCTATAATATTGAAATGATACTCGTCCGCATTGCCGATAATAGCGTCTACTTCCTGCTTTGCAAGAGCATAAGCCTCATCGCTTACATTCAGCTCATAGATAGCAACGGGAACAGTGCCGCACTTGCGGTAGCAGTCATTCTGCAGGGATTCTCTGCAAGGGCCTGCAGGAAACATCGTCCTGCCGTTCTTTCTGCCTGAGCTGTAAAGCTGGTGAAGCTCCTTATCAAAGGAGATAGCAACGTGAGTATAAGCGTCTGCAGTAACGAAATGAACCAGACGCGACAAAAAGGTCGTCGACCTTGTAAGTACGATATATATGGTCTTCATTGAGCACTCCCCAATTTTTATACTATATAACAGCATACGCTATTTAATAGTTTACCATATCTTTACCGACTTGTCAATGTTTAATGCACAAAAAATCGGCATTGCGACAGCCGCAACGCCGATTCTCGACAAATTTAAGTAACTGTTAATTTGTTACGACATCCTCAGCGGGAGCCTGAACACCCTCGGTGTTGATGCCTGCTGCCATGGACTTACCCATAACAAAGGAATTGATCATGGACTTGAGGTCGATACCAAGACCGTCAAGCAGACCTGCGGAAGCCTGTGTTGTAGCTTCTGTGATATCCTTGACCATCTTTGCGGTATTGCCATCGCCATACATGGTGATGCTGTCCACGTTCTCCAGAGGCTTTGCGATAGCCTGAGCAACTGCAGGCATCTGCTCGAAGTACATCTGCAGCACAGCAGCCTCTTCCATCTTTCTCATAGCCTCAGCCTTCTTATCGAGACCCTCTGCCTCAGCCAGAGCCTTTGCACGAACGGCCTCAGCCTCAGCAAGACCCTTAGCACGGATACCCTCAGCCTCCTGCTCAGCCTCGAAGCGTGTAGCCTCAGCCTTAGCCTTCTGAGCGGCAGCCTCGTTCTCTGCCATTACAAGTATAGCAGCAGCCTCGTTCTTCTTGATCTCCAGCTCAGCCTGCGCGTTCTGGATATCCTCATACTTCTTAGCCTCTGCATTACGCTGGATGGTATACAGCTCTGCGTCAGCCTTCTGCTGTGCAGCGTACTTCTGAGCCTCAGCAGTCTTCTTGACCTCTGCCTCCAGAGCGCGCTCCTTGATCTCGGCTTCCTTAGCCTTGATCTCTACCTCACGCTCCTGACGAGCAAGGTTAGCGTTAGCTGTGGTGATCTCGATAGTCTTACGCTGCTCTTCCTGCTGGATGGTATATGCAGCGTCTGCCTCAGCCTGCTTGATATCAGCTTCGCGCTTCAGTTCAGCCTGCTTGATAGCCAGCTGGTTCTCACGCTCTGCAATAGCAGTTTCGGAATCCACACGGGCATCGTTAGCCTTGCGGTTAGCCTCAGCCTGTGCTATCTTGATATCTCTTTCAGCCTCAGCCTTGGAGATAGCAGCCTTCTTCTTGATCTGCATGGTGTTATCGATACCCATGTCATTGATGATGCCGTTATCGTCAACAAAGTTCTGAACGTTGAAAGATACGATCTCAAGACCCATAGCTCTCAGGTCGGGGTCTGCATTCTGCTTAACCTTATCAGCGAATGCCTGACGGTTGGATACCATCTCCTCCAGACGCATCTGACCAACGATCTCACGCATGTTACCCTCAAGTACCTCGCGTGCTACCTTTGTTATGTACTCAACGTTCTTGTTGAGGAAGTTCTGCTGAGCCTTCATGATTATCTCAGGCTCGGGAGAAATCTTTACGTTTACTACTGCGTCAACGGAAATGTTGATATAGTCAGCGGTGGGAACAGCCTGGGCAGTCTTTACATCTACGGACATAAGAGCCAGCTCCAGAACGTCGCAGCGCTCGAAGAAAGGCAGCTTAACAGTAGCCTTACCGACAACTACCTTTGCCTTGCGTCTAAGACCGCTTATGATGTAAGCCTTATCGGGCGGAGCCTTGCGGTAACCTGCTGTGAACATAAAGATCACTACCGCTGCAATAATTATAACAGGTATAACAAATTCGGGCATGATAACCTCTACTTTCTGCGGGGCGACCGCGGTTTAATCAATCTTCTCGGAAACGGAACGCGCCTTTATGTAAGCTGTCTGCAGCTTATTGAAATCTGCCGAAAAGCTGTCGTATCTGCCTGCACGTACATCATCAACGATCTTTCTGGCAGGATCAAACACACCGTTCAGACCGATATTTCCCGACAGACCCTTCAGAGCGTGTGCCCTGTTCTCAACAGCACCGAGGTCATTAGCCGCAATAGCTGCGGAAAGCTCCTCCACTACGCTGTCAGCTGCTCCGAAAAACTTTTTGAAGTATTTCAGGAACATATCCTCACTGTCCATGAATTTACCGATCATTTCTGTGCAGTCAAGTCCTACCTCTGCAAGCTCGCTGCGAATATCTGCTGTAAGCATAATACGCCTCCGTTTCTGCCGCTTAAGTGAAGATGCACACCCTTAGCCCTGCTGCGGCACACATAAGCTTAACACCATCACTTTAGTCATGTAAACGACTATGATTACATTGTATCATTTATGCGTGTTTTCGTCAAGATACCCAAAGAAATTTGTCACAATGCACAAAAAGCGCTCTGAAATTTTATCAGAGCGCTTTTTTATCGTATTTATCAGATCATTCGACCTTGAAATACTCCCAGGTCTTGATCTTGGAGGGGATATCCTTGCCCTCAATAAATCTTGCAGGCAGATCGGCATAGGTAACGATGTTCTCGCTTGCAAAGAACTGCTGGAGCATCTCCACAGACATACGGTCAGGGTTAAGGGACGGAGTACCGTTAAAATCTGTTATAACAGCACCGCCTGCATTCACCTCGCAAATGAATTCACCGTTCCAGATCATGTAATACAGCCACATAGCGCCTGTTTCCTTGCAATCATCGGGATCGGGCATATATCCGCACTCGGAAAGCGCCAGCATCTTGCCGCTGTCTGCATTCATGCCCTCCAGTTTTGTGTACTGGGAGGTCATAGCGGTGTGGTCAACATCGTTTGCATAATAGTCTATTCCCGCGATATCATAAGAGTTGGGATGTACCATGCAGTGCTTGGACTGGCCGTTCCATACCCAGATAACATTAGTGAGCTTGTGATAGTTCTCGATACGGTCAAAGATCATATACCACAGCTTCTGGAACACCTGATTCTCTGCTGTGCTTCTGTCCTGGATTCCCCACCAGAACCATGCGCCGCTTGCCTCATGCAGAGGTCTGAACAGAACGGTAACGCCTGCCTCCTCAAGTACCTGCAGCTTGCTTGCGATAAGGTCGATATCATGGATGACCTGCTCATACTCCTTAGTTCCGGGAGTAACAGCGTTTACCTGGCTCCAGTTGAGTATATCCTCCTGATAGAACGCATAGCCCATATCAAGGTTGTCTATATCCCTGGGGACGTTCCAGTGCCATGTAAAGGTGACCAGACCGCCGCTTTCGTTGTGCCATTCAATTGCCTCGTTCACCATATCATCGCTGCGATATGAGCCTGTATTGAAGATAAAATCATAGCCCTTCATCGCAGGAAGATCGCCTGTATTATCATAGTATACGATATCCTCGTGGCAATCATTGCCCATCATCTGCTGGCAGGAGAGCACCTGCTTACCGTAGATGCTGCAGAGATAATCAAACACTGCAAGAGTATCCTCGTTGGAGTTCTCGGAAACGGGCTTTGTGGGATCGATAGTCTTTGCTTCAAAGGAAGCCACCAGCGCGTCGATATCGGTCTGGTACGCCATAGCCTTTTCCATATCCACATCTCCGTCCACCATGGCAACGGGATTGGAAAGCGGCGCGGCGCTCTCTACGGTCTCTGCACCTGCAGAAGCCTCGGCGGTGGAGCTTCCCGCTTCTGCGGTCGCCGCACCCGAAGTGCTGACAGATGTATCGTCCGAGCAGGCTGTAAGGGATAATATCATAGCCGCTGCAAGCAGGGCTGACATAAATCTTCTCATGTTAGATTTCCTTTCTGTATTATGAATATGTAATAATTATACAATATCCTCGCAAAAAAAACAAGTATCACAGTGGTTAAAATTTTTAACGGTATTTGCTTTTTGAACGCAGGACATCGGCAGAGATCGATCCGTCTGCATACACGCGATGAAATACCGATATGTCATATTGCCTATACAAAATTGTTACATTTTCACAAATCGCCTTTTTTGATAATATATTTTTTCGGAAAGTTGTTGAAAAAGCACTGAATATATGCTAAAATATAATATATATTTTCAATGCGCCCTATACACGGAGGTTCCCGATGGATCATGCTATCTGGCTTAACAGGAGAAAGATCTTCTCCGCGGATGAGATATCCGCAAACTTTGATATTGCTGCGATCCGCGGTTACTTCCTCGGAGGCAGCCTGATAAGATGGCTCAACGCCAACGGCGGAAAGGACTACGCACGCGCTCTCACAGAGCTTTCACCGTCAGACCCTTACCTTAACGACAGGCTTACCGAGATATTCACAGGCAAAAAGTGCAATGCACCCGTCCACAAGGCGGATGATAACCTCGTCAGAGCCATAGAGCTGCTCAGAGGCGGTGTACCTGTAACAGGCTCGGCACAGAATGTAAACGGCAGCTTTGCCTACAGCTTCGGCAGCTTCAGTCACGGCTCTTTCGGATATAGCTTCGGCTCGTTCCGCGGCGGCTCTTTCTCCTACGGCAGCTTTGCAGGCGGCTCATTCCGCCGTACATGGGAGTGGGAATGGGAATGGCGCTTCGGTTCATTCAGGGGCGGCTCGTTCCGCTATAGCGGTGGCTCTGCAGCATATAATCTCAGCTCATACAGAGGAGCATTCGGCTCCTTCGGATATAATTTCGGCTCATACCTGAGCGGCTCATTCATGTTCGGCGGCTCGTTCCGCGGATATACTCTCGGCTCGTTCCCGTTTGATATCAGCTACGGAATGGGCTCATACAGGGGCTTCCCTCTTGCAGGCAGCTTCAGAGCCGTTACCGCAGATGAATACGATGAGATAATGTACCGCTGCCTGAGCGTATGTCCGCTCAATCGCTTCGGCTACGGAATACATCTGATCTGAGAGGTCTATATGAACGCTATCCATATCATCTCTACCGCTCCGTTTTTTGCAAAGAAAAGCGGAGCTTTTTCAGTGGAGGATTTCGATCTTTACTGTACCGTGCTCTCCGCACTTAGCTGGAGAAAGCACAACGGCAGGATATCGCTGTACACCGATACCGCAGGCGAGGAATATTACCGCCGCATAGGGCTGCTTGATATCTGGGACGAGGTGCGCGTATGCGTCCCTGATGACCTTGAGGGTGTGGACCCGAAGATGTTCTGGGCAGGCGGCAAGCTTTTCGCACTCAGGGAAGCCGAAGCGCCCTGTGTTATGATAGACACCGATTTCATCGTGTGGAAGCCTCTCACTCTGGGACGTGAGATAGTCGCTGCACACCGCGAGGAGCTATTCCCCGATATCTATCCGCCTCTTGAATATTTCAGACTGAAAGACCATGTAATGCCGCCGTTCAGCAGAGGAATACTGCCCATCAACACCGCGTTTTTATATCTTCCCGATAATGATTTCAAGGATTTCTATGTTTCTCAGGCTATCGCGTTCATGAAATCCGCTGTCCCATGTGAGGACAGACTCTGCTACATGGTAATGGCAGAGCAGCGCATGGCGGCTATGTGCGCGGAATACACAGGCACTCCCATACGGACGCTGCTGGATAAGGAACACCTGTTCTTCCCGCAGGACAGCTTTACTCACCTCTGGGGTGCGAAGCAGGCAATGCGCGATAATCCTGCGCTGCACAAGGATTTCTGCCGAAAGGCTGCTGACAGGATCCGCACAGAATTTCCCGAGTACGCTTACACTGCGGATATCATCGGCTCACTGGTATAAGAAAGAACAAAAATTCATTTACCCCCTTGAAAAATCCTGCAAGGTATGCTATACTATACAATAAGCAATAGGGTTCTGCCCTGAGCAATCATCATTTTTAAGAAAGAGGTGTTCCTTTTGAAGCACATCACAACTATCAACAAGGCTGATCTCAAGTCTACTGCTGCTAAGGGCGGCTGCGGCAAGTGCCAGTCCTCCTGCCAGTCTGCTTGCAAGACCTCCTGCACAGTTGCTAACCAGAAGTGCGAGGCTGTAAAGTAATCGGCTTTACTTGTTAAGGAAATTATTTTGGGCGGTAAGTTCCGCCCAAAATTTTTGACCTCTTATATTCCATATATTCCATAACGAAAGGTAAATCAATAATGATACATAAGTTTAAACAGCTGGGATACAATATCGTGCTGGATGTAAACAGCAACGGCGTTCATCTGCTGGATGACTGCGCTTTCGATATACTTGACCATGTGAGCGCGCCCATGGCAGAGGAATGTCCCGCAGAGCTCATCACTAAGCTCTCGAAGTATCCCGAAAGCGATGTTCGTGAGAGCTACGCCGAGCTCTACGAGCTCTACAAGGACGGCGCACTCCTGACAGAGGATGATTACGAGCGCTACACCAACACAAAGATGAAGTCCCCCGTAAAATCCATGTGCCTGAACGTTTCCCATGACTGCAACCTGCGCTGCGAATACTGCTTCGCTGAAACAGGTGATTTCGGCGGCGACCGCTGCGTGATGTCCCCCGAAACAGGCAGAAAGGCTATCGATTTCCTCATCGAAAATTCTGGCGACCGTGTAAATCTTGAGCTGGACTTCTTCGGCGGCGAGCCTCTGATGGCTTGGGATACCGTTGTTGAAACAGTAAACTACGCACGCTCCATCGAAAAGCAGCACGGCAAGAACTTCCGCTTCACCATTACCACAAACGGTATGCTGCTTACAGATGACAAGATAGAATACATCAACCGTGAGATGAGCAACTGCGTGCTCTCCCTCGATGGCAGAAAGGAAGTAACAGACCGTATCCGTAAGACAGTGAACGGCAAGGGCTGCTACGATATAATCGTGCCCCGCTTCCAGAAGCTTGTGGAAAGCCGCGGCGACAAGGATTATTATGTCCGTGCAACATTCACAAAGTACAATATGGACTTCACGGACGATGTTCTGCACATGAGAGACCTCGGCTTTGAGCAGCTCTCTGCCGAGCCCGTTGTTACAGATCTCAAGATGCCCTACGCCATAACAGAGGCTGATCTGCCCCGCGTATTCAACGAGTACGACAGACTCTGCGAGGTAATGGCAAACCGCACAAAGGATAAGTTCAACTTCTTCCACTTCATGGTGGATCTGAACCAGGGTCCCTGCGCTATCAAGCGTCTGCGCGGCTGCGGCTGCGGCAACGATTATGTTGCGGTAACTCCCAACGGCGATATCTTCCCCTGTCACCAGTTCGTAGGAATAGATGAATGGAAGATGGGCAACCTGTATGACGGTACCTTCAACAACGATATCAAGGATACCTTTGCAGGAACTCATGTCTACAGCAAGCAGGGCTGCCGCGACTGCTGGGCGAAATTCTTCTGCTCAGGCGGCTGCAATGCAAACAGCTTCATCTATGAGGGCGATATCAACAAGCCCCACAAGCTCTCCTGTGAGATGCAGAAGAAGCGCCTTGAATGTGCGCTGGCTCTCGCTGCAGACAGAGCAGTAAAGGAAAACAGCTAAAACGATAAGCAAAGACCGCTCTGCGGCGTTGCCCGCAGGCAGCGTTTAAGAGCGGTCTTTTTTGGCAAAGATATAGTAAAGACACACAGAAAGGATACTATTATGAGAAGAACCAAGATAGTATGCACCCTCGGCCCTGCCACAAAAAGCGATGAGGTGCTCCGCAAGCTGATAGAAAACGGCATGAACGTAGCACGCCAGAACTTCTCCCACGGAACTCACGAAAGCCACAAGGAGACACACGACCAGATAGTACGCATAGCAAAGGAGATGGGCAAGCCCGTTGCCACGCTGCTTGATACAAAAGGTCCTGAGATACGCCTGAAAAAGTTTGCGGGCGGCGCACGGCCTGAGCTTACAACAGGCAGCACCTTTACCCTCACCACGCGCGAGGTCGAGGGCACGGCGGAATGCGTTTCCATCACATACAAGAACATCGCAGACGATATTGACGTAGGCACAAAGATACTCATTGATGACGGTAACGTGGCACTGCGCTGCTCGGATATCCTCCATAACGGCGATGGTACAGCCGATGTGATATGCACCGTAACAAGCGGCGGTGTGGTATCTGACAGAAAGGGCGTTAATATTCCCGGTGTAAAGCTCTCCATGCCATATCTCAGCGAGGTGGATATCTCGGACATCCGCTTTGCGGCTAAGGAAAACTTTGATTTCATCGCCGCATCCTTTGTTACCTGCGCCGATGATGTCATCAGCGTCCGCAAGATACTGGAGGAAGAGGGCCGCGAAGATATCCGCATCATCGCAAAGATCGAAAACGGCGAGGGCGTAAAGAATATCGACAGCATACTGCGCGTTGCAGACGGTATAATGGTAGCACGCGGCGACATGGGCGTTGAGATACCCTTTGAGGAGATACCCCAGATACAGAAGATGCTCATCAAAAAGGGCTACAACGCTAACAAGCAGGTGATCACCGCCACACAGATGCTGGAATCCATGATACACAATCCCCGCCCCACAAGAGCAGAGACCACCGACGTTGCAAACGCTATCTATGACGGCACTTCCGCTATAATGCTCTCAGGCGAGACCGCTGCAGGCGAGCACCCTGTAGAAGCAGTAAAGACCATGGCGCTCATCGCAGAGACCACCGAAAAGGCGATCGACTACAAAAAGCGCTTTTACAAGCTGGAGGCGCGCAGCTCCGTCAATGTATCCACCGCTATCTCCCATGCCACCGTTGCCGCAGCTATGGATCTGGGCGCTACCGCTATCCTTACCGTTACAAAGACAGGCACTACCGCAAGAATGATATCCAGATACCGCCCTGTCTGCCCCATAATCTCCTGCACCACCAACGAGACCGCAATGCGTCAGCTCAACATGAGCTGGGGCGTTATTCCGCTGATGGCTGAGGAGATGATGACCAACACCGATGACCTCATCCACCACGCTGTTCATAAGGCGTGCGAGGCAGGTCTGCTGAAGAACGGCGATCTTGTTGTTATTACAGCAGGTGTACCTCTCGGCGTAAGCGGCACAACAAATCTCATGAAAGTACACATCGTAGGCGATGTGCTGGTAACAGGCACAGGAGTAAACAAGGGCACAGTCACCGCTCCGGTCTGCGTATGCGGCAGCGAGGAAGAAGCACACGAGCGCTTTGAAGCAGGTCAGATACTCTGCATACCGCGCACAAGCTCCGCTATCCTGCCTCTGCTGAAGTCAGCCGCAGGTATAATCACAGAGGAATCCGATCCCGACTGCCATGCAGCCATAGTGGGTATGGCTCTGGATATTCCTGTTATAATAGGAGCCCAGAACGCTACACTGATCCTTAAATCAGGCACAGCAGTCACTATGGACGCAGAAAAGGGCACAGTATCCTCGGGCGAGGAAGAATAAAAAAGATAAACCGCCGTTTGAAAATCAAACGGCGGTATTGTTATGCAATTTAATCCTCCGCGCCATAAACTATCTGCTTTATCATGCGGACAGGCTTAGATCCGAGACCGCCGCAGCGCTGGATGAAATACAGGAAAGTGTAACCGTTCTTTGGATCGTTTGCGAAGAAGCAGCCCAGCCAGCCATCCCAGCCGTACTCGCCCTCATAGGTGCTTATACCTGCGCCGTCACGCACATCCTTGCAGATACGCATGAGGTTTCCGTAATTATATCCGACCATACTGTCCCATGTAAGCTCGCTCTGCTGTTTGTCCGTAAGCTGGGGTGTGGTCAGGTAACGTACAGCGTTTTCACTGAGGATACGTCTTCCGTGATATACGCCCTTGTTCATCAGCATAGTCGCAAATGCCGCATAATCATTCATGGTGGAGCAGAGTCCTGCACCGCCCGATTCGAACTCAGGCTTTTTGCGGCAGAGATATGTAAGACCTAAATGCTGCCATTCGCAGGGGATGAGCTTATCACCCTCTGGCTGATAATTCTCCGCAAAGCGGCAGAGCTTCTCCTCGGGCACATAAAAATCCGTATCCACCATGCCCAGCGGCTCGAATATCTCCTCCCTGAGGAAATCACCGAACTTCTTTTTGCTCACCACCTCAATGACCGCACCGAGAACATCCGCACTCGTGCCGTACAGCCATTTTTCACCCGGCTGGAACGCCAGCGGCTGCTGACCTATAAGGTTTGCATAAGTCAGAGTATCTGAGGGATTTCCTGCCTTGTACTCCTCATCAAGCCTTGTATACAGCTTGGACATCTCCTTGCCTGCAGGAAACCAGTCATCGGGATAGCAGAGCCCCGAAGTCATATCCAGCAGGTTTTTGATGCTGACCTCACGCTCCACAGGAACAAGTCCGTCCTCTGTCCAGACTTTCTGATCCTTGAAGCCCTCCAGATACCAGCTCACCTTGTCATGTATATCAAGCTGACCTCTGTCCATAAGTATCATTGCGGCAGCGGCAGTGATGGGCTTTGTCATAGAATACAGGCGGACGATTGTATCCTCCGTCCACGGGATATTGCGCGCCTCGTCAGCCATACCATGCCAGCCCTTATAGATCGGCTGACCGTCCTTTAACACGCAGGCAGCGGCACCTTTTACGATGCCCCATTCCACCTGCTCTCTGAGCATATCGGTTATACGCTCAAGCTTTACCATGTTCATTTATGCTTACCTCTTAATTATCTTTCAGCGGATCTTCCTCGCCTCAGGTTTGCTTCGCAAACGGCAACGTCATTGCTTCTCGGTCGGAGCGACCGAGATTTCGTTCCGAAACCGCAATAACGTCGCTTTAGCGGATCTTCCTCGCCTCACAGTAGAAACGCTTATCGTGTGCATGTCCCATACTGAATGTCTTTCTGGGGAGAGCACCGTCCTTGATTACTGTGGGGAACAGCTCATCCTTTGTCATGGAATGTAGCAGGAAGCCGATGCTGTTTGCAGGGGCGGAAAGACTTCTCACCACATCGTCACCGTGGATATAATCGATAACGCCCTTGTTGTCTGCCAGATATCCGTCAAGGAACTGCTGCAGGCTGCCGACAGTCAGGTTTGCTGTGGGCTTTGTGATGGTGTAGCTCTCCTCTGTACCGTTCAGAACGATGGTAAATGCCTGACCGTCTGTGCCCTTTACAAGGCCAAGTGCCTCGGTCATCTCCGCCATCAGCTTATCTGTATCCACATCAACTATAACACGGTGGATAGCCTCAAACTCCAGAGCAGGGCTGTGGAGGTTCACCACCTCTGCCAGCGCATAGCGTGCAAGTGCGGTATCGGGTGAGCCTGCCGCCTTTTTCTCCTCATAGCAAGCCTTTGCGGTAGCCAGAGAGTGATTACCGTCGCCCATAGCGTAGAGGAGCACCTCCTGACCGCTGAGACCATAGCGGTTATTGAAATCCGCCTTGTCTGCCAGAGCGTCCAGTGCAGCAAATACAGCCTTAGCATCATCACCGTTTACAAGATAACCTGCAAGTCTGCCGCCGTTCTGCATGAGCTCGAAATCATACAGCTTCTCAAGCGTATCGATACGCGCTTCAAGCGGCTCTATCACTGTCTTTTTCACATCATCGATAAGTATCATGATATGCGGAAGCTCCAGTGCCGCATCACGGCGTATCTTCACTCTCGGAGGGATGCGGGAGGCTACAGTTGCTTCAGTAGCGCGCACCTGAGAGGTGCTGCCCTTGTTGTAGTCATACTGCTCAAGATCGATAGCGCCCACAAGACCTGTACGAACCTTGCCGTCTGCCTGAGTGCGGACGGTAAGTATCAGGGAATCCTTGTACTCATTGAAGATACCCTTTGCAAGATACTCCTGCATGGTGGCGTTGATAGCAGTGATACGCTGCTCAGCGTCCGCTGCCTCAAGATAGACCTCAGGCAGAATGAGCTTCAGAGCAGATGCAGAATCGCCTGCTATCTGAGCTGTCTTTTCCCAGTATGCAGGCTCGCTGGTGTACTGATCGCAGGCTACTACCGCCCACTTTGTCATTTCCTCCGCACTGAGCTTAGGGAGGAGGATATCTGCTGTGGTGAAAGCTGTCATGATAATATTTCCTTTCTGTTTTTTCTGAAAAACCATATTTACATTTTATCACATAATTCCGCTTTATTCAATAGCTCTGCAATAAAAAATACGGGCAGATCGCGCTGC
Organism: Oscillospiraceae bacterium; assembly: GCA_017465665.1. GTDB lineage: Bacteria > Bacillota > Clostridia > Oscillospirales > Ruminococcaceae > CAG-115. The sequence goes on along the minus strand of JAFTVU010000007.1, from coordinate 24,330 downwards.
CCGTATCAGAATACATATTTTAGCTTCCGCTGTACTCGGAAAGCTCAACATCAAAGGTTATCTCCTTGTCCCTGCCGATAGCGTCAACACGCACTACGGTGACCTCAACCACATCGCCCGGCTTCATATCGCGGAGTATCTCGCTCACCTGGCTTACATTGGTAACAGGCTGACCCTCTACCGCTACGATGGTATCGCCTACCACAAGCTCGCTGTCTGCAATGGCAAGATCCTTATTTATCTCGGTGATATAGAGACCGGGATGCATTCCCTGGATAGCCGCAACGTACTCGCTCACCTCAAGGCAGGTCACACCAAGGATAGGTCTGCCTGTAACATAGCCCATGGAGATAAGGTCATCGATGACGTACTTAGCCTCGTTGATGGTGATGGCAAAGCCCACGTTCTCAGCGTAATTGCTGATGAGCTTCTCATTTACAACGCCCACTACCTCGCCGTACATATTGAACAGCGCACCGCCCGAGTTACCGCTGTTGATAGCAGCGTCAGTCTGGATGCTGGAAAGAGAACGCTCGCTGGAATAAAGCTGCCTGTTCAGACCTGAAACGATTCCCTTTGTAACAGAAGTCTCAAGGCCCATCGGATTTCCTATTACCACCACATCATCGCCAAGATGCAGCTCATCGGAATTGCCGAGCACCGCTGACTGAAGTCCCTCCGCCTCTATCTTGATGACCGCAAGGTCGGTATCGGTATCGCTGCCCACTAAGGTTGCCTCATATTCATCAACAACACCTGTGCCCTCAACAGGATCGGTAGTTGTAACGTGCACCACGAACTTATCCATATCATCAACGACATGGGCGTTTGTGATGATATATCCGTCACTGGATATGATGATTCCGCTGCCTGCACCGTATGCTTCATCGGCATTCATGTACATCTTGGTGTAAACCTCGATGTATACGATGGAATCACGCACAGCCGATACAAGATCGCGTGTATAGGAAAATGTTCCGTCAGAATTGAACTCTGTTTCGGTGCTTATATTGTGAGATACCGTTGCGCCCGACTGCATCTCATCCAGAGTAGGCTTATTGGTGTTGCTTACATCCGGAGCGGGCTTTACATTGCCGCTATTGCTTTCTGCGTCGCTTTCCTTATCATTGCTGCTTCCATGAGAGGAATTGCTTCCGCCGTCCTGAGAGGAGACCACGCTGCTGCCTGCAAGCTTCGCCGCTACATAAGAGCCGCCAAAGCCCGCACCGCCGCCAACTACCACGACCGCCATGATAAGCGCGAGCACTTTCATCGTGCTGTGCTTTTTTCTGGGCTGAGCCTGCAGCTGCGGCTGAACAGGCGGCTGCTGATATGTCTGGGGGACAGTATTGGGGTAGTAGCCCTGATGCTGTTCGTTATTGAAATTGTTATCGTACATATATCTTTTCCTTTCATTACAGGATGTCTTGCTTCAATGCTTAAAGTATAATCCCCATTTGTGTTAATAGTGTGAAACAAAACTGATTAAATTATAAATGTTTTATATTAAATGCCTAATAAAGTTATGATAACGAACCATATCGGCGGAACAAACAGCGCAGGGAGCATATTAATAGTCTTCATATTCTTCAGCCCAAGGATGGATATGCCTGAAGCCGCAATAAGGAAACCGCCCACCAGCGTTATCTCGGTCATAAGTCCGCCGCTGAGAACAGGCTCAAGCCAGCCCGCACAGAGATATATAGCACCCTGCCACAAAAACAGCACAGGCGCAGCTGCCATCATGCCGAAGCCGTAGGTGGACGCAAGCGCCATGGATGTGACAAGATCCAGCGTGGCATTGGTGAAGAGATATGTATGATCTCCGTTGAGGCGTGCGTTTATAGGCCCGAGGATGGAGAGCGTTCCAATGCAGAACATCAGGATCCCCGTGGAAAGCCCCTGTCCAAGATCTGATTTGGAGAACTTACCCACAAGCCCGTTGAACCTGCCATCCAGATCAATGATATTACCCAGCAGACTTCCCAGTGCAAGACTCACTATAAACAGCACGGGATATGCACTGTTCGACATATTTGTACAGATGGAGTTCACTCCTATACCTATCGCCGCAAGTCCCATTGCATTATATAACGCGTCGCGGTATTTATCCTTTATACCCTTTTTCAGCAGACCGCCCAGCAGCGAGCCGAGAAGTATCGTACCTGTATTGACTATCGTACCTATCATATCTTTACCTCGTTGGTTTATTCCGTATAATAGTAAGCAAGGATAAGCTCCGTCACCCTGTCATAGCTGAGCGAGCCGTCCTCAACGCCCTGCACCTCAAGGAATGTATCGTTGAACTCTCCGCCGACCTCCCAGGGGTTTATCTCGATATCCCCGGGGCCCTCGATAACGTGTGTTGCAAATCGCTCTATGTAATCATTATTTGCCGCAAAATCGGCTTTCATGCCATCTGTTACCACATACCTGGTCTGCTCCCACATTTCTATATCATAGTCAAAAAGCGCATTGGAGCAGTACATGAACGCCTCCATGTATCCCGAATAACGGAACTCAGGATATTCGCTGTTTATGCAGGATAGGAACGCGTAGAAATTACACTCATCCTCAAAGGCTATTCCTCGGGAATGTGCCGATTCATGCGCCGCCGTAAAAGGAATTCCATAATCGGGCTGTTCTATATTCACATTACACTCCGCAAAGAACGGGAAATACATTCCAACTATTCCCGTGTACGACCAGTAATAGGAAAGCAGCACAGGCTTCTGGCGGCTTACGCTCGTCCACAGCCAGGGGTACTCCTCCACCAACGGCTCATAGCCGCTGGAGGTGCGCTCAAGCTCGGTATAGATATCCTCGGGCAGCTTTACCAGTCCGTTTTCATCGGTAGGCAGCTCCTCACGCGCTTCAGCAGCCTTTTCACCCAGATACAGGCACACCTGCAGGAGCTGTTCGGGTGTTTTCTGGGAGGTGTCCAGCCCCAGCAGCTGCGCCGAATTATAACGGTAATAATTACCGCCGTGGCATATCATATACATAAGCAGAGCAAACGATACAAACCCGCAAAGGAAACGTCCTGCCCTGAGCGCCGTTTTCTTTTTTGAAGAGCTGCGCCTCATGCTGATGACGAACATTACTATCAGAAGTATCACCAGCGGAACGGAAATTATAACAAGCAGCTCTGTCAGAGAAAACGGCAGCAGCGATGTGATAAATCCCACAGGCACAGTAACTATCTTGAAAAGCCCTCGCGAAACGATATATTCAGTGAACGACGGAAACAACGGCAGCAGAAAATACATCAGCGCCGCCAGTATCAGCGGGTAAAATATCCAGGTAGCTCTGATAAATCGCTTCATTGCACTGTCCCCTTTCGTTCATCAGATCGCCAAGTTACCCTTTAATTATACTACTATACGTACTATTCGTCAAGAAAAACGAAAAATTCTCAAAAAATTTTCAAAAACCTATTGACAAATCAGTGCTGACGTGATAAAATATATACGTTGTCAGAAATGACATATAAATATGCAGGTGTGGCGGAATCGGCAGACGCGCTAGCTTCAGGTGCTAGTGATCGCAAGGTCGTGGGGGTTCAAGTCCCTTCACCTGCACCAGATCAAAACCTCGCAAATGGCATAACAGAGCCATTTGCGGGGTTTTCTTTTTGCGAAAAAGGGTTGAATTTCTTCGTTTTGCCATTTATTTGCCACTTATGAGTTTGTTGTATCTTTGCGTAAATTATTATATCTTGCCGTATCTTACTGTATCTTTCAGGTCGTATTTCCATCTAAATTGATAACTGCTGCTATTGCATCACAGGCTTTTGCTTGTGCTTTTTTAAATGCGTGACAATAAATACTCATTGTTGTGCTTGTACTTGAATGTCCTAAAGCACTTGATATAGTTGCAATGTCAATACCTGCGTTAATTAGTGCTGTGGCATTGAAATGTCGTAGTGAATGTATATCGCAAAACTTCAAGCCGTGTCGCTCGGTAAATTCCTTGTGCCACTTGTAGGGGGAACCTTTGTGTAACGGCTTTCCAATACCTGTAACAAATAACCTGTCGCTGTCCACCCACTTATTACCTAGTTCCGCTTTGCGTTCAAGCTGTTCTTCTCTCAACTGATAGAGAACATCAAACACATTGTCAGGAAGTTTTAAGGATCGTATTGAGCTTTCTGTTTTGGGTGTATCAGTATAGCAACCGTCTGTAACTGTATAGTTAGATGTTCGTACAACGCTGACTATCTTATCTTCCCAATCAATGTCTTTCCACTCCAAGCCCATAAGCTCAGCATTACGAAATCCTCCATATACGGCAAGAGTCATAAACGCTTTATATTTTATTGGAGCATACTGATTGATATATTTGAAAAGCTCCCGCATTTCTTCAACCGTGTAGATTTCTTTTTCCTTTTTTGTTCCTTTCGGAACTACAATATTAGCACAAGGATTGTTTTCACGCATATTCATTCTTACTGCGTATGTGAATACATCGGATAAAAAGTTGAGGTGGTGAACAACTGTCTTTCTTGAAAGTGGCTCACCGTTTATCATATTCCTGCCATTCTTTGATAAATCATCAATAAAAGCCTGAATTTGACCGTGAGTAATTCTATCCATTTTGAGATGACCGAAAGCAGGATATATTCTTGTTGTCATATTTTTCAGCTTTTGATATGAAGTGTTTTTCAGATTGACTCTTGCATATTCACTTAACCAGCGTTCTGCAAATTCTTCAAATTTTATATTGCACGGTATAATACCTCGTTGACATTGTTCTTCAAACAGTACAACCTGCTTATTCAACTCGCTCTCGATCTGTTTCTTTGTCATTCCTTTTTTCGGTTTCCAGGTTTTGTATCTCACTACCTGATTACCACTTAAATCATATCCCATACTTACCCGTATTTCATATGATGTACCTCGTTTTCTTATTGCTGCCATTGACAAATTACCTCCGTTATTTAATTATGTAAACAAAAAACGGCATCATATTACGATGCCGTTTTGTTATCATATTATTTATGCCGCAATCAAAGCATTAGCATTGATAGACTTAATAACCTTCATAATATCCATCCAGATAACTGTATCCTCCGCAAACAGGTCAGCCACATCACCCTTATCAGTAAACGGAGCCTCCTGAAGCACCGCAAGGTTCTTCATTATGCCGTTCTGAACGATGTAGTTGATTATCTGATTTACAAAATAGATCTGCCTGTCATCAAGATTTACGTCGTTGAGGTACTTTGAGAATGCTTCCTTTGCGGAATTCATATCAAGTCCAACTATCTCACGCACCAGTTCGCCAAGAGGCTTATCCTGATACTCGCTCTGATAATCCTCCTTCGAGCCAAGCTCCGACCAGAGGATCTTTTCCAGTTCATCAACATCCGCATGAGTAAGCGGCTGGTTTGTGTGCAGCTTTGCTATTACCTCGTTATCCATGTGCTGACGGATATAGTGGTTTACCTTCATTCTGTAATTCTCAAGGTCATTGCTGCTGAGATCGGATTCCTTCCACTCCATCGAAAGGATATCATCATCGAAGTTCGTATTATAAACAGGATATTCCTTGATGGGTATGTACTTTATAAGATCACGCAGCTTTTCTCTGATCGTCTCAAATTCATTTATACCAGCCGTTTCTATATATGTAGTATTCAACAGCTGATTGATAAACTCCTTCTGAGCGACTACCGCAGGGATAGTTCCGACCTTTGCCACAGCACGCACCTTGCCCATAAGATCACCTATACCACGGGTGTACTTATTGCCTGTGATATAGCCAAGCTCTATTGCATACATCAGTGCATCGAAACGCACTGCACATATTTCGTCCTCGTAGGGAAGTATCAGCGGAGCAATCTCCGTTTCAAGCTGCTGAAGATCCATCGGCACAAGCGAATCAAAGCTCTTTCTGTCTGAATAAAGCTCCACATATCTGAGGTGCTGTTTTACTGCGAAATTATCCTTGTTCAGCTCCTTGACCTTGCTGATGATATCGTTAATAAACTCGTTTCTGAATGCGATAAGCTCATCAGTCTGATACGCAAGATCCTGCAGCTTATAAACCATCTGAGTTTTCAGATTGAAGATACGCTGCTGAACTGAAAGCGTAGTAGGAACCTCTCTGCCCTTATCGTTCAGACGGAAGAACTCGAAGTTTCCGCAGAAATCAAAGATATAAAACTTGTCCTTATCAGCTCCGTCAAGAAGCCCAGGACAAAGTCTTGTTCCTCTGCCTATCATCTGCCAGAACTTCGCCTTGCTGAGTACCTTCTTGAAGAAAACAAGATTAACGACCTCGGGAACGTCGATTCCCGTATCCATCATATCAACCGAAACCACGATCTGCGGCATTTTCTTCGGGTCGGAGAACTCGTCGATAAGGCTCTGAGCATATTTAGTTTGATTGTCGATTACACGACAGAAGCCATTTTTGTACTTGGGATATTCTTTGCCGAATATCTCGCATATCTTCTCAGCGTGCTTGTGGCTCTTTGCGAAGATGATGGTCTTGCCTATCTTGTTGCCATAATCCACCTTGATACCCTTTTCCATAAGGATAGAAAGCACCTGCCTGATAGTATCCTCATTGAAGATACGTTTATTTAGTTCAGAGCTGTCGATAGATTCGGGAATATCTCCGTCCTCAGTTGCAAAAAGCTCCTCATAAGCAGCCTTGTCCTCGTCAGAAAGGTCATCATAGACAATGCCCTGCTCCATCAGCTTCAGCGATGTCTCCACTGTCATAAAGTCCACAAGATAGCCGTCCTGCACCGCCTGAGCAAGCTCATAGCCGTAGGTGGGTACTCCGCTTTCAAGCTCGAATATGCCATAAGTATTCTTGTCGATCTCGTCCTTGGGCGTTGCGGTAAGACCCACAAGATGAGCGTCAAAATAGTTGAAGATATCCCTGTATTTATTGTAAATACTGCGGTGTGCCTCGTCGCAAATGATGAGATCAAAATGTCCCACAGTGTAGAGCTTGCCGCCGTTCTCGTCCTTGGTTTCGTCGATGCAGTTCATCATCGTCTGATAGGTAGAGAACACACCTCTAGCGTTGTAGTTCGCCTTATCCTCGCAGAGATTAACCACCGAGAGATTAGGCAGCAGATTCACAAACGCACGCTTCGCCTGAGTTACAAGGCTGGTGCGGTCAGCGAGGAACAGCACATTCTTCACCCAGCCGTGACGGATAAGCACATCAACTATAGAGATGACAGTTCTCGTCTTGCCTGAGCCTGTCGCCATGACCAGCAGAGCCTTTCTGCGATTCTCATCATCGAAAGCACGGCAGACAGCCTTAATTGCCTCTTTCTGATAGTAGCGTCCCGAAATATCGTCGTTAATGCGGACATTATCAAGGCGGCTACGCAAAGTCAGCTTGTTGAATTCCTTTTCAAGGTCACGCTTGGAGTAAACTCCGCTGACCCTGTGCTCGGGGTAATAGTTGTCGTTCCATATCTTCGTGTCAAAGCCGTTGGTGAGGAAGATTATCGGGCGTCTGCCGAACTTCTTCTCCAGCATATCCGCATACAGCTTCGCCTGCTGACGACCTACCGCCACATCAACGCAGGTCTTTTTCGCCTCGATTACAGCAAGCGGCTTGCCATCGTCACCGAAAAGCACATAATCCGCATAGCCGAGACCACTCTTGTTGGGCATTCCCTCGACTTCGAACTCGTTTATCCAGTCCTTGCCCTCTGTCCAGCCTGCGTCTGCAAGCATAGTGTCGATGTAGATCTTGCGGGTCTTGTACTCGGAAAGGTCAAGTGGCTTTTCCACATAGGTAGGAGCCTGCTCCTGTCGCCTCTGGGTGAGTTCCTCACGCAGAGCCTCGTTCTCTGCCTTCAGCTTTTCAAGGGAAAGCTCGTAGTCAACAGGCTTTACAGGTTCAGCAGGAACGGCTTTCAGCAGATCGGCATTAAATTTCTGCTCGGTATATTCGGCGGCATAGCAGTATGCGACCTCATCAAGGAAATAGAACAAATGCTCCAGCGCAAGCTGTGCCTGCTCGGGCTTTATCTTCTTTGAGGTATGCGCCGCTGTATTTCCTACGGTTCTGATAAATTCCAGCCGCTTTGACATGGTATCGCCAACAAGGTCTTTGAAATCAAGCGTACTGATAAGGCTTGCAAAGTTATCCTGATACGGCTTTTCAAGCGCAGCATCGACGGAATACATCCACTTTACTGCAAACTCCGCCGCCTTTCTTACATTGAGCGCACAGGCAGCCGCGTCGATATTGTATAGCTTTTCGGCAACTATCGCAGCGTCAGCAAAGCTGTCGAACTGCGGCTCGTTTTTCAGGAAGTCGAAGTTGGTCATTTTGTCACTCCTCTGTGTACGGTTTTAGCATTGTTTCAAATACAATACTATATTTTGTCCGTTCATTATAGATGTCAGTGATCTTGCCAGTTGCACCGATTAAGTGCTGACCACAAAATCTCATCAAATCCATAATTGAAGAATATAAATCACATAATGCATCCAATGGCAAATCATCGCCACATTGATAAAACGTAATTTCTAAGTCGTTATGTGCAAATCTTTTACATCGATAATCATGGATTATCTTTTTAATATTGGCATTAGTATTCTCAAATATAGAAAACTTTTCCTGCAAGAGAATTCTTTTTTCATCAGAAAGTGTTTTATCATTTTTGATAAGATTATTAAGCTGAGCAATGCTGCAATTTTCTTTATCAAATGTTGAACTATTATCAAATAATCTTGCATAAGCCATAATTACAGTTTCCAGAACAGACGATATTGTTGTATTCCAAAAAGACAATAACACAGTATTGTTAGAAAAATTATGAATATTATCAACATAAGCCAATAATATCAATAGCTGTTCTTTAATATTGGTCATTTGATGTATTATTGCATACCAAACGATATGAGGGGATTGGCATTCATTATATTGATTATTACTAGATTTATTGCTCATTAAATCACCTGCTGTTTATTAGTGTATCAATTAAATCGCTTATAAACGGAAGTTTCGTCAATTCATTCGCTAATCTCTTTTTTTCATCAAGGGATAGCTTATCAAAAGATTGATATGCTATAAGCAAATCGTTTTTCGCCTTATCATAATCATTTGTAGGCTCTATGCTTGGTTTAATAATAAACTTATCCATTTATCCTCCTCTACTATCCAAAGTATTCCTGCATAAGGGATTTTTTCAGTGTTTCAAGCTTTTCAAGGCTCTGTTGGATTTGCTGTTTTGATTTGTCGGTTTTTTCTACAAAGGCTGCGAACTGCTCTTGTAATTCTCTTGGTGGACAAAGAACAGGATAGTTTTTAATAATATTTCCATTCAAGTTCGGTTGGTTTCCGCCCTTTGCCATATCACGCAAATTATCATAGGATAGCACAAAGAACTTCCATAAAAACCTTTGGTTGATACTATCCGAGGGCAAAATACAAGCACACGCCTGATTTGTACATGCTTCTACTCCTAAATAGCCAGTCATTCCACGTGTTTTACCCTGTCCATACATCGCTATCAATACAGTACCCGCTGGAACGAGTTTTGCCGAAGAATTATCCAACCCTGCTTCTGTAACATACTCGTCTATTTCTGTAATGATGTTGTTCTGCAACTCAGTAGTCTTAACCCAGGGAATAGTTCCACCTTCCCAATATTCACTTACTTCTCTACTTGGTGTACCACCACTAATAACATCGGTCAATTCCTTAACCGCTTTATATGGATACCTTTTACTATCACTTATTCCGCCAAACATCTCAACAAACCGTGCTTTGACAAGCTCGTCCAGTTTTTCAAGCTGCTGCTTGCGTTTGTTTATAAGGTCGGTCACCTTGTCAAGCGTTGCGGCGATTTGTTTTTGTTGATTAAGTGATAATTCTTCGATTTCAACTTTTTTTAAATAACCTGCCGAAATATTAGGCTGTGCTCCACCAACTCCATCTTGTATAAATTTCTCTTTTTTACTGCATAAGAAATAATATAAGTATTCAGGGATTACTCTATCGTTTGGTAGAAATGCTGCACATGCTTGATTTGTCGAAGCATCAAATGGAAGAATGGAACATGCGCCGATGGTTGCTCCGTACATAGCGACTAAGACTGTGTTACGAGGAAAGATTTTAGCAGAACTATTGATTAATCCATCTTCTGTGATATATTCAATTTCATTTGATATATATTTACCTTTTAAGTCACCAGTTTTTATCCATGGAATATCTCAATTTATATAATATTCAGGATTCTTTTTATTTGGTGTTCCGCCAGAACTAATAGAAAACAAATCTCCTAACCTTACCTTACTCATTCAACATCCCCTCCAACTCAGCAAGTCCCTCATCAATCTGCTTCTGCAACTCTCTGAGGTCTGCCATTATCTCCTGCGTTGAGGGGTACTCAACGGGCTTGTACTCCACTTTTTTATACTTGTTTATGGAAAGGTCGTAGTCGTGTCCTACTATCTCATCCTTAGGCACAAGGAAAGACTTGTCCGTGCGCTGTCTGTCAGATTCTCCGTCCATATTACGGAAACGCTCGATAATATCGGGGATATCATTCTCCGTAACAGCGGTGCGCTTGTCGTCAAGGCTGAAGCCGTCCGCCTGCATATCATAGAACCACACATTATCCGTGCCGCCGTGGCCTGTCTTTGTAAAGATAAGAATACCTGTGGAAACTCCCGCATAGGGCTTGAAAACGCCGCTGGGCATAGAAATTACAGCTTCAAGGCGGTGGTTTTCGATAAGTTCCCTGCGGATAGCCTTGTGAGCCGTGGACGAGCCGAACAGCACTCCATCAGGAACTATACACGCACAGCGACCACCCACCTTTAACATACGCAGAAACAGTGCAAGGAAAAGCAGCTCGGTCTTTTTGGTCTTGCAGACCTTGAGAAGATCGGGCGAAACTGTATCGGCGTCAAGGCTGCCCTTGAACGGCGGATTTGCGAGAATAATAGAATACTTGTTTGTATCGGTATTCTGCTCGGAAAGGCTGTCGCGGTAGTCAATATTAGGATTGTCAACGCCGTGGGTCATCATATTCATTGCACCGACACGCAGCATAGTTCTGTCCATATCGTAGCCGTAGAACATAGAGTTGTTGTAATGCTCTTTCTTCTCACGGTTGTACATAATTTCATCGTGATACTTCTCTTTGAGATACTCACCAGCCGCTACAAGGAATCCAGATGTACCGCAAGCAGGGTCACATATCATATCATCGGGCTTGGGGTCGAGAAGTTCCACCATCATGCGGATAATGTGACGCGGTGTGCGGAACTGTCCGTTTACGCCAGCCGTGGAGAGCTTTGCAAGCAGACTCTCATACACATCGCCCTTGGTGTCGGCTTCGATCTGCTTGGACATATCAATATAAAGTCCGTCCAGAGCGTCAACGATCTTGGAAAGCAGCTGAGGCGTGGGTATCTTGAAGATTGCATCGCTCATATATTTGGAATATGTGCTTTCCTTATTGCCATGGAGGTTCTTGATAAAGGGGAATATCTCCGTCTGCATGAGGTCGTACATCTTCTCAGCGGGCAGATCACGGAATACAGACCACTTGTACTGCTCGTGACCCTCGAAGGCGCTTTTGTGCTCTATTCCAAGCATTACGCTGCTCTTTGCCTTTTTGGTGTCAGCCTCGTCGAGATCATGTATGAACATGAGATATGTCATCTGCTCGACTACATCAAGCGGATTAGTGATGCCACCTGTCCAGAACATCTCCCATATCGAATCTATTTTATTTTTCAGTTCGCCTGTAAGCATAGTTTACCTCCGTAGATAATTATACATAGTTAATTATAACACATTTCTCGTGCTATTTCAACAAATTTTCGGGACAATTAACAGTTTTTATATATAAAAAGCACACGAAAACATATCGTGTGCTTGTATCGTCTGTATTAAAATATAGTTTCATTCCAAAACATATCATTTTGAATTATTCGGAATATAATATAGTTTGATGAATGAGCAATTGATGTGATAGCAACATTGTCATTTCGTCAATTGTTTTGTCCAATCTTTGTCCTTTAATTTTAAAAAAGGCACAAAAGATAGTGAATAAATTAAAAGTTACCGCAAGACAGAATGGCTTTGTTGTGAGGTTACAGCAAGCTAGGGATAGATACAATATTTGCACTATCGAATTCAAGTCCCTTCACCTGCACCAGAGTTTAAAAAGGCATCCCATTAGGGATGCCTTTTTAACTGGCAAAAGCTCAGCTTCGGTTTTCCCTTATGGAAAACCGATTTTGCTTCGCAAAACCGCTTCGCTTTCGCGGATTGCTGCCCGATTATAGGGTGAAATCTTTTTCGCTCAGCATAGATATATAAAAAAGCGTTCCATCAGAACGCTTTTTGTTATTTAAATCAATCAATCCTGTCTGAAAACAAATTTACTCCACAGGACAGCCAGCAGGGATATCACCGCAGAGCCCAGAAATATCACCAGACCCGTCATAATATTCATGCTTATGGGAATGTTGTCCACGATATAAAGCTGCGATATACCTACAACAACAAAGGGGCACGCCACCAGCAATGCAATTATATTCACAGGCAGCATAACGGTAATGAAATAACGCTTGAACGCTGCGCCCTTTTTCATGCAGCTCTGCAGCATTTTTGCAAGGATGAACGAATATATCACAACAAATATCCCCCATCCGACAAGTCCGACAGGTCCGCTGAAAATGAGCACAAGCACGCCGCCAAAAAGCACAAACACCTGTGCTGCTAAATTGATAGCCAGATCATAAGCGTATAATTTCATCGCGAACATCCTCCTTTTTTTCTGCTGAGCATACACATCCTTATCTGATAAAGCTTGTTCTGATGGGCTTTTCAGGCTCAGGGAAGTCTATGCCCTGCGCCTTGCCTGCTTCGATACATTTCAGCAGCCATGCCATATTCTTAGCCAGAACACGGACGGTCTGGATGCCCTCCTCATCCTGAAGCACCTCTGCAGGGCTGTTGCCATGCACCTGATTCCAGTACTGCGAGGATACCACAGGCATGCTGCTGATGGTGAAATACTTGTTGAGCTGATCGAAAGCAGCAGACGCTCCGCCTCTGCGGCAGCTTACTATGTTCGCTGCAGGCTTGCCCATGAACGCAGATTTACCCGAATAGAACGCTCTGTCCATGAATGCGGTTATTGCGCCGCCGGCCGAAGCGAAATGCACAGGCGAGCCGAAGATAAAGCCATCCGCGCCCCTTGCCTGCTCCACAAACGGATTCACAGTATCGTTATCGATACAGCAATGTCCCAGCTTGCGGCACGCACCGCAGCCGATACATCCCGAAACAGGCTTGCTGCCTATCCACACTATCTCCGTATCGATACCGTTTGCCTCCAGCTCCTTTGCCGCTTCACACAGCGCAGTATATGTACAGCCCTTTTCATGAGGGCTACCGTTTACAAGAAGAACTTTCATAAAATATTACCTCCGTGATATCTGTTATAGTGATGTAAAAAGTATAGCATTTCTTTTGTATTTTGTCAACAAAACGAATATTTACGCAATGCTTACAAACATTATGATTAAATAAGTATTCGCGGAGAATTAATAATATGAGTAAACCGACATTTTCAAACAAACTGGGATTTGTGCTTTCAGCCGCAGGCTCTGCTGTTGGTCTGGGCAATATATGGAGATTTCCGTTCCTCGCAGCAGAATACGGTGGCGGCATCTTCCTGCTTGTTTATATTGCAGTTACGCTGCTGTTCGGATTTCCTATAATGTCGCTGGAGATAGCCATAGGCAGAAAGACCTCCGCGTCCAGCCTTGACGCCTACGCCGTAATAGACAAACGCGGCGGCTTCATCGGCTGGCTTACTGCCATCGTAACGCTGATAACGCTTCCGTATTACTGTGTTATAGGCGGCTGGGTGCTGAAATACGCTGTACTTTTCTGCACGGGCGAAAGCGCCGCTGCGTCACAGCCGCAGTTTTTCACAGATTACACCTCGCGCACTGCAGAGCCTATCATCTATCAGCTCATATTCCTGTTTATATCTGCCGTAATACTCATGCTGGGAGTACGCAGCGGCATCGAAAAGGCAAACCGCTTCCTGATGCCTGCGCTAATTCTTCTGGCTGTCACAGTAGCCGCATATACGCTCACTCTTGACGGAGCAATGGACGGAGTAGCCTACTACCTCACACCCGATATATCGAAATTCTCCTTTAAAACAGTGCTTGCCGCCACGGGACAGATGTTCTATTCCCTGTCACTTGCAAGCGGCATCATGGTGACTTTCGGCTCATATCTACGCAAGCAGGACAGCATAGAAAGCTCCGTTAAGCAGATAGAGCTGTTTGATCTGGGCGTTGCTTTCCTCAGCGGACTTATCGTGATGTCTGCGCTGTTTGCAGTGGCAGGCGGCGAAAGCTCTGCGCTCACAGCAGGCCCTGGGCTCATCTTCCGCACGCTGCCCGAGGTATTCTCCGCCCTGCCGCTTGGCGACTTTGTCGGCGCTGTATTCTTTATACTGGTGTTCTTCGCGGCGCTCTCCTCTGCCATATCCATGATGGAGGTGAACGTTGCAAACCTGATACAGCATTTCGGTATGAAGCGCCGCAACGCCGTCCTCACCATGGCGGTAGTGCTTTTTGTTCTGGGGCTTCCGTCTGCTCTGGGATACAGTATATGGCGTGATATCCGCCCGTTCGGAATGGCGATACTTGATTTCATGGACTACGCAGGCAACTCTGTTATCACTCCGCTGGTGGCGCTTATTTCCTGCATATTCATCGGCTGGATAGCAGGACCGAAAGTGCTCTCGGACGAGATAGCAGAAAGCGGCACCTTTAAGCGCCGCCGCAGCTTTGAATTTATTGTTAAATGGATAGCACCCATATTCATTACAGCCGTATTCATCGGAACACTGCTGGGAATATGAGCCGCCCACAGGCAGCAAAAAAGCCCGAGAGATCTCGGGCTTTTATATTATGCTTCGGCAGCAGGAAGCGTATACTTCTGCTTGTATTCGTTGAGAGCTTTCACGAACTCGGAATCCTCGGAGCGCTTCAGCTCTGTCATGTACTCGTGAGTATCCATGTTGTTCTCCTTGACCTGGATCATGCACACCGCAATGTTGGAGCAGTGATCCGATACACGCTCAAGGTTCGTGAGCAGGTCTGTAAGGATGAAGCCCAGCTCGATAGTGCACTTGCCCTCACGCAGGCGCTCGATATGGCGCATCTTGAGATCTGTACGCAGCTCGTCAATAACGTCCTCCAGCGGCTCAACTTCCTTTGCAAGAGAGATATCGTAGTTGATAAACGCCTCGATAGCCTTGTCCAGTATCTCCGCAACAGCAGCCTTGATAATGCCTATCTCAGCAGAAGCCTCATCGGAGAACTTGATCTTCTTCTGATACATCTCCTCAGCAGCCTCAACAACGTTTACGGCATGGTCAGAGATTCGCTCAAGGTCACCGATGGTATGAAGCAGCTTGGTAACCACCTTACTGTCATGCTCGGAAAGATCCTTGGAGCTTATCTTCAGCAGATAAGAGCCGATCTTATCCTCGAAGATATCTATAGTATGCTCGTTCTCAACGATCTCCATCGTCCTCTTCTGATCGTAATTCTCAAGGATATCAAGAGAGCTGAGTATGGTTTTGCGTGTGAGCTTTGCCATTCTGATAGCAACGCTTCTGCACTGCTCTATAGCAACGGAGGGTGTCTTCAGCAGACGCTCGTCCAGCAGTATCTGTGTATTCTCCTCGTTGGGGTCATCCTTGATAACACGGCAGGCAAGCATTTCGATCTGCTTTGTAAATGGCAGGAACGCAGAAGTTGCAAGCACATTGAATACTGTATGGATAACTGCGATACCTGTGGAATTAAGCACATCATCTAAGAATGTAAAGTGCAAGAATGCATTGAGCAGATAGAACAGTGAAAGGAAGAGCAGTGTTCCGATAATGTTGAAGAATAGATGAACTATCGCAACACGTCTTGCGGATTTGTTCGCACCTATGGAAGATATCATCGCTGTAACACAAGAACCAATGTTGGAACCGAGAACGATGGGAAGTGCAATAGCATAAGTAATACCGCCTGTTGCATTTGAAAGCGACTGCAGGATACCGACAGAAACAGACGACGACTGTAAAGCAGCAGTCATAAGAGCACCCACGATAACGCCAAGGATGGGATTGGAGAATGCAGTCATTATGCTACAGAACTGCTCATTACCCTCAAGAGGTTTAACAGCGGCAGACATTGCTGACATACCGAACATCAATGTAGCGAAGCCCAGAAAAACAAGTCCGAGAGTGTTCTTCTTGTCAGACTTTATGAACATTACCAGAACAATACCTATCACAGCGAGTATAGGTGTAAAGGTGGTGGGCTTGAAAAGATTAAGGATGCCGCTTCCGCTGATGGAAGAAAGGCTCAGCAGCCATGCAGTGGCTGTTGTACCGATATTCGCACCCATGATAACGCCAATAGCCTGTGCCAGCTTCATAATACCTGAGTTTACAAAGCCAACCAGCATTACGGTGGTAGCCGCAGAGGACTGGATCAGAGCAGTAACGCCCGCACCAAGCAAAACGCCCTTAACAGGATTGCTGGTAAGTTTCTCAAGCCAGCGCTCAAGATTACCGCCTGCCAGTTTTTCAAGAGCTCCACTCAGAATGTGCATTCCGAAAAGGAACAGGGCAAGTCCGCCCAGCATATCAAGAACATTATAAATCGTCATAGCTTTTCTCCTGTAAAAATTGACAATCTTTCTTTATTGTCTTTTAAATTCAGCCATTTTGTCAAACAATTTCATTATACAGGATTTTTCACAAAATGTACAGTGGTTTTTATATATTTTTTAAAATTCCCCATTATCTATAATTTAACTTATGCAACTATTTATTTTTTGTAGATTTTGCGTATTATCGGCAAGGAATTGTAAAAACTGCGGCAAATAAATGTAAAATGTATGTAAAGCCGCCATGTGAGCGGCTTATAAATATCTGCTTCCCTCTTACTCGGCAGGTGTGATGACAGACATGGGATCGATCCACTTTCCGCCCTGCTTCACTGCAAGGTGCAGGTGAGGCTCCTGAAGTATCTCAGCCTGACAGGTATCCGATGTTCTGCCGATGACTGCGCCCTCCTGTACGTTCTGTCCCGTCTTGATATCCAGCTCCTTTGCAAGGCCGCAGTAATGCACCTCAAGACCGTTGGTCTGCTCTACTACCACGCACACGCCCCACAGAGGGTCTTCCCTGATCTCCTTTACAACTCCCGAGGACATGGACTTCACCTCTGTATCCAGCGGACAGAGGATATCACAGCCATCGTGCGTTTTCCAGACGCCAAGCGTCTCGGATTTCACAAGCTCGCCGTTACTGAACGGATGTGAGATCTCGCCGTTCACAGGCATGATATTGCGCGCTTCGATAACCACAGGCTTGTTAGCCTCCTCGGCTTCGATAGTCACATCATCTGCCGCCTCTCTGAGCTCGGGCTCTTTGGGAACATCGTTTCTTGTGTTGTTCACAGGAACGTCATCGCTGTCGTCCAGCCCTGCTTCAAACACCCAGGTATTCTGCGAGGATGTATCCTCATCCTCCGTAGGGGTCAGACTATCCATAGTGCGGTAATATGCCGTGAGCGAAGCGATGCTCACAGCCGCAATGCCGAGAACAACGGCAATCGCCATGCCCTTGCCTGCAGGAAGTGATCTTTTTGACTTTTTCATGCTGTTATTCCTTTCATGATCATGGTATGGAACGCTCTCAAAATGAGATCGTGTCAGTATTTTTGCCTGATACTGAACGGAATATTCAGCAAAAAACGGTTTTTCAGGAAAAATACCGTATACTATTGCCAAAAAACACCGATTGTGGTACAATTGAAAATATCAGATCATAGGGAGGCGCTGTATGATAAGAGTTGCCCAGATACTCGGAAAGATGAACGGCGGCGATGCAGATAAGATGGTGATGAACTACTACAGCGCCATTGACCGCGAGAGCGTGCAGTTTGATTTTTTTATGTTCAAGGGCTCAGTCAAAGTCCCTGTGGAAGAGATAAAGTCACTCGGCGGCAGGATATTCGTGCTGCCCTCGCTGAAGCGTCCTTTCAGATATATGAAAGTGCTCAGAAAGCTGCTGGAAGAAAACGGCTATGATATAGTGCACTGTCATCTCAGCACCTTATCGGGCTTTGCACTGAGAGCAGCAAAAAAAGCAGGCGTCCGCGTGAGGATACTTCATAACCACAGCACCTCGGGCGGAAGCAGAGAATTATTACGCAATGCCGCAAAAGCCATGCTGAAGCCGTTTGCAAAGAGATATGCAACGGAATACATCGCCTGCTCGGAGCTTTCGGCAAGGTGGATGTACGGCGCTGTACCGATATGCTCGCTTAACGAAGCCGCTCCGCCTGTAAAGGTAGCCAGAATAGCACGCAATGCGGTGGATATAAATAAATTCCGTTATGATAAGGAAAGGCGCACGACTCTTCGCAAAGAGCTGGATATCCCCGAGCATTCACTCGTATTCGGACATATCGGAGGATTCTGTCCACAGAAGAATCAGAGCTTTCTTGTAGATATTTTCAAGGATATAGTAAAGCAGCACAAGGATTCCGTTCTTATAATGGCAGGAAGCGGAAAGGATAAGGAGTATATCCAGGCGCGAGTGATGGCGGCAGGGCTTACGGACAAGGTCATTTTTGCGGGACACCGAGATGATCCCGAAGCGCTTTACAGCGTGTTTGACTGCTTTCTTCTGCCATCAAATTACGAGGGGCTTCCCGTCGTGGGAGTGGAAGCGCAGGCAGCAGGTCTGTACTGCCTGTTCTCAGATAAGGTCACTGCGGAAGCAAAGCTCACCGACAGCGCTCAGTATCTGAGCCTGAAGACCCCGTCTGACGACTGGGCGTGCGCCGCAATATGCTGTGCAAGGCTTCGCAACGAAAAGGGCGCAGAACAGCTTGCTTCTGCGGGATATGATATCCGTACTGCCGCAGAAGAGCTGAAGCAATATTATCTCAGCTTATAAAAAGATCAGCAAGCCGACAGCCTATGTAGCATATTAAATAATTACGAATGGGTTCGGTTTTAATCGTACTCATTCCTTTTTGCAGGATCATTTCTTTTACAAACAGGCATGATCATCAGAGCACCATCGCTTCTTTTTTCCTTGTTTAGGCTATAAAAAATGCACCCCAAAAGTGTTCCGTCCTTTTGGGGTGCATATTATTTTTAGATGAGCTGAATTATATGTTTTGAGAATTGACCTTATGACTTGATCCAATATAGTTAAAGATAAGCTCATAGTCGTTGAAATAGTCTATTTCAAACCGGCACATTCCGTATATCAATAGTATTGATAATACGTATCACACATCAACTCATCGATCATTTCATCAAGTCTGTCAACAAAGCATGGCCTACATATACTCCACTTCTTTCTTTAAGCGGAAGCTCCTTTCCATATTTTTCAGACTTCCGCTGTCGGTGAACCGAAAGGAGTGATAACCTGTTCTGTTTTACACAACACTCAAATATTAACCTTTTTTATTGCTGCGCTTTTGCTTTCTGAGATAGCGGTTGACCTTCTGCCTGTTGCTTCCATATACATATTTACTGATAAGTAGCTTTATGGAAGGCTTCCGATACCATTTCTTTTTTAGCGCAATGAAAGGCATCGTATCAATATCATTCATAAATTCTTCACGATGCTCGTTATAAGGGATACGCTTTCTCATAGGCGCTGAATAATTCCGAACTGTATCCAGCTCCAATTCGCGCATAGTCATCCGCTCTTTTGCATTGTTCAATACTGCAAGACCCTTTTCTGTATTGCACAGCATGAGGGATGAGCCTCTGTTATCGTTGTATAGATCAGGGCAGAATATATGCACTCCCCAAAGATCTCCGATAGTAATATCAGATACTCTGTTTGTGGAAGTGTACAGACACTCATAACAGGACGGGCGTGACATAATATGATTGAGCCATATATCCCAGAACGGATTGAACCAACGGTCTATTTTATATGTTTTTCCGTTTTCAAACAACACAGACATCACTTCAAAATCCCATCTGTCTGTGTCTTTATCTCTGTAATCAAGAGATACTATTTTGCTTTTGTGCTTTTCCTCAAGATACGTCATATAGCTTTGCATATATTTCGGGGACGGAACACCCTCACACACAACATCAATAGTGAGAAGCCGCGGATATTCCTTTCCGCCGAGATATGCTTTCAATCCTGCGATCTGGCACGGTGTACCAGAGAACAGCACCTTTTTACCCTCGTCAAGAAATCTCTTGCAATCGCAGAAGGCCGTTCCTATCCTGCTTTGAGAATATTTTGATCTTCTCAGAATATCAAGATCGGCAATATCAGTAATATATGTATGCTCAACTACCAGCTGCTCATTCTGCACTGCGCCGAAGACAACATAGTTCTCATCACACCATGATTTAACTATTTCGGAAAACGCACCGCCCGAAGTACTTTTCTGCAGTACCTCGATGTCATTGGAATATCCTCCGAAGCAATGCTGTTCATTCTGATAAAACAGCTCCATCTCGCCCGAGGGACAACGCTCAACACATCTGCCGCATTCAACGCACTTAGCTTTATCTATAACAGGGTAGCGAAAGCCCTCACTGTCAGTCTGCATTGAAATTGCGCCTGGAGCACATATCTGAACGCATGCTTCACATCCCGTACATTGGGATCTGTTCTTCGTTGAAAGATAAGTCCCGCGCTCAGTCAATATTCAGCGCCTCCTTAAGATAAGCAATAGTATCGGCACGTTTTACAGCTATACGCTCCCATACGTCATCATAATCGATCTTTTCCTGCTCATCGTTTTCACACACAGTAAGCATACGACTCTCGATCGCTGCTATCTCCAGCAGCGTCTTGATCTTGTTAAAGCAGCCAGGGCGTGAGAAAACGTAAAATTCACGTCTGAACTGCATAGCGAAAATCATGCCATGGTAAGAGTTTGTAACTACATACTCTGCATTCTTGACAAGTCCGAGGAACTCCTCAACGCTTGTATTATATGCCATTTTATGCTTATAGAAATTCTGTATTCTAAGGCTTATATCTATCACCTTGAGTTTGTGCTTTTTGGCGAGCTTATCCGCAAACTTGTTCATTTCGGCGTTGTACGATCTTGAATACAGCAGTATATAAGGCTTTTTCTGCTTTTCTTCCTTTATGATTTTTTCATAATCACTGCGATCCAGAAGCAGAGTAGGATCAATAGTTGAGTTTATCGGCAGTTCTGTACAGGTATCGATTATACCCATATGATTGGTCTCACGCAAAGATATATGCTTGAAATTCTTAAGCAAACGAGTGAGTTCACTGCGATCCTCCTCAGCAAAAGGACTATCGCCTACACTCTGAGAGAACGTAATGTTATGCTTGCCATGCATGCAGTCAAAATCGGCGAAAAAGCCACGGTCAAAGCCAGCGGATTCTTTTGTATCCCAGATAGTATCGCCGCCGCATATAAATCCGTCAAACTCCAGCTCGTTGAAATTCTGAGAGGTGTATAACTTATCGGTCTTACGATAGCGTGTATTCCAGAAATCATAAAATTTTCTGTTAGCCTTACGTATATGCGGATAGCTGAGCCAACAACCGAGTCTGCTGCTCAGACGCTTGTCAAGCATATTTTTCAGCGGATCATCCATATCCTTTGTAAGCAGAGTATCATTGCAGTAATCTACTACCACATTATCAACACCCAGCTTGTTCAGCGTCTGCTGCACAGCGTAGCATTGCAGCATTGAGCCGTAATTAACAAAATTAAAATAAATTGTGTAGGTTACTATTCCGTATTTTTTCATTATTATTATCCCTTCGCGTATTTTACGATCGTAAGCTTATCCGATTGCATTAAAAACACTTTTGATCTCTTCGTGCACCTTACTGCCACAACTGCCGTCCGGATTGGCTGTATCTGCAGATATCGCGCTTATGCGTGTATTCTTAAATTCGTCCCGATCATTTATCACGATATCAACAAAATCCTTGATCGTCACGCCATCCTCCATAAAGTAATTCTGGAAATAATCCATACAAACATACATATTATCTTTGTCTGATGATTTCTGGACAGTAAGCAGTGCAGGCTTTCCAGTGAAAGCGTACTGCATAACGATGGAGCTGTAATCGCTTATCAATGCGTCTGATAATTTCATCGCAGGATATACAGACGGATTTGTATCAATTATAATGTTCTTATGATCTGCCATTGCAGCGACCAGGTTGTCATATTCTTTTTCAATATCAGGCCGCATGGAAGATACAGTTGCCTTAAGCAGCGGATGTGGGCGCCATAAAAGGATACAATCATCAATGTCATCAAACGACTTCATCAGGTCATACATGCTGTTGCACCAATATTCATCATTAAGCAGCTGACCGATCGTTGAATTCATTAATATTACCTTTCGGCCGTTGCATCGCTCTGTCCATTCGGCAGGGATCTCTTCCTTATCGAGCTGATTCACGATATAGTCGATCTTAGGGCTGCCAAGCACCATGAATTTATCATAGGGCACAGAATCACGCGGATGGCATTCCTTGTGGCCTTGTGTAGGAATAACTATCTTATCCACATGATTATACGCGCTGTACATAACAGCACCACTCTGTCGGTCTTTATAGGAGCTTGAAAGATAATACAGTACATATACCAGCATAGGTGTATGCTTTCTGAGTTCGAACGAATAATACTCAGGCGCAACACTGGTAACATAATTACAGTCATCGTAAGGGTTATGTATGTAGATAATATCAGGCTGATTGCTTTCAATATCATACTCTGTATAGTGGGTTATCGGAACATAGTCCGGGAAATCCTTGCCCTCATAGTGCATCATGCCAAATGAATGATCGGGCTTTCTGTCATAGTATGGTATCGGAATTACACGAGCGTTGCACTCGGGATCCGCATCCGCAGCACGCCAGATACTTTCAAGCGAATCCCACATAGAAGCCTTGTATGGTAAAAAGACCACCTCGAGCTTAGCAGGGATCTTCTCTGCAGCCGCCTCAGCAGCATTTAATTTCTCATCCAACAGTGATTGTGCCGCTTCTCCGCTGATATCCGTACTGATGGCTGTCTGATAAACTGTCTCGCAATATTCCTCAAAGAAATGCAGACCGTCAAAGCTATCGTTTTCTACCTCATATATCGTGTTGCCCAGCTCAACAGCCGTGTTCTGACAATCACACAATAACTCGTAAGCGTTTTCACGCATATCATCATTTATATACTGCCTGATTATACCATGAGCCTCATACATCGTCCTGAATACACCCATGATATTGTCTTTCATTGCTTTTCTCATAAGTACACCTCAATAAAAAAGTTATATATATATCGACAAAATAATGCTCTCTTCAGATACCGAACTGACGCAAAAACATATCCATACAGAGAAATGCAATGTTTGATATCGTCAATGATTATACATATAGCCGTTGACCGTTCTTAATAACAATTACTTCCCATGATCTTAGCAGGAAGTAATTTATTCAAATCATTTCCAACAGGTCACCTTTCCGAAACAGCGGCATACGGGCACTCCGTTTCGTTTACTATTTCCGCACAGAAATCACAAAAAACATGATGCTCTGAAGAAAATTTATATCAAATTCATCCTTATATATTCCGTGTTCCGTCACAGCGACAAAACACTACACAATATTATACATTATAACATTTTTTGACGGTATTGTCAAGTTTAAACTACAGATCTGTCCGTACAGGCGAATGTTATGATCACATCCACAGAAGAACGATCAACGATCATATCTCAACAGTTATTCCGACATCGCATCATAAGCGATCTGCGCCGCTTCCACCGAGATATTGCAGCCCATCCGCCACACAGGCACGGAGCTTACCAGCCTGTCAACATAATCAAGCAGCCGCAGCATTGCGCTTTCCTCCGTGGGACGTATCGTCTGGTTCAGTATGCCAAACGCCGCGTCGCCATCGGACATAGGTACGATGAAATTCTCCTGTGCACGCTCCAGCACGCAGATACCTTGCACAGGTACTCCGATATTTACATTCAGATCGGATTTTCCGCTCCAGGGCGTGCCGTAGGCGATGACCTCTCCGCTTTCAAAAAAGCGCAGGGCAGGCTTGTCGTCGTTGAGTATATACGCACGCTCGCCGAAAGCTTTCAGCCAAAGCGAGGTGTGCGTGGATTTTCCCGTGCCGCTGGGAGCGGAGAACAGATACGCCCTGCCGTCCACCACCACCGCCGAGGAATGCAGCATAAAGCCGTCAAACTTCAGCAGCTCCTTGTAGAAAAACTCTGCCGTGAGCATATTCT
>JAFTVU010000006.1 GCA_017465665.1 Oscillospiraceae bacterium | reverse complement strand
GCAGCACTCTGCTGCCGCCGTGCTTCTTTACAAGTGTGCCGACTTCGTTTTCCCTGTCCCTGCCGAATACAAATTCAGTGGGGCTGTAAAAGTTGAAATTCTCCATGATTCATCCTCCGTAATTATTTCTTAGTTGAATAGAAATCTGATATTACTTTTTCTGCGGGCTTGCCGTAGGTCTCGTAGCCACCGTGGGTCTCTGCCTTGTGGAGCGGGTACTGACGTCCGCACCAGTCCCATATTGCAAAGCCGCTGACCCAGTCGCGCTTTTCGCAGGCACGGAACATTTCCGTGTACCAGTCTGCCTGTCCCTGCAGGTCTACCTCGCCGCGTACCGACCAGTCATTCGGTACGAGGTTAGATCCCTGGGTTGACATACAGCCGCATTCCGCAAAAAAGAACGGCTTGCCGAACTTCTTCACCACCGCTTCGATGCGGTCAAGCTGGCGTTCCCAGTCGTTGATGGGATAATATCCGCTGGATGATATCACATCCACCGCATCCCACCATTTTACGTTGTGTTCCTGATATTTATCCGTATTGTAGGAAACAAGACCGCTGTAAACCTTGCGGATGTCAGCGATAAGCTGCCTCCATTCTGCTTCGCGGCGCTCGGACTGAACCATCTCACAGCCTGCAATGAACATCTCGCAGCCGCATTCCTCGGCTATCCTTGCATAGTGCGTCTGGAATTCAGTGTAGGCTCTGAACCAGTTGCACCATTTCGGCTCGCAGACAACGTCCTCGTCGAAGAAATTTATGTGTGCGCGCCATGTGCCGTTGCGGCAGTTGGCGGTGGGCTTCAGGGCTACTCTCAGGCCCTTGCTCTTTGCGTGGGCGATGAACTTTTTTAGCTCCTCATCCGACATCGTGGCTTCGGATGTGAAATCTATCTCCTCTGACTGAGGGGTGTTCTGAAGTCCGTTAGGCACGAGTATTATAAAGTCCGCGTTTGTCCGATTTATGAGGTTATCAAGGCTCTCGTAAGCTTCCTTTGATGAGAGCAGACCTCTGCGGCAGAACGGCGCGAAAGTTATCCCTCTGATATATTGCACAGAAATACCTCCTAATTTTTTTATTTTAGTATATCATTTTCGGAAAATGTGTGATATAATGATTATATGAAAAAATCGTAAAAATCTCTTTTGGAGGAAAGTATGCATTATCTTTTCGAGAAAGCTGACAGTCTTGATATGCCTATTGAATGCTTTGTGTTTGATACCGCACATCAGGATTTTCCGATACGGCCGCACTGGCACTATTTTTATGAAATGATATATATAACCGAGGGTACGGCTGAGATGCACTGCGGAGATACCTCGTATATCCTCAGCGAGGGGGATATGATAGTATTTACCTCAAGGGCTGTACACTCGATCTTTGCGGTGGATCGCGATCCGCTGAAATACTCTGTGCTGAAATTTGATATCAACCGCTTTGCTATCACCACACCGTACGCACCAAAGCTCAGAAGCATCTTCCGACAGGCGGAGCAGCAGGGGATGCCGATATATTTCCCCTGCGATATCACCGAAAAGATGGGTGGCGGAGAGCTTTTTGCGCGCTGTATAGAAGAGGTCAGCAGCCGTGGCTATGGATATGACCTCATGCTTCAGACCAATATATATTCTCTGCTTATGAGCATAATCCGCTGCTGGCTTGATAAGGGATTTGTAATAAGCGATGATGAGTCTGAAAGTGATAATTTTGACATCGACAGTATCACGGAGTACATAGACTCCTGCATGTCGGAAAATCTGCGTGTGGCGGATATCGCTAAAAAATGCGGCATGAGCTATTCCTGCTTCGCAAAGAAGTTCCATGAAACATATGGCATGAGCTGCAAGGAATATATAGAACGCATGAGGATATTCAAGGCGGAGGAGTTTCTGATGTTCACAGAGCATGACCTCAGCTATATCAGTCAGGAAACAGGCTTTTCGGATTGCAGTCACCTGATAAAGAGCTTCAAGAAGCTGAGGGGAATTACTCCGAAGCAATTTAAATTATCAAGAAAAGTAAAAACCTCTTGACAAAAGTAGAGTGTTGTGGTAGGATTACTCAAAAAGCAGAAAGGAAGATCAGTCATGAGCGATAAATTATATACACCCTGCAACCCTGACGCACAGCAGTGCGTAAAAGATGTAATGAAATACCTTTCCGATATAACCTATGAAAAACTCATCACTGGTCAGCATACGCAGACCATGGCTCAGGAGGAGCTGCATTATATCGAGGAGGTGACAGGCAAGCAACCTGCGCTTCTCGGCTTTGAGCTGCTGTCATATTCTCCGAACATCAACTATCTTGATACAGACGAGGAGTGCATGACAGAGGTCACTGAGAACTACGGCATGCTGAAGCGTGCATGGGAATGGGCAGAGAAGAAAGGTCTTATAACCTTTACATGGCACTGGTTCTCGCCTCTGGGCGGCCGCTCCAAGTCCTTTTTCAGCTTGAATACCGATTTTGATGCAAGTCGTGCAGTTATTGAGGGTACACCTGAGCATTCGGCGCTCATATCCGATATGGATATGATGGCAGGTCTTTTGCGTCCGTTCTGCGATAAACAGATACCCATTCTCTGGAGACCTTTTCATGAGGGCGACGGTAACTGGTTCTGGTGGGGTGTAAAGGGTGCGGATACGGTAAAGAAGCTGTTCCGCCTTATGTATGACCGTTATACTAATGTACATAAGCTCAATAATCTCATCTGGGTATGGAATTCTCAGGCTCCCGAATGCTACCCCGGAGATGATGTGGTGGATATCATTTCCCGTGATATGTATCCTACTGCGCACGATCATAATTCCCAGAGCGGCATGTATTACAACCTGCTGGAGATAACCAGACAGCCTAAGATCGCGCTTATCGGTGAGACAGGAACTATACCATCTGCTGAGGCGGTGGTAAAGGAGCATATAGGCTGGGCAAGCTACATGACGTGGTCAAAGGAATTCAGCCTGACGGAGGATTACACTACTAAAGAAGAGCTTTGCAAAATGTACGAAAGTCCGTACGCAGTAACCAAGGAAACGCTTCCTGTATTGTATTAAGAAAACAACAAGACCGCACCTTATCGGTGCGGTCTCAGCTTTATATCGGCTCGTATATGCCATCAAAAACTTCTTTTTTGATGATGTATACATCCTTGTCGTCTGTAGGGGAATAGCATAGCATATCTCCCTTGTCGCCTGCCATGTAGGATTCGTAATCCCATTTGGTGAACACCTTTGTGTAGCGCTCCAGAGGCTTTGCCAGTATTTCTGCGCCGGGGAGCGAGGTGCATTCCAGAGCCTTTGGCATGATGGAATACGGCTTGTTCTCATCAAGGTTTATCACTGTCGGGTCATATTCAAATTCCTTGGTGAATTCCCAGCCGGTGGGGTTGTACTTAGTAACGAATATATCCTTTGCCACGGGATAGACCTCTCCGCGGGAGCCGATAACGATATAGGTATCCTCGTCAGCGGTTACATAAACGTCACCCTCGAGAGTTCTTATCTTGCAGCGTGTTCCTACAGGGAAAAGCTCCGTAGACGGAACATAACCGAATATTCCCGCAAGCTTCCTGTAGCGTTTGAGCTCATCCCTGCAGGTGCAGCCGTCCGTGTATCTTACTACGTCATAGCATTCGAAATATTCTTTCATTCTCATGCGGAAGTATTCCTCGGGGTAGGAATCGGGGTAATGCTGCACGAATTTCGCCAGGCTGATGAAGCCTCCTGCTTTGTCGATGTGTCCGCCGCCGTTGCCGATATCCTTGGTAAGAAACTCTGCAAGCTCGTTTGCCCGTACATCCAGTGCACAGCTTCTTACGGAAAGCTTGCAGCCGCCCGGGCATTCGTTGTAGATAAGGCAGACGTCTATGCTGTCCACCTGGATCACGAAATCACCGATAACGCCGAGAATATTCGGATCGCAGGGCTCAGCCTTTACAATAGCACTGCGGTTGCTTTCGATATAGTTGTTGTTGGTGATGGCTATGCCTGCCGTTTCCAGCTCCGAAATGCTGAAGTTTGCGAATTTCATTCGGGATACAAGCTGCTTATCGTACTGCAGAAAATCTATCATGTCCCTGTCTATGGGGTGATTTATCTCCGAAAGCTGATTGCTGTCCATGTACAGACCATAATACAGACCTGTGGCGATATTTATATCCTTGTTGACATCAAAGCCTGCTTTTCGGAGCATATCATAGCAGATGGTGGAGCAGCTTACCATGTGGCTGCGTATTTCTGCCATGTCATCCGATTCTCTGCCTGTGCTGTGATGATCGATCATGGCGATGTTCTGTGCTTCGAAGCGCTGTACATTGCCCTGTCCGTACTGACAGTCAACCGTGATGAGCAGCTCGGGCGGAGCAAGCTCGTTCACGTGCTCAAGGGGAATGTCAAGCTCGGATACCATCAGCTTCATATTGCTCTTGCTTATTTCGTTTCTTCCGCCGTAAACAAGGCGCACGGATCTGCCCTTTTCCCTAAGATATCTGTACAGCGCATATCCCGAGCCGACAGCGTCTGCGTCAGGGTTGTCATGTATCTGAATGACGATATCGTTGTATTTATCAAGGCTGGATAATTTCATTATATATCTCCTGTGCTAGATATTTCAGAATTATTTCATCTGAGGTGATGTCAAGAGTGATTACAGGGCGTATGCCGTAGCCCTCAAGACCTGCGGGCTGGCTGATGACATTTCCTCCCGCATAGCTGAAGCTCACTGTGTTTACGCCACTTGCAGT
This sequence comes from Oscillospiraceae bacterium, assembly GCA_017465665.1. Lineage (GTDB taxonomy): Bacteria > Bacillota > Clostridia > Oscillospirales > Ruminococcaceae > CAG-115. The sequence goes on along the minus strand of JAFTVU010000006.1, from coordinate 27,037 downwards.
AGTGCCATCGCCGTCTCTCAGCCACCAGTAATGATCGTTTACGCCTTGTTCGTTTATCTGAAGCTCATACCATTTTGAGGTATCCAGCTCTTTGGCTTTTTCGGTGGGAACAGCATATCTGCTGACATCTGCATTCTCAAGCCAGATAAGCTCCTCGGAGGAGAGCAGATACACGCGGTCTTTGGTGGTCACGCCATTTGTTGTGATCTCTGTCGGTATGATAGCGGAGAGCTCTTTATCAGTGAAGCCGTTCAGGAAGCCCGCTTCGGTATTGTAGCCGTTGGTCTGCTCAGACATTGCCTGTGTGTTGGGAGACTGACCGATGTATGTTACATTCTCCTTGTCGGAATTGAGCCATGTTCTTATATTGGAGCTTTCCCAGCTGTTGCTGCCGCGCAGAAGAACATCAAGCTCCGCGTCAAGCTCCTCGGAGGGAACGTTCCAGTAGCTCTTGCCATCGTTGGAGTTGTATTTTCCGCCCTCTGCAGCGTCGTAGCATTTCATGGTAAGTATGCGGTCGGATATTACAACAGCCTTTGTGTTATCGTCCGATATCTTTATCACGCGCCACTTTATGGGCTCTTCATTATATCTGCCGAAAACGATAGTTTCACCCAGCAGCATTTCTGCTTCATCCGAAACTGAATCGGAGGTCTCCTCCGTTGCTTCATTAAAAACGCCGTTGCTTGCCAGTGTATCGATCGCATGGCCGAATATCTCTATTGCTGCCACACATACTATAGCGATTATCATAACGATAGCTATGGCGATTATAGCTATTATCAGAGGTGCCTTGCTCCTGCGCGGCTTTTCTTTTTTCACAGGCTTTGCTGAGGCAGGCTGAGACTGCTTTGGCGCGGTTTCGCCCGAAGCCAGCTCGTTTATGCATCTAAGCACCTCGCTGTGATCTATGTTCGGCTTTGCGCTTACCCACTGGTGCGTCATGAGGAAGTATTCCATGGATTTGCTGAGCTCGACATCCTCCAGCTTATACACGATGACGGGTATCTTCTTGCTGACCGCTCTTTCGATCTCTCTGATAACATGAGGGGAGGTGTTGGATTCCTCGGAAAGTATGAGCAGCATTATATCCGAGCGATCGATGCCGTCTATGATCTCCTCGGCGTATTCGTGACCTGAGCGTATATCGCGCGGAGCGAGAAAGCACTCATGCCCGTTGTTTTCTATCAGATCGCAGATATCCTCTGCTGTAGATGAATTTTTGGAAGAATGGGAAATGAATATGTACATGGTATTACCTTTCCTGCTTGAGTTTAATATATACACTCTTATCATACCATATTATATGAAAAAATGCAATATTTTTATGGCGCGATTTGACAGTGCTTTGTAAAAGTGTTATTATATAAGCGAAAGAGGTGACTAAGGTGAGGGTGCATTCGGCGTTGAAGTGGATAGCGGCATTTGCTTTTATCGGTACGGTATATCTCGCAGATATGGCTGCTGCTTCACAGGCTGTAAGAGCCGACAAAGTGCCGTCAGACGGTACGGGAGTAGCTGTGGCAGTAGCAGAGCACATCCGTGCAGACGAGCAGCTTGATATCAATACCGCCGATCTTGAACAGCTTACAGCGCTGCCGCATATCGGGGAAGCACTGGCGGAGGAGATCGTTCGGTATCGAGAGCAGAACGGCGGCTTTGTTTCTGTGGAAGAATTAAAGGAGATAGATGGTATAGGCGACGGAATACTTGAAGAACTGCGCCCTTATATCAGAGTTTCCTGAGAAAAAACAATTTTTTTTAAAAAAGTGCTTGACAAACTGTTTTTGTTGTGATATAATAATCAAGTCGATACGGAGCGTATCGGTAATATTTCGGAAATGGACAGTTGGCTGAGCTGGTCTAAGGCGCACGATTGGAAATCGTGTAACGGCTAATACCCGTTCCAGGGTTCGAATCCCTGACTGTCCGCCATAAAAAAGGGCATACATTGTATGCCCTTTTTTATGGCTTCGTTTTCTCTTCGGATTGCCCTTATGGCAATCCGATTTTGCTTTGCAAAACCGTTCAAACGACACCTGTGCGCGTGTATGGGAAAGAGTATCATATATAATCAGTGGAATATGTCGCAGCCCCCTCCGCAAGGTAACGGAGAGGGCTGCTTTGTCTTTATTTGAGGGGAATGGTGATATCGCCAAAGGTGATGGATTCGATCTCCTCGGGGAGAACGGGGATGGCGTAGTCTGCTATGAATGAGCCGACACCTGTATTGCCGTCAGACAGACCGCCTGCGCTTAACAGTGCGATCTGAGTGCCGTCGGTCTTGTTGATATGTCCTGTGATAAGGGTATCCCAAATTTCGCCATGGTTATTGGGGGTCACGCCGTTGGATATGAGCTCGATGGAGAAAGCGTCATATACTATCTTGTCAAGAATAACGGTGTCCTCGCCAACCTGGATAGGTTCGTCAAGCTCGATGGTATGCACATCTTCTGTTTCAGCAAAATCTATCTTCAGGTCAAATCTGTGATCGCAGCTGATCGTTCCATAATTGCCTGCATCGATGCTTCTGAATATTATTTCTGATGTTCGGTCTGCCAGAGTTCCGTCATGGCGGTGATATACTTCGCAGTAGGAATAGGTGTTGTCTTCGCTCATGTACAGTGTGTTTGTGGATGAACTGCTTTCGCCTAAATTGATGAAGCAGGCAGGGGCTGCTATGCTCTCCTTGTCGATGTTGTTTTCAGTGATAAATTCCTCTGTGAACGTTACATCATACAGCAGGAACAGTGTCTGATCGGAAGCTGCCGCGCCGCGTACATTCAGAGTGTAGCCGTCGCCGACGAAGCTCTCGTCAAGCTCCTTGCCCATCTTCGAGAAGTCGATGGGACTTACATAGGAAGCGTCTTCGGCTCTGTCTGCGAACACCTTGTCGAACGCGCCTAAAAAATCCCATCCCGTAGCCGCACCTACCGTAACGCCGCCCACGATGAGCACTGCGGCAGCCGCCGCGATGGATGTAAATATCTTTCTTGCAGAATGCTTTGTAGTTTTCATAGCCTTGCCTTTCTCAATAATTTCCCGTGCCGCTTCCGCGTCGCTTTTGTGTGGGGCAGCCTCGGAAAAGGCAGCAGTGAATATATCCTTGTAATTCATAGAAGTTCCTCCTTTTCGATCAGCTTTTTCAGCTCTGCTCTGCCGCGCATCAGGCGCGAGGTCACAGCGGTCTCTTTTATGCCCAGAAGTGTTGCTATCTCCTTTACGGGATAGTCCTCGTAGTAGTACATGTACATCACACAGCGAAGCTTGGGAGAGAGCGACATCACGGCTTCCAGCAGCTCGTTTGTATCTGACGGCGGCTGGATGACAGGCTCATCTTCGGTGTGATCTGTCAGCCTGAACCACAGGGAGCGGCGGACATCACGGCATCGGTTGACCGTCACGCGGATGAGCCATGACTTGACCTGCACATCCTCGTCATAAGCAGGCGGCCGCGTATAAAGTTTCAGGAACACCTCCTGCGAGATATCCTCCGCCTCTGCTGCATCTCCGATATTGCAGTATGCAACGTGATACACCAACCTTCGGTACATTCCGAACAGCCGCGTGAATTCCTGTTCTGTCATGCTCTTCACTTCCTTTCTGTGTTGTGTTTCAAGACGTCTTTCGTAAATTAAAACGAATGGTTTTGTGATATCGTCACATTTGCACAAAATTTTTTGTCGGATTTTTCATAAAAAGCTCTTTATTTATTGCGTAAACTATGATATAATTAATATACATATAATTATGTCCATTGTAATTACATTCAGATTTCAGGTAGGTGCGTATGGCTTTTTGTGATCTCAGGCCCGTCCGTATTTTTGATGAAGCTTCGGGCTGTACATTCATCCTTGGTGATACATTCTCCGTATATAATTTCGGTGCGGATCGTCCCGTGGTATACACATGGGGAATGATAAAGAGCGTGACAGAGGATAAAAAGAGTCTTATCTTCAACACAGGCAAGACTACCTATAAGATAGCTAAGTCCTGCTTCAGTATCCGTGAGGATTATTTCCGTGCCATAGCTATTATAGAAAGCTCGCGCAGAGCGGAGAGCTTTGCTTACTATCACGAGAACCGCATACTTCCGCAGAAGTACCAGTACATAGAAGCGGCTATCGGCTCTGATGCTTATGTTGGAGAGGCTATGATCGATGAAAATGAGACAGCGGCTGCGTTCGTCATGATGATGAATATCAAGCTCATCAAGGTACTGTGGCTGATAGCTATAGCGATAATGCTTCTTGTGTTCGGAGCGCTACACTTCATCGTTGGCGCTACCCGTGACAACATTCTGTATTTCATCCCGATATCCGTTATCGTGGGCGGTATTGCTACTCTTATAGTATACCTTGTATGTCACGCGGTTGCAAGAAGTAAGTATCAGCGTATGGCAGGCTGTGATCCTGCGGCGGATGAGCCTATCACATTTGCGGTATCTCCTCACGGCTTTGCCGCATGTGAGAGCTGCGTGTACGATGAGCAGGAGCTCATCCCGTGGAGAGCGCTTGATTATTTCGTGGAGACGGATAAGATTTTCATATTCTACAAGGACGGCGCTGCCGTGGTATATATGCCCAAAAAAGCGTTTGATAAAAAATATCTCGGCGGTATCGCTGATATGATATCGCTCAATCTCGAGCAGAAGTAAGGGGGCTAGGCAGTGGGTATCGAATTAAAAAGCGAATACATCGATCTCGGCGGAAGCAATGTGCTGCTTGTCTCCGTAAAGGGCGGAAAAGCGGTCATCGGTACATGCTCCACAGGTCATAATCTGACCCGCGGCGACAGCTCCGCAGTAAACAGGGTGTTTTATATCGGCACTGAGCCTGTTGTCAATATGTCCTGTCCCAACAATGGCGATAAGAGGACAGATCGTATAATGTCCCTTTGTACGGGCTATGCGGGTATGGCGCATGATATATCGGAAGTGCTGGAGACTTCGCTCACCAAGATCAACCGCGGTGATTCTCTGGAGATGGGTCTGCGCGAGGTATTCATGATGCTGGCTGACGGCGTTTACACTGTATATTCTTCGGAATACTACCCCACAGACGGAAGCAGTACTTTCTTCTGGGGTGCGTACAATATACCTCATGAGGTGCATGGCACTGCGGTTTATAACCGCACTATCGGTAAGGACCGCGCGTATCGTCCCTGTTTCCTTGTTCCGGGTATAACTCTGGACAGCTACACTCCCAAAAAGCGCGGCGTAGCCGAGGAGGCTGTAAAATCCAGAAAATATCAGGGAATAGCGTATCATCTGACAGGACTTCATTCCGTGCTTCTCAAGGGTCATCATGGTGCCGCGGTATGTGCAGAAAAGGATATACCTTTCAGATGTGCGGTCATCGAGCGTATCGATGAGGCTTATACAGTTCCGTATGCAGCGCCTGTCGCTCCTGCACCTGCCGAGGGTGAAAATGCCGAAGCTGCGCCTGCTCCTGTTCCCGAGGAGCGTGAGGGCATTACAGGCTTCCGCAGTGCTTCCGTAAAGATCCCGCTGGAGCTTATGCCCAAGGATATGCTGCGTAATCTGCTCGAGAACCGCATTGATTACAAGCCTGTGCAGTATCCGAATATAGTAAGAAAGCTCTCTGTGGTACGCAGAAAGACGCTCAGTAACAATATGCTCCCAAAGCCTGTACACGATAAATGTGAGCTGATGCCTGACTGTGAGATGATAGAATCCGCATTTGCTATCAGCAGCCTGTCTGAGGGTCAGCTTGAAGCACTGCTGACAGGCGATACCGAGTTCAACGGCGAGGTCATCATCTCTCCAAACTTCTACACCAGCATCGTAACTGCGTGTAATTATCTGCAGTTCCATGACGAAAGGAAGTTTATTGAATTCAGCGTGGCTATCATGGAAAATCCCGAGCTGTATGCAACGCATGAATACATCGCGAAGCGCGTGGCAAGGCTGCCTAATAACAAAAAGGTATATCAGTTCTTCAAGTCTGTTGTGATGAGCGATAATGCAGCATTCGAGAAGATATATCCAAGTGCGGACAGATATGTCAAGGATTATGAGATAAGAAATCAGGAATAAATAAAAAGTCGGATGAGAGATCGTCCGACTTTTGCTTTTGTGTTATTTTATTCTGAACAACCGTCTTAAAAGATATCTCAGAGTAGGCTTATCCCACGGCATAAGGATACCTTTCAGATACTTCTTGTTCCATTCTTCCTGCTCCTCGTTTGCCATTCTGCGGCGCTCTGCGGGGGTTGCGTTTGCGTATCTCACGCGGCGGTCGAATTTTGCAAGCGTTTCGGGGCTATTGTCGATAGTTATGATCGCTTTGCTCATATCCAGCATATCTGTATCCTCCTTGAATGTTTCTGTAGCTATAATATAGCATATACATCGGAAGATTACAATGCTTTTTTGTTAAAAACGGCGATATGCACAGAAATTTCCATATATGGATCGCAGCACTTTGCACAAAAATAGCTTGTCGTTATTTGCCAGCAGAGTTATCAGCCAAAAATGCAACCTATTTACTTCCAACAACGTTTTATTTATAGTGAGAAACCCAAAACGCCCCCGATTCTTCATCGGAGGCGTTCAGGAAAAATTTGGAGGATTTAAATTTGTTTATGAGGATTTCTTCTTTCTGACCTTATTTTAGCACAGCGAAAAATAAAAATCAATAATTATGACAGAACTGTAACCTGATTTGCGAAATTGTAATAATTCAGTAACCTTTTCGGCTTTTTCTGTAACCGTTTTGTAACCTTTTGTAATGCGGCTGTAATCATATTGAAATAATAGTGAAAAATTTCAAAAAACACTGTTCAAACAGAGAAAAATGTGCTATACTATATAATAGATAAAAATGGGTAACTCTGTGCGCTGTACAGTTATGCCCGTAAGGAGACATAAATGATATATCTGGATAACGCCGCAACGACAAAGCCGTGCGCTGAAGCTGTTGCCGCAGTGACCGAGACCATGCAGAGCTGCTACGGCAATGCAAGCTCGCTGCATAAGCTCGGAATAAACGCAGCAAATGTCATCAATGCCGCCCGCAGGACATTGCAGGGGAAATTCGGCGATGGCGATGTGTACTTCACCTCGGGCGCTACCGAGAGCAATAATACCGCTATTTTCGGAGCTTGTGAGACTTATCGCAGAAACGGCAATAAGATCGTCACCACCGCAATGGAGCATCCTGCAGCGGCAAATCCCATAGACAAGCTGGGCGAGAATGGTTACGATATCGTAAGGCTCGCGCCAAAGGATCATGAGGATTTTGAGGCGGCACTTGCAGATGCAGTGGATGATAAGACTGTACTTGTAAGCTGTATGGCGGTCAATAACGAGACAGGCTTTACTGTTGATGTGAAGCGCCTGTACAAGCTGGTGAAGAGAAAGAACGCAAAGACGATAGTACATATCGATGCTGTGCAGGGCTTTCTGAAAATTCCGCTGGACGGAGATCTCATCAGCATATCGGGACATAAGATACACGGCCCCAAGGGCATAGGCGCATTGTTTGTGAAGAAAGGCGTGCGTCTTTCCCCGCTGTTGCTCGGAGGCGGTCAGCAGAAGAAGCTGCGCTCGGGCACAGAGCCTGTGGAGCTTATCGCGGGTCTGGAGGCTGCGGTGAAGACCTACCGTGGCAATAAGGAACGCTTTGCTGAGCTGAAAGAGCATCTTGTAAAGGGTCTTTCTGAGATAGATGGCGTAACGCTCAATTCAACGGATAAATGTGTCCCCAACATAGTGAACTTCAGCATAAGAGGCGTGCGCTCGGAGATAATGCTGCACTCGCTCGAGGAACAGGAGATATATGTTTCCAGCGGTTCGGCATGCTCAAAGGGCAAGACGAGCGGCGTGCCTGCTGCATTCGGCATTTCTGACAAGGATGCGGATTCAGCCATCCGTGTGAGCATGTCTGCGGAGACTACCGAGGAGGAGCTTGATACCCTTCTGCTGCATATCAAAAAAGGAATTGAAAGGTTCAGAAGATAAGATGAAAGAGATAGTAATGGTAAAATACGGAGAGATAGCCCTCAAGGGACTGAATAAGTCCACCTTTGAGGATATCCTCCAGAAGAATATAAAGCGCCGCCTTAAAGATATGGGTGATTTCACCTATTTCCGCAAGCAGTCCACTATCTACATAACTCCCGAGAGTGATGTGGATATGGATGAGGTGGTTAAGCGCCTGACATACATTTTCGGTATCGGCGCAATCCAGCGCAGCGCGGTGTTCCCTAAGGATTTTGCAGTGGTTGCGGAGAATGCGGCGGAATATCTGCGTGACGCACTTGAGTGTGCAAAGACATTCAAGGTTGAAGCCAAGCGTTCGGATAAGAAGTTTCCCATGCAGACTCCCGAGATACAGCAGGAGCTGGGCGGAGTGGTACTTAGTGCATTCCCTCACCTCAAGGTGGATGTGCATGAGCCTGAGGTAGCGGTACGTCTGGAGATACGCGATAACGGTGCATATCTCAGCGCGCAGCGTATCGTAGGTGCAGGCGGTATGCCCGTGGGAAGCTCGGGTAAGGCGCTGCTCATGCTTTCGGGCGGTATCGACAGCCCTGTTGCAGGATATATGATGGCAAAGCGCGGGCTTATCGTGGACTGCATACATTATGTTAGTCCTCCATATACTTCTGAAAGAGCGCGTATGAAAGTAGAGGCGCTTTGCGAGAAGATGACCAACTACTGCGGAGATATCAGATTCTACTGCGTACCGTTCACAGAGATACAGGAAGCGCTGCGTGATAATTGCCCTGAGGAGTATTTCACCGTGCTGATGAGAAGAATAATGGTGAAGATCGCGAACAAGATATGTGACCGCGAGGGTTATGGTGCGATAATCACAGGCGAGAGCGTTGCGCAGGTGGCAAGCCAGACGCTGACTGCACTTTACTGCACAAACGAAGCTGCTGAATATCCCGTGTTCCGCCCTGTTATCGGAATGGACAAGAAAGAGATAATCGAGATATCTCGCAAGATAGATACTTATGAGACATCAACTCTTCCATATGAGGATTGCTGTACGGTATTTTCTCCGAAGCATCCTAAGACGAAGCCGCGTCTTGAGGATATCAAGGCTGCAGAGCAGTCCTATGATTTTGACAGCATGATAGAAAAGGCAGTAGCTGATACTGAGATCAAGCGTTTCAGATGCGGCGAGCAGACTATCGACCTGTTTGACTGATATGAAGTACGAAAAGCTGCTTAATGAGATAGCTCAGCTGAGCGCGCATATAGTGCGTGTGTGCAGTGAAAGAGGGCTGCATATCACAACTGCGGAAAGCTGCACAGGCGGAATGATATCCGCGGCTATAACCGCGGTATCGGGCAGCAGCTCAGTGATAGAGCTGGGCGTGTGCTCCTATTCCAACAGGATAAAGCATGAGATACTGGGTGTATCGGATGATACGCTGGGGAAATACAGTGAATACAGCATTCAGTGTGCTGAGGAGATGGCTCGCGGCGCTATGAAGCTCTCGGGCGCTGAGCTCGGAGTTTCAACAACAGGTGTGGCAGGTCCCACGGGCGGCACAGATGAGCACCCTGTCGGTGAGGTCTGCATCGCGGTATGCTATAAGAACGCCGTACATTCAAAGCGGTATGTATTCACGCATGATGATGCGGAAGCGCCACTGCGTGATTATATCCGTGCGTGTGCGGCAAGAAAAGCACTTATGCTGCTGGATCTTATGATAATGGCAAATAACTGAAGCTAGTTTTATATACAAAGGTGATGATTTGAAATGGCAAACTACATGGAAAAGCCCAAGAAGAAAAATACCTCATCCCGCGATATAGCGCTGGATAAGATGGGATTGTACGAAGCTCCCTCAAAGAAGCCTGTGCAGAAGCAGGATAAGATCAAGGGCAGACCCAAAAACATATTCGTGCGTTTTGCAGAGGCTGCTTTCCCTCAGAAGAACGATTCCAATGCGGAGAAGATCAGGAAGATAGTTCTGCTTGTGGCGATAGTCGTTTTTGCGGTAACTATCGGAATACTGCTGTTCCAGCTTGTCGGCATTGATGACGGTACCAAGATCACGGAGAGCAACCAGATACTTGCAGGCGTTGACAACGGCACGATAGATATGGATGATTTTGAGGATCCTACAGTAGTAACTCCTATCCCCGGTACATCTGCTCCCGTATCGGATACTGTCACATCAGAGCCTGTGGAGGAAACAGAGGAGGGTCCTATCAACGTTACTCCTGTTGTGAATACGCCTCTTAATGTCAACTTTGACGCGCTCCTTGCGGAAAATCCCGATACAAGAGGATGGATAAAGATCACAGGCACATACCTGAACGACGTAGTGGTGCAGGGCAAGGATCACGAGGAGTATCTTACAAAGGCGTTCGATGGCAGCGAGTCTATTTCGGGCACGATATTCTCTCACAAGAAGAACAAGTGGGACGGTACGGATGAGAACATCATCCTGTTCGGTCACAATATGATGAACGGCGACCGCTTTGCTTCTGTGAGATATTATATCCCCAACGATGCAAGCCGCGAGCCTATAGCATTCTACAAGGTGCATCCTACCATCATGCTGGCAACGCCCGATGGCGGCAGCGAGACCTATAAGATATTTGCAGGCGTTCTCGCCAATACTCAGGAGCAGTACGGTGAGGTGTTCAAGTATATCAACAAGACATCTTTCAAGAATCAGGATGATTTCAATAACTTCATCATAAGCGTTATGGACAGAAGCTGGTTCTATACCGATGTTGATCTTCAGTACGGCGATCAGCTGCTGACTCTCTCCACCTGCTACTGGCCTCTCGGTGAGGAAGTGGATACAAGATGGGTGCTCTTTGCAAGAAAGGTACGTCCCGGCGAGAGCGAATATGTTGATACCTCGCTCGCTACCAGAAACTACGGTGCAAAGCTGTTTGACTACTATTACAGCATGATAGGCGGACAGTGGTACGGCAGCAAGTGGGATACTTCAAAGCTCAAGGGCTATAACGGTTAAGACAGATAAAATACCGCATTGAAAGGACATTAAAATGGCTAACTTTGTGGAAAGGGAAAATATATTCCTCAGAATAGTAAAATACCTCATACCTTGGAAAGGCGATAAGCCTACCGAGATACTTCGCAAGATAATATTTCTTGTTTCTGCGGTAGTGCTGATAGTGTCGCTTGTGATACTTGTTTCCGATTTCAGCGAGAATAAAGAGGTGGAGCAGAACAACGATATCATCAGTGATATCTACCATAACGGTGTGACGCCTGAGCTTCTGACAGGAAACACCACTCTCAATATAGACATCACTCCCGAAAGGCAGGAGCAGCTCAAGGAGGAAAATCCCGAAGTGCTGGACGAGTTCCTGCCGCTGCTCGAAATAAACGAGGATGTGGTAGGCTGGCTGTATATCGATGGCGATTATGAGCCCACGGTAGATAACGTGATCGTTCAGGGCGATGACAACGAGTTTTATCTGGATCACGATCTCAGCGGCAATTCGAAGCTCGGCGGTACGGTCTTTGCGGATTACCGTGCTCCCATCACCGCCACAGAAGAGCCTGCGAATATCATCCTGTATGGTCATAATATGGCTAACGGCTCGTTCTTCGGAAAGGTACCGCGCTACTTCAATTACAAGCCAGGAAACTCTTACGGACTGGACTGGTACAGAAAGTACCCCACTATGACTTTCAGTACTCTGTATGAGGAGCGCACATATAAGATCTTTGCGGGAATGCTCGTCAATACCGAGAAATCCGAGGGTGACGTGTTCTATTACCTGCGCGGCAGATACTTTGATACAGAGGAGAAGTTCAACGAGTATATCGTGAACATTCTAGACAGAAGCACGTTTTATACAGATGTGGATGTGCAGTACGGCGATCAGCTGCTGACGCTTTCCACCTGTATACTTGACTATCAGGGCTGGGATCTGCGCTTTGTGCTTTTCGGCAGAAGGGTGCGCGAGGGCGAGGATCCTACCGTAGACGTAAGCAAGGCCTACGAGAACCCCGATCCCCTTTATTTCGACGCCTATTACCGTGTATACGGCGGTGAGTGGGGCGGCAGAAAGTGGGACGAGGAGCTCCTGTACGGTTATACATACTAATACTTCGGCTTAATATAGATCTCCAGAAAGGAACCGATCACTATGGCAGATATGGATATGGGATTATCCCCACAGCAGAAGAATAACAGCGGCAAGAAGAAAAAGAAGAAAAAGCAGAATCTGTTTATGAGCGTTGTTACTGGACTTATTCCGTGGAAGGGCGATAACGCTACTGAGATATTCAGAAAGATAATCTTCCTTGCTTCTCTTGTGATACTTGTAGGCGCGCTTATATTCATCATGAATCATTTTCTGATGGCAACGGAGGATCCGAACCAGCTCAATTCGGGTACAACAGGCGAGGATGGTCAGAACCATGCGTACATAGTTGATCTGAAGAATCAGGCGCCCACACAGGCAGAGATAGATCAGATGCCCGAGGGTACGATAAATGAGGAGTATGCAACGCTTTATGCCGCAAATGACGATTTTGTCGGCTGGCTGAATATCCCGGGTACAAATGTGGATTATCCTGTTATGCAGTCTGATCCCTCGGAGGAATTCGTGCCTTGCAAGTCCTACACTGATTACGGTTACTGCGATCAGTGCTCGTCTATCCTTGCGAATGACGGTGCAGGTGCACATGAGTTCTATCTGCACCACAGCTTCGATAACTATTACAGCTTTGCAGGCACTATCTTTGCGGATTATGAGGGCGAGTTCGACGTTGATGCAATGCCGAACAATACTATCCTGTACGGACACAATATGCGTTACGAGCACCAGTTTACGGCGCTGAACAATTACCGCACGGATATCGGCTTCCTCAGACTTTCTCCTGTTATCCATTTTGATACTCTCTATCAGAAGAATCAGTACAAGATATTCGCAGTATTCCTTACAAATACCCGTGAGGATCAGGGTGAGGTTTTTGATTACTACAACAACGTTTCCTTTGAAAGCAGTTCCGAGTTCTATGATTATGTCCTTGAGTGCATGGACAGAAGCATGTATGAAACAGGTGTAGATATTGAATACGGCGATGAGTTCCTTACTCTTTCCACTTGCGATGCATCTATCGGTCTTGACGATATGAGACTGGTGGTAGTTGCAAGAAAGGTGCGCGAGAACGAAAGCCCCACAGTTGATCCTGACGGTATCGTAAGAAAGAACAGCATCAAGTACTGTGAGGCATACATCAGAGCTTACGGAGATAAGTGGGACGGCAGAACATGGGATGTTTCCCTTGTAAAGGGCATGGCTGAATACCTCAAGGAAAACGGACTTGAAGATCCCGCTGAATAAATAAAAGACAACGGAGATAACATGAAGAAGATTTCATTAATGAAGATAATAGTTGCATTGGTGATATGCAATGTGTATGTGTTCACCTGCGGCGTTATGGGTGTGATACGGGAGAAGCCGCCTGTTTCAACGGGCGAGAGCGTACCGCAGAGCACCGCCCCTGCTGCTCCTCTCCCCGGTGCTGACGCTGAGGATGCAGATCAGGCGCAGGGACAGGGCACGATAGATTTCTTCGTTCCTGCAGATTCTTTGCCTAACAGTGGCAGAGTAGAGCTGGAGCTTATGAACTTTCAGACACCATCCATGGCTGACAGGGTGATATATACAACAGTCGGTGAACTGGATGATGTGATGCCTGATGATATCGGAACTATGGACGTTATATACCCTGAGGATGAGGAAGACGAGGAAACGGTGGAGGAGCTTATCATCCCTGATGATGAGGATGAGCCTGAGGTCACTACTGTAACAACGACTACTCCTGCAGCGACGACCACTCCTGCTACAACTACAACTCCTGCTACAACTACAACTCCCGCTACAACTACAACTCCTGCGACTACAACAACGCCCACTACCACCACAACTCCGATAACAACTACTACACCCGTCACAACAACTACAACTCCTGCAACTACGACCACTCCTGCTGCTACGTCAGATCCCTATGAGGTAGGTATTCCGGTAGAGGATGTGACTACCGCTCCCGAGGAGGTGCCCGATGTGGAGGATGTTCCTGAAGATGAGCCGGATCGTTCCGCAAATCATGCAGAGGCAGCAGGGGAAATAGTATATGTCAGAAATAACGGTAGTGTAATATCGGGCACAGCTCTTGATATCGTTGCCGGAATAACACAGACCGAGGTCGGTAGCAGCTTTGCTCCTGAGGCGATAAAGGCACAGGCTGTTGCTGCTTATACTTACGTTATGTATTACAATAAGCACGGAATGTATCCTAGCGTGGCAGTAAGCAATAACGTTTCTGATGCCGTGCGTGCCCTTGTCAGCGAGGTTATCGGTGAGGCTGTGTACTACAACGGAGAGCTTACACAGACTGTATATTCGGCGTCCTCCGCAGGATACACTGCATCCAGCCTTAATGTATGGGGCAATGATTATCCGTATCTGGTAAGCAAATACTGCGAGCTTGACGAGCTGTATGACCCGAACTACGGACGCAAGGCTTCGTTTTCCTCTTCGGATATTAGCTCAAGAGTATATAATGTAACAGGCATATCCCTTTCGGGTGATCCGTCTCAGTGGTTTGCAATAGAGGGATATATCGAGGGCAAGTATGTCGGTCAGATGAATATAGGCGGTTACCACAGCTATACGGACAGCGACGGTGATTCTGTAAAGCTCACAGGCAGAGTGTTCCGTGAGAAGATCATGGATTTTGATATCCGCTCCCATGCGTTTGATATCAGCTATGACGCAGGAACGGATATGTTCACCGTAACAACATACGGTTACGGTCACGGTGTTGGTATGAGCCAGAACGGTGCAAATGCTCTTGCTACATATAAGGGCTATGATTATCGTGATATCCTTACATATTACTATGTAGGCTGTGAGGTGTACTGATAATTGCAAAGAAAGATCCGAGGAGTGAAGTGCTCCTCGGATTTCGTATATTACTGTCTGATATAGATGCCCTGTTCCTCGAGGTAATCCTCAAGCTCCTGCTTCATATCATCTACCCAGGTGGGTTCGCCTGCTTTGAAATCCTCAGGCTTTGAGGGTGTAGACTTATCCTTTTCATCCATATTATCAGCTCCTTTACCGTTACATATTGTAGCATAGTTTTCTTAATAATTCAAGTACATGGAGGTGCTTTTTGTGGCTACATGGTTAGTTCATCTTCGCATAGCGGAGGCTCTTGCGGATAAGCTTGATCTTGACAGGGGCGCATTCTACGCAGGAAATATCGGCGCAGATTGCGGGCTTCCCACAGAGAACGGATTTCATCCGCCCAAAGAGATCACGCACTGGGCAGAGCATAAATCCGAGTGCGATTATATGCGCTTTAAATCGGAATATATAGATAATGAGGACAATGCGCTGCGGCTCTCGTTTTACTGGGGCTATTTTGTTCATCTCATGACGGATTGTATGTGGAGCAATAATATTAATTCTCCCACAAAAGAGCGATTTTCTCAGCTGTATGCAGCAGACAGGGAGGAGTTCTACCGCCTTGTAAAACGAGATTGGTATGATAATGATTTTCTCTTTCTGGAGGAGCATCCCGATTATCAGCCCTTGTATGTGCTGCGTGATGCAGAGCTGCCTAAAGATCTTCTTACTTATTATAAGGATGACAATATCGCGGTACAGCAGAAGAATATATTTGATTTTTACATGGAGAGCGGCGAACAGGCGTTCTACAATGGCAGCCGCAAGGAGATACATCGGGAGTATCTGTATCTTTCCGCACAGCAGTATGAACTATTTGTTTCCACCGCAGTACGGCAGATATCGGCGGAAATGACAAAATACTTCCAAATGGTTGACGAGCCGACAAATTAGTGGTATACTTAAAAATGGCAAGTGCTATAGAAAACAAGAACAAAGGAGAAACTGAAATGACCTACGAAGAGATAGTACAGACCGCAAGAGAGATCATGCTTAAGAAAGATGTAAGCGCATTTGACGGACATCTTGCAGTACAGGTGAACATCACAGGCGAGGGTGAAGGCGCGTTCTATATCGAGCTTAAGGATAAGCAGCTTTTTGTTGAGCCTTACGAGTATCATGACCGCGACTGCTGCCTTATCGCTTCTGCTGATACTCTTACTAAGCTGGTTACAGGTAAGCTGGACGCAGTTTTTGCATTCACAACAGGTAAGCTTAAGGTAGAGGGCAGCATCGATAAGGCTCTGGAATTCCAGAAGATCTGCGCTGCAAAGGACAAGAAGACAGCTAAGCCCGCTGCAAAGAAGCCTGCTGCAGAGAAGAAGTCCTGTGCAAAGCCTGCTGCCAAGACATCTGCTAAGAAGTCTGCCGCAGAAAAGAAAGCATAATGACAGAATAAAAAACAGAAATATCAGGAGGTGCTGTTATGTGTATTTTACCGCTTAGATTTACATCAAAATCGCTGCTCATCAATATCCCCGATAATTGCGTGTGGAAGATAGAGCGCAGAACAAAGAGCGAAACAGATGATTATCTTTACATCATCGTATACAACCGTGACGGCACAGTTATCGAACATTGTCTGCTTGATCTGGAGATGGTGTTCTGTAATTATTCGTTTTCTGAAGGCTATAAAGAGGACGGAGAAAACGAGCTTATCATCGAGATAATGAAAAAGCTGATGCTTGCGCTGGAAAAAAGCAGCTTCATCAGAATGTCAGATATCGTTTTTAATCTCGGTGAGTGATCCTGAAATGAAAAATATGTACGCCGTGCGGAGGGCTTCTGCACGGCGTTTTTTCATGTAACGGAGCTTAGCTCCGCTTTTATCAGCCGTTGTTCTGCTGATTCTGCTTGCTGTTCTGGGACTGATTGTTCTGCTTGTTGTTCTGAGACTGATTGTTATTCTGGTTGTTGTTCTGAGAATTACGGTTAGACATATTTGTTTCCTCCTGAAATTTGTTTGCGGTAATTCCGCAAGGATATTATGTGCAAAGAATATGGATATATGCATATCAGTTTTCTGTCAGACCGAGTGCAACAGCCGCTGCGAATGCAGCCATACAATCGTGAGCGGTAGTACAGGGGAGAAGCGGCAGGGGAAGCTCAAAGGGCTCGCATATACCACGCAATGTCATTATGCTTCGGTTGAGCGAAAGCGTAACTCTTTCAGGTGTGCGTGAGGTCAATGATATGGTGTTGCGTCCGCTTATTCCGTAAGTGAGAACAGCTATGCCTTTCAGCGCACTTACATTGAAGCCTGCGTCTGCATCCGCTGCCGCAGCAAATACATTGAGCTTTTCGGGAAGCAGTGCATTCTCTCCGATTATCAGCACGGAATTAGGCGAATCCAGAGCTGTAAGCTGCTCGGCTGATATCACATCCTCGCACGGGAATATTCCCTCAGTAAAATAGGCTGCTGCATTGCAGCTGCCAAGAATTATTACAGACAAAAAAACACCCCCGAAACATTGCTTCGGGGATATTATCTCACATATTTCAATTTAAATACCTTGTTTATCTGTTCCAGTATTTTCTGTCAAGACTGCGGTAGCTTATTGCCTGAGCGATATGCTCCTTTTCAATGCGTTCGCTACCTGCGAGATCGGCGCAGGTGCGTGATACTTTAAGTATCCTGTCATAGGCTCTGGCGGAAAGTCCGAGCTTATCAAAGGCGCGGCGTATCATCTGCTCTGCCTCGTCCGTGAGAGGGCATACTTCCGATATGATATCTGAGGTGATGCCGCTGTTGGATTTGATACCTGTGCCTGCAAAGCGCTTCGCCTGGATATCACGTGCTTTCTGGATGCGCTCTGCGATAGCAGCGGAGCTTTCCTGAGGAGAGCGGCGGCTGAGATCGTCATATTCAACAGGCTTTACTTCTATCTGGATATCGATCCTGTCGAGGACGGGCTGTGATATCTTTCCGAGATAATTCGCTACGGCTGTTTGTGAACAGGTACACTTTTTTACGGGATTTCCGAAGTTTCCGCAGGGACAGGGGTTCATCGCAGCCACCAGCATGACATCACAGGGATAGCACGCCGAGCCGCTTGCGCGTGAGATGTTTATTTCGCCGTTTTCAAGAGGCTGACGGAGCGTTTCCAGTACCTTGCGGTCGAACTCAGGCAGCTCATCCAGAAAGAGCACTCCGTTATGCGCCAGAGATATCTCGCCGGGGCGGGGAATACTTCCGCCGCCTACCAGTCCCACTGCCGAAGCGGTATGGCTGACAGCACGGAAAGGACGGTGTGTCACCAGTGGTTCGTTGGGATCGATAAGCCCTGCGATTGAGTGTATCTGGGTGGTCTCTATGCTTTCCTGAAAGGTTATCTTAGGAAGTATGGAGGGTATCCGTTTTGCAAGCATAGATTTGCCCGAGCCGGGAGGTCCGAGCATCAGGATGTTGTGCGAGCCTGCGGCGGCGGTTTCAATGGCTGCCTTTGCACTCTGCTGACCCATGACCTCCGCAAAATCCGCAGCGTGGCGGAGCTGCTGTTCCTCAGGAATATAAGGCTTTTCAGGCGTAAGACCTGTTCCGCGGGTGAGAAATTCAATAAGCTGCTTCAGGTGCTCAACTCCATATACCTCTATTCCATCCGCGACAGAGGCTTCACGGGAGTTCTCCTTTGGCAGGAAGATTCGCTTCTTGCCTTGTGCGGCTGCATTCAGCACCATGCTGAGAGCGCCGTTTATGGGAGAAAGCGAGCCGTTAAGGGAGATCTCGCCTATAAAAACATCATCGCTGAGATCACGCTCTATCACTCTGCCCAGCTTCATCAGTGCGACGGTTATAGGCAGATCAAACATGGAGCCGATCTTCTTGACGCTTGCAGGTGCGAGATTTACCGTAACCCTGCCGCCCAGCAGACTGCCCAGCTCCATATGTGAGAGTGCAGCACGGATACGCGCCTTGCTCTCCTGTACTGCGATATCAGGCATTCCGACTATATCGAATGTCGGTTGTCCGGGGGAAACGCTTGCCTCGGCAGTGACCGCAAATGCGTTGAGCCCGAACAGACCTACGCTGTTTATTTCACTGAACATGATGTCCTCCTCAGATGTATGTTATTCAAGCAGTGACGCAAGCTCGGGGAATACCTCAAGGCTGCGTTTCAGTATGCCTTTCATCATGGCAATCGCCGTGCCGTAATTTGTGACAGGCACACCTGCGTCTGCGGCGCATTTCATGCGGTAGCTCACCTCACGCTCCGTAAGCATGCAGCCGCCGCAGTGGATGATGAGCGAATATTCCGAAAGCTCCTCAGGGAACTGTGTGCCGCTGGTCCAGCTCAGCTGTAGCTTCTTGCCAGTATATTCTTTAAGCCATGCGGGTATCTTGACCGTGCCGATATCCTCGCATTGCCTGTGGTGAGAGCAGCCCTCGCAGATAAGCACCTTGTCTCCGTCCTGCAGCTTATCAAGCATCGCTGCACCGTGTACCGCCTGTTCAAGAAAGCCCTTGTAACGCGCCATTATGATAGAGAAAGAGGTCAGCAGTATATCTGACGGAGTATCTTTAGCTACTCTTCCGAAAGCCTGGCTGTCTGTGATGACCATAGCAGGCTTTTGCTTCAGTGCTGCAAGCGTCTGTATAAGCTCGGTATCACGGCAGACAGTGCACATTGCGCCTGCTTCCAGTATATCACGGATAGTCTGCTGCTGAGGAAGTATCAGCCTGCCTTTCGGTGCGGATTCGTCTATTGGTACGACGAGCACCACCATATCTCCCGCAGACAGCTTGTCCGCAATTATTTTTTTATCATCGTTGTTTTTGTAAAGAGAGGCTATCTTCTCTTTTAATTCATTTATGTTATGACCGTTTTTTGCGCTGACGGATATCGCGTTTTCGGGAAGTATTTCAGGTGTTATGATATCTGATTTGTTGTATGCGATGATATAAGGAATATCCTTTTTGCTGAACAGCTGCAGCAGTTCTGTTTCATACTGCGTCATTCCGTACTCTGTGGATACGACCAGCACGGCGATATCTGTTTTATTGAGTACCTGCTGCGTCTTTTTTATACGCATTTCTCCGAGAGCGCCCTCGTCATCAATGCCCGCTGTATCTATCAGCATGACAGGGCCAAGCGGCAGCAGCTCCATTGCCTTGTATACAGGGTCTGTTGTAGTGCCTGCAATATCAGAGACAAGCGCCAGCTCCTGACCTGTTACGGCATTGAGCAGACTGGATTTACCTGCGTTCCTCCTGCCGAAAAAGCCTATATGCATCCTGTTTGCAGAGGGTGTTGAATTAAGTCCCATCCGAATGTTCCTTTCATTTGAACTATATTTATATTATACATCAAATGAACTATGCGGTCAATACAAAATCTTGACAATCTGCCTTTATTGGAGTATTATATAAGTATATTGTTTATGGAGGTATATTCCATGGAAATGCGTAAAAGGCTTGCCGCAGTAATGCTTGCGGCTTCTATACTTGTTACAGGCTGCGCGGATGAACAGGTGTCGTCTGCGGGAGAAAACTCTTCTGCTCAGACATCTTCTTCCTCTGTGAGTCAGACGGGAGATACATCTGTTTCTTCTCAGAGCACAACAGCTTCTGTCGGTGCAGACAGCTTACCAGTTGCACCTGTGGAGAGCGGCAGCGCATCTGGCTCAGATACATCAGCCCCTGAGGATAGTACAACATCTTCTGATGATGTGACGACAACATCGTCTTCGGCAGTATCTGCAACGACCGAGGGTGCTGCTGCCAATACGACCACGTCAACGACGACTACGGCAGCCACAACTACAGCAAAGACCACCACAACGGCTTCCAGACCCCAGATCAGACCTGCTGAGGACACAACGGGTCTGACCGAAACTGGCAGAGGCTACGAGGGAACAAAGGGCACAGGTGAGTTCAATTACGGCGAGGCACTTCAGAAATCGCTGATGTTCTATGAACTGCAGCGTTCGGGCGACCTTGACGAAGCTAACGACCGCACAAACTGGCGCGGTGATTCGGGTATGAGCGATGGCGCGGATGTGGGTCTTGACCTGACTGGCGGACTTTATGACGCAGGCGATAATGTGAAGTTCAATCTGCCTATGGCATATACAGCTTCGGTGCTTGCGTGGTCTGTTTATGAGGATAAGGACGCTTATGAGGAGAGCGGTCAGCTTGAATATATGCTGGATACGCTCAGATGGATAAATGATTATCTGATGAAGTGCCATCCCGAGGATGATGTGTATTATTATCAGGTGGGTGATGGTAACAAGGATCATGCATGGTGGGGCGCTGCAGAGGTAATGCAGATGGATCGTCCCAGCTTTAAGGTGACGGTAAACAATCCAGGCTCTGCCGTTGTGGGAGAGGCTGCGGCTTCTCTTGCTGCGTGTGCTCTGGTGTTTGAGGATATCGATCCTGCCTACTCCAAGGAGTGCCTTGCTCATGCAAAGCAGCTGTACGATTTCGCTGAGCGCACCAAGAGCGACAGTGGATATACTGCCGCAAACGGTTTCTATAACTCTTGGAGCGGCTTCTATGACGAGCTTGCATGGGCAGGAGTGTGGCTGTACCTTGCAACCGACAGCAAGAGCTACCTTGATAAGGCAGAGAAATATATAGTAAATGCTTCCTGCGATTACAAGTGGACCATGTGCTGGGATGATGTTTCCATCGGTGCGTGCACTATGCTTGCAAAGCTGACGGAAAAGCAGACTTACAAGGATAAGGTAGAGAAGAATCTGGACTGGTGGACTACAGGAACAGGCGGAGAGCGTGTTACATATACTCCTAAGGGACTTGCATGGATAGATAGCTGGGGAAGTCTGCGTTATGCTACTACATCCGCGTTTATCGCTGCGGTGTATTCCGATTGGAAAGGCTGTCCCTCCTCCAAGCGCCAGGCCTATATAGATTTCTACGAGAGCCAGATAAACTATGCCCTTGGCAGCAGCGGCAGAAGCTACGTTGTGGGCTTCGGAACAAATCCGCCTGAGCATCCCCATCATCGTACCGCACAGGGAAGCTGGGCTGACAATATGAGCGAGCCGAATTATCATCGTCACACTCTTTACGGAGCTTTGGTAGGCGGCCCGAATGCAAACGACGGCTATACCGATACTGTTTCCGATTACAACTGCAACGAGGTTGCGTGTGATTATAACGCAGGCTTTACAGGCGTTCTGGCAAGGATGTATTCAAAGTACGGCGGACAGACACTGGTGGATTTCGGCGCTGTTGAGGATGTTGGTGAGGAGCTTTATGTGGCGTACCGCACCAATGCTCAGGGCAATGGTTTTACAGAGATAAAGGCGCTGGTCTATAATAAGACATCCTGGCCTGCAAGAGTATGCGAGGATCTTGAGCTGCGCTATTTTATGGATCTTACCGAGCTTTATGATGCAGGCGGAAATGCTGGTCAGCTGACAGTTTCCACAAATTACAGCGAGGGCGGCAAGGCTGGCGGTATCTACTGCTGGAACGAGGATAAGCATATCTATTACGTTTCCATTGATTTTTCGGGTGCTAAGATATACCCGGGAGGTCAGAGCGCTTACAAGAAAGAGGTGCAGTTCCGTATTGCATCTAACAGTGGAGTATGGGATCCGTCCAACGATCCGTCTTATAAGGAGCTTATCGGTACGAACGGCTCTTCTGAGGTGCGTGCTGTAAATATGGCGCTCTACGAGGGCAATGAGCTGGTGTTCGGTACTGAGCCCGGCGGCAGAACTGCAGGCAATCTTGAGCCTGTACAGCCGTCTGCTCCTACAACAGGCGGCGGAAACGGCAGCAGCGGCAATTCAGGCGGCGGCAGCTCCACGGTTACACCTGCGCTTCCGCAGAATCCCAGTGCAGAGGATAACGGTATCGCTGTAAGCCTTGATCAGCAGGCAGTAAGCGGTATGGGAAATACCATCCAGTTCACTCTGGATATCGTGAATAACACGGGTTCAGCAATAGATCTCAGCAAGCTTACGATAGACTACTTCTTTACCAGCGATGGCAACAGCGATCTTAATTTCTGGTGCGATCACTCAGCGACTAACGGCAGCAGCTATGTAGCACTGACAAGCTCTGTAACAGGCGAGTTCAGCAAGGTGAGCGGTGATAATTGCGATACTCGCTGCCGTATAGGCTTCGGCAGCGGCACATTCAATGCAGGCGATTCTATGACTGTACAGATACGACTTACTCGCGCAGACTGGTCTGAGTTCAGCCTCGGAAACGACTATTCCGCAGGCAATGCCGAGCATATCGTCATCAGCAGGAACGGCTCTGTCATCTTTGGCGAAAAGCCCTGAAAGGAGCGGTGAAATGAAGATCATCCGCAGACCTATGATAGCGGCGACCGTTGTTATCGTGGCCGATCTACTGACCCTTGCGCTGGCATTTATCCTTAATCTGATACGAGGTAGTATCCCTGCTAATTATCGTTATGTAGAGGATAAAGTATATATCGAGATTACCCATCCGTACGATCTTTTCGGTATCTTTACGGTCGCGGCATTGGTTACAGCAGTTGTGATGACAGGATGTATCATTGCTGCAGCAATAACAGGCGCAAAGGCAAATACTGTTTCCAGAATAGTCGGTGCAGCTGTGCTGCTGGTGATATCTGTACCATTGATATTGTTCTCGCATTATTTTATCTGTGGTCTGCCAGCAAGAAACTATGCGTGCTTTGTTTTTAATGATAACGAGTATACCGTAGCGATACAGGAGACTGAATATTCAGATGGCACTGGTACGGTTGAGGTTTTCCGCCTTAATGAGCGTGAGCATGAGCATAACGGAACGGCTGAACATGAGCATTATTCCGTGGAATTTCTGACGGCTTCCGAGCTGTTTGATTTCTCCACTGACAGCACAAGATATGAACTGGAATGGGGCTATAGCAATGACCTTGTCATCCGTTTTCAGGATAAGGGTTCATACAGATCGTTCCATATCAGGATGGAGCAGGCTGCCGAATAAATCAAAAGGACCGCTGAACGATGTCAGCGGTCCTTTTTACAGGGGAAAATGAGAGGTATCTTGTTTATGAGAGCTCAGCGTAGGTATATTCGTATACTGCTCCGTCAACGGTTACTGTAACCGTTTCAAAGGCGTCATCGCCGATGATGTGGGAATAGTTCCATGCTGCTACGCCGCCCATTTTGGATTTGCCGTAGCTTTCAAGCTCTGTGATCTCGCCATCAACATCTATAGAAACCGCAGGTGCGACCAGATCATCAAAATCCACATCGGTCTTTATCTTAGCCTCTATCTCAATGGCAGAAACTGGTACGGGCGTCATAGAGAATGAGCCGTCCTCGTTTAAGGTCGATTCATACTGTTCGGCGGTGCCCAGCTCTACTGTAACTGTATATTCGGAGGAGGATACATCGGCATTCTCCTGCTCTACCTGCTCCGCCCAGCCCATCAGCATATTATAGAATTCAACTGTGTACTGTGTGGTTTCCAGAATAGTAGCATAGTCTGTGCTCACCATATCTGCAAGACCTGCGCTTGCAGTGTAGTAGCCATCTGTGAAGACAAAGCTTTCCATAGGCGCATCGATATCTGCCCCCTCGAACATCTCTTCAAGGGAAGTGATCTCGCCTGGAATAAGATGAACAACGGTATCTATCAGTGTCTGGTCGTCGTCGAATACATATACCATACGCATGGAGTAGCCCTCTGCAGGTATACCCAGAATTATGTTGCCGTATTCCTCGGCACAATATGCTTCGGGGATCTGGGCTGCGTCAAACGAGCCCTGTACTTCAACAGGCTCGCTCACAGATGACGCTTCAGTGCTTGTGGTCACATCGGGAGCTTCAGCGGTAGGCTCAGGTATCTCGGTCTCAGCAGATGGAGCGCTTACTTCTTCGGTAAGGTCAGCTCGAACTTCTTCTGTCGGTTCAGCATCAGTTTCTTTTGTCGGTTCAGTATCAGCTTCTGCTGTGGGTTCGGAGAGGTCAGCCTCCTCGGTGGGGGCTTTCTGCTCAGCTGTCGTTGTAGCAGACTTGGTGGTCTGCTCCTTTTCTGCTTCGGATGTCACGGAAGCCTCGGAGGTGACATCGGTATCTGAGGATTCGGTGTCAGACGAGCAGCCTACCAGCACGGAAAAGCAAGTAATGATAGCCAGTATGGAACAAAGTGTCTTCTTCATATTATTCTCCTTAAAATGTCGTTTTTACGCGGTATGCTTCTGACAGTTCGTCTGTCTTTATACAGATTATAGCACACAGCGTTGCCAAAATAAAGCACCCTTTCAGCAAATTAAAGGGTGCTATTTTTGTTGTTGCGGCAAATTAGCGCTGTTTTCTGCGGCCTTTATAGTCTTCATAGGCTTCCTTGTCGATAAGTCCATTGGTCAGCATTTGCTCGGACCACAGCTGAAGCGCCTCCACAGCTACCGAGATGCGCTCAAGCTCCTCTTGGATGTGGATGAAATCCTTTATCTCATCGCCACTGATCGTACCGTCCACCGTTATCTCAATAAGCTTTTCCTGCTGCTTTTCCATAGCGTTCAGAGAAGCCACCATCTCCAGCACTATCTGAGAAAGCGCTTTTGTTTTGACTTCGGGGACGTATTTCATGCCGATAGGACACTGATTGGCACAGAAATAATTACATAACGACGGCATTTTGTAGCCCTCTGCCATGATCATGACCTCATCGGGATGAGGGAGCGTTTTTTCGCTTTCTATCTTCTCGATCCTCTCAGGCGGCAGAGATACCAGCAGCTCACTTGCCTTGTCGCGGGTGAGCTCCAGCTCTTCGCGGCGCAGCTGGTAGATGTTCTTGTTCTTTTTGGTGGATGCTCTTCCCATGGGTCACCTCGTTTCCGTATCATTCGGTCTCTTTTCGGTGTTTTTAGGGCGCTTTTCCAGAAGCACCACCGTCTCTACATGCTCTGTAAAAGGGAACATATCCACAGGCTGTATCTTCACTGCACGATAACCTTTTCGTGTAAGGAAACCGAGATCTCTTGCGAGCGTTTCGGGGTTGCAGGAAATATACACCACACGCTTTGGTGACAGCTTTATCAGACTTCTGAGGAAATCCAGACTGCAGCCTGCGCGCGGAGGATCGGTGATTACTACATCAGCAGTCTCACGGGCGTCTGCCATATCCACCATAAAGCGTCCTGCGTCACCGCAGAAGAACTGTATGTTCTTTACTCCGTTTGCTGCGGCGTTGGACTTGGCGTCGCGCACGGCGTCCTTGTTCAGCTCCACGCCGATTACCTGCCCTGCGTTCTTTGCCATGATAAGACCAATGGTGCCTGTGCCGCAGTATGCGTCGATAACGCGCTCTGTGCCTGTCAGCCCTGCGAATCCAGCCGCTTTGTTGTAGAGCACCTCTGTCTGTACGGGGTTTATCTGATAGAAAGACTTTGGGCTTATGCGGAAGCTGAGGCCGCATAGCTGTTCCTCGATATATCCGTCGCCAAACAATGTTTCGCTGCGTTCACCCAGCACAAGGCTGGTATGCTTATCGTTTATGTTGCGTACTATCGTGGTGATCTCGGGATGCTTGCCCAGCAGAGCATTTACAAAGGAACGCTGAGATGGGAACGCTCCCGAAGCGGTAACCAGCACCACCATCACCTGTCCGCTGACAAAACCGCGCTTTACCAGCACATGGCGCAGGAAGCCTTTCATGGTCACGTCGTTGAACGGCTTTATTTTGAAGCTCTCTGCCAGCTTGCGGATAGTTACGATTATCTTATCTGCGATAACATCCTCTATGAGGCAGTCGTCCACAGGTACGATATTATGGGTGGAGGACTGGTACACTCCCGATATTATCTTTCCGTTTTTCATGCCGAAAGCCGCCTGTACCTTGTTGCGGTAGTGATACGGCTCATCCATTCCGATTATCTCATCAACATGGCAGAATCTGCCGAGGAGACGTATTACCTTAACCTGCTTGAAGCTTAGCTGCTTTTCATAGGTCATATTCTGAAGCTGGCATCCGCCGCATTTTTTATAATTGGGACAAAGACTCATATTATAACTCCTGAGTGTGTTTTGATGATTACTTTAATTATATATGAAAATCCTGTTTTTTTCAATACCTTTATTGTTTTGCATATTATTTCAACTGTTTTGGCTATTTTGTTTAAATTT
>JAFTVU010000005.1 GCA_017465665.1 Oscillospiraceae bacterium | reverse complement strand
GCTGTCTGTATATACGGCTATTTCAGCACTGACGCAGATCTCTGCCAGCGTTTTTTCCAGCACAGCTTTGTTTTCTTCTGCCAGTTGCTTTTCA
Organism: Oscillospiraceae bacterium; assembly: GCA_017465665.1. Classification (GTDB taxonomy): domain Bacteria; phylum Bacillota; class Clostridia; order Oscillospirales; family Ruminococcaceae; genus CAG-115. Next base: position 48,995 of record JAFTVU010000005.1, on the reverse strand, counting down.
TCATCGCACACAGCGATACGCAGCATAGTATCTCCCCTTTCTGTTGTCATGTACTTTTAAAGTATAGCATTTTACGAGGAGTCAGTCAAGCGTAAAGTCAAAATATGATCAAGGCTGTCAAAAAACCAAAATACCGTAGCTGAGCGTATCAACTACGGTATCAGTATTGGTTAAACTTCCCGTTTTTAAGACAAAATAACCCGAAAATCCTTTAGATGTCTTTAGATGCTCGTGAGCAAACGGGAAAAAATAAAAGGCTCTGTTTCGCACAACAAAGCCTTTTGATTGGCAAAGATTGCGGTATTTGATACAATCATCGGGCTAGGACAGAGAGGCTTGGACATTTCTACATAGCATCCAAGCTTCAAAATTTATCCATATCGATATTAAGAATATGCTAGACTTTTTCGACAAGCAAAAACCACCACTGAAGTGGTGGTTTTGATTTTATTCAGGTTCTGTTGTATGCTGCGAGGTATTCTCCTCCAGCATGACCGTTCCGATGTGGTCTATCGGATTGTGCGTCTGTCCTGTTGAATCTTTCGAGCCTTTTATAAACATATTGTATATGACAATGATCGCCAGCACTATCACCGCAGCCGATATCGCTATCGTTATGTAGCCCTTGCTGCGCTGATAGAACGACTTCAGCTTAGATATAGCATTGTTCTGCTGCAGCTTGCCAGTAAGCTGATCCATATCCAGATACACCTGCATAAAATCAGAATACACGCCATTTTTCAGTTTTTCTATAACAATGCTGATATATGACAGCTTTTTAACATCATCTATCGTAAAATAGTCATTCATAAGATCATAAAAAAGCTGCATCGGCGTTTTTTTCTCACCTGTCAATATCATGCAATTCGAGCGGAGCTCGTTTCGGTATACGCATACGTTCTCAGGCAGCAGTAGGCTTTTCAGGATAAAATCCGGAAACTCCGAATAGCTGATCAGAGAAAAGGTAAACGCTTTTATCATTTCAAGTTTCATCGAAAGCTCGGTATTTCCTCCCGAAAAGATATACTCAGGATTGTCACCATCATAATATCGGGTAACGATATAAAGATTGGAGCTTTCCGTAAAGCAGCAGATCCTGCCCTCCTCACTCAATCCGTTTATCTTCGGCAGCCATTCATTTATAAGTGAAATGCTTTTTACTTCATTCACAACAAACTGCTGCTTTGCATGATTGCGCGCTATATAGACGGTTATATCCTCACTTTCGGATACTATACTCATTATGAGATATTTACCGTTATTGAGTGCAGATTTCATTTGCTCACTCCTTTGTTGATTTATTGTTTTATTTCATTGGTTATGGTTTTGGCCTCATTGTGAAGTCTGTTGATCATGGAAGCATACTCGCCGTCTTCAAATTCTTCACCCTTGGCCAATGTGCCGATAGAATTCTTCACGCCTTCGGTTGAGGAATTTTCTTGATAAGGATCATAATCCACGGCGAAGGACTGTGGAGATATCTCATTGAGCTTGTACAATGTACTGATTGCTGTGCTGTTGGCTTCTGCCGCCTGAATGATGATATCCTCAAGCGCCCTGATATGATTCTGCCTTTCTTCGATATCAGAGCTGCTGGTATTCATTTTAGTTACCATATCCAATGACAGAGCATCTATCAGTTCCTGACCTTTTTTCTCACTGGAAACATCTTTGGTGAAATCTTCGCCCAACATTCGTCTTAAGAGTTTGTCTTCAACAAAATCCGTTTGGTTGCGTTTGTCAGCGGTTACAAGTCTGTGGGTCAACAGTCTTGTGTATCTGGCAGTGTTCTTTTCACGGTTTTTGCTGAGGAGCTTGTCGCTGATATCCTTGTACTGGTCATAAGAAACACTTGTAGTGTTTGCGGAAATAAAGTCCTCTATCACCTTCTTGTAGCTATCGTTATAAGAGCTGCTGCCCATCTCGTTTACCATTGCTCTGAGGGGATTAAGATCGTATTTTGTCTTGCTGTTTTCAGGGGAATGAATACCCGACAGATCGATCGCTGCCTCATTATGTCTGATGACTTTATTGTAATCAATAAGCTTATCACGTTGATCGCTCATCGCCTTACGTTTATCCCTGAATTCGTTTGCACTGAAGCCGATACTTTCTACTAGCTTCTGGGTATCCGTGTTATTGACGAACTGGAGCTTTATGACGTTAAGAGAAGTACTGATTGCTGACTGTGTTTCAACCAGCTTGTTCTTCTTTTTCTTATACTCATCAAGCTTAAGGACATATTTGCCGACCTTTTTACGTTGTTCAGCTATCTTGCTCTGGTTAGCTGATGCAGAGGCCTCATCATTCATCAGCTCCATTTCCTTGGCGCTTGCATTTTTTTCTTTTTCAGCATATTCGTTGATATTCTTTTCAGCCTCAACTATTTGGGCGGTGATCTTGATATACTCCTCATTTTTGAGCTTTATATCTTTCAGGGTGGCAGATGACTTTTCCATGAACGTCTGATTGTTCAGACGGCTGTCCGAAATCACCTTTTTACTTGAATTGACCGCAGTTTCATACAAGGATTCAAGTTGCTCTCTCTCATAGTTTATCGGACGATCATAGATAGATTTCAATGTTTTCCTGAGAACTACATAGTCATTCTGATACTTGATAACATCGTCCTCACCCAAGCGTCCTCCTTCCGAGCTGCCTGATTTTACATTAAGTCCCCACCTCTTACTGATGTATGCCATGACCTTGATCGGTTCAACATCATGCAGTGACGATATCATCGGCATCACGTCTGCCGACTTCAGGGTATTTTTATCTGCTTTCTTCTGGAGAAGGATGTCAATAGTAGCTGCCATCCTGAGGTCAGCCTCTGACATATCATTTCCTGAATTCAGCTTAGCAACACGCTCAAGTATAAGCGCTTTATTTTCTATATCAGCTCTGCTGCGGTCCTGCTCTTTTTCTGCGTCGATCGACTTCTTATCAATTGATGCAAGTCGTTTAATGGCATACTCGCTCAGTTCGCTTATGGCCGAAAGCTGACTCATGATATCGCCCTGTAGCTTGGATGCGGTATAGAATGCCTTTTCCGAGCCCCAGACATCGAAACCGATCATTGCCTGATATTCCTTCATTTTATTATTCAGGCTTCGTGCTTTATCAAGCTGCTCTCCTGCTGAGCGGATATTGAGCACATCTTTGAGCTGTTCGCCGAGATTGAAATCAAACACTCTGTCATCGTTGAGTCTCCATTTGCCGTCGACGCCAAAGCCCGCACTACCCGACAGTGCTGCCGAGCAGAGATCGATATTGGCGATATCGGCACTGTAAAGCTGCTTATCCAGAACGAACAGCGCCTTAGCATTGACGAACGCCTTAAGATATGACTTCATTTTGAAATTGAGGTCATAGCTGAAATCGGTCTTTTCCTTCATGATATCGGGTCTGCCGTTGAGCATCTGAACTCCGATATTTGCCTGAATGCGGGAATCGGAAATCATTCCCGCAAGAGTGCCCTCGAGTCCCAGCACTAGTGAAGCAAGACCGGGCACACCTATGGTGAGCTTTGCATTTGCGCCTACGCCTGCTATTGCTTTAAGTTCGGCAGCCGCATTACCCACTACTGACTTTTCGGTCGTATCGAGCTTCATATCAAGAGCGGCTGTTGCATTCATTGCCGCACCCGCAAACAACGAGCCACCGACGGATACTGCACCTGGGATGATAGGATAATCCGCACCCAGCTCAATAAGCCTCGGAACCTGCCAGTTTTTAGCGTCTGCAGGGAATTTATGATCGTTCGGAAGACTTATTGCATAATCAAGATGCAATATCTTATCCTGAACATTTATGATAGCCTCGCCCTTTTCGCCGAAAGGAATCTTATACTGCTTTATCTTGAACTGAATATCGTCAAAGTTGTACTGCAATCCATTCGTCTTGTCATATGTAGCGGTTGCCAGAGTTGCCGACATACCCTCTCTGATGGTGGAGCACATTCTCTCAAACAACGATCTGCCTTCCCCATCGCCATCATGACTGAAGCCTTCAAGAGCAATATCATTGAAGCGAAGTGTCTTGGCATCATTCTCGGTAAGCATCTCGCCGATCGACAATGTACCTACCTTATCGATTCCCAACGACACATTTTTCGCCGACACAAGCTCAGGCATAGTTTTGCTCCTGTCATAAGCGACTCTGATATCGCCGCCTGCATTCAAGACCTTGGTCGTAAAGCCGATATTACCGCTTGCTTCTATTCTTTCAAAGTTGTTTTGGATATCCACAACGGGCTTATCAACTGTGATCATTCCGTCGAACAGGGATATCTTATCGGAATAGGACACTGTTATGCTCTCAAAGCCCAGCTTATCACGGGTGAGCAAGAGACTTTTTGCCTGTGCAGCTACAGCACCGTCAAGTCCGGGAATATTCTTTATGCTGACATCGAGCTTTTCGATTCCGAATCCGCCGACTTCAGCAGAAATACCTGCTGCCGTCATTTCCATCATTTGGGTTTTGAAGCCGATACCCGTCTTGGAAAGGTCAATAGACAGAGTGCCGTTGTCATAACCAAACTGCGCCGCACCTGTAAAGACAAATGAAAATCCATCGGAGAGCTTTACCTCAGATCCTTGCTCGGCAAAGTTTATTCCTGCCTCAAACGCTCCCTCAGGGCCAATCGCAGCTGTTACAGCGCTGATCTCGCATCCCGCTATATTCATGCCTTTTATAAGAGCGTCAAAGGATGCGCCCTCACCGACGTACAAGCCTCGGCTGCTGATTCCGATATTCTTTGCATTGACTTCAATTCCCGCTATCTTGATCATTCCGCCGAAGAAATCGGTCTTTGTAAGTGTTGCGTTGATGTTTCCTGCATAGATACCCTTATCATCGTTAGCGATATCTGAGAGCGAAAGGCTGAAGAAATCCTGATAGGACGCATTTATGCTGCCGCTTACATCGGTCAGACGCACCTTATCCTTTTTAGACAGATGGAAAGTACCGCCTAAAGACTCGGCAGAAAGGCTGAAGCCGGAACCGAATTTCTTATCAAGATCGATATTGCTGAACTTAATGCGCAGCTCGTCCTGCACGCTTGTTACCTCTATATTGTCGATCTTTGCGACATTTTTGATCTCAACACTAAGGTTGTCAGCCTTTGTAACAGAGGGGAAATAACCGTTATCCTTGAGGAAAGACACCTCAAAGTCACCGCTTGCTTCAAGGAGCGGCGTATCAAGGCGCACTTTTCCCCCTGCTATGAATCCCGAGAAATTCTCGGCGATCTCTACCTGCGGCGTTTCGATGATCACCGCACCAAAAATACTGATGTCGCTGTTATAGTTTATAACGATACTGCCAAACGAAATGTTCGACGCATATCTGCTGAGAACAAGATCCTTTACATTCGCAGTTATCGCCTTGTCGCCCAGCAGCTTGCTGGTGCTGACAACAACGCTACCGAACTGAAGATCCTTGCCTGAGGTCTTACTGATTTCAGACACAGACAGTGTGAAATAGTCGGTATCTATCGATGCACTAATGCCATCGACAACGGCAGTGAGTGCTCCGTCTGTATATTCAACACCGATCACACCGCCGAACTTCAGCGAAGCAAAATCGAAATCGTGTCCTACGTCTTTCAGTTCAGCCTGCGCCTTTACATTCCAATTTGCGGGATCAATATCGGCATTGATATTGCTGATATCAACTCCTGCGAGCTTTACTCTTTCAAGCTCTGCACTGATCTTACCGCCATCTTCGACTGACAAGCCATTTTGGTTGATAGCAAGCTTTGTGGCTGCCAGCGACACTGCATCAACGCAGAAAAGCTCTGACTCGAATTTACCGCCGTTGAGAATATCTGCGCGCACAGTTTCAGCAGAAAACGTTCCGTTTGCATAAGCGAAGTCATTCAATGTAAGTGTAACGAAATCCTTCACGCTCACGCTGATACTTCCGCCATCAATAGATACAGAGGAATCCCCCTCTTTGATGCTTATATCGCCTTTTATACCCTCTGCGCTTATATCAACATAGGGTATCTTGTCCTCAATATTAAGATCAAGTCCGCCAAAGAGTACATTTATACTTACGCCCTTGTCCTCTTTTGCCTTAGTCAACGAAACGCCTGCTTCTGTCACAGAAGCATAAGAGCCTATCGCCATATCATTGACGGTAGCTGCTATTTTATCAAAGTATACTCCGTCGTTGTTAATAACGAGGTTGGTGATACCAGCTCTCATATCGCCGATCGAAACTCCGCCGATCTCGCCTGTGTAGCTCATTTCAGCCGACTCGACCTGTACACCTTTTTCGCTGATCTTACCCTTGACGTTGGCTATCTGCATTCCTTCAGGGAATACAGATTCGCCCTGTTCCGCCTTGGATATAGCGTCTGCACTGAAGCCAAGCTCTGCCTGACCTTTGCCCACGCCTATATTCAGCTGTGCCTGTTCTATGGTTAAACCGCCGATTGAAATATCTATAGGATTGAATCCGAGTCCGAGGAATTTTTCACCGACTTCGATAAATGTATCGGCGCCTGTTGCCTGAAGCTCAAAATCATGACCCAGAAGCGACAACCTGTATTTTTCGGAAGCGTTGTTCGGAATACGCAATCTGCGGTCCTCGGTGACCTCCACATCAGTATTTACGCCTGTTTTCTCGATGCTTGCGATATTTTCCAGCGACACTCCGAGTTTCCATTTTCCGAGGTTTGACTCAAGTCCGACATCGCCTGACTCATTGACAGCCATATTAAAGCGTGCCTGTTCAGCCTTGAACAGACCGCCCATAGCCTCTATGCTTTCCATCTCAAACGGTACTGTCTGAATAAGCAGTCCGTTGTCATTCATAACGAAATTTCCATCCATCGGAATACTCTCATTAGCTTTCCATGACAGAATATTTTTCAGCGGGTAGATCATAATATCCGAAGCGGTGATATCTGTACCATTGGCTTCAGCAGCAAAGAAATTCGCCTTGAAAAGATCGGGAACAGTAATACTTCCGTTTGCTCCGCCGAAAATGAGCTCAGGCCCCTGACGTCCGTCGCGAATAAAGAAGTTACCTGTTTCGATCTCAGCGTTACTGTAATAGATATCTGCGCTTACTACCTCTCCGAACTTATCCGTATCGGAAGTATAATCATGCAGCAGCGTAAACGCACCGTTTCCATTTCCGTGAACAGTGAGCTTGCGATACTCGTTCATAAGCTTGAGGCTTGCGGTCTTTGCTCTGTATTGCGCTGTTGTCTGCCCGAATCCGCCTCTCATCTTAAAGGCTGCAGTAACGTCAATAAGGCGCAGTTTGTCCTTGTATGTTACAACAGTCGAGGAATTACTGATCCTATTGCCTCTCCTGCTCATATCACGGTCAATGGCAGCAGTGCTTGTATCTGCTTCTGAGCCACCGTTACTGCTTCTGGAAGAAAACTGCAGGCTTGCCTGCGCATTGTCCTTGTAGGCAGTGCTGCCACCGGTCTGGAACGAAAGCTGTGCCAGCAGGAACTCCTCATAAGCTCCGCCCATACGCTCCTTGCCAGAACCCGTTGACATATCACCGCTTGTATATCTTTTGGAGGCACTTCTTCTGCTGAAAAAGCTGAAAAGCCTCTTAAAAAAGCCTACGATCCTGTTTGGCTCGCGGGTCTTATTGTTTTCTGCCTGCTTTATTCTGCTAAGCTCGGTCAGATTATCGACAATCGCCGCATCTTCCTCGCGTGCAACGTCAAGCATCTGCTTGCGTTCCAGTATAGCTTCTTTTGAGATCTTTGTAGCATTGGCAAAATTCATAATCCAACCTCCTTTCAGAAGAACATTGAGTATTTACCGAGATCCTCTCTGAGCAGCACTCTGCCCTGTTTAGACAGCTGTTTTCTGACAGCTCTGAGTATATGGCGCATATTGACTGCCTCACCCTCATCGGCAGCGAGAAACGCTGCAGACATTACGGTGTTCTTTATCAGCGCACCTGACAGCTCAAACTGAGATGCAAGATATTCAAGATCCAGCTCACCGTCAACCGGCATTTCGGGTGGGAACATCTTCTTCCACAGTTCCAGTCTGCGTGAAGCGTCGGGGAAGGGGAAGTTTACGATATAACTTATACGACGCATGAAGGCATCGTCTATATTCTGCAATAAATTAGTTGACATCAGAACGATCCCGTCAAAGCTCTCAAGCCGCTGCAGCAAAAACGATGTTTCTACATTGGCATATTTATCATGGCTGTCTTTTATTTCGGAACGCTTTCCGAAAAGGGCATCTGTTTCATCAAAGAAAAGGATCGCATTGCTTTGCTGTGCAATATCAAAGATCTCGCCCAGGCTTTTCTCTGTTTCACCGATATACTTTGACATAACACGGGAAATATCCACGCGATACGCAGGCAGACCAAGCTCTCTTGCCATGATTGTTGCCGCCATGGTCTTACCAGTTCCGGGGGGGCCCGCAAAGAGGACTGTCAGCCCCTTGCCGTAGGAAAGACGGCTTTCAAAATTCCATTTATCATACACCAGATGGCGGTATTTTATATGCGCACAAGCCTCTCTGATCTGTGATTTTTCCTCATCGGGAAGCACCAGATCGTCAAGCGTAAACTTGCTTTCTATTCTCTGCGCCTTGTCGCCCATACAGTTTTCGGTCAGTCTTGCACAGCACTCATCAAAAAGCGATATCTCCTCTTTTCTTGCACTGAGCTGAAGCCTGTCCTTTACTGCGTTTGCGGCTGTAACTATCTGCGCAGGGCGGAATCTGTATTTGCCTGATATCTCATGAAGGATATCATCATTCCCGAAACCGAAGGTCTTCCATAATCCAAAACGCTCATCATGTGAAAGATCCCCCAGTTGTATCAAATATACATTGCGATCAAGCTGCGATGCCGCATCCGTGCCTTTATCAGCGCAGACAAACAACAGCCTTGCGACTTTTCCTGCGATATCGCACAGGTGGCGCAGCTGCTTCATATCGCTTTCATCAGTCACACCGTATATACAGATATAACACTGGCGCATAATAAGCTGATTTACGATATCAATATCCGCTGAATCCTTTTCTTCTTCCTTACAATACGCCTGAAGATCGACCATAAGCACAGGATTTCTTGTAACAAGTGCCGCCTGCTTTATAAGGTGACGCCTGCCACAACCCTCATCGCCCTCGACGAGAACCGTTATACTGATATCCGAGCTGATAATGCCGCAGAACTCATCATACTGCTTGGGATAACACAGGAACCCTCTCTCTTTCACAGAGGACATTGCCATGAAATCATAATTGCTGTAATAACCCATCCCTGAAAGCAGATATGCATAATAATCCCTTAATCGGAGTGCACTTTTCAGTGGATTCTGTTTGTTTTCCTCAAAGAAATACTTCACAAGTACGTTGCTCAGAGTCGGCACGAGCGAAAGATCTCCGCCTGCAAAGATATTGAGCGCAAGCTCCAGCGTAGGCGCTGAAAGCTTTACGTTATCATTTATATATCCGAATGTCTTTTCATAAGAAAGATTTATCAGCGGCATTGCAGAAAAGGCTATAATAAAACGTTCCAGCAAACCGAAGCCGAAGTTCTCGCAGATGTTGTCAAGCGGGAGTCTGACTCCTGCTTCTTTGGAAAGCGCAGTACGCTGTTCTATAACTTCATACAGCTCTGAAACCGATCTCTTTCCGTTTTCGGACAGCACGAAGCGGGGTCTTGATATTGCATACTGTGCTTCCTCCATGGACACAACAAGACCCTTGTATTTTTCAAACGGAGTATCACTGACCTCCATTTTGCTTACTACCTGCTCCATATACTCGGAAAGATAGATATCGATAAGCTGCTCATACATCTGCAGCTGCTCCGTAGAGCTGCTGAACATCTGCAATTCGTTCACCTCGGTTATGGTAATTTTACTGTTGCCTGACCCGGAAAGGTTATAGATATGGAGCCTGCCCATGCACACATGACCGTTGAAGAAGCAGTCAGTGCAGGCTTGTTACCTATCATCACCGTTGGACTTCCGGGGGCCCACGGTGCTGCTATTACCGGCATACATGGCACAGGAGTGAGGACTCCAAGTGCTGCTGCGGTCGCAGACTGCACCTGTGGATTTGCCATGCTGCTGCACATTCCGAACGGCATTATATTCACATTAGGCTTGTTGTCCATTATCGTTGCCGCAGGCTTAGAACAGCCAAACACCTGATTTTCAGGCATAACGCCAAGAGATGACGGCGTTGTTCCGAAAGAACAGGCACACATTGCACCCTGACAAACCAGATCTCCCATTTATATCCTCCATTATTCTGCGCTTACAATAATGCTCTGTCCTTTTGACGGTTTTTTCTTAAACGCCTTTTCCAGTGTCAGAACACCTTTACTGCGGTCATATCCGACTATACGCACACGTTCATCCGATATAGCGGCGAAACTCTCCTCAAGAACAAAAGGAAGATCTCCGCCTGCACTTATGATCGCAATACTGCGGTTGTCAACATCATATTCCGAAACATATAGCTGAGTAGTCGCTGCAGCTGTATGAAGCGGCTTAAGATAAACCGTGCGCTTTTCGCTTGCAACTATGCTGATTGGTGCGTATCCGTCACATGATATATCAATGCTGCCGTTTGCAGCAAAAGGAGTCACAAACACATAGTAACCACCGTCACGATGCATGGCTCTGGCACCTGCTGAACTTACAACGGCTGTTTCCAAGGGCGCAAATGTTTCGCTATTTGCTATCCTTATGATAGATGTAACTGTTATTTTCATCGTTTATTTACCTTTTGCCTTATGCTGATATCCGCCTCAGTAACACGTCTGACTGTTCTGATGAGGTCAGATTCTACCGCAACAGCCGTTACTTTGTAGAACAGACAAGGCTTTGGTGCCTGATTATATGCCGTCCACACCTTGATCTTATCCTCGTAAGGCTTATTCTCAAATGTTATGTTGAGATCTTCGCCACTTGTAAGCAACGAACCCGAAATCCCGTCCTCAGCTGTTAGTACCCTGTGATCGGCAAGCCGCTGATACACACTGCCCAGTATCCTCTGTTCGTCTGTCGCACGCATTGCGATGTCAGTCTTGAGCGACGTAAATATCATATAATGCAGATTGATGATCGACGGAGCACTTTTGACATGAGTATCATCTATCACAATATCACGTGCCATTTTAAGCTCGCTGCTCTCGTCTATGTCATAAAGACAAACACCAAGAGAATAATTACCCGTATCATCGGGCGAGCAAAGCCCGATAAGCTCAGGCTTATCAACAGGCGGCACGCAGTTTCTGCGCAGAAATTCAACTATGCTTCTTCCTGCATCTGCGATCACTGTATAGTTACCCATAATTCCTCCGAAGTTATCTCAAATAAACACAGTCTTCCTCTGTGAATGTTTCCATACCGAGACCTGCCGCTATTAGCTCGCACGGCACATATAACTTACCGCCGCTGACATAAGGAACCTCAGCGAGCGCAAACAATTTATCCTTTACATATGCCCTGTTGTCTCCCGGGGTAAACTCGATAAGGATTCCGTCCGCCTTGAAAACATACACTCTGCCTGAAGTAATATACTGTGCTCCTATCTCAACCGCAAGTTCTTCTGCATCGATATATACCGTCTTACCGCGTTGCACCGACATTGTATTGCTGTAGATATTGTAAGCGGGGATAACCAGCTTGTATTCACCTGTGATATCAGGAATACTATCAGGATCAAACGAGGAATCGCCGCTGCCACTGTCGGACTCCAGCTTTCCGTTTTTAGCATCTGAAATATCGCCGATAATATCATCTGCAAGAGCAGGGTTATCAGCGCAGAGTGCTGCAATATAACCAAGGATATCCGCTTTAAGATTTCCGTCCAATATATCAGACGGGATATTCTTCAAGGCATCTTTCAGATCGTCATATGCTGTTTCGGTCTGTGATTCACTTCCGCTTTCGGCGGCATCTGAAATGGCTTCCAGCGAGGCATCAAGCTGTTCCAGAAGTGCTTTGTCCACGTCGGACATCATTTCACTCTGAGCTGATATGTCACTCTCAACATCACGGATCTTTTCTTTCAGCTGAGAGCTGTCATCACTGAGCTGCTGCTTTTTTAGTTCTGCGAGCTGTGCATACAGTGCACCAAGTTCGGCGGCGGCACTGCTGCGAAGTCGATCCAGCTGTTCCAACAGAGCATTAAGCTCCGCATTCAGCTTTTCAGCAAGCTCACTGTCACCCTTATCAAGCGCCTGAAGATACTGCTCATATTCACCGTCTACCTGATCGTTCAGTTCATCTATGGCTTTCTGCGCATCTGACGGCGCTCTTGAAAGCGCCTCTGCCTCTGCTGCCTGGTCAAGGGCATCATCTGCGCCTTCGGTCAATACATCAAGAATGTCATCGGGAAGTCCATCGGAGCTTAACGCCTCCAGAAGCTCTCCAAGCTCCGTCAGGCTATCGTTAAGCAGTGCATTATATTCTTCCGATATAACTGAACCCGTTTTATAATAAGCAGCGTCCTTGGCATAGCTTTGTGCATCGGCTATTGCGGAGCGCAGTGCTGCCACCGTTCCTGCCGAAGCATCGGAACCATTGAGAATATCCGACACTTGCTCAGATATGCTGTCCATTGTATCATTCAACATGTCATCTGCAAGTTGTGCCGCAACTTCAGCGTCACCCGAAGTGCCGTTTATCATAGCCTCCAGCGTAGCAAGTCCGGAAGCTGCTTCAAGTGCCGCTGCAGCATCGCCGCTCTGAGCAGCTGCTATGATCTTTTCCTCAAGCTCCAGTTGCTTGCGCTCGGTAGAGTCAGTGGGACCATCAGAAGCTGATGCTCCTGCAGAAGATGCACTTTCTGTCGCAGCCTTCTTCAAAGCGCTCTGACAATCGGAAAGTATACGTATAAGCTCTGCGTGAGCAGATCTGTCGTGCTTTGTAAGCACTGCTATCTGTTCATCGATACGCCCGCATACAATGTCATAGCAAACCATATCAAGCTGAGCCTTTTTCTTCATCTTCAACGATACTACCATGTCTTTTTCGGCAGCATCAGCAGATGCGTTTATTACGCTGTCAAGGCTGTTGAGCGTATTGAGAAGCTCCTTTGTGGCATCATCGCTTATATAATCAAGAACCGCTTCAATGGCGCTGTCCTCAACTTTATAAATTTCCTGAAGCTCGTCATCATCGATCTCTTCAAGCAGCTTGTCGGTCATATCACGCTGCTGTACCAACGCAGACATCTGCGTCCATGTCGATGGATCCACTGAACCGCTCAGTTCCTGCATATTTACTATCTCGCCTGTCTTGAGATCTACGATCGAACCATCTGCACGGAAATGCAGAGTAAGCTCCAATGAATCAATAAAAGAATCGGCTACAGCAAGATCCTCTGAGCTGCTTATGTCACCAACGTTCTCCGCTGTGGTTATATCATACCATACTCCGTTATTAAGCTCCGACTTGTAATATATCTTATGCTGATTTGTATCGGAAGCATTTTTCTCGGCAAGCGCCTGATTTTCCTCGTTCAGTGCCTCAAAATCTATCAGATATGTACCGATGATTATTGAGGAATCGTTTATTTCATCGGCAGTAGGCCGCGTTGCAGCAAATGAACTCATCCCTGCTGTCATAGCCAGGATCGCCGCTGTCATCACTGCTGTTGTCTTTCTGGAATTCAAGGTATCACCACCTAATTATATCAATATACCAGCAGCTGCTCTCCGCTGCCTGTTTTAATTACATCCAGCCGTGCCATTTCTGCGCCTGCATAATATAGCACAACGCTGAAATCCGAAAGATCGCCGAAGGTGCTGCTGAGATGAGAGAAACCGCTTGCTGCAGTACCCTTGCCTACAAGCCGCTCCTTACAATACACCTCAAAACTGTCAAAATCAAACATATCCGAAGTCACTCTGAAAGTAGACTTGATACCTCTGTTGCTTATGCTCCATTTGCCTGCGGAAAGCTGTTCAGTGCCGCCGTCCACGCTCTGCATATCCAGTGTGCCGAAATACTGCATGCCATCAAAAACAGCAATATATTTCAGCTCATTGTTTGCATAGAATTTCAGCTTAAGCAAAGAGCTGTCTGAATATATGACATTAAGTCCTTTCAGTTTGCCGTTGATCTTTGTTTTTGCACCTATCTGAAGATCATCCTCGGTATAAAGCTCGTAATGCGTTACTCCATAGCTTGAGGGGATCTTTACTCCGAACTCACACTTATAATCGGAGCCATGCGTATCAACATACCAGGACGGTGTGTTACTGTCTACCATATCGCCTGTTGAAATTCCGTCCTCATAATCCTTCAGCGCCGAATTGTCAGTGCCGAAAATTATATCAGATATAAAGCCCGATGTAAGCAGATTGAACTCGGAAATGCTCTTGGCATAATCTGTGCGCATTTCGTAGATGCTCTTCTGCTGCTCCATAAGTCCTATCTTCTTGTCATAAAGCTCGGTATACTCCACAAGACCTGCCATATTATCCTGCAAAGCTTCCTCATAGCTTTCTTCGGCATCTGAAAGATAACCCGCAGCCTGTGTATAGGCACTTTTGCTTGCTGCAAGAGTATCATAACCGTCATTTATAGATGAAAGCAGCTCCTCCTCAGCCGATTCCTTTTCGGCTCTTATTTCTTCAAGCTCCGCAAGATTCACAAACAGTGCGTAACGCTCATCTTCAAGGTAACGATCTCCTGAAAACTCGCCCTTAAACCATTCCTTGGGTATAGAGATAGAAAAGAAAATAAGACTTATTTTATAGCTGCCTTTCCATGGCGCCTCGATTTTTGACAGAAAAGCATTATACTTGTCAATAAAAACTTCGTAATCTAACTCTTCACCTCTTGCCTTACAGGAGTTGATATAGCTCATTACGTTGGCAACATCACTGCCGTATCTTCCGGAATAAACGCCCTTCATAGTGTCATTTGCACTTTCTGCGTTATTCAGCTTTTCTCTTGCCTCATAATAAGTAAAATCATTCTGCAGCGCGTAGTTTTCAATGCTTGGGAGCATTGAACGATCGATATTCACAGCGGGGAGCGTGCCGCCGAATGTATATCCCTTGGTCACATCGCGTCCTATTATCTTGGAAAGCTTTGACTTTGCAGCCTCATATGCACTCTGCGCTTTTGACAGCGAATTCTGCGCATCCTTCACCTGCTTTTTCATGTAGTCGATATCGCTTTTTTTAGCGTTGCCTGCGGCATATTCACGCAGTATCTTATTATAGGCTTCTTCTGCCTCTGCAAGCATTGCCTTATAAAAATCGACCTCGTAATTGCAGTACATCACGTCATAATACTGCTGCTCGCATTTTGCTGTTTCAGACAGCACAGTGTAATTATATTTCGCATTAAGTATCTTTATTTCGCTCTGTATATCAGGCACCTTTGTAAGCAGCTCTATCTCCTTGGGCATACCATGCTCTTCGGGCCATCTGATATTGAAGAGCAAAGAGAATCTGATGGTGCTCTCATTGCGCCTTGTATCAGCAATCGCAGAATACGCCTGTTTGAGCTGTATCTGCTTTTTTACCTTGCTGAGTGTTATTGAACGCAGCTTACTGCTGTTCTTTACAGCCAACGATATCGCCTGTGACAACGACAGCTCCTTTTCAGCTGCTGCCGAGGCAACGGATGCTGTCAGCGGAAGCACCATAGCTGCCGCAAGTACCAGACATAGCAATCGCCTCTTTATTCCTGAATGTTTCATTTTCCCTCCGATCAGACAGCACCAATCTCATAAAACAGTACCTTTCCGTTACTGCAACAAAGCTTTATAAACATACTGTCATTTATATACTTCACTGATGTAAGCCTATCTGAGGCATTTTCACCAAGATAGTTCATTATAACTTTTTCGGTTGATGTGGGTATGTATTCATATTCGCTGTATCTTCCCCAGCCGGCGGGCAGCTGTAATGTATTTGAATTAACACCCGCACTTACGCCGTACAGCTTCTGATTGCCGTTGAACAGAATACGATCAATTCTTCCGTCGGCATCAAACAGGAACCCTGTACCCAGCGCACTGTAATACAGCATCTCCATATCTCCGATGCTTCTTACTGCCGCATTTTCGGTAAAGCATTGTTCCACAAGAGCTCGTGTAGACGAAACATAGCTTATATAGCTAATCTCTCCGTCCACCATAACACCTGTGTAAAGACATTCACCGTTAGGGGCATATACACTTGCCGTTCCGTTGGCGGCACCGTCCTTGAATTCGCCCTCTACACGCATTCCATCCTTGTTCTTATATAATGTACCACTACCATTGTAAACACCTTTTACAATACCGCCTGTGTACAATATCTCTCCGTTGGAATAAAGAGTACCTGTGCCTGTCATTTCCGAATTCAGAAAATCGCCCTGATAGTACAGCTCGCCGTTCTGATAAAGTGTTCCCTTGCCATTGTAATTATCAGCTGAGATATTTCCGCTGTAAAGTATCATTCCATTTTCATCGTATATTGTAGACTCACCCTCAAGCTTGCCTGCCACGAATGTTCCCGATACCTTCAGCTGACCGTTAGGATAATACAACTTGCCGCTGCCATTGTACAGACTCTTTGAAAACTCGCCTTCGTACAAAAGTATATCCTCTGCACAGTAAAGCTTACCGTTACCCTCGTATTCATTTGCGGCAAACTTGCCCTGATATACAAGGAAACCGTCATAAAGTCTGCCGTCGCCCTGTGCCGCTCCGTTTTCCAGCTTTCCGCGATACAAGAGCTCTCCGTTTTCGGTATACACCTCCGCATTACCGCTTGCCGTATGGAACTCAGGAGTATTTACCACGAGCTTCACAGTAAAGAATGTACGGGAAAGACACGGGATCACCAGCCACACCACGAGCATTATTATCACAGCAACCGCAAGGATCGTTCCAAGTAAAGCACGCTTAGCTACATAAGCTCCGCCTATGCGAACATAATCACTGAGCTGTGATGGCTTGTTGACTATGAAATCTACTATGCCTTTGAGGATATCCTTCGCCTTTTTGCCAATAAGAAGAGGAAGTCTTTTTATTTTTGAGAACCTTACAGATACCCTACTGAACAGAGATTTAAAAAAGCCTTCTATTCGTCTGAACACCTGGTCAAACACCTTTGTTCACCGCCTTTTGCATGATTTAGTTGAGCTTCACTACCGAAGCCTTCAGTGACGCCTGACCGCCCGAACTGAGCTTCAGTGAGCCGCCTGCCTTGACCTCAGTACTATCACCGTCAACAGTGATCTTTGAGGACTTCATCTTCATAGATGTGTCCGATGATACCGACATACTGCCGCTGCCCTCCATCCTGAGTACCGTGGAGCCTGCGCTGATCACCACTTTGTTTTCTGCTTCTATGGTTATAGTACCGTTTGCGGAATCGATCTTGATAAAGTTCTTTTTTCCGTCATCCGATACCAGTATCGTTTTTTTCTCATCGTCAAGACTTACCAGAAGTCCGTCCTTTGTTTCGATGTCGATATGCTCCTTGCCGTCAGTATCATCAAACACCAGCTTATGACCGCTTCGTGTCTGTATCATACGGATGGGATTTTCCTCAGTGATACTTACGGGGGGCTTGAAATTCTTGTTCCACAGCGAGCCGATGACATAAGCTCTGGATATATCGCCACACGCAAATGCCACAAGCACCTCGTCACCGACCTCGGGGAAAAACAGCATGCCCCACTGCGAGCCACTCATCGGAGTGGCGACACGGATAAAATCTGTTTCATAATCGGGAATGTCAAGATTGAGCAGCTTTACTTTGACCCTGCCAAGATTTTCGGGATCGTTTATATTTGTGACGACTGCAGGACAAACACCGCTGTAAAGCGGTCTTCTGTCCTCGAGTCCGTTTTCCATATAATCGAATAAGCTCATACGATGTTGCCTCCCAACTCAACGGCAGTCGTGAATCTGTCGCCGACGAGCCTGTGAATGACCTTTTTAATATAATAGCTTTTTTCAAAGCTGCTTCCAAATCCGCTCAGTTTCATGAATGCACCCGGGAAAAGCTCAGGCATTCCGCCTATCTCCACATTTCCCTCTACCGAAGCGTATGACTGCCTGTCAAGCTCTGCCTGTGCGATGGTGCGTGCTATCTCGCCTGTAGTAGCTGAGGGATCCACTATCGTTTTTGTCATATCAGACGTCACTGCTCTCGCAGAGCCACCCGACATTCCTCCGCTTTCAAGTGCGGTAACAGAACTTGCCGTTCCTGTTATGCGGTTCTTTTCATCCTTTTCGTCATTACTCACTACCGTGACCTTTGAAAACCTTCGTCTGAGGCTGCTCTCCATCGAAAAGCTGATTATATCCGCTTCGGGAGAAATGGTAATAAGCTCTGTCCTGTCGCTGCCCCACGGAACGAAGTATGCCTTGCCCTTTAAAATGTAAAATCCGTAATTGACGCGCTTGGCAAGTCTTACAACGAAATCATAATCGCTCTCATTGAGCTGTGAAAAAGGCAACTCGAGATCGTCAGTCGGCTCTATTCTGGAACCCGATATCACATCGCTGTATCGTCCAAGCGTATCCCTGACCGCATCACTGTATCTTTTTCGGTTTGTCTTTATCTCAGAACGATAGCTGTTCATCATCATGCCCTTGCCGTCAAGGCAGGTGACCGTTATGGAAAATCCATAACCGTAGCTGTATTCGACCTGCACTGAATCTATATATCCCTCAAACACCTCTGATATGCTGTCTCCGTAGCCGAGTGAAATGCACACTGCACTACCTGTTTTCAGTTTTCGGGCAAGTGTCGGATCCATAGCATAGCCATCTCCGTCACGGACAAAGCCCTCAAACACGGTGAACTGTGCATAGCTGGCTTCGTACTGGGCGGTAAGCTGTACCGTAAGCCCCTTCACCACGAATTTGTCCATCACATCGAAGCCTTCGATGTCGATCTCGGCACAGCCATCAATAAAGCCGTTATATTTACTTTTCAGCTGTTGGTAGCTGTACTTTGCCATCGTTTTACCTCTCAGTATTCAATAGAATCCGTCACACTTTCATCGTGCGGCGCTGTCTTTTTCCGTTTGTTCATGCGCACTTCGGCATTGTGGCGTGCTATTTCACTTACCGTACGGTTCTGACGGTCCAGCGAATATGCGGCTTCCTCTGCTTCGGCTTCCATCATCTGCGCATACATCACGGGAGTGGTTCTTCCTGTAAGGTCGATCTCTATAGCAAAATCATATAATATCTCTATAGTATCGATTATCACAGAAGACTCGGTCGCATTGAAATCCGACACTGAAATATTCTCCACATATCCCGGAGAAAACGCATACGCATGAATAGGTTTCTTCATATCTGCGTCATAAACGAGCAGAAGCATAACATGGATCTTGGGCAGGAATTTTGCGGGATTGAAAAAGCCCAGTCCCTTGGTCAGCACAAGCCGATTTGCATCGGTCCTGCTATCGCGATGGATATGTATATTATTGTTGTCGCCGCCTTCGTGAAACGGCTCGAACTTATCTTTTGTCAGCGTCAGTCCGCTTATGGATTTGAAGCCGATCTTCACTCCGTCAAGAAACATACAGAAATTGTATCCGGGATACGGATAACTGTTCTTAATGAACATATCGTGCATTTTCTTATCCAAAACGCTCTCTCCTTATGTCACATCAAAGATGTTCTTCTTTTCACTCTCGCCGTTAAGGCGCTTGTTGATCTTGGAGATCTCCGCACACCAGCGAAGGCGCTCCTCATGCTCCATATTCATAATAGATTCATACGACCAGTGGAAATAGTATGCGATAAACGCAACTTCTTCATAGATCTTATCGGCAGGATATCCTTTTATCATAGGATCACCTCATCACTCAAAAACAACAGGTGCACGGAACTGTCTTCCGCACTGGGGACATACACAGCTTATTTCCGGAACAGAAGCTCCGTTTATCTCCTGATAAAAGCTCTGCAGAAACGCAAGATCGGCAGTGAACAGCTTTTCTACTACTCTCGTGTCAACGATAGGCAGGCTGCCAAGGCTGACAATGACTCTGGAGAGCAGGATTATCGTGAGATATCCCGGATTCTGCTGAACTCTTGGATCCTTTAGCGGTATTATTTCATCTGCCGCAGTAGCAAGTCTCATAACACCCTCATTGTGGACAACTCCGTCAGGATCGATATATCCCTTGGGAAGTATGAATTTGTATTCAGTCTGAAAGCTCATGTCGGTTCCTCCGTTCGGTTATCATGTCAATAAATGATATTCATTGATTATATAATTACCCGTATTATAGCATTTTTTAAAATAATCGTCTACAAAATAAAAGTAAAAAAAACGTATTCCGACCAAAAACATCACTTTAAACAAACCTTCAAAAAAAACATTGTTGACAATTCTATGTCAACATAATGACAAATCGACTTTACAAAAATTCCGTCTTCATGATATAATTATTTCAAGATTATACGCCTAATTTCAGGCATTCGGCTGTATAAGAAAAGAGGGAAAATGGAAAGAATTTCTTATGCAAAATCTGACAAAGAGCAGAAGAACACTGACAAGAAAAACAGCACAGAATCCACTCAGTCAGAAAGCAATTCTGCTTTGCTCAAACAACTGAGGGGCACTGCCCGAAAGCGTTCCGATTATGTCAGGAATACCACGATAAGGGACTTCTCTCCGGAACTCACAGGAGCACCCGAAGATGTTGCGACCGAGTTTTCTGCTAAAATAAACATGAACGACATCGACACCGCATATATCGGATATGACGCCGAAACAGACGAAACCGTCATCACGGTAAACCCCAAAGGACGCGAGATGTATCACGATGATCCCATAAGACATTACCGTTCGACGCATACGCACATGAATTCAGATCTTTCCCTGACAAGGCCACATCAGACATTTAACGTTAAGACCGAAGCGGTAGATAAACGTCTTACAACTGATATGGTGCGCTATTCTGCGACCGATGACAAATTCGACATGGAGAGCAAGGGGCTTATCGCTGATAAGCTGTCAAGGCTGACTGATCTTCCCGACAAGGAGATTGCCAAGACCGCAAGATCACTGAAAGATGTCGCAGGCGAAAATCATGAGACTGAGCTTGATCACATAGCGGATATCGCAGAATCTAACGCCCGCAGGAGCGAGCAGATGCGACTGAAAACTGAACTGCATATACGCAGCAGGATCAATGCGATAAATCAAAACAACATCAGCCGCAGCGACAGCTACTTCGACTTTCTGTTGAGAAGACGCAACGATGACGAAGAAGAAATGTACGACATCGATGAACAGGAGGATGACAACTATGAAGACGCTGATAAAGACCGTACTTGACGAGTACGGCTGGAGGTACCTCGAGGGCGAGGACTCCTTCAAGCTAGACGTAGACGGAGAAAACACATCATGGACCTCTTTCCTTAAGCTGGAAGACGACGAAGTGTTCTCTTACTACTCCGTTCTCCCTGCAAAAGCAGAGGAGGACATGATCAACAGTATTTCTGAGTTGCTTCTGAAGATAAATTACATCATCAAGATCGGCAGCTTTGAAATAAATCTTTCCGATGGTGCAGGCCGTGGACAGATAATGTTCAAGACCTACGGGCTTCTTCCCGCATCGCTCGTAAAGAGCAACACCTCGGAAGCGTCCGATCTGATCCGCAGGACGCTCGCTTACAATATGCTGACAATGGATTTCTATTCAAAGTCGCTTCTGAAGGCGATCTACAGCGGACAAATTGACTTAAATGAAATTTTAAATACTTCTGAAAGGGGTGAACAGGTTTAACGTCGATATCAGGCGTTAGATCAAAAAAATGGCAGAATATTTATCTCCGGGCGTTTATGTTGAGGAATTCGATTCAGGTTCCGTTCCTATGGAAGGCGTAAGCACCAGCACAGCAGGCTTTATCGGCGTTGCCGAAAAGGGTCCCAAGGACGGTGCCCCCGTTCTCATTACAAACTTCTCTGAGTTTGTAAGAGTGTTCGGCGGATACCTTTCCGAGCTTGAGTTCGGCGAGTACCGCTATCTTGCTTACTCCGTAAATCAGTTCTTCGCAAACGGTGGCGCACGCTGCTATATCAAGCGTGTAGTTCCTTCCGATGCGGCTTATGCCGGCAACGTCGAGGACACTGAATCCGCTCCGGTTGTAATCTACGCTAAGGATCCCGGCGCATGGGGCAACAAGATCAGCATCAAGGTCGTTCCCTCCAGCAAGTTCAAAACACAGATCCTTGCTGTAAATAACAGCGGCAATGTTACAAAGTATCAGGTTAAGAACGCTTCCGGCCTTACAGCAGGCGATCTCATCGCTTTCTCCGATGGCAAGAAGTACGTTGAAAACGTGATCACTTCCATTGACGGCGACATGATCACTCTGCGTGATGCGTTTGAGGAGAGCGTTGTTGATACAACACTCGTTCCCAAGAAGATCATCTCCACTCTGGAGGCTGATATCGAGATCGCATACGATGGTCAGATCGAGCAGTATCAGTACGTTTCTCTCAACACAAACTCCGCTGACTTCATTACTCAGAAGCTGGCTAAGAGCGATCTTGTAGTTGCAAGTGTCAACGTTCCTGAGACTCCCGTATCCGTTTATGAGTTGTTCACAGGCAACAAGCAGGGCGGAGAGGTAGTTATCAACCTGTTCGGCGGTACAAACGGTACTGCAGCAGCGCTCAGCGCAGCTGACTTTATCGGCGAGGATAAGGGTCCCGGCAACCGCACAGGTATCCAGTCCTTTATCGACAACAATGTTGTAAGCATCATGGCTGTTCCCGGCGTTACAGACGCAAATGTACAGATGAGCCTCATCTCTCACTGCGAGAATATGGGCAGCAGATTTGCTATTCTCGACATCGCAAGAGATGTAACAGCTGTTGACGATATCCTTAACCACAGAAACATTTTTGATTCCGCAAGTGCAGCTATGTATCATCCCTGGGTAAAGGTATTCGATCCTCTTACCAAGAATACAGCAGCAGTACCTCCCTCCGGCTCCGTTGCAGGTATCTATGCAAGAACCGATAACGCAAGAGGTGTATGGAAGGCTCCCGCTAACGAGGTAGTAAGCGCATGTGTAGGTCTTGACGTAAGCTACAACACACGTGAGCAGGATATCCTGAATCCCAAGGGCGTAAACCTCATCAGAAGCTTCCCCGGTCAGGGTATCAGAGTATGGGGCGCAAGAACACTCAGCTCCAACGCTCAGTGGAAGTACATCAACGTTAAGCGTCTGTTTATCTTCCTCGAAGAGTCTATCAAGGCTAACACCAACTGGGTAGTATTCGAGCCTAACGATAACGTTCTGTGGCTGAGAGTAAGAAGAACTATCGAAGTATTCCTCTCCAACATGTGGAAGAGCGGCGCATTTGCAGGCGGTTCCGAGAGTGAGGCATTCTTTGTTGACATCGGCGAGAACACAATGTCCAAGGACGACATCGACAACGGCAGACTTGTATGCGTGATCGGTGTTGCTCCCGTTAAACCCGCTGAATTCGTTATCTTCAGACTGACTCAGAAGACTGCTGACCAGTAATAAAACATACACTCTTACTAACGAAAGGATGATCATAAATGGCACTTGAGCAGTACCCATATAAAAATTACCGGTTTAAGGTAGAGATCGACGGCGTGATGGTCGCTGGCTTTAACGAAGTAACCGGTTTTGATGCAACAATTGATGTTATCGAATACAGAGAGGGTGACGCTGCGGTAAACACACCCCGCAAGCAGCCCGGTCTGGTTAAGTACAGCAACATCACATTCAAGCGTGGTGTTATCGATGAGAACGAGTTCTATCCCTGGGTTGAGGAGACCTTTACAGGAAACCTCACCAGAAAGACTATCGTAATCAATCTTTATGATGACTCCGATGCTATCGTTGCATCCTGGCAGCTTATCAACGCTTGGCCGACTAAGTACACAGGTCCCGACCTCAATGGTCTTGGCGCAGAAGTTGCTATCGAATCCATCGAATTCGCTCACGAAGGTCTGAGCAGACTTGCAGTATAATTGAACATTTAGGCACTGCATTACCTGTTCTCGGGTAATGCAGTGTTGGCGTTAAAGAACATCATTACGAAGGGAGGCGAGCCGCATGACAAGCTTTAAGCCATTTCAACCCCATAAGGGTCTGAAACCCGTTATCCGCAGCATTGCTACGCTTGACGACCGTCCTGCCGACTCTGTTCTCCCTTTCCGTGATGATGAGCTTACTTTCAAAAATGACAATTCCGCAATGACAGGGGATTTCCTGCTGATGCTTATTGATGCGCTACGGCAGTTCCGTGCGCAAAGCAGCAATGAGATCTCTGTAACAAATAACACTTCACTTATAAGCAACAATATCTGCAACATAATCAATAACTATAAAAACACGATTACGACAGGCGGTTCACAGCAGCTTAATGTTCTGCTTAACAGGATCAGCTCCGCCTTTTCCGCAAATGAGCTTCCTGCTGCGGAAAGCACCGAAAGGATGATCACAGAATTGCTGCGGCACTCCGAGAGCTTCAGCCACTCGGACAGGCGCACCGCACCTTCAACAGGTGATATCATCCGCTATTCTGACAATATTCACAACACCCGCGTCCTGGTTGACGCAATAAAAAAAAACGCTGAAATAAGCGAATTCAGCTTTCTTAACATAGAAAACCTCGGAAATGTATCTCTCGCTGAGATATATCGTTCGATCGAAAAACAAGCTTCTGCCGAGAGCGGAAAAAGCTCCGAAACCTATGTAAAGAACAGCAATGTTCACACTTCACATTCCGAACACACCAACCTTCATACAGACAGGTATCTCACCCTTGCTATGACGATTTCAAAGATCATACAAAAAAATGCTGAGATACCGCACTACGGCAGGGATATAACGCTGCATACCCGTACACAAGAACGCTATAACACCAATATCTATCCTTCTGCCACACAACTCATTTACACTGACAACTACACCGAAGGTACTGTATATGACAGCGAAACACACAATACAAACGTAAGCCATGTACATAAAGATTCGGGTTCAGATAATCTTATCCATATCAGCGAAAACGAAAATACCGCTTTTTCCATAAGCAATATACTGCGTGATCTCAATATCTCGCACAACAAAGGCGGCTTCGTTTCCACGGATATTTCCGCTGCCGATATGCGTAGCTTCAGAAATGACAGCTATTCCTACAGTGTTTACAACGAAAACACAACAAGATTGGCAGATAGCAATATTTCAAACCGTTTCTCCAATATCAGCAGTGTGATTCACAACAGCAACTCCCGTGTGGATACGGTATATAATCCAACTTCCTATATTTCCAATACAGAACTCGAACACATCACGCCACATATCAACCAGCAAACTTACTCAACATCTTCAGCAAGCTTCAGGAGCGACTCGCGCACCGATATCCACGACTTTACAGGCGTAGCAGATATAACAAAGCTGCTGACACATATAACCCAAAGCACATACAACGAGATCAAAAAGGCTGTTCCGACTGCCGCCTATGATATTCAACACAATGCATTCAGCACTTTCATGCAGCAGCAAACGGACATCAAGCAGCAGCTGTTCTCATCGGTAAATATCATCAACAACAAAAACCGACGCAGAAGAAGAAAAGCAGAAAATGTACAGTTTTCTGCCAATACCTTCACATTTATGCTGACAAATACTGATAATACAGAGCAAAACGAGTTTCGCACTTCAAAAACCGCTCTTCGCAATGTCTTTAATACCAGTAATATCAGCTGTACCTCCCACTCGCACAATACTGATCTCATCACTGAAGCCTATTCTCTATTGAAAGAAAAGCTGACACAAAGCGCTTCAGAAACGGAAAAGCTTCTGCTGCAATCACTTGAACACAACTCAGAAAGCACCTCTTTCAACGATAACAAGATCTTTTTGAAACATCTGAAGGAAAGTGCTTCGCTGATACTTAAAAAGGATATCAATACTTTGGAGATGTTCTTCTCGCAGCACACCACTGAAAGATACGCTGAAAAGCAGATGAAAGAACGCTTTACAGAAAAGCTCAGCGTATCCGCACGCTCTTTTTCCGAGTCACATGACATGATATACCGCCATGACAACGAAAAAGAACTGCATCACAACTCATCGGAAGAACGATCATACAGTTTTGCTGATCGTATATTCAGCCACAAAGAGATAAATAGCAACAGCACCGATACCGTCAGAAAAGCATCAATATACACTCTGACACAAAGTATCCCGTCAATAATGCAGCATATCCTCAATTCAACTTCAGATCGCACCATCACATCGGATATGCATACAGATACGACCCACTTATCCAATAACAACGAGCTTAATATCTTACGCCCGCTTTCCGAGCTGCAGGTATCAAGCATAATTCACAGGAGCTTTCCGAATACTGTCAGTGCTGCATATGCCACCAACTATGCTGCTCTCACCGACGTTTATACAGATATCATATCACGGCAGACAGACCGTAATACGGTTCTTAATACTGATAACAGTTCTATGACATATCTGAACGGAAATGCAATCACATATGAAAGCGACGGCTTGACGTACTCCAGAAGTGCCGCATTCACAAATGCACCCACTGACTCCCCTCAGAAAGAACTCACAGAAACAATTTCAGAGCACAGTACAGATAATGTCATCGTTCCCGGTGAGCAGAACCTTATCAAAAATGAACAGACACTGAAAAATTATATAAAAAATGAGCTGGAAAGCTATTTCAGCGAAGAAAACAACACAGCCTACAACACCACTATCTTCAACAACAGCAGCATAGAAATGATCTGCGACAAGGTTATAGTAGAGCTGGAGCACAGACTGAAAACCGAAAGCAGACTTAACGGCAGATAAGGCAGGATGAAACTATGGAAAAAGCGTCTTTCTATAAGCTCGACAACGGCAATGCGGAGCTTTTTATGAACGTAATGTTCAATCCCGCATCATATACAATCGACTCCAGAGCGTCCTATACCGCTGCTGGCGGTCTTGAGATTCGCAAGGATATCCTGCAGTTCTCCAAAGTAGGAGTCCGTGAGCTTAATATGGAGCTGTATTTCGACACCATAAACACCAATCAGAATGGTGCTTCGGGTGCTGTCACCAATATGCTTATGACCACTCAGCTTGCGGGACTTTTTTCGGCATCTGCCGACGATGTAAGTGTACAGGTGGATAAGCTGAGACAGCTTATAGAGCTTACCGATGAAAAAGGCACACCACCTATAATCGAATTCCATTGGGGAAGTTTTATCTTCCGTGGAGTTATGGTATCGATGCATGAAAACTACACCATGTTTCTGCCCGACGGCCGCCCTGTAAAGGCAACCGTTTCGGTTACTATCGATGAATACCCTCTTTCAAAAATGACCTCTCTTCCATTTTCGGGCGGTGCTGAAAGCAAACTGACCGAAAATGTTTCTTCCTCACAGAAGGACGATCTTAAAACGAAAGCAGAAGCTGTTATTGCCTCTGTCATCGTATGAACCACTC
The DNA here is from genome assembly GCA_017465665.1 of Oscillospiraceae bacterium. GTDB lineage: Bacteria > Bacillota > Clostridia > Oscillospirales > Ruminococcaceae > CAG-115. The sequence goes on along the minus strand of JAFTVU010000005.1, from coordinate 21,549 downwards.
ACACTTTGAAAGGATCTCTCACATGAAAAAAATACTGTTGTGGTCTGCAATTTTAGGTGTGCTGGTCGGGATATTGATCGGCATATACGCCGCTTGTTCTCCTACAAAAGCTATCGAGGCAGTGGATCTGTACGACAGAAATACTGCCTATTCAATATTGCGTTACAACTACGGAACGTTCCTGAAAAGCTCAAGAACGGACGGAACAGTCATCAATACCGTGCGTCTGCCAACGAACTACCACGGAAATACAGTGTCATATCTTGACATGGCAATATACGAAAATGAGATCTATGTCATCGGCACTACCAACAGCGAATATTTCGTAACCAGGTACAAGCCTGATCTCGGTGGCGCAACAGAGCTGCTTAATGTGGAATATGAGAGCAATGTCCACAGTCAGCCTTCTATGTATGTCCACATAAATTATGACGAAAATCTTATGACAGAAACCGACATGTTAGAGGTTAATGTCATTTATGATCATTCGACAGTGAGCACACATACCATCGCAGGCACAGGTATACATGAGCCCGAGCATTCGGTATTCGAGCTTCCCGACACCAATGATGCGACATGGGCAAATAAATATTACAACATAATGGTATATAAAACAAGGAAGAACGACCTGTGCATAACCAATGGCGCCAGAACAGTCTTTTTTGAGCCAAAAAGCAATGAATCCATTTATGATATTTTACTGATGCCGCAATCCGTTTATGCGGTAGATCTGTATGATATATCACTTAAGGAATACTTCATTATGGACGGTGTCTTGTATCCCGATATGGGCATATACACACTCGATGAAGCCTATAAGATGGTGTACGGTGACACGAACGATTTCTCTTCAGTCCTTACTGTTATGCCATCCGACAAGATGTTTTCCGAAAGCGTCACATTTTCGGAAATGTACGATATCCGTCCCTGTGCGAATTTCAGCAATGCTCCCGTTATTGTTGGGTTGCACGATGCAGACAACGGCTCTCATTATATTCTGGCAAGAGATATGTGGAGCAGCACTTCATATGGTTTCAGGACGCCAAGGACCCCTGTGACCCAATACATCATGTATGGCACAGTATCAGCACTTGTTGCATTTGCGATAGTTTTTGTCATCATCATGATAATACGTGGACTATTGTCCATGCGCAGAGTGGTCATAAAGCAGATACTCATCTCCTTTACCGTAATACTCATCGCATGGTATCCGGTCCATGCACTGACAAGGATGGTCGTTTCTTCCATTGTAAACACCGAAACCATATCAGCCGCAACGGGGCTGCTGAAATACATCGTATCAGATATCGATCCCGAAGAATTCAGCCGAAACGGACTTTCAGAGGATCAGCTGGATGCAATGTACACTTTTGAACGCAGCGATTTCAAGGATATTTCCAACGAAACCGATGTTTATGTTCAGCTTTTTGAGCCTTCCGTCAGCATAGATTATATTGAGATCACAAGGTATATCGACGGCGTGCTTCGTTACGAATACTGCAACGAAGTCGGAAAAGGTGCCATGGCGGATTATTTCCGTAATGTATCAATTATCAATAACAATAATCCCAACGGCGACAAAGTGTTGATAACAAATTACACCGAAGAAAAGAACAACTATATCGCAGCACTTTACTGTATAAAGGACGATGCAGGAAATATCATCGGTCATGCGGAGATCTGTATGGCATACGACCTTGTTGCAGAGAGAATAGGCATGCTGTCAAGGTTGCTTACGGCCGCTGTTGTTGTGATACTTCTCATCATAACGCTTCTGTATGTCTTTATCCTTAACAGACTGCTCAAGCCACTCAAGCAGATACAAACGGCTGTGTCTGAAATATCAAGCGGAAAGATAGGCACCACCGTATTCGTTGACAGCCACGATGAATTCCAGAATGTCGCAAACAGTTTCAGTGAAATGTCCGTAAAGCTCGAAAAATATTTCGACAGCATAAATGTAGTTAGCAAGGCATACGAAAAATATCTGCCAAGAGATTTTGTAAGGCTCATGGATAAGGATACTGTACTTGACATTAATGCGGGCGACCACAGAGAACGCAGACTTGCGTACATCTTCATCAACATAAACGAAGATATCACTGCTGGCTCCGATAATGACAGCTTCTCTGCGCTTAATCTCATATACGGTGTAATATCTGATGTTCTGTCCAATACAAACGGCGCTATTCAGAGCTTCAGCGGCAAATGTATTACCGCTATCTTCCACGATGACACAAGCGAGGCTGTGGAAGCGGCACTTGCTATACAGGAAACACTCGGAAGTAACAAGGGCTATGAAAATGCTGTAACGATCTCCATGCACATTGCCGATTCCATAATCGGAGTTATCGGCAGCGGCTCGGCTATGAAAACAGTTACGGTATCCGCAGCTATCGGACTTTCAGAGTATCTCGCAGAAGTGATCCGCAGATATCATCTTACCTACGTTATCACCAAGGATATCCATGATGAAATAAGCAACAAAAAGGATATAACTACAAGATTTATCGGCACTGTTAGACAGCTACTGGGCGACAATGCACCTGATATACCGCTCTATGAAGTGGTAGACGGCTGTCCCTCTGAAATAAGGAAACTGCGTATGGCAACGCTGGCAAGCTATAATTCCGCCCTTGACGATCTCAATAAAAACGATACGATAGATGCCCGTGCTGCATTGATAGACGTGATCCGCAGCGACCGCAACGACCTTATTGCACGTAAATGGCTGAACATAACAGAAAACAGCTCCAAGACAAGCGAGGAAATACACTGATGAAAGAAGAAAGAACAGACTGGAAATATCCTATCGTGTTCAACAACGGCTGCACTGAAATGAATTCTCTGGAAAATGATATTCGCCAGTCGCTTTATATGCTGCTCAGCACCCGCAAGGGTGAACGTATCATGAGGCCGAATTACGGCTGTAATCTGTCGCAGTTTGCGTTTGAAACGGTGAATTATTCGCTGCTCAACAACATACGCAGCGAAGTGATAACAGCAATCAAGCTTTTTGAGCCACGTGTTGAGAATGTTAATGTCGTACTCGATACCGCAGATGGCTCTACGCTCAGCGCAGAAACACTTGTGATAAACATAACCTATAAGATCAAGGAAAATGCAAGGGAGCAGATGCTCAGTTTCCCACTGAAGGAACAATTCTAACCGGAAAGGGTGCGGTATTTTGACTATCAGAGAAAATGAAGAAAAGAAAGCTATATTAAAACAGCTCAGACAGCTTTCCGAATACTACACCCCGAACTGGGATCCGGCAAAGCCCGGAGCAGCTTCGGCACTCGCAGAGCTTTTTGCAGAGCTGATGGCACAAAACAGCGCAGAGCTTTCTTCTATATGGGAAAGACATCATCTTATGTATCTCAACATGTATGGACTGAAGCAGAACAACGCTTCTCCTGCATCGGGATATGTATGCGTCATGCCAACTTCCGAAAACTCGGTATATATACCAAGTGGCACAAGACTGAGCAGCGCCTCAGATGTGGAATTTGTGACTACCGAGGAGTTAAATGCCTCAAACGCACAGATATCTGCGGTATTTTATGTTGCAGACAATTACATTTCAAAAGGCAATACCGAAAAACTGTTTGATTTCAGTGGCGAAAATCTGCAGGAAACTGCACTGGTATTCTCTGCAAATGACATCACACATGGTGACGGCGCCTGCGAATTCAGTGTTTCCTTGCTGGACATTTCCGGCACAGATCAGCACGGAACAACTCCATATGCCGATATCGGCAGCGACGATGTCCGATGGCAATATCTTGTTCAGAACGGAGCTGATGATATCACTGATGTGACATTTGAAAACAATATGTTCGTGCTTCGCACTCAACAGCCCATACCTGTAACAGAATTCAACGGTATAAAAGGTTCATGGATAAAGGCGATCTTCAAAAACGGAAATGTAATGAGCAGAATATCACCCGCTTCCGTTACAGTTACTGCACAGGCAGACAGGATCCCGCCAAAGGCAGTCTATCTTAACGACACTATGCTTACCGCAAATAATTTCTATCCCTTCGGAGAGGGGCCTGTGGAATTCGATTCCTTCTATATCTGCAGCAACGACTGCCTCAGCAAAAAAGGCAGCACTGTTACAGTAACAATGAATTATTCGTATGTCGACACGATCGAGGGCAAAGAGGAAAAGGTTCCCGTTCAATGGAAGAATGTGATCCCCGTTTCAAAGTTTGAAACAAAGCCTCCTCTTGTAAAAAAGATCGAGCTTGCCGTATGGGAATACTGGAACGGCAAGGGCTGGTGCAGGATCTATACTGACAATGAAAATTCAAAATTCTTTGCAGATGAAAGCTGTGCGTCCATGAGCATATCCTTTACCTGTCCCGATGATCTCAGTCCTGTCTTTGTGGGTGCTGATGAAGGATTGTTCATACGGTGCCGTATCGACAAGATGACTCCCGGGTACTCTCAGAACATGACTCTGCGCCTTCCTTTTGTAGAAAATGTAGAGCTAAGCTACAGCTACAACGGCTCACAGCACACTGCAGACACAGTCTTCTTACTCAAGGATCTTGCCTGTATCGAAGCAGGCTCATCCGGAATTACTGTACCAAAGATCCACGAAAAAAGTACATCATATACTTATCTGTGCTTTGACAGACCTCTCAGCACAGGATATACAAGCATTGCGTTCAGGCTGAAAAGACTTGCGCTTTGCAGAGAGTCCGAATGGCAGTCGCTGTCTGCAGGCAACAGATGGAATGAGCTTCCTTTCAGCGATCTGACAAACGGTTTCAGACAGAATGGCATCGTTAAGCTTTATATTGAGGAGCCTATGCAGCTTACTACTCTTTTCGGGCAAAAAGGCTACTGGCTCAGGATCGCCATGAAAACACGCCCTGACACTGTATTGCTTGATGGCATCCATCTTAATGCTGTTCAGATATGCCAGCAGAAAAACATGGCTGAAATGGGATTTATCATCGCTTCAGATGATACAAAGCCCGAGTTAAAACTTGGTTCGGGATCGGTATACGATGCACAGGTAACGGTACTTAACAACGGAAACTGGATATCTCTTTCAAACGAACAGTTCTCGCTCGATAACGGTAACGGAATACTGCGATTTGACCGAGGTTTTGTTCCGCCTGCTGCCGATGAGCCGACAGTACGTGTCAGATATTCGGTCACAACAGGTGCCGCAGGCAATCTGAATGCAGGAGAGATCAGCTATTTCCTTGATCCTGTGCCATTTGTCGACACCGTAACAAACCCCGAAAATACCCATGGCGGTCGCAATACCGAAAGCTTTGATCAATGCTATACACGCGGCACATCAAAGGTAAGCACGCTGGAGCGTTGCATAAGCGAAAAGGATTATGAGATCGCTGCTAAAAACGCTGATCCATCTATCCTGGATGCGCGCTGCTACTTCAAACATTCAACCGTAACACTTGTACTGCTTACCGACAGACGCTTTGACGGAGAGTTTACAGCGGCAAAGCTGAGCGTTTCCAACGCAATACTGCCTGTCATGCCGTTCCATATGCGTGACAAGCTAAATATAATCCCTGCGGTTTATATCGAAATACAGCCTGTTATTCTGTGCAGGACAGACGAAAAGGTATTTCCGCAGGCTATCGAAAATGCAATTATCTCAAGACTCAAAACCTTCCTTGACCCTATCAGTGGCGATATTTCAGGTGAAGGATTCAGGATAGGTACATACCCAACTATTTCCCAAATGTATGAGATAATTTCGGATATCCCCCATGTGACAAGCGTGGACAACATTCAGCTTATCTGCAAAAACGGAGAGCTTACACTTGACTATGAGGACGCGATAAAAATAAAATTCGGTGTGCCCGTCTGCGGTATGCCAATAATCAATATCAAAGAGCAATAATGCTCTGAAACTGGAGTGAACAAAGTATGCTGGAACTGCCTGAGATCGGTAGACCTGATTTTGAAGATACATTGGCAAGGCTTAAAAGCAGAATACCCGCGCTTACAACGGAATGGAGCAACCTTACCGAAAACAGCGTAGGCATTGCACTGCTTGAGCTGCTGACATATCTTGCGCTGGAACAACGCTCAAACATGAATAAGATCAGTTCCGATGCCATCACGTATCTCGGCAGACTGTACGGCTTTGAGCCACACACTTCGGTCGCTGCATCGGCAACCGCCTGTTTTTCCAAAAGCATCAGTCTGTGCAAGGGCACTAAATTGCACACAGAAGGCCATGTTTTTGAACTGGCGAATAATGCGGTCTATGACGGAAACAAAGCTGTGAGATACGGCAGTATGAACGGTAAGAGCAACCTTATTTCCGCAGTTGATACCAGCGAAAAAGCACCAAGCGTTACGATGTTTTCACACAGCGACGATTTCGTAATAGGCTTTGCACAACCGCTACCATCTGATGAAGATGTAAATATTACGCTTGTTTTTGATGTACAAGGACGAACTTTACCCGATAACATGGATGATTTCGATACGGGTTCTGAGATATTGTGGCAGTTTTACAGCAATGGCTCATGGTGTGACGCAGAGATCGTATCCGACGGCACCTTCAACTGCTTTAGAACAGGTGAAACGGTACTCAGGCTCAACCGAACACATACCGAACTTGACGGTGTTTATCCTATCCGCGCAGTAGTAAAAAAACGTGGCTTTGACAAGCTTCCGCTTATTACCGGTGCATATCTTTCCTGCGTTCAGCTCGTGCAGACCGATACCAAATGCACCTCTGTAAAATTCGGCCACGAAAGCTTTGCCGAAAACCAAATGGTATTCAGCCATGCACTTGCCGAAAGCGGAATTTACAGATTGTTTGTTAAAACTGCCGCAGGCTACTGTGCCGCAGAAGATATGGATATCGCCTATGATGTGGTGAACGAGAACGGCGAATATCGCCTTGCAACATCATCAAGGACCACTCTGCTTGATCTATTTGCGCGCGACGACATACATGATGACGCACTTATGCTGGTGCTTTATGAAAAAGAATATGTTCACGATTTTACCGTTTACAGATGTGAAAACTGCTCTAACAGTAAAATAATGCTCAATTTCAGCGGTGTTATCGGAAGCGCTTGCAAGTTAATGATAAAAGAAGACCGCGAGGACGCATTATGGCAGGAATGGAACTACACCGAAAAGCTTCATACCTGCGGATCTTCCGACAAGGTGTTCTCGATAGACGAACAGCTTGGCTGTATCGTTTTCGGTGACGATATTCATGGTTCGGTTCCGCATGGCGAGCTTATTCTGACTTCTCTCGTTCTCACAGATGGAGAAAGCGGAAATATAGCGGACAACAGATCCGCAGAAAACGGAATACGCATAATAAATGCCCACGGCGGCACAAACCATGAGAGTACCGAGCATTTCTTCAGACGAATACTCACCGAAAAGACCGAACACACGCTGCTTACCGAGCAGGATTTCATTTCAGCTGCAATGGATGTCAAAGGCTTGTTTATCAAAAGCGCAGAGGTATTCGACAGCGGCAACAACTCAATAACGCTGCTTATAGAGCCTGAATGTGAGCTTTACGGCAGAAACCACAATGCACTCGACTGGTATACGGAAAATATCCGAAAAGCCCTCAGCAGAGCCTGCCTCATTACGACAAAGCTTCGTGTAGTCTTCCCCGAATATATCCCCGTTTGCGTCAGAATGACTGTCAATGCGGCTCCCGCAACAGCAGATGTCAGAGATGATATCATAAGCTTTGTGAAAGACTATTTCGCACAGCGCTCAGCAGGAACGGTCGATTATGCCGAGCTGCTGAAAGCCGTAAGCACGCTCAAATGTGTAGACAGCGTGTCTTCGCTGAAAATGACGATATACCCCAACGAGGGCGTTTCCCATACCAGCATCACCGCTACCTCAGGCAGCAGATTATATCTTAAATCGGCAGATATTAACTGATCTTCTGCCCCTTAAAGGAGGAAACAGCTTGAACAATAAATACTTCGCTTTTTGCAGTGGGGATACAATATCAAAAGGCACCCTGAACAACGCCGATGTAGCTGACACGCTCAGTTTCGACAAAACAGGCTGGTGGATCAGTAATACGTTGGACAGCGGAACTAACGGCACGATATGGGATCATGTTGATATATCCCATCAGCTGGATCCAAACAGCTTTTTCAGGTTTACTGCTTTTGCAAGTAATAAGCTGACCGTTAACATTGGTGGAGCAGAAGCTCCAACTCAGGAAGCACTGAAGGCTATCATGGAAGGTGATCCGTCTATGATATCCTCAGATATACGTGCGGTAACGTTTGTAAATCCACACAGCGCTCCTCTGCATACGCTGAAAGGACGATATCTGTGGTTTGTTGTGGAAGCAGTACCGGATAACGGGAAAAAGCTTGAAATAAGCTCGCTTACCATACACTATCCTTATCAGACCTATCTGGACGCACTTCCCGAATGCTTCGGGCGTAACGACAACGGACAGTTGGCCTCCATGCTTGCATTGTACCGTGCGGTATTCAATAACATTGACCAACAGATCTCGGAATTTGACCGACAGCTTGATATCGACACAGCAGACACTGCGATGCTGGAAAAGCTACAGGAATGGCAGGGCATAAAAACCGGCAGTCTATGGGGCGATGATGCACTGAGAGAAATGGTACGTCACAGTAGCCGGCTGATACGCATGAAGGGTACGCAGACGGCTCTTGCCGAAATGCTTGAAATCATTCTGGGACATCCAGCTGATATAGATATAACCGGACGAAGTGAATTTACCATAACCGTGGATTATGATGATGTACCCTCAGGCAGACATCATTCGGAGCTGATAAGGCTGATAAAGGAATTCACCCCTGTCGGCATTCAAGGCAGACTGGTTCTCAGGCGCAACAACAGCACTACACATGATGACACGCTCCTGTTGTCCGACGATAGCTTCGACAGCGGTATGATACTGTCAGACTGACCGATCGGTATATTTCAGACGATCTGTCCGAAAGGAAATGAGTATGAATAAAAAAGAAATATCTCAGTTTATCAGAAATAATTACTTCAAGGGCAAGCAGCTTACAGTGCGCGATTTCTGCGATGAACAGGAATATCAGCAGAGCAAGCTGAAAGCAATGCGTCTGGCAAACTACGGCTGCGGCGTAGTTTCGGGTATGGACGTAGTATGCATAGACAGCACCACCGTTTCCGTCGAAGCCGGATACGCATATGATGCTTTCGGAAACGATATTCTTGTCAGCAGCCCTGTTTTGAAAGATGTAACTTCCGTAGACGGTTTCGACAACATAAACACCGATTTTGCGACATATCTCTGTATCGAATACAAAGAAACTATGACAGAGCAGGTATCGCCTCTTGCGGACAGCCTTATGACCTGTTACAACCGAACAGCGGAAGGCTATCACCTGTATCTGACAAATCACAAGCCCGAAGCACTTGCCTGTGGAATGCTCCCTATCATTGAAACTACAAAGGAACTCGTATGCCAGCCTAATCTGACAGTAAAAGTGACAGTGCCGAAGTTCGTCAATGTAAACGAAAAGCTTATTATATCCGTAGAGATAGAAAAACGTGATCTTAATGGCAGTCTTTCCTGTGAGCTTGAACTGACTCACGGCGCATTCTTCAACAACAGGGAGATATTTACAGAAATATCTTATTACAATGCCACGGATAAATTCAATGTCCAGAAAGAGGAGATCATTCTTACTCCATCAGGAAAAATGGTCGGACTCAACAAGATCTCTATCCCTGCGGACAGCATTGATATCAGCATTGGTGATGAGCAACTTGTTATAAGCAATGGTCTGGATTTTACTGTCGAGATCGTAGATGAACCTGTGGAAAAGCGTGTACTGAGAGAATATTTCCACGAAGCTGCAGGCATGGATATAGATGCTTCTAAGGCAGATGCGCTCTATCTTGCCGAGATCCGTTTCTCGGACAATAACGGAACACTCAATATTGAAAACATCTCTACCCTTCCCTATAAGCAGTATATTCTGGGCAGTCGCCTTTCTTATCTTCTCGACAATCTCCCGAAACAGCCCATATACCAGCTTTCCACTGAGACAGACAGAGTCAACGAATCTGTCAGCACCCTTCAGCCGGAAGACGATGATCTTATTGCGAGCGGTGTTGAAAACATTGACATCACTATGGACTACAAGGGTAAGGTGTACTATTCCGCTGAAATAATACATGGTCTGGGCGAGGGCGAGATAGCTTATACCATTGGTGTAGAGCCAGTCAACAGCAGTTCAGTCGGGACTGACAATACTGTCCTTTTCGGATCTCCGGATCTTTTCGAGGGCAGCCCCTATGCAATGGAATTCCCCAAGATACAGTACAGTGTGATCTCGTACAACGATAAGGGCACCTTCCGTATAGCTGTGAAACTGCTTGACAAGCTTCATTCGGGCAATATAAGAATCCACTGGCAGGCGACCAAAAAGAAAACCGAAAACGAAAAGGTCATAATGGAAATAGACAAAATGAGCATTTCCATTCAGCCTAATCTCGTAAATATAGAGCCGCGCGGCACTATAGGTCTTGAATGTATAATTGAAGGCTGCGATAACCTCAACTGTATATGGAAGGTAGAGGATAAAAACGGCGGAACCATAAGCCAGAATGGCCTTTACAAGGCACCATCTGCGGAAGGCGTTTACACCGTTACTGCAACAAGCGTTAAGTATCCCACACGAAAGGCTGTAAACTACATAATAGTAAGCAGAAAACGTGATATATAAAATAATGCTGCTGCATGGCTTAGTCAATGCAGCAGCATTTGTCATTGTTTTGTCACTGGTTATATGCTAAACTTTACGCATACGGAGGCATATCTATGGACGATAAAATCAATCAGCTATTAAGAGAAAAAATACTGCTCCATTATGGAGCAGATATAAATGAAGCAAAAGTATTCTTTTCAACGCAGAATTATGCGTTTATTTTCGAGAACAAGCCATTTATGATAAGAGTCAGCAAAACTGCTAATAAAAGCCGTAGCGAGATCCTGAGCGAACTTATGTGGCTTGACGATCTCAAATCCTTTACCAACACCGTCTGTGAGCCTCAGCCGTCACTTCAGGGTAACTATCTTGAGGAATTTGACATAGAAGGCACCACCTACCGTGCCTCTATGTTCCGTACCGCACGTGGAAATGTAAAGACTGCCGTTGATATGAACCCTATGTTCTTTATCTGTGTCGGTGAGCTTCTCGGAAAAATACATAAGGTGAGTACCAATGAACAAGAAATTGGTATGCACTACAAGCGCAGATCAATCTCGGAAAAAATAGTCCAGTCTTATGAGCAGCACCGCAGCAAGCTCAGCGAATCGGAGCTTGCACGGGTAAACAGCATCATCGAAAAAGTAGATAGTCTTCCAAAAGAAACGGGAATTTACGGTATATGTCACGGGGATTTCCATAAAGACAATTTTTTTGTTGAAAACAACAACATTTGGGTGTTTGACTTTGATAGCTGCTGTTACAGCCACTATCTTTTCGATATCGCAACTTTTATACAGGACTGTCTGCTGCACGGCTATAAAGCCGGTGAAGATATGCGCAGGGTCATATATGAGGATATTCTCCCATATTTCCGCATTGGCTACGAGCTTAATCAGAATTGCTCTGAGAGCTACTGGGATGAGCTTGAGACCTTCATTGCACTTCGTGCTGTTCACTCTTTTCTTGCACTTCAGGGTATCAGTGAGTGTGGAATTGGTGTGGATCTGGATCAGATCAAGAAATTTTACTCCTTTATAATCAATCATGAGGATATCATAGATGGCATAACCATCGCACTTGGTGGCACAGTAAATAAACACAATGGATAACACACATAGAAACGACTGCTTAGTACGAAAAACTTATCTGTCATTTGTCACTGTATCGGTATTATCAACGCTTGCTGCCACTATAGGTTTGTTGGTTGATAATATTATAGCGGGACAACTGATCGGACCGGAGACACTTGGTATCATGGGTATCGTAAGCCCTATATCGCTGATATTTTCCGCAATAGGCAATATCTTTGCCAGCGGCGGTACAGCAAGAGCAGCCCATGCGCTCGGAAAAGGCGACCACAGGGAAATGTGCGGTATTTTTTCCATAACAATATTATTTCTTATGATATGCGGCGTTCTGATCACACTACCGGGACTTATATTCCCTGAACAAATCGCTGTAATGCTGGGTGCGCGCGACGAACTGCTCCCGATGGCAAGGGACTATATCTTCGGCTTCTTTATGGGTGCGCTGCCTACTCTGATGACTACCGCACTTATGGGCTATCTGAAGATAGACGGCTCTCCGCGGCTTCCTCTTGTTGCAATCGTTGTCATGACGGTAATGAATATAATCCTGGACATAATAATGGTGGTCGTATTTGAACTTGGAATGTTCGGAATGGCACTTGCTACCTCGCTGAGCTATGTTGCGGCAGTGGCAGTTGCCTGCACGCATTTCCTGCGCCCTGTATCATCGCTCAGGCTGGTAAAACCGTCAGGTATTCCCAAAGAGCTTTCAGCGATGCTGATTACCGGCGCACCGACAGCCGCAAACAGAATATTCGATACCGTTAAAACTGTCGTTCTGAACATAATGCTCATCTCGCTTGTAAGCTCAGGAGCGGTTGCGGTACTCAATATCCGCAACCAGGCGAACAACTTCCTCGGAGCTATCACAATGGGAATGGGCACAGCGATCCTGCCCGTGGCAGGAATGTTCTACGGCGAAGGCGACAGGACTGCTTTGAAAGATACGCTTAAAAGCGCAATACGACTTGGCGTGACAGCAAATTCGATCATAGCAGTGCTGATCATTCTATTTCCCGAGGCACTCCCCTCGTTACTTGGTATAGAAGGCGCTGATACTCTTCAGATGGCTTCGGCTGCTATGATAATGTTTGCAGTATCAATGCCGTTAAGATCATTGAATATGGCGTTTATAAACTTCTATCAGGCGACAAAAAAGCCTGTTCTGTCATTGATCCTTTGTTCGCTGCAATCGCTGATATACACGCTTGCTGCCTCTGTAATACTCATATTTCCTATGGACAGTGACGGTGTGTGGCTTGCTTTCGTTCTCGGAGAAGCACTTACGCTCATCACACTTGCTGTTATTATAGCGATAAGAAACAAAAGATTCCCTCGCAGTTTCAACGATCTTATGATACTTGACAAAATCACGGAAAAAGATCGGAATAAGCTTGAATTTTCAACAGACGGTAGCATTGATGAGATAAAATATATATCAGATCAACTGTATGATTTCTGTTTGACGTACATGAGTGACGAAAAGTCTGCAAAGGATCTTTCTGCATGTGTGGAAGAAATATGCTCAGACATCGTAAAGCATAGCTTTACCGATGGCAAAAAGCAATGGCTTGACATCACCTTCATAAACCAGAACAACGAAATAACGATCCGCTTCAGAGATAACGGAAGACCGTTCGATCATATGAAACAAATAACTTCCGTTAACACTGACGACGGCATTCTCAGAATAAAGGAATCGGCAAAGAGCATCTCCTACAAACGAAGCATAGGACTGAATTCACTTTCGCTGACGCTATAAAAAAGATATCCTATTCCGAAAGGAGTGAAACGGCTATGAAGATACTTGCGATAGATGACGAAAAACTGGCGCTTGAAGCGCTTGTAAGCGCAATACGTCAGAGTTGCCCCGAAGCAGAGATCAGAAGCTTCCGCAAAAGCGACGAGCTTATCAGATATGCCGAAAAGCATCACTGTGATATTGCTTTCCTTGACATCAAAATGAATGGTATCACAGGTGTGGAAATCGCCGAACGTCTTAAAAAGCATAATCCTCACCTTAATATAATATTTGTCACAGGCTACGATGACTACACGGGAAATGCCATGGATCTGCACGCAAGCGGATATATCATGAAGCCTGTTACAGCAGAAAAGGTGGCTCAGGAGCTTGCTGATCTGAGATATCCTGTAAACGACAGCAATCATGTCACTTTGAGCATAAAATGCTTCGGAAACTTTGAAGCATATCTCCCCGACGGAGATATACTGAGGTTTGAACGTGCAAAAGCAAAAGAGGTGTTTGCTTATCTTGTCTATCGCCAGGGTGCTTCCAGCACTATAAAGGAAATAGCAGCAAGAATATTTGAAAATGAAGAATATGATCTGCGTCACCAGATGTATCTGCAGAAGATAATATCTTCAATGATGAAAACACTCAAGCAGATCAATGCCGAGCACATCATCACCAAGGCATATAACAGCATTTCTGTTAATACCGAATTCATTGACTGCGACTACTACCGTGCTGTCAATCAGGAGCCCCACGCACTCAGCGCCTATACAGGAGAATTTATGGCTCAATACTCGTGGGCAGAATATATGAACGGCTATCTTTACAGGTTGGCAAACGGAAAAAAATAATATGGAGAGAGCATTATGGACAACAATGAAAGATCATTGATGAAGCTTTTCAAAGAGGACAGCATTATTTAAATATCATCTGAATATAAAAAAGCCATTCCGTGATGAGCAGAATGGCTTGGTGTTTATAAGTTCAGTCGGTTTATTCGATAGTGAATATATCTATAAGTCCGGTAATATCAAAAACCTCCATAATAAGACGGTTTACATTGATGAACTTCATTTTTCCCTGAGAATTCATGGTCTTCTGAGCGTTGATGATGACTCTGAGACCCGCAGAAGAAATGAACTCCAGACCTTCCATGTCCCAGATAAACTCCTTTATACCGCATATACTCTCGTTAACAGCGGCTTCGAGTTGTTCAGAATTAGAAGAATCTACTCTGCCTCTGACATGCAGTGTAAGCACGTCATTTTCAATCTTCTTATCTATTGTCATATTATGTCCTCCTTTTAGGATATATTCCTTGGTAAAAGCATTTTAACATGCGCACTATGACAACATAATGACAAATAACGATAATACTTATTTAGGAAAGGCGATCCCATGCTTGGACTTACAACAATACTTCAGCTGGCTGCTACCGCACTGATGCCTGTTTTGACCACTGTTATAGTGTATCTGTGCGAAAAGAAAACTTCTTTTGGCAAGCTTAAATTCATGACCCGTCAGATAATTATAGGAATCATATTCGGCGGCATAGCTGTGATATCAACAGAATTCGGCGTTAATACCGGTACTGCCGTAATGAACGTGCGTGATTCTGCACCGCTTTGCGCAGGTATAGTCTTTGGTGCGCCGGCAGGTATAATTGCCGGTATCATAGGCGGTCTGGAACGTTGGTTTGCTACATTCTGGGGCGCCAGCGAATATACACGAATAGCTTGTTCGATCGCAACCGTGCTTGCAGGCTTGTTCTCTGCAATACTCAGAAAATATATGTTCGACGACAAAAAGCCGTTCTGGGTATACGGATTTGCGGTTGCAGGCATAATGGAGATAATCCATATGCTCATGCTGTTCCTGACAAATATGTATGACCTTAACTTCGCATTTTCCGTTGTACAGGACTGTGCGGTTCCTATGATACTGCTGAACAGCATCTCCGTTGCACTTGCATTGCTTGCTGTATCGCTTATCAGCAAAGAAAAATTCAACCGCCCGCACGAACAGAAGCATATCTCACAGGCTGTGCAGTTCTGGCTTCTTATTTGCCTGATAGTTGCGTTTATCGTGGGTAATCTTTTCACTGTGTTCCTCCAGACAAAAATATCTGATAACGAGAACGATACCTTGCTTCGCCTGAATATAGAGGACGTTATGGCAGATATAAAGGACGCCTCGGACAAAAGTCTGATCGCTAAGGCTGAAATGATCGCAATTGACTATGCAACCGAGTATACAGATATCAAAACATTGGCAGAAAAGTATAATGCAACCGATATCAATATAGTAGATCAAAACGGAACTATCATCAACAGCACCACAGAGAATTACATAGGCTACAACATGAAGGACGGAGAACAGTCAGCCGAATTCCTTGTGCTTCTCGAAGGCGCAAAGGTATATGTACAGGATTATCGCGAAGTATCTCTGAACGATGAGGAACGCATCAAATATGCGGGAATCACGCTTGATGAGGGCGGATTCATACAGGTAGGCTTCAATGCGGAAATGTTTCAGGGCGATATTGCGGAGCAGGTGCTTGATGCGGCAAAGAACCGTCATGTAGGTAAGGAAGGCGGCATAATCATCTGCGATGCGGCATGGAATATAATCAGCGACCGAACCACTGCAAACAACACTCTGTCTCTCGACCAGAGACGTACCGATGTCGTTGCGGGAGAGCGCTTTACAGCCAACGTGTTCGGTGCGGACAGCTACTGTATGTTCTATGTGACAGAAGGATATTACGTCATTGCTTTCCTGCCGATAGAAGAAGCTCATTTTGCACGAGAGGTATATATTTATGTATCCGGCTTTATGCAGATACTTGTATTTGCGATCCTTTTCGGCAGACTTTACTTCCTTATTAAGTCAATGATCGTTGAAAACATCCGCAAGATCAACTCCTCTCTTGCGCAGATAGCAAGCGGAAATCTGAATGTTATCGTTGATGTGCGCTCCAATCAGGAATTTGCATCGCTCTCAGATGATATAAACAGCACAGTGCATACCCTTAAACGCTATATCTCAGAGGCTGCTGCAAGAATAGACAAAGAACTTGAATTTGCAAAGTCTATCCAACACTCTGCTCTGCCATCTGTTAATCCCTACATAAGCCGCAAGGACTTTGACATCTACGCGGATATGTTCACAGCAAAAGAAGTAGGCGGAGATTTCTACGATTTCTACCAGATAGACAGTCATACCTTTGCTATATTAATGGCAGATGTTTCGGGAAAGGGAATCCCCGCCGCCATGTTCATGATGAGAGCAAAGACTCTCATAAAGAGCCTTGCCGAAACGGGAATGAGCGTTGAAGAGGTATTCACACAGGCAAACGAAAAACTTTGCACGGGAAACGAAGCAGGTATGTTTGTAACTGCATGGCTGGGTTTTATCGACCTCAGCACTGGAATGGTCAATATAGCCAATGCAGGTCACAATCCTCCGCTCATTAAAAGAGCCAAATGCGAATTTGAATATCTCCGTACAAAGAAAAATCTGATGCTTGCAGGTATGGAGGGAATAAACTATCGCAAAATCGAGCTACAGCTTATGCCTGGAGATCAGCTGTTCCTTTATACGGATGGTGTTACGGAAGCAACCGATGCACAAAAAGAGCTTTTCGGTGACGACAGACTTCTTGAAACGCTTAATATGGTCAAAGACAAAAGCTGCGAAGAAATATGTCGGAGCGTAAAGATGGCTGTAGACGAGTTCGTAGGCGAGGCGCCTCAGTTTGATGATATCACAATGCTTTCGCTGAAGATAGGACATCTGATCAACGGCGGCAGCATTACAATAATTCCCGACAAGAGCTCCGTTGAAGCTGTGCTTGAGCATATTAACAAGCAGATGGAAAATTTCGATATTCCCCCTCCTATTGTCGGCAAGGTGAACATTGCAGTAGACGAGCTGTACTCCAATATCGTTAAATATAGCGGAGCAGATCTTGCCGAGATTGCAGTTGAAAACCACAGGACGGAATTTGCTATCACCTTCTGGGACAACGGTAAGCAATTCGATCCGCTTGACGCAAAGGAGCCCGATGTTACAGCTGGCATTGAAGAACGCGGTATTGGCGGCCTTGGTATATTCATGGTGAAGAAAATGGCAAAGAGCGTTGATTACTGCTATGAAGATGGATACAATATCACAAGAATAATAATCGAGATTAAGGATGATGAATAACATGAAAAAAACAATTACAACTATTGCAGCACTGGCTGTTATGCTTTTAGCATCAGCTTGTGCAACACAGGAAAACAACAGCGACAGCAATATCTCCGACAATCAGTCAGCAAATATAACCGTTGGGGCTACGACCAACGCTACTGAGAGTACTGATTCAACTCCTGCTCAGGATTCCGAACGGATAATCGAATCACAAGAGTCACAGACAGAAACCGAAGAAGACTTGTGGCTTCCCGAAACAGGTAATGCCACAGCTGAGTTCTGTGATCGTGTTCTGGAGGCAAACACCATCACCGCTCTTTGCGCAAATTACAATGACGTAACCTACACAGGCAGGATCACATCAACCGAAACAGGCGATTACACCGAAATCGAAATAGTCATCTCGGAATTTATGGGAGAGCCTGCAGCAAGCCGTGTTTCAGGATACGGAGATATGAACTCATACGAGCTGTGCACCCAGATCTTTGCTTGCGCAACTGATAGCTATGGTGCCGGTGCGCTTACCATACTTCCTATACAGGAACGTGATCGCATCATTGACGATTATTTTGATCTGTTTTTTGCCAATGGTGATTTTATTGTTGATCTCACTCAGGAAAACGGAGAGTATATCCTTACTGCCGGACACGTTTTGGAAGAGCAAGGTATAAATACTGAAAAGATATTCTATATTGAGCCCGAAAATAAAACTATCACAAGGATGGTCATAAATGAACTTGATATTGACGGAGAGCCTTTCAGCATTACCGAGCTTGAGGTCAAGTATAACAGCGGAAGCATCATAGAAACCGCTGCTTATGACAGAGTATTTACAGGTGACGATCTCTGCCAGACGACCTTTGCTATCAATGAGGGTGACATCAACGGGCATTTCTGCACATTCTCCGTCGCACGCGACATAAATCTGTTTGCCAGGACAGATGAGGGACTGGTACAGTTCAGCTATGACAAAGAGCTTACCGAGCCTGTACAATGGCTGGAGAACGGCGAAAACGACATAACCATATATGCTGAAAACCAGTATAAAGCAAGCGAATAACATAAAGACCTCCGTTAACTTCGGAGGTCTTTTCATGTTTACTCATTCAATCTGATTTATGCTTGGGTATGCGCACCACTGCAGTAGTACCCTTGCCTATCTCGCTTTCTATCATAAGTGTTCCGCCACTTATCCTCTCTATACGGTCACGCACATTCTGTATGCCGATATGTGATTTTCCGTCGTTCTTGTTCTCCGATATATCAAACCCCGTACCATTATCAGATACGATTATCTCAAAGCTGTTTTTTGTTTCGCGTGTGGAGATACGCACTGTGCCTCCGCTGCTGTTCTGACATATGCCATGCTTTACGGCATTTTCGGCCAGAGGCTGTATCGTCAGCGACGGCAACGAAAAATCCTCTGCCTGAATATCATATTCTATCTCAAGTATATCATCAAATCGCATTTTTTCAAGCGTCAGATATGTCTGAACGTGCTTCAGCTCTGTTGTAAACGGAACAGGAGTCTTTCTCTGCAGCGAATCAAGATTCACACGCAGATAATCCGAAAAATCACATATCGCCTGCTGTGCGGTTCGCGAATCCTTTGCACACAGATAATGTATCGTATTCAGCACATTGTAAAGAAAATGCGGCTGTATCTGCGAAAGCATTATTGCTATCCTGCTGTCCTGAAGCTGATCTTTCAGCTCGGTTTCTCTGAGAATGCTTTTCGGTATATAGCACAGTGCGTATATAAGAGCAATTACAAATACAAGCCCGAACGCTGCCAGAGAAGACATTCCGTTTGTCCATAATCCCGTTGCCATTGCTACAATATCAACTACCAATGCTACAAGCACCAATATAGCTCCTATGACGATGATCTTTCGCAGAGCGGTGTCTGAAACCAGTTCCATAATGCAGCACACAAGCATTATGATCGCTGTTATCGCAATAAATACTGAAGAATATGCACTGACATCATAAGGAAGTATCACCCCGCACAGAGAAAGGATAAGTATGATGCACACCGCCACTCCACAAAGTGCCAGGACAGTACTGCAAAGCTTTTTCCGGCTCTCTCCGACGAGCTTCATGATAATACCCATAATGAATAAAGCATACATGATACCACACAGCTGCAGAGCATATGTATTGAACAACGTGTGATTGCTCCAGAGTCGTATATACGGAGATGACATAACGATATACCCGCCTGCGAAGAACAACACCCCAGCAGTGCGCCACAATATCTCTTTATACGAAATATGAAGAAGTGAAGAAAAAAGTGCTATACCGCTCATAACCAACGACAGTATTATCACAACGAAACCTATAGTTCGCTGAAAATCGCCCTTTGTGACAAGAGCTTTTTCGGTATAAGACGAACATACGGTCATAGAATTAAGGAACTTATCGATGGCATCACCGTTTCCGAAACGGTGTGGATTTCGCAGAACTATCTCGACGCCGTTATTCTCGTTTCCCGAAAGAACATATTCCGAAATGTTCTCTCCACAGGAATGAAAACCGATTTGAGAATTTTCCGAATCAAAAACTCTTACACTTTCTCCGCTGATATACATTTCTCCGCCAATGTGGTCAAGGACGAACAATATCACCCAGCCTTCCTTAAGCGGGCCGATATTATCTCCGTCGGGTGCAACACCTTCAAAGTGACCTCTAAGAGTTACATCTCCGCTCAAAGCGGGAATATGACTTTCACTTGTCAGCGTCTGCCAGTCGCTGTCGCCAATCTTATATTCGCCCACAAACTTTGCTCCAAGCGAAACAGCGGGCTGTGAATTGTGATTGTTTATACAGACTATCACAAGTGCCACAATTGCTGTAATCAGCAGTATGATCTCTGTCAGAGTGTTATATCCGATCTTTTTCATGGCATTATCCTTTGCAGTCATTATCTGGTGTCATATATAATTATCTTAAACGGTAGCCTGTCACATATGTCGTGCATTATAATTATATCATAATCCTTACACAAATGCAATGATCACCGCAAATGTTTAAAGCGTTTTGTTTTATTTGTTAAAAAACTACCCAGAAGTATATTAAGACTGCATCAAACACCGCCTTGCATCGCCAAAGCCCAATAGTGCGGAGTTTATTAACTACCGCTCCACTGGTTATAAGCACCGTCTTATCATGTAAGCTTTGTGTATGTTTAGTTTATGTATCATTCAAGTATTTAGTTTCCTATCTTGGTTCTCTTGTCATAGGTGAAGATGTGGTTGTAGTAGATATCCCTGACGGAGCAGAGGACAATATTATTCTCGGTGTCGCTATCGCCGTAGAAATATCAACTGTCCTTACATTTGGGTTTGTAACATTTTGTATAACAAACCACCTCAATGCTCTAATAACATTCTAGCACAAACAAGAAAAGAACAAGAAAATTCGACTGTATTTGTTCCGGAACAAGAACAAAAACAAACCGCTTGTTGTTTTTGCTTGTGTCGACCGAAAAATCGCATAACGAAAGCGAATAACAGCATTACAGAACAAAAGAACAAGATTTCTTTTATGAGGTATCTAAAATATAAAAGAAAAGCTGTTTTTGTGTGCGAAATGCGTATATACGCACACGTAAGGGAATTTTTGATACTTGTACCGACACTTGTACTCGAAAAAATGGAGGGCTTATGAGAGAGAAAGACATAGAGAGAAAACTCACAAAGGCAGTAAAGGACATGGGAGGCCTTGCACCCAAATTCGTAAGTCCCGGCTTTGATGGTGTGCCTGACCGCCTTGTCCTTCTGCCCGAAGG
>JAFTVU010000051.1 GCA_017465665.1 Oscillospiraceae bacterium | reverse complement strand
GGATGACATCGCGGCACTGTTCGCAGCAAACGCAGCAGCTGAGCCCGAACCTGCTCCCGTAGAGGAAGCACCTGCAAGCGGCGGTAAGATGTCACAGGATGACATCGCGGCACTGTTCGCAGCAAACGCGGCAGCTGAGCCTGCACCTGCTCCTGTAGAGGAAGCGCCTGTAAGCGGCGGTAAGATGTCACAGGACGATATTGCGGCGCTGTTCGCAGCAAACGCAGCAGCCGAGTCCGAGCCTGCACCTGCTCCCGTAGAGGAAGCACCTGCAAGCGGCGGCAAGATGTCACAGGATGCTATTGAGGCATTGCTGAACAGCATGCAGGAAGAAGCAAATAAATAATTTTCACAGCAAATTCACTTTATCATAACACAAAAGTGTAATTTATCTGCTAGAATAGTGTCAATGGAACGGCATTATTCTGAAAGGAATTATACAAAATGTTTAACGCGAATAAAAAAGTACAATCTGTAAATCGCGATCTTGAGCCAGTCACCACACTTCTGCCTGCGGCTTCGCAGGAAAAGGTACTGGAGCAGCTGTACCAGTTCATAGAGCTTGAGCATCTGTACGAATCGGCTATCCGCGAGGTCAAGACAAAGCTTGAGATACTGGACAGCGAGTTCAAGACAAAGTACGATTACAATCCCATCCATCATATCGAGGATCGTCTGAAATCTCCGCAGAGCATGATGGAGAAGCTCCAGCGCAAGGGCAAGTCTTTCAGCACGGAAAATGTGCGTGAAACACTGCATGATATTGCAGGAGTGCGTGTGATCTGCAACTATATCGAGGATATCTACGCGGTGGCGGAGTTCCTTACAAGGCAGGATGATGTAACGCTGATAAAGACAAAGGATTATATCAAGAATCCCAAGCCCAACGGCTACCGCAGTCTGCATCTTGTTATAGAAACGCCCGTGTTCCTTTCTGACCGCAAGGAAATGGTGCACGTTGAAGTGCAGATACGCACTATTGCGATGGATTTCTGGGCAAGTCTGGAGCATCAGCTTAAATACAAGACGGACAGCGAGGTCTCCGCAGAGCTTGCACAACAGCTCAAGGACTGTGCTGAAACTATTGCGGCTACAGATCTTAAGATGCAGAGCATCTATCAGACGCTTAAAGAGATCAATTAAATACTAAAAGACCGCCGAGGCTCATGCTCAGGCGGTCTTTTGTTTAGTTATGATGCGGTATCGGAGCGTAATTGTTCTCCACGGTTATAACGCAGAAATAATCGGGATGCGCCTGCTTTACAAATCGGCTTATCTCGGCGGTGAGCTCCTCCTCGCTCATGGAAAACTTATGCGGTACGACGCAGTCAAAGATGACGTTTGTGTGAGTGGGTCCCGGGACCATTCTGAGATCGTGGATAGTGAGGCGTTCATCTATTCTCTGAACTATCTCGGCTATCTCGTGACGTGTATCGCCAACGGCGGAATCGGATGTAACGATGGGATCGAAATGCACCACCAGATTAAGTCCTGTTGCAAGGAAATCACGCTCTATATTATCGATGATATCATGGCTTTCAAGCACATCGTTCTCTGCCGCCATTTCCACATGTACGCTTGCGAACACTCTGCCAGGGCCGTAATCATGCACCATAAGATCATGAGTGCCGAGCACACCGTCGTATTCCATTATACGGCGGCGGATGTCCTCCACCATTTCAGGCTCGGGAGCTTTTCCAAGCAGCGGGCTCATGGCTTCGCGCACGAGGTTTATTCCGCTGTACAGTATGAATGCGGCTACCAGTATACCCATCCAGCCGTCAAGCTCCACAGAAGCAAAGTGCGAGATGAGTGCCGCAACAAGCACCGCAAGAGTGGATATGCAGTCGTTTCGGCTGTCCGCAGCAGTCGCGGTCAGTGCCTGGGAGTTTATCAGCCTGCCGATCTTAGTGTTAAACAGCATCATCCACAGCTTGACCAGTATAGAGCCTGCAAGAACTCCGATCGTTACCCACGAGAACTCCACTGCTGTCGGCTCGATTATCTTGCCGATACTGCTTTTAAGCAGCTCCACGCCGATGAACAGCACCAGTACCGCGATGATGAAGCCTGAAATGTATTCATAGCGTGCGTGTCCGTATGGATGATCCTCGTCTGCCTCTTTTTCTGCAAGCTTGAAGCCGAACAGGCTGATTATGCTGGAGGAGGCGTCCGAGAGGTTATTGGCGGCATCCGCAGTGATGGATACACTTCCCGAAATAAAACCTACTATAAATTTTCCTGCACACAGCAGCAGGTTGCATACTATTCCGACCCAGCCCGAAAGCTTTCCGTAGGAGGTGCGTACAGAGGTATCCTGTACATTTTTGTGATCCCTAATAAATAAACGAATAAGTAATTGTGTCATGTTATCACCCTGTTGTTCAGTTATGTGAACAGTATATCATCTGATGCTGCGGTTAGTCAAGAGAAACTGCAACCTGATATTGAAACACCCCAAAAGGTCAGACACTTTTTGGGGTGTTTTATTATAATTATATCATATCCGCAGTGCGAAAGCGCTGCAAAACGGCGGCAGCCGTTATGTCTGCTCGGCAGACACAGGATATGCTTCAATGAAAACGGCGCAATTGCCGCAGGCAATTGAAATGAGCTGTTTTCATTATATCGTATCACTTTTTCAGCAGAGCCTTTATCTTCTCCGCGTTCTGGCGACGGTTTATGAACGGCTTTGTTGCTATGCGCACTATCCAGAATACAGGCAGCAGCACGGGTGCTTTTTTTAGCATCGGATAGTGATGCTGCATTGTAATAAGATCAGGGAACAGCTTGTTCCACACATATCCGGCTTTTCCTTTTTCTTTGATAGCGGTTTCTACCTGATTGCTGAAAGTTCCGTAGGTGCCGCCCAAAAGGATGTAGCGCTCCATCTCGGTGAGAGCTTCTGTGCGCGTGTTGCCACCGAACCACATCTCGCTCAGTGCAATGAAACTTTCGCAAAGCTTCCGCTGACCAACGGTCTCAAAGGTTTCGTATATGCGTTTAAGGTCAAGGTGTTTTCCGAGATGCTGTATGAACAAATGGATATCCATAAATGTGCGTATACCTGTACCGCCCAGCTCGTAATGCTTCATGCCATGAGCGAGCAGGAATATAAAGAACGCCTCATCCGTGAACTGCAAGGCATCACCCGAGGTGCAGCACATAGCCCACGGGTCTGTGAATATGGCAGCATACTCTCTGCCATCTGCTCCGAAAAGCTCACGGTGTATTTCTATTCTCGTTACTGGTAGCTTGTGGTAGACATCATGAACACCAAGATTATATTCTACTGTCTCATAGCCGAGCTCTTCCATGACGGAACGCACTTTCTGCGCGTTTTCGTCATCTATAAGGATATCTATATCCGACATCGTGCGGTAGTCGCTCTGCGGATAATGCTGCTTCATCAGTATGCCTTTCAGTGGTAGGAAGCGCAGCCCGTGCTCTCTGAACGCCGCGGAAAGCTCCTCATAGTCCATCTGAAAGGTGATGTCAGCCAGTATCGCCTTGTCACGCTCCTGCGCAAAAAGCGCAGCGGTATCTTTCGGGATATCCGCGCCTGTCTTTTCCAGCATATACAGCACTATGTTCGCAACGCTGTGGAACTGCGCAAGCTCAAAAAGCTCATGAAGATCCATGCCGTCAGGTACTTTCGGAGGAGCGCCTGCATTTATCGCCGCATTCATAAGCGCGATGAGATATTCACTTGTTACATTGTTCATCGGCACACCTCGCTCTGCTTGTTTCTGTTTGTCATGCGGCGCAGTCTGAAGCAGACCCGTCTGAGGAGAAACGACCTCCACAGCAGGCAGTAAAAACGGTATTTCAGTCCGTTTATGGGAAGCTCCCTGTCGCCGCGGTATATCGCACAGACTTTGCCGATGATATGGCGCTGTTCAATACCCTTTTCGGGCGTGAGCTGGTTATCTCCGCACATTACGTAGCCGCCCTTGTGCTTTATCACACGGTGCAGGACATATTCGCCGCTGTCACGGAGATAGAACGCGATATCGCCGCTCTTCAGTACGCCGTCGGGCTTTTCCAGCAGCACCGAGTCGATGCCCTCGCGCAGCAGCGGCAGCATACTTGTGCCACGGGGATATATGCGGAAAGCTCCTCCGCTGTTCAGTACCTCACGGATAGTATCGTCGTATTCTGCAAGGCTGAATTTATTCAAGAAGACCTGCCTCCTCCAGCTTTGCGATGAACGCTGAAATATCCGCGCCTGCGGTGCTTTCGTCGATGTCAAAATCCGCCAGCATTGCCTGCAGGAGCTCCTGCTCTGTGGCGCCGCCCTGCAGCTTTTCCCAGAGATATCTGCCGCTTTCATTGAGGCGGATTATTCCGTTGAAGCTGCGGCTTGCCTTGCCAACTGCGACTACTACATTCTGTGCTCCAACTTTACGGAGCAGAAAGCCTTTTTTTATCTTCATAATATCCTCCGATGCGATCAACCAACTGTGTCTATTATATAACAGCCGTTTTCAAAAGTCAAGGAGGGCGGCTTTTTCGGCCGCCCATGTCATTATTCAACTGTAACAGATTTTGCAAGGTTTCTGGGCTTATCAACATCATTGCCCTTGAGTACGGATGTGTAATAAGCGATAAGCTGCAGCGGAACGACAGCAGTCATAGGCACAAGGATATCGGGGCATTCGCCGAGACTTATGACGTAATCGGCTGCGTCTGCGTCGATAGTGATACCCTCGCCGCATACTGCGATCACATACGCGCCGCGCGCTTTCATTTCTTTCATGTTGCTGACGGTCTTTTCCACCAGCGCTTTCTGGGTAACTACCGCAATGGCAGGCATGCCCTCGGTGATGAGAGATATCGTACCGTGCTTCAGTTCGCCTGCGGCATAGCTTTCGCTGTGGATATAGGAGATCTCCTTGAGCTTCAGTGAGCCCTCCATGCTGAGCGCATAATCCAGACCTCTGCCGATGTACAGCAGGCTCTCTGCGCCAACAAGAGTGGACGCTGCGTACTGGGAATTTTCCTCCAGCTGTACAGCCTCTTCGATACGTTCAGGCATCTTTGAAAGCTCCTCTGTGAGCTCACGGCACTTTGCTTCATCGATAGTTCCGTTGGCAAGTGCGATAGAGAACGCCAGCAGATACATTACCGCAATCTGTACCATATATGCTTTTGTAGAAGCTACAGCTATCTCAGGGCCTGCAAGTGTGTATATCAGCATATCAGCTTCACGGGCAATAGAGCTGCCCTTTGCGTTGACGATAGCGAGAGTCTTTGCGCCAAGCTCCTTGGACAGACGCAGAGCGGCAAGGCTGTCTGCTGTCTCACCCGATTGTGAGATGATTATAACAAGATCATCCTTTGTGACGAGCGGGTTTCTGTATCTGAATTCGGATGCTATATCCACGTTCACAGGAACGCGAGCAAGCTCCTCAATAACGTATTTTCCTACCAGACCTGCGTGCATAGCCGTACCGCATGCCACCACATGTATATTGCGGAAGCCGCGCAGCATTTCAAGGGTGATGCCGCACTCTTCCAGACAGGGAAGACCATCTGCGATCCTGGAACGGATAGTTGTCTTGACCGCTTCGGGCTGCTCGTGGATCTCTTTGAGCATGAAGTGAGCATAGCCCTGCTTCTCAGCGGCGTTTTCGTCCCAGTCAGCGTGCATGAGGGTCTTGCTGAGCTTATTGTAGTGGAGATCATAGATATTTGTTCCGTAAGGTGAGAGCACTGCGATCTCGTTAGGCTCAAGCAGGTAATAATCTCTGGTATAGTTGAGTATCGCGGTGACATCTGAGGCGATGAAGCTCTCGTCCTCGCCGATACCAACGATAAGAGGGCTTTCCTTGCGTACAGCAAATACTACTCCTGGGAAATCCTTGAACATTATGCCCAGCGCAAAGCTGCCGCGTACGTTGTGCATGGTCTCCACGATAGCGTCGATAGGATTGCCGTTATAGTAGTAGTCCAGCAGCTGAGCCGCAACCTCTGTATCTGTCTGGCTGACGAAATGTCTGCCATTATCAATAAGGAAATTCTTTATTTCCTTGTAGTTCTCGATGATTCCGTTATGTACGATGGTAACTCTGCCGCCGTTATGGGGATGGGAGTTGATGTCTGAGGGCTCACCGTGAGTTGCCCAGCGTGTGTGACCTATTCCTGCAACGCCTGAGGGCACGCCGTCCTTTTCCATCTTTTCTCTGAGATCCTTTAGCCTGCCCTGAGCCTTGCGAACCTCGATATTATCCTGATCGAATACTGCAATGCCCGCACTGTCATAGCCGCGGTACTCCAGCTTTTCAAGCGTGCCGAGAAGTATTTCAGCACAGCTCTTTCTGCCCACATAGCCAACGATTCCGCACATGATATTTC
>JAFTVU010000050.1 GCA_017465665.1 Oscillospiraceae bacterium | reverse complement strand
TATGGTTCATGCTGTTCACAGGCTCGGAACTGACTGTGGCTCTGGCCGGCTGCGTAATGCCGTTCCTGCCTTTTGATGTGCTGAAGATGATCGTAGCATGTGCGGTGGCTGTACCGCTGAGAAACAGACTGCTGCCTGTTATCAAAGGTGAGAAATAATACAATTTGTTATATAGTCATGATTTTATACAAATATATTCCCCACAGTGGTAAGCTGTGGGGAATAATTTATGTTATGCGAGGGGGAATGTCTCGCCATTTATGGAGATAGCCTCTGCCTTTGTGATATCTATTGCTGTTATATTGCCGTATGCATCCTCGCTGTATCGTATGAATACCGTAGCACTTCCGCCCGATTCGGTTTCGCTGTAGCTGAATGTGCCTGAGATCGTGCATGGTATCTCTTCTCCATCCTCCATGATAAGATACAACTCGTTGCTTTCAGAAAGAGAACCCTTGATTCCTGTGCCCGAATATTCCAGCAGCATTCTACCGCCAACAACGCTGAAACAATTAACCTTTACGGTAACATCTGCCGCACCGACACTGCCTGTCTCATCACTCCAATACATTGTAAGTTCAGTGCAATCTGCTGTTTTTTCAACCGCCGCTGCCGCTGCTGGATCATAATGGAATTGTATAGCCCACTCCAGTTCCAGACCGATAATACTTTCATCGTTGACCGCTATATCCCTGCTTTCACCTTTACTGAACGACTCATCATAAGAATAGAAGCCCGTGGGAACTTCTGTTCCCTCTCCGTACCATAAAAACACATCATTTGTGTCCTCAAACTCTCTCAGCGGTTTTTCAGGATATAGATTCATTGCCTGCAAGCGGTAATCCGCATCAGCTATGCAGCCATCGGACGCAACCATATAACAAACATCAACATTGCCCTCATCGTTGACATTCAGATACATTTGGCGGCGCACCTCAGTACTGTAGCGATATATCTCGAACTCATCATTGTCAAACGAACTATCGTTGTACATACAGATAAGTCTGCCATCCTCAGGAATGTTAGTCATGAAATCCGTGACAGGCTTACCGTCCTCGCGGGATATCTCAAGTGCGACCATCATATCATACTCTGAACCTGTAACACCCTTGAGTTCTATCATATAGTCCTCATCTGAAACCGTCCATGTGAGGTCTGCCGCCGCAACCAGCGCTTCCGCAAGCTGCTCATCCTGTGCGTTTATCCTGCCGCCAAAAATATCATTGATATTGAACATACCCGTAGCCGCCGCAGTAACTCCGCCTGCCATGACAACTACCGCCGCTGCCGCTGCGATAACAGCAGGCTTTCGTACCGCTCTGTGCTTTGGCTGCTCCTGTGCTGCTCTGGTAACTCTTGCTGTCATATCCTCAGCGGATATGCCCAGCCTCTGCTTATCGTAGTATTCTTTTATGCTCATAATGTAACCCCTTTCACTCTTCACCGAGATACGCTTTCAGCTTTTCGCGCCCACGCTTCAGCCTTGCCTTTACATTCGGCTCGCTTATCCGCAGCAGCTTTGATATCTCCCGTACGTTATATCCCTCGTAATAGTGAAGATATATCACCGCCGAATACTTACCGTCCAGCTTCGCCATTGCTGCTGATAAGCCCTCATCCGTATGCTCTTCCGCAGGCAGCTGCTCACTGAGCTCCTCCCTGCGCGTGCACCACACCGAGCTCACCGCGTTCTTTGCAAGATTTGCCGCCACACGGATAAGCCACGCTTTGACGTGCTCATTGCTTTCAAACCGTTTATCCGACTTCATCAGCCTCACAAAGGTATCCTGCACGATATCCTCGCTGTCCGCGCGGTTGCGCGTATAGCTGTACGCCACTCTGTAGACCGTATCTCCGTAGCTTTTTATGTATTCATTCAGATGAACATTATCCATTTTTGTCACCTCTTAAAAGCGCTTTCATCGATAATACAATTCAGGAGTGCGTTTGGTTACATTAGAAATATGATACATTTAGTATTTATCGCACGAAATATACCATTTGTATATCAAATAGTATCCTGCCTCTATACATAATAACATATAGGCGTTCAAACTTCCACTGCGTTCAGCGCTTATTATAATAGAACCGCATAAAAGCCGCTTTCGGTATCAGACCAAAAGCGGCTACAATTATACATCTAGTAATATACACCTGATAATATACACAAGATCATCTTCCCACCGCCACTGCGATAACGCTGATATCATCCTCCCGTCCGTTTTCTGCGGAGCGCGCTACACGTGCTATCTTCTCCGAAAGCTCATGAGGATCGGTACGCACAGACAGCTCCCTGCTGAGCCACTCCTCATCCACCGCTGCACCGTCTGTCGTCATTATGATAACATCCCCGTTGCCGACAGTAAACCTCTGCGCTGGCACTGTAAGCTTTCCGCCCGTGCCAGCAGGCGGAGAAGACAGCGATGCTCTTACGAGCCTGTCCGCGCACTTGATATAGGTAGTGGACGCACCCGCCTTGAAGACCATGCACTCGCCTGTGTTGAGGTCGATACGGCAGATATCCAGCGTTGCAAAGCTCTCATCTGCGGATTTTACCATCAGCGAGGTGTTTACAGTTTCAAGTGCCGCGCCAAGTGATATGCCGCTCTTCAGTAGCTTTGTGAGCATCGAGCAGGCAAGAGCGGAATCTATACGAGCTCTGCTGCCGCTGCCCATTCCGTCCGACAGGATGACATACAGCTGACCCGATGGGTCCGTGAAGCTCTCATAGCAGTCACCGCAGACCCTGTTTTTGCCCTTACACAGCTGAAATGCGCCTATCTCGGCAGAAAACTGCGTGCGCTCCGTGGTGGTTATCCTTATCCTGTCGCCGCTGGTGCTGACTTCGGGCAGCTCAAGCTCTGTGCCGAGGGCGGATATCAGCAGCTCGCCAAGAAACTCCTTGTCCGTTTTGAGCTCGCCGCTGCCGTAAGCCTCCAGCAGCAGACGTCCTCTGCGATCTTGGCTGATAAACGCTGACGGATCTTTTAATCCGCAATCAGAAAGCGCCTTTTCTGCCCTCTTTTCGGCGGTACGGTTCTTTCCTCCGCCCCTGCCTGCGGAATAGCCCATGTCCTCAAGTATATCATGCACCGAAGAAAGCTGCTCGGTATAGATACGGCGCAGCTCGCGTATGCGTCGTTCATCCGCGGCTGCGGCAAGGTATCTTGAATACGCAGCGTTGATCGCTTTTATCACCGCCGATCTTGCCGTACACACCTCGGCCGCCTGCGGCGACATAGAAAGCTCGCTCAACTCATTGCCGCTGCGAAGCTGACGAACAAGGCGGTTAAATTCACTGTGGAACAGCTCATATTTCTCTCCCCAGCACACCATGTTGTTAGGGCAGTTCCTGCAGGCTCTGTCAGCGGCCTCGTCAGCGATCTTGTCATAAGTAACGGAGTATCTGCGTTCAAGCGTATCAGCGGCTGCATTTAGCCCTGTGCTGACCCCTGCAATAGCGTCTGCCGCAAAGCACAGCCTCTCCCTGAGCATAAGCGCGACCGTCTTGTCCGAAAACTCGCTTTCCGCTGTACCAAGCCTCTCCACAGGGAGGAACACAAACAGCGCTCCCGCAATGAACATCTCCGCGAACACCGCCCACGGATCGCCGCCTGCTCCTGCAACAAGCAGCCCGAAGCTGCTGAAAAACAGAAAGCCGATACCACGGGTGAGCTTGCCGTATTTCGTAAGACAGCAGCTCAGCAGCGCGCCCAGCAGCATAGCTGCAGCGGCTCTTCCCGTTTCATGTGAAGCTGCACACAATCCAAAGACGGCAGGCAATCCTGTCACCGCCACGGCTGTCAGACCTCTGCGCGCCGTTACCGTCAGAGCCAGCAGCACTGCCGCAAGCCGACCTATATTGAACGAAGCATAATCCAGCCCAGCCAGCGACATCGCTCCAAGCGCACAAATCACAGCCGCAAGAGAGCAATCACGCGCCTCTGTCATATCGAAGCCTCGCAGACGCACCGTTTCAAGCAGTATATGTACACAGCACGCGAATACGCCCGAAGTAGCCGCCGCTATCAGCGCCATAAGAAGCTGTGACGGCTCTGCCGCTTCGGCAAGGCGCGAAAAGAACACTGCCATAGCCGCCGAAAACAATTTGATCATGCCGCCTGCCACAATATGTCTTACCTCGGGTATCAGCTGACATACAAGCACTACAGCAAGCGCCGCAAGCCTGGTCAGAGCTTCGGGGAAGCCGTGCAGCAGCGCCCCGAATGCCGCTCCGCCAAGGGCGTACAGTCTGCGCGTTCCCGATAATCCTGCCGCAAGCGCAGCGCCGCCTATAACCGCACCTTTGCCATCAGAAGCAAGCTCAAATGCAAAGCCTGCTATCGTCCACGCGGCATTTTCGCGGATAAATTCCCATATTCTTCCCCATACTGTTTCTCTCATTATCATCTGTTGAGCCATTTTTCTGCTTCCTTTCATTTACGCGGCTACCCGCTTTTCCCAATTATTTCCTTTAAATAATAACATAACCGGAACAATTAGGATGTCGTAAACCGCTGTAAAAAAAGTAGTATCGGAACGATATCCCGTCAATATCAGGGAAAATATAAAAATGTTTTGACAAAACGCTGTATTTATGGTACAATGATTTTGTATAAGCGGAGATATTTCCGTATAAAATCAAAAAGTATATCCGAAAGGAAAAAAGATCATGAACGTTGAATTTGAGAAAGCATTAAGGTATATCGACAACGAATCCTACGAAAAGGCAATAGCATGCCTTAACAACGCTATCATGCAGGAAGAGGACGAGAACAATTTATCTACCGCTACAGAATACAGATGTGTTCTCGGCGAACTTTATTTCCGCATGGGCATGGAAGCTCAGGCACGCGATGAGCTCAACGAAGTAGTTCGTTACTGCGATGAAAGCAGCACTCTTTCTAGACAGCGTGAGATAGCAAAGACATTCATCAATGCAATGGACGGTATCGTGCCCATTGAAGCAACACAGGAAAGACCCAAGTCCGATCAGCGCCCCAAGCATATACCCCTCGTTCCCAAGCCTGTTCAGGATAAGGCATTTATCACAAAGCAGATGAGCAAGAAGCGCCGCTGATATCACGGCGCGCCAGTGTGAAAGGCGGACACCATGGAAAGACGCGATAAGATCAACTACTATCTTGATATCTCTCAGACAGTCGCTGAGAGAGGCACTTGTCTGCGCCGTAATTTCGGCGCGATAATAGTGCAGAGCGATGAGATAATCGCTACAGGCTACAACGGCGCTCCCAGAGGAAGAAAGAACTGCTCTGATGTCGGAAGCTGCACCAGAGAAAACCTCGGCGTGCCCAAGGGTCAGCGCTATGAGCTGTGCCGTTCTGTTCACGCAGAGGCAAACTGTATAATCAGCGCGCCCCGCACAAGGATGATCGGCTCTACACTGTACCTTGCTTGTCTTGACGCTAAAACAGGCGAGCTGTTCGGCGATGTTGAGCCCTGCTCCATGTGCAAGCGCACCATCATCAATGCTGGCATAGAAAAGGTAGTCATCCGTACCGCAAAGGATGAGTTCCGTACCCTCGTAGTAAACGACTGGGTAGTGAATGATGAAAGTCTTGCAGGCAGCGAGGGATATTAAAGAATGCAGCTTACCAATATCGGCGTAATAAAGGATCTGTTCGAGCGACACGGATTTTCGTTCACAAAATCGCTGGGACAGAATTTTCTGATAAATCCATCCGTCTGCCCTAAGATAGCGGAAATGGGCGGCTGCAAAAGCGGAGTCTGCGCTCTGGAAATAGGCACGGGCGTAGGCGTGCTCACTCAGGAGCTTGCCAAGCGCTGTGATAAGGTAGTGGCGGTGGAGATCGACACAGGTCTGAAGCCTATTCTGGAAGAAACTCTGGCGGAATACGACAATGTGGAAGTCGTCTTTGCGGACGTTATGGAAACAGATCTTAAAGCGCTCATCACCGAGAAATTCGGCGACAGCGAGGTAGTTGTCTGTGCAAACCTCCCCTACTATATAACCTCACCCGTTATCATGCGCGTGCTGGAGGAGCGGCTGCCTGTAAAGGCGCTCACGGTTATGGTGCAGAAAGAAGCAGCAGACAGGATATGCGCGAAGCCCGGCACCCGCGACTGCGGCGCGCTCTCCTGCGGAGTATCCTACTACAGCGAGCCAAAGCTGCTGTTCAAGGTGAACCGCGGCAGCTTTATGCCCTCTCCCAACGTGGACAGCGCGGTCATCAGACTGGATATAACGGATGATAACGGACTGGATGTAAAGGACGAAAAGCTGTTCTTCCGTATCGTAAAAGCAGCATTCACTCAGCGCAGAAAGCAGATGATCAATCCCATTTCGGCCGAGCTTGGCATCCCCAAGGCTGAGCTTGCGGAGCTTTTTGGCGGCGCAGGTATAAAACAGACTGCAAGAGCCGAGGAGCTGACACTGAAGAACTTTGCCGCTTTGTGCGAAGCAATAGGCGGCAGCCGCTGAAAGGAATCGACATGAAAAGAATATCAGCTGTAATATTCGCACTGGTAATGTGCATATCTATGTTCACGGGCTGTGATAGATCCCACACCATAACAGGCAGCTGGCAGCTTACGGGCGCAATAACGATAGACGGCCACACGCTCTCCGCGGATGATATTGGCGAAATGTCGATAGAAGTCACCGAAGAGGGCGATGTGAACATCGTTTACGGCGGCGATGAAAGGATATCCCTGTGGTCAAGGGATAAGGAGCTCTTCACCCTTGAAAGCCTGCTGTCAAAGCTGGAGGGCGATACCATATCCATACCGATACCCGAGCTTGGCACACTGACCTTTACCAAAAAATAAACCGATCCCTCCACCATGCGGAGGGATTTATTACTCCTTTGTGCAGAAACTCTTGATTTTTTGCATATTATGTGGTATCATATTCTACACCATAGGCTATCATTGAGAGAGGAGATACATGAAAAAGATAAGCGAGACAAAGACCGCAAAGCGTTTGGCGGAAAAATACCACAATTCAAACAGATCCAGCATAGTAGTATACATAATCGTCCGTGCGTTGATAATCGGCGTGATGATACGTCAGGCATTTCTGCTGGAATGGCACAACGTGTTCCTGTGCGGACTTTCGCTGGTGCTGCTGTTCATACCGTTCTTTCTGCGCTCCACATTCAAGATAAACTTTCCGAGCGTTCTGGAGATCGCGGTATTCATATTTGTTTTCGCAGCCGAGATACTGGGGGAGATAGCTAACTTCTACGGACATATTCCGTTCTGGGATACTATGCTGCATACGGTAACAGGCTTTCTCGCCGCATCGGTGGGCTTTGGTATGATAGACCTGCTCAACCGCCACTCCAAGCGCATCCAGATGACGCCGCTATTCGTGGCGCTGGTTTCTTTCTGCTTTTCCATGACCGTCGGCGTGGTGTGGGAATTCGGAGAATACAGCTTTGATCGTTTCCTCGGCTTTGATACGCAAAAGGATGAGATAATAACCGAAATATCCACAGTAACGCTCCACCCCGAGGGCAAAAATGAAGTAGTAAAGGTAAACGACATTGCATATACCATCATATATGATAACGAAGGTAACGAGCTTGCACGCATAGACAGAGGCTATCTTGATGTAGGTCTGCGTGATACCATGAAAGATATGTGGGTAAACCTGCTGGGTGCTGCGGCATTCTCGATGATGGGCTTTCTGTACATCCACAGACGTGATAAATACAGGTTTGCGGAAAACTTTATAATCACACCGCTCGAAAACAAAGATGGCTCTGCTGAAAAAGAAATACAGGAGCAGGTTCAATAATGATATCATCCCATCGGCACACACCGATGGGATTTTTCGTGGGAAATGTCACCTTTTATATTCCCCGATCGTATCCAAGATGAAAGCGCTTTTTAGGGAGTGATGAAATGCACGAAGGACAGCTTACAGAATATATCCGCCGCTACGGCAGCACGGTAATGCGCGCTGCGTACAGCTATGTAAAGAATATCCCCGATAGCGAGGACATCATGCAGGAGGTGTTCCTGCGCCTGATGGAGCTCAGAAAGCCGCTCAGCAGCGAGGAGCATATCAAGGCATGGCTTATACGCGCGGCGATCAATCTCGCCAAGGACAGGAATCGTTCGGTATGGCATAAAAACCGCGGTGAGCTCACCGAAGATATCCCCGCAAAGCAAGCCGAGGATAACGGACTTTCCGAAGCACTGGACGCTCTTGACGGAAAATACCGTATAGTGGTGTATCTGCATTATTACGAGGGCTATTCGGTAAATGAGACCGCAAGGCTGCTGAAGCTGACCGAGGCTAATGTAAAAACACGCCTTAAACGGGCACGCGAAAAGCTGAGAGCGTTCCTTACCGATACATGAAAGGATAATGATATGAACGGAATAACAGATTACTTTGACAGGATAAAGCCAGTCGCCTCCCCTGAGGAGATGGCAGATAAGATCATTGCAGCAAGGAAAAAGAAAACCGCAAAGAAACGCGGCTTCAGACCGCTTGCAGCTGCTGCGGCTGTTTTTATAACACTGGCAGCCGGAGTAACAGGCGCTGCCGCAACGGGTCTGCTGGATCTCTGCGTCATTTTTGGCGGAGCTGTGAGATCCGATGACGATAGGCTCGCAGAGGAGCTGCTGTCCTGCGCGCAGAATATCAAATGGTATACCTCGGATGATGATTACGAGATAGTTGTAAAGGGCGTGACAGGCTCGGCTTATGATATGATGGTGAGCTATGAGATAGTCCGCACCGACGGAAGTCCTGTAAAGGAGCATTTCATTAATATTCCTGAGGACGGAGTGCTTTACACGATATACAACATCGATCATATATGGGATACGCGTAGAGAAGAAAGGAGCAACGGCAGCTATATCGGCAGCGGCGGCGAAAAGCATATACGTCTCAACGATGAGGGTAACATCGAGATCTTCGAGCGATATATATCCGATGCTGATATCACAGGACGCCATAACGTGACCGCAGGCTATAACTTCTATCCCAAAACACAATTTAACAGGTGGTGTTATGATAGCGGTATGCACGCCGATTATGACGAAAACGGAGCACATATCTACTATACAGAAAAAAGCGAGGACGGGCTTACTGATATAAGAGTGTATTCCGAGATGTCTGCCGCTGATGAAAGCATAATAGGTCTTGCGCTCGACTGGCGGCTGGAATTCGATTACTTCCCCACCGAAGCCGCCCTGAAAAGCAGGAGCATAACAAATACAGGCGACACCCTGCAGCTGCGACATTATTACGGCAATGCGCTCAGTCTTCGCGAATACACCATGATAAAGGGCGTATTCACCAGCGTGAGCGGACAGCTTACCATCTCACGTCCGTACACCAGCGGCGAAGCCTTTTCCATAGCAAACGAATACAGCGATTGCTTCCTCATCACCTCCGACGGAAGACATATAGATGTAGCGCTTAACAGAATAGCAGAATATCCCGCACTACCCGGCGAGACCGATGTATTCCTCGTAGATGTGCGCTACAGCGCGGAAGAATACTCTGAAATAACCTTGATCGATATAGATACCATAACCGCTGTATCTATAAACGGTACGGTCTTTAACCTTGAATAACGGCTGCTTTGTGTCGGTCATATTCTTACATTATTGTCGCGAATATATCAGTTTTGTTGAGAATAGCCAAATGCCACGAGACAAATTCCCGCAAGTTCCCATATTGAAGTTCGGTTACAATTATGCTATACTGAAATAAATCTACCGAAAGGAAATCTGATATGGGAAACTACAGAAATTTTGATCTGGTCGCGTACTTTATTGCACACGGAGTAAAGAATATCAAGGAGGCTGAGCTGGAACAGCAGATCGGCTTCTTCAAAAAATATATGAGACTGGACAAGGTCTACATCGAGCCGTTCCGTGACGACTGCTTTGCAAGCGAGGAGCAGCTGCGTCTTTGCAGGGATGTGTTCGAAAGAAACGGCATCAGAGCACAGGGCGGTATCACCACAAGTATGCCCGACCCTGAGGGCGCTGCAAGAAAGCAGCGTATATTCAACGTGATGTGCTATAACGATGATGTCATGATGGATACACTGAAAAGGGTGTGTGAGATGAACGCCCGTGTCTTTGACGGCTTTATCATCGATGACTTTTTCTTCTCTAACTGCACCTGCGAAAAATGCAGAAACGGCAGAGACGAGTTCAATGCCGCTCACGGCATAACAGACGGAAGCTGGCAGGCATACCGCTGCGATCTTCTGTACAAGGCTTCGCAGAAATATGTCATCGCGCCTGCCAAGGCTGTAAACCCTGACTGCAAGATAACGATAAAGTATCCCAACTGGATGGAATCCTATCAGGAAACAGGCTACGATCCCGCTTCCCAGAAAGAGATATTCGACTATATCTATACAGGCACCGAGACCCGTGATCCTATCAATCACGATCAGCACCTACCGCGTTATCTTTCCTATTCGCTCATGCATTATATGGATGAGATGGCACCCGGTCGCAATGGCGGAGGCTGGTTCGATCCCTATGACTGCCGTATGCTGGATTATTATCTGGAACAGGCATATCTCACCGCCTTTGCAAGGCCGCGCGAAATGATGATGTTCTGCTTCCAGAGCCTTGTGGATACCATCAATGTGCCCTCACTGGGCTTCATGCTGGATAAGCTGGATGAACTGCTCGATAAGCTGGGCAAGCCCATCGGAGTTCCCTGCTATATCCCGAATGCTTCTCAGGGCGAGGACAACGTGCAGGATTTCCTCGGCATGAACGGCTTCCCCGTACTGCCTACACCGAATTTTGAGGAGAATGCTCCATCAATGCTGCTGACAGCCTCCTCCGCATACGACAAGGAAATCATAGATAAGCTGGAAAAGTACATTGCAAAGGGCGGCAAGGCTATAGTGACCAGTGGCTTCGTTCAGGCAACTCTCGGTAAGGGGCTGGAGCGTATCACATCCATCAGAGACAGAGGAAGAAGTATGACCGTTCGCGATTTTGCCGCTGAAAGCTCGTTCTTCTATAACAGATGGGAACGTGAAAGCTCTGTCAAGGCGCTCAGCGTACCTGTTCTGGAGTTCAGGAACAATGCAACCTGGGGCGCTGTATGCAAGGCTATCTGCGAAGAAGAGGCGTGTACCCTGCTGGCTCACGATACCTATGGAAGCGGCAGTATGTATACTCTGGTGCTACCTGAGGCTTTCTCAGAGATCAAATATTACCCAGAAACAGTGCTCTCCCGCATGAGAAAGGAATTTGCCGCAAACGGCATCCGCATGGACGGCAAGGGGCAGATAAGCCTGTTCATCTATGACAACGATACTTTTGTAACCTACCCCTATATCGATAACGGCACCTATGACAGCGATATCATGGTTTACATAGACGGAGCAAAGAGCATCAGCGAGCTTGGCGGCAGAGAGATACTTCCCTTGTATACAGAAAACGGCGAAGCTGCTTTCAGGCTCAGAGCGCAGGTCGGCAAGTTCATTGGATATAAAATAAACAGGTAACAGAAAGACCTCCCCATACCGTGGGAGGTCTTTTTCTTGCAGCCCCAACAGTTGAAATCCATGTCGGAATATGGTATAATTAAATATGTTACATTCATGAAAATTGATGATTTGTAAGATAATTATATGGAGGGCAAAAATGGCAGAGGTATTTATCAGCCACAGTTCAAAGGATGCCGCAGTTGCTCAGGCTCTATGCGGAATACTTGAACAGAACGGCATAAGCTGCTGGATGGCGCCACGCAACATCATGCCAGGCGAGGACTGGGCTACAGCCATTGCAAAGGCTATAACCACCACGAGAGTATTCTTAATTATATACAGCGGAAATTCCGCGGCATCTACAGAAGTTCCCAAGGAAATAATGCTTGCCGGCAGCAAGAGATCATACATAATCCCGTATAAAATAGACGATACTCCACTGAGAGAAAATTTCGAGTATCATCTCGGAGCAAGCCACTGGATAAGCGCTGATATCTCTAAGGGAAATTACAAGGCCGAAGAGCTTCTTGCTGCTGTCAGATCAGGAATGGGAAATGCTGCGCCCGTTACTAACGTTGCTATCGTCAACAACAATAACAGCAATATCGCAGTGAATATACCTGCCCCTGTACAAAAAAAGAACAACAAGCTGGTGCCGATCATCATTGCGGCTGCAGCGGTGCTTCTCATAGGCATCGGAGCACTTGTAGCGATTGCTGTAGGAAACTCTGAAGACGACCGCGGCAAGCCCGATAAATCATACGAAACTGTTGAAACATCCGAATACGAAGACAGAGATGATGATTTCGATAAGGAAAACAGCAAAGATGACAGCGAAGACGAGCAGAAGCCTCAGGGCGTTATAGAGCTGTATCCCTATGACAGCAGCCATGTAACCGAGTACAAAGGCAGAAGCGACAAATTTGTTATATTTGGCGAGGAATATAATGAGGGCTATGTTTTCGAACAAGCGGACGGATGGATGATGCTCAACGTTTCCGATTGCAGCGAATTCACTTTTACTGCAGGACGTATCGATGGTACTCCTGATAAGGAGCGCGAGATATATGTTTATCTGGACGGAATAGAACACGATCATTATACCATTACTCCAAACTCAGCCGATAAGATCACCGTTCCGCTGAATGGCACTAAGATAATGCGTATTGAAAGCCGCGGAAACGGCTCACTGCCTGCTCTGGGTCTGTATGATGTTCAGTTCAAAGGCAATGCAGCACAGGCAGACAGCGCAGAAACTGAGGAAATCCAGACATCAGGCACTACGGGTCTTGTAGAGCTTACAGCATACGACAGCTCACATACAGATCGCTATGACGGCAGGCACGAAGAATTCCTCGTGTTTGGCGAGGTCCACAACGAGGGATATCTATTGAATCAAAGCGATGCATGGCTGATGTTCAATGTTAAGAGCTGTGATGAAGTAACGTTCACCGCAGGCCGTATCGATGGCACTCCCGACAAAGACCGTGAGATATATGTATACCTTGATGGCGTTGAATACGACTATTACAAAATAACTCCATCCGCAACAGAGACCATCACGATCCCACTGGGCGACGCTAATATAATGCGTATCTACAGCCCTGGTAACGGTACTTTTCCTGAACTTGGTCTGTACAATATGCGCTTCAGCGGCACTGCACCTCAGCAGGAGGAGCACCTAACGCTAAAAACCGAAGCATACGAAACCGGCCATGCAACTCTTTGCAATGACCGCCACACCACCTTTAATATCTTCGGAGAAGTGCACAACAACGGATACAAGATGAACCAAAGCGACTCGTGGCTGCTGTTCAATGCAAACGGCTATACTGAATTCAGCTTCACTGCAGGGCGCATCGATGGTACCCCTTCAAAGAACCGTGAGATACATATCTATCTTGACGGAATTGAATATGACTACTTCACAATAACCCCCGAAGCGGTCGAGAGCATAACAGTACCTCTGAACGGAACAAAGGTAGTACGCGTCTACAGCCCCGCCAATGGCACTTATCCCGAGCTTGGAATATATGACATCAGCTTTTCGGGCGAGTATGCGCCTGTATATCCCGAAAACATAGGAAGCACGATTCCCGATTCGTATGAACTTACTCATGCAGAAGAATACGATAACAGCCACGACAGCATCCGAATTCTGGGAGAAAATCACAACAACGGCTACAAACTGAACCAGAGCGATTCCCGCATAATGCTCAATGTATATGGCTATACAGAAATAAGCTTCACCGCCGCCCGTCTTGACGGTGCCAACCGCAAGGAACGCGAAATAATGGTATATCTTGACGGCAAGCAGTACGACTATTTCACACTCACTCCCGATATGCCTGAGGATATTACTATCCCCATTAACGGAGCAAAGACTATGCAGATATTCTCCGCTGCCAACGGAACATATCCCGAAGTGGGTCTGTTCAATTTCAGATTGACAGGAGAAAAGCAGCCACTCAAACCTGTGCAGGCCACAGGCGCAGCATATGCGCTTACAGATATTCCTGTATATGCAAGTGAAGCCGTAAACAGCATGAACGGAACTGAGTTTCTTGTCTGTGGTGAAAGCCACGAAAGCGGCTTTGTTTCTGAACAGCGCGGCACATTCAGCCTTTCCTTCAACGTTTCGGGATATACAGAATGTGTCTTCACCGCAGCACGTGTGGACGGCAGCTATTTCAATCCCAGACGTATCACCATATATCTCGACGGAATTGAAGCGCAGTCATATGATATCGGCCCTGACAGCGCACCGCTTCAGATAACCGTGCCTCTGAACGGTGCAGGCGTTATAGATATCCGCGGCGAAGAGGGTAATTATAATTCTCCCTGTATAGGATTCTACGACGTTCACTTCAAAAAATAATAGTACAAACGACCTCCGCAAGTATACAGTTGTGTAGGTCGTTTTGTGTATGATCGAATTCCTACAAGAAATATGATACAACATACGCACAATCAAAACCACCAGTTGAACTGGTGGTTTGCTCTCGTCCTTCAAGGGCGTATTACCGGCTTGTGCCTGAAGGCACACTGAAAGTCCGGCAACCGCATCTCATTCACTATCAGCCGCTCAAGCGGCTGTTATTTTTTTCTTACGTATTCTTGCTACCCGTAAACGGGTCAACATACTCTTTCAGTGTTATTTGGTCATTTGCTATGTCTTCTTGCAGCTGATTTCGGATATATTCTTCTATCTTTTGCTTGTTTTTCCCTACCGTGTCCACATAGTACCCTCTACACCAAAAGTGTCGATTGCCATATTTGTATTTTAAATTTGCGTGTCTGTCAAATATCATCAGCGAGCTTTTTCCTTTCAGAGATCCCATGAATTGCGATACGCTCAAATTCGGCGGTATCTCTACCAACATGTGTATATGATCAGGGCACGCTTCTGCTTCTATGATATTTACTTTTTCTGTTCACATAGCATTCTCAGTATCTTACCTATGTCTGCTTTTATCTGTCCATATATTACTTGCCTACGATATTTTGGTGCAAACACTATATGATACTTGCAATTCCACTTAGAATGTGATAAACTATGATTGTCATTCATGACATTGTCCTCCTTTGATTTCTGATGCGGTCGCCAA
This sequence comes from Oscillospiraceae bacterium, assembly GCA_017465665.1. Classification (GTDB taxonomy): domain Bacteria; phylum Bacillota; class Clostridia; order Oscillospirales; family Ruminococcaceae; genus CAG-115. Next base: position 169 of record JAFTVU010000050.1, on the reverse strand, counting down.
ACCCGCTTCTATTATATCATAGGAGGACTCTTTTATCTAAAGATTTTTTATTCCACCGCTTCAAGCGGTGGTTTATTTTCGCTAAAGCTACAATAAAACGAACTCCATGGCATTCCGCCATGGAGTTCTGATTTTTATATCAAGAGCAAATATCAGATACGCTCCTTTA
>JAFTVU010000049.1 GCA_017465665.1 Oscillospiraceae bacterium | reverse complement strand
CGAAGCCTTGTATAGTGGAAAGAGTTGTGGAAATGTCCGCAGGAGCCTTTGCAAAGCTCATATCCAGGCCCCTTGACGACCATTACCTCATCAAGAAGAATTCCGACCTTATGTATAAGGACAACGAGTTCTATCATTGCATCCTTGCTGTGGATAAGCTGAACGGCGATGGTCTGCTCATTGAAGCTGAGGGCAGCGGCTATGCGAGATATTCGCAGTATATTCCCCATGCAAAGGATATTGTAGCACATCACGATATGACTCCTGCACAGAAGGCTTTTCAGGAGGCTATAAAGGAGATAGCTCACGACCTCCTTGCCGAAAGCGGCGAGAAAACAGAGGTGAATTATTCCCTTGACGAGCTGCTTCTCAATGCAGGCTTCAGGAGAATCATCAAGGATTCTGTATGTGATGCGTTTCAGGCAATGCCCGAGGTCGGTTCTGTGGAGATAAGGGACGGCGACCTTCATGCAGTAAAAAAGGAGCTTGTAGAAACAAGGCTTGTATGCCCGCTCTCCATTGTCATGGAACCCGACGATTACGAAACCGACATGATAGACACTCCCTCAGACCAGCTTATGTACTGCGATGAGGAGATAAACAAGAAAATCAGAGAGTCTATGTGCGATGAGGATGAAGAACAGCGTGGCTTTATGGCATATTCGGATGATGAATATCTCCGTCATAAGGTGTTCTCTGTATTCCCCACAGTAGAAACCATAGGCAACGACCTTTACGGCGTTGTTACAGTTATGTCATACGGTGAGCTGAATAAGACAGAGCTTGAAGAGCTTTCGGATGAAATCACCGGACAACTTTCCGATGGCTGGGGCGAGGGCTTTGAACAGCACCCTGTAACCATCGGCGGCGAGGACTATTATATCTCGTTCTGGAACTGCGATGATTTCTATCTCAAGCCCGAGAGCGAGGTTTTTCAGAGTCCCACACAGAGTCTGAAGATGTGAGGGCATAATGATGAAGAAGAAAAGTACAGTAGAGAGGGAGTTCAACACAAAGCCAAGTAAAGACTTCTTGGATATGATCGCTCCCTCAACGGTGAAATTCTACACCGATTATTTCATCTGCGGCAACACCTTCCGCTGTGTGTGGGCATTAAGGGAATATCCCACATCAACAAACGAACAGGCTATCCTCCGTTATCTCGGTGAGAAAGAGGGTGTAACGCTCCATATCTACACCCGCCATGTATCTCCTGCGGAGGAAAAGAGAATTATCGCCAATGCCGCCAACAAGAACCGTATGCAGAGAAGCTCCACCAACGATCTTCAGCAGACCGTCACCGCAGAAAGCAATCTGCAGGATGTGACGCAGCTTGTAGCGGATATGCACCGCAGCCGAGAACCCCTCCTCCACACCGCCGTATACATTGAAATGATTGCTCCATCCCTTGAAGCTCTCCGAAATATGCAGACCGAGGTGCAAACGGAGCTTGTACGCTCAAAGCTGAATGTGGACAGGCTTATGCTCCGTCAGCAGTCAGGTTTCAACAGTATAAAGCCCGGCGGCTGGAATGTATTTCGTGAGCAGTTCGAGAGAGTTCTCCCCGCAAGCAGTACGGCGAATCTCTATCCGTTCAGCTTTTCGGGAAAGACGGACGAGCATGGCTGTTACCTCGGGCGTGACAAGTTCGGCAGTAATATTATAGTGGACTTCGATAAACGCTCCGATGACAAGACCAATGCCAATATGCTCATCCTCGGAAACTCGGGACAGGGCAAGTCGTATCTTTTAAAGCTGATACTGACAAACCTCCGAGAAAGTGGAAAGCGTATAATCTGCCTTGATCCCGAGCTGGAATATGCTGAGCTTACCGACAACCTAGGCGGCTGCTTTATAGACCTTATGTCGGGAGAATATATAATCAATGTGCTTGAACCTAAGACATGGGATGAAGGTGCAGAGGTAGACGAAGCTGCACCCCAAGCCTTCCGAGGCAAAACAAGGCTCAGTCAGCACATCAGCTTTCTGCGTGACTTTTTCCGCTGCTACAAGGATTTTTCCGACAGAGAAATTGACACCATAGAGCTTATGCTGATAAAGCTGTACGACAGCTTCGGTATCTCCGACAGAACAGATTTCGGCAAGCTGAAGCGCACTGATTATCCCGTTCTGTCCGACCTCTACGCCATAGCCGAGGAGGAGTTTCGCAGCTATAACGAGGAGAAAAATAATATTTACACCGCAGAAACCTTGCAGAATATCTGCCTCGGACTGCACTCTATGTGTATGGGTGCGGAAAGCAAGTTCTTCAACGGACACACAAATATAACTGACGGCAGCTTTGTCACCTTCGGTGTGAAGGGACTTTTACAGGCGAGCAAGAATATCCGCAGTGCGCTGCTGTTCAATGTGCTGTCGTATATGTCAAACGAGCTGCTTACAACAGGAAACACAGTTGCCAGCGTTGACGAGTTCTATCTGTTTCTCACAAATCCCGTTGCGGTGGAGTATATCCGTAATTTTATGAAGCGTGTACGAAAAAAGAACTCTGCGGTCATCCTTGCCTCGCAGAACCT
>JAFTVU010000048.1 GCA_017465665.1 Oscillospiraceae bacterium | reverse complement strand
GTGATGATCTTTACCTTTCTCATAGTGTCCTCCTTATTTGTCGGGATATGATGTCCGAGGGATCTTAAGTCCCTTGTGTTTTTAGTTATCCATGTATAATTTATCATACAAATATTAACTTCAAGTTAACTGAGCGAGGACACAGCAAAAAAACTCATTACTTTCGCAATGAGTTTTCTCATGATAATCTGCTACATCACGATCAGGCAGCCACCAGCGAACGTGAGCGATTTTCGCAAAGCGAAAATGAAATGCCTTAAGGGCATTTCAAGTCGAGCTTTTGCAATTAAAAAACCGTCCAGTGGACGGTTTTTTACTATGGTGCCGCTGACCGGGGTCGAACCGGTACGGATTTTACTCCGAGGGATTTTAAGTCCCTTGTGTCTGCCTATTCCACCACAGCGGCAAATATAACATAAATATTATACTACTAAGCGGAGGCTTTGTCAATTATTTTGCAAAAAAATACGCTGTAATACAAACAAAAAGAGCATTTCTGTGATCCTGATATTCTATCTATTGACAGTATGGTAATTATAGGGTATAATCAATTTAATGATTATATTCAGGGAGGCGTGGCATGAAGAAAAAGATCAGCAAGGATATTATAGCGATAATCCTTACCGCAATTGCGTATGTTGTCACCTTTGCTGTGATCGCAGCGTATTATTGCTCTGTTAAAAACGAAAGCAATAATATTAAGGAAGCAAGTCTTTCTTCAGGAGCTTTCAATGGTGATATATACTCCCTTTCCGATTTCGATGTAAAGATAGGCCCTCGTGGCGGAGATTCGGGCGCATGGCTGAAAGACCCCATCCTTGACGATGACGGAAACGAGCTTCACGGCGCGAGCGTGGGTATCATATATGAAATGGTCATAAACAACACCAGCGACGCTGTTATCACCGACTGGACAGCGGATGTGTATATGCCCGAATTTATGTGGATAAACAACGGCTGGAACGGCAAGGTGGAATTCCACCAGACTACCACAGGCAAGGAGCTCACCCAGATGATCGATCTGCGTGAGTATCAGAGCGTTGATATTGAGCTTGACTATTACATAGACCACACAGGCCCGATGATACCCCTTGAAAAGGGCGACAGATTCGTTTACCTCCCCAGCAAGGCGGACAATGAATTTCCGCTGGACCCCGTAAAGGAAAACGAGGAAGTAAATGATTCCGCGATAATCGGCTTCATCGTATATATTCCCGATCAGGGGCTCGACTACGCGGCGGTGTTCGATAATGTGGTATTCCATTATCATCTGCAGAAAAATGCCTGGTCTGATCCTGTGTTCATCACGCTTGTGGGCTTTGATATCGCTTGGCTGGTCATTCTTATCGGACTCGTGATGTCACATATACGTGTACTCAAGCTGCTGAAGCAGAAGAAGCACGACGCTCAGATAATCGAGCAGTCCATCAAGACGTTCATCAACTTTGTGGAAGCAAAGGATCCCAACACAAAGGGTCACTCCGAGCGTGTGGCGGAAATCACCTACGCTCTGGCTGACGAGATGGGTTATGATTCGCAGAAATGCAACAATATACGCTGTATAGCCCTCATGCATGACTGCGGAAAGATAGCTATCCCCGTTAACATTCTGCAGAAGCCCGCGAAGCTCACGGACGAGGAGTATGAGACCATCAAGCGCCATACCACGGTAGGCGGAGAGATGCTGCGTGATTTCACCTCCATCAAGGATATGAGCATGGGTGCGCTTTATCACCACGAGCGCTATGACGGCAAGGGCTATCCCCACGGATTAAAGGGCGAGGAGATACCGCTCATAGCACGCATGATCTGCGTTGCGGACTCGCTTGACGCAATGAACAGCAACCGCTGCTACCGTCCAAAGCTTACAAAGGAAGTCATCATTGACGAGCTTGTAAAGAACAAGGGCAAGCAGTTCGACCCTGAGATAGTAGACCGTACCCTGAAGCTGATAAAGCAGGGCGTGATCAATATAGGCGAATAAATAATATCATTAAAAATGCCCCTGTTCTTCAGGGGCATTTGTTATTCAATATCATTTCTTATTTTGTATCAGCTTTTTTTGATGAATTTCACTAACGTTATAATACCACTTATCAGGATCCTTCCGCCTACAAAAACAAAAATGCTCACCATAACTAACGGAATAAACAAGAGTGCTCTGTCAACATCACCTGTCTCTTTCATTGACAGTACCAGAGCAAGCCCTATCATAAGCGGAAAACCCATGAAAACAAGACCGAACACAATAGAAAAGACAGCGCGTACCAGCTGTGAGCCTTTACCGATCCCGATACTTTTCGTATTCATCTGCGTAGGTTCGTACTGTACGGACGCCGGCTGTGAATCTGTGCCATTCTGCGGAGCGTAACGAACAGGCTCAGACGGTAGTTCCGCTTCGGACGACGGGGTGTTCAGCAGCTCAAGCTCTTCCTTTGTGTAGTAATGCTGTTCCATTTGATACCTCATTCATAAAGAACGGGCACATAAGCGCCCGTTCCGTTTTTCAATTAATAAAGTGTGTTGTAGTTCACAAGCTCATGCAGGAGCTGAGGAACCTTTTCATCCATGTTCTCGCTGGTGAACTGGCAGGTGCCTACAGCCATGTGACCGCCACCGCCGTACTTCAGCATAAGGCTGCCGACATTTACGCGGCTGGTCCTGTTCAGGATGGAGTAGCCTACTGCACAGGAGCAGCCCTGGCCGCCCTTGCCGTCTACTATCCAGCAGGAGATGTTCTGCTCGGGATACAGGCTGTAGATAAGGAAGCGGTTGCCTGTGTAGATGGGAGATACACCGCGCAGATCTGTGATGATGACATCACCCTCAACACGGGTATACTTATGTACCATCTCCTTGAAAAGCTCTGTCTGCTCATTGTACAGCGCAATACGCTCCTGGATATCGGGCATAGCGAGTATCTCCTCTGTGGACATATATGCACAGCACTTCAGCAGCTTTTCCATCAGCTGATAGTTGCTTATCGTAAAGTTTCTGAAACGTCCGAGACCTGTTCTGGGATCCATCAGATAGCCGATGAGTATCCAGCCTGTGGGGTTCAGTATCTCATCACGGGTAAGGTTGCCGCTGTCCACCTTGTCAACAGCCTCCATGAGGTCGTCAAAATTCGGGAAGCGCTCCTTGCCGCCGTAATATTCATAAATAATACGCGCAGCACTGGGGGTTATACGGCTTTCGCCCTTGTACTTGCCCTTGTACTTTGCACGCTCTGCCTCACTGGAGTGATGATCGAACCAGAGGCCGCAACCCTCAACAAAGGGAACATTGGCAAGAACGTCGTTTTCAGTTACGGGAACAAGACCATCCTGCAGATCCTTGGGATGAGCAAAGGTCCAGGAGTCTATAACACCTGCACACAGCAGAAGTGCACCGCAGGCAAGTCCATCGAAATCGGAACGGGTTATAAGTCTCATAGCCATGGCAATTACCTCACTGAAAAATATTTTGCTAACATATACTTTAAAATCTACGATCCAGTGTATGTCATATATCCATTATAGCAAAAAACAAATCAAAAATCAACATGATTTTATAATTTTTTATAAAAACTTTATCATGGTAACAGAATGAAATCACATTCAGCCCAATTCTTTAAGTACAAGACGGCGTATACGCAGCCTGCGGAAAGCACCGCTGTGCTTTATCGCTGAGCCGAACACGCACTCAAACGCCCTGCACAGTGCTTCTCTGTCGCTGTCGTTCATTGCTCCGCTGCCGAATGCCGCGGCTTCCAATATACCACTCACACTTTCAAGAGCAGTACCGAAGCGCTCGTCGCAGGTGCGGTAGAAATCAACGGGGAGCTGACCCTGAGCAGGTCTCAAGTCGCATAGTGCAAGGATATCCACCATGCAGGCATATACCGACTTCGGCTCACGCTCATCAGCAGAAGCAACTGCCGCTTCTGCGCGCTTTGTAAGTCTTAGCCACGCTATCACTGCAAGAGCTATTACGGCTATCGCCACAACAGCAGCGACAATGGCAACGATCAGACCTGTCGGAACTGTACTGTCAGGCTCTGCAGGAGGCTCGGAGGGGTTGGGTTGGGAAGACGGCTCGCGGGTCTCATCGTAATCGGGATACTCGATAGTTTCGGGACGCGCCTGGATGGTCTCGTTCCTGTCGGGGCGCTGCTGGGTATTGCCTGCGCCGTTTATGCTGCTCACCGCCGCGCTGGTGGGATCGAATGTCACCCAGCCGAGATCATCTATATACACCTCCACCCATGCGTGGAGATTCTTCTCACGCAGGACAGTGGTCTTTCCGCTGACGGAATCGGGATAGATGCTGAAGCCTGTGCAGTAGCGCGCAGGTATTCCCTCGGTACGCAGGAGCAGAGTCATTGCCGAGGCATACAGCGAGCAGTGACCGCGCTTTGTTTCGGTGAGGAACTGCATTATCATGTCCTCTCCCCTGTTCTCACCGCTGAGGGAGTAGGTGTAGTTTTCGGTCAGATGATCGCAGATAGCCTGCGCAGTGATGAAATCGCTGTACTGACTCATCCATTCCTCCTGAGTCAGAGGTGTTACCGGAACATATCCGTCATCGGATGTCTGACGTAATATTCCGCTGCTTATCAGAAATTCCTCAAGCTTCGGACGGAGATCATCGGGAACAGACGTATAATGCTCGCGAACGTATTTATTGTACTCCGCAAGCACCCCCTCGTAACGGTCCATCTCGGGGAACAGAGCACTGTAATAATTGTCAGGCTCAAAGCCGTTATCGTCCATCATCTTCAGTATATCGAAGATCTTGTCTGCTGTGAAGTCATCCGGCATCACTGCCCTGCACTGAACGGAATTGATATAGTTCTCGGCGGTGTCGCCTACTCTTACGACATAGTCGCCGTAGATATCGAAACTTTCGTTGCTGTAAAAGGAATGATCGGCTGTGTAGGCGGGCAGGAACACCACGTCAGTCTCGGTGAGATATTCGATGCTGATATCGATCTCGGTCGCAGCATCGGCTCCGATGCTCTGCATGAGCGCATCGAGGATAAGAAGCTCGCCTGCGCGGTAGGTGGAGGACAGCTGGGATCTGTTCCATTCGTAGTTGTCGGAAACAGGGCTAGTCCAGCTGTTATCGATGAAATCCACACCGATATCGCCGCGCAGGTAGATGTTCTCATCGCCTGTAAAGGTCACACGGAGTATCTCAGCGTCGCCGCTGCCGGGAGATGCGATGTTAAGGCGGCCGTCCTTATCATCCGCGCCTGTGAAGTAATCCGAAACCAGGCTTTCGGAGCTTTCGTCACCCATGTCATCGGGAGATTCACCGAAGCTCGTCACCATCTTGTACAGCTCTCTGTAATCGATGCTGCTGCCCTCCTCAAATACGTTGAAGCCGATACAGAACACAAGTGCGAATATAGCTGCACAGTAAAAGCCTGTGGTCGCGTATTTGGAATAATAGCTGAGGCGCATTCCCACACGCTTCAGGAACGAAGCACCCTCGGTCTTACGCAGGAAGCTCTTTTCCTCGTTGCGTATCTGCAAGCGGTAAGAAGCACCGCCGCCGCGCAGCACAGCAAGTCCGTCGCGGTAGTTTATCTCTATGGATACAGCCGCTGCTGTCATGAGCGCAAAGGGGATGAACCAGTGGTTTATCTCAAGGCGCTCGGAAAGGAGCATGGGTACGCACAGCAGGATGAATCCCAGCACAGCGGGGATGGTGCGTATCCTGCGCGACATCACAGCGGCGCAAAGCAGGCTGTACAATGCACAGAGTATGAACGCGCCCAGCAGCATTCCGTCCGCGTAAACGGGATTGAACGGGCTGAGCCTGTTTGCATCATGTAAGAGATACGGGCGCGGGAACAGAAAGCGGCCCTCAACCAGCAGCATGGCTTCATCCACGAAATAGGAAAAGCGCTCCCAGAAGCCCTCGAAATTCAGCCATATCAGCGCACCTGCTACAAGAAAAAGCGCAGGCAGCGCATACCTTTTCTTCACAAATATGAACAGCGCAGAAAAAAGCGCTGCGGTAATGCCAGCATACAATCCCACATTGAGCTGCGGCACAGAAAGCTCATACTGCGAGAAGATATACAGCATGGCTGCGGCAGAAAAAAGCGCGCAGAAAAGCACCCTGCCCACTGCAAGCAGGGCAGGTATCGGCTTTTTTCCGTAATAGCGGTCAAAGACCAGAATTCCGTCAGACGGATGGTTCTTCTTCATTTATATTTTCCTCATACAACGGCAAAAGCCTCCATCCCCAACGGAGATGGAAGCCGCCGTATTACTTCTTATCTGAATATGTGGATTCCGTGCTTTTTGAGGGAATCGTTGACGTAGGCGTAGTGCATATTCTCCCACTGATCGTAATCGGGGAACTCGTTGAGCTTTACGCCTGCCTTTATCTGCGATACAGCCGCCGCATAGTTCATAACAGAGCCGTTCCAGATGAAGTTCATACCCTTGTATTCGGCTCTGAGGCCTGCTATCTCATCCTGCTTGGTGGACTTCGGGCAGATTATTCTGTTGAGCGCGAAATCATCGTTCATGGGCGCAGGCACTGCCGCGTTTTCGATATTGCAGTCAACAGCTGTGCTGAGCACATCTTTCTTGCCGAAATAGCTGCACATCTCGCCAAAAGGCATATCAAGCAGCTCTGCGAAGCACTTGTTCACTATCTGCACCACTGCCTTTGCCACTTCCCTTTCATCGCCGCCCTGAAGCTCAAGTATGCCCGATGCAAGGAATGCCTTGGAAAGAGTGGCTTCGGGTATCTCCTCCACCAGCTTATCCAGCCTGTCTGTAACAGCGCTGTCGGAAAGGGATATAGCGTCGCACGCACAGGTGGTATCACTGTTATCTGCCGCGATATGCTCAATGATAGCCTTGCGGTTCACCGCTACGCTCTCAAAGGCGGAGGTTGCAGCGCCGATGGTGTTTTCAAGGTAATCGTTCAGCTTGTCATAGACATCCTGATAGAACTTCACAAGTATCGTGCCTGTGCGCTCCTTATTGCAGCAGTTTGCGTATTCGCGCAGCTCAACGATATACTGCTCCACAGCCTTGCCTACGAACAGCGGCGAGGTCTTTACTTTCATGTACGCGGTGCGGCTGAGATCAAGATAACGCGGCTTCTGTTCAGCCATATCCTCGATCTCGGAATTAACCTTTGCGATAGCCACACGCAGAGTTGAAAGGCATTTTCTCACAAGCTCCGCCGCATAGAACGGGCCCTTGGAAAAATCGCGCATTGCCTCATCGCAGACATTGATTATGCTCGCAGTAACTTCGTCAAGGCAGATCTCCGCGCCCTTTTCGGTAGAGGCTTCAAGCCTGCTCAGCCAGTTTTCTATGTATTCGGTGGCGTTATCGCTGCTCATTTTAAGGGAACGTACAGAGAACACAGGGTTTATGCGCTCGTCAAACTCCAGCGCAGGCAGATCTCCGCCCTTTTGCGCGAGGAAGCGCTCATCGGGAGTGACAAGGTTTGAGTAATGCCCCAGAAGACGCTCACCCACGTTGTTCTTATTGAGCGCGTGATTCATAAGTGTGAACACCTTGATACACAGATAGCTCATTATCTTGCCCAGAGGCACTTCAGTGACCGCCACTCCGTAGGAAAGATAGCGGAAATCATGGGAATCGTTGGGTCTGAGCATATTGTAGGACATGATACGCTCAGCGTCATCGTCCTTGGAGAACAGTATCTCCATGCGGTTAAGTATCTTTTCAGCAGCGCAGTCAAGGGTGTAGCTGTAGTTCTTCTCGCCCTTTGCGATAAAGCACGCATTGAACGGCACTTTATCTGATGTTACCTCAAAGGAGGAGCTGTACTGCTGGGAGAAATGACGTCTCTGGCACTGGAACATATCCAGCTCGTTCTTGGTGAGGATGGTGTTTGCATAGTAGTTGCCCATCTCACGCTGGTCTGTCTCGAACATGGACGCGGTATCGGGCGCGAACATATAGCAGTTTATCTTCACGGGATAAGCGGAATCCCCGAACAGCTTGCCGAGTATATACGCAAGGTCTATGAACATTCCGCCGAAGAAGATATCACCCATGTTGCCTGTGATGACTATCTCAAGCGACTTGTCAGAGCCTGCGAAAGCATTCATAGCCTCACCGATGCGCTTGATTACGTTCTTTATATTATGGAACAGCGCGATTCGTCCGCCCTGACGCTTTGTCATGCCGTAAACGGGAGTTGCGGGAGAATAGTTCTTCAGACCGTTGTCAAACCAGGATACCGCCGCCTGCGGAAGCCTTGCAGGATTGTTGAGATATTTATAGATAGCCTCCTCGGGAACTACGGGTATCTGCTCTTCCTCTGTGAGCACACTGCCCTCGCAGCCTGCGGATTCAAGGTACTTATCCTCTGCGATGCCGAGAAAGCGCACTTTCTTTTCATCTGTACCGAAGCGCTTTTCGGTAAGGTGCTTGCAGCGGAGCACGCAATCCACTCCGTTCTTGCCCAGACCGATGATGAACAGCCTGTTGATACCGAACATACTCTTATGCTTATCGGTAAGCTTCAGAACTCTCTCAGGAGCAAGCCATTCTATCTTGTTTTCAATTTCCATGAAATCCCCACCTCATTCATAAAAATTTCGATATATTTCAATTCTTCTGTCATTTTTTAAAGGAAACGCAGCACGCAGCTCCTGTACGGCGCTTATGTCAATATCTGCTGTGAGCAGCTTTTCTGCGCTTTCTGCGGTGCAGATAAGCTCACCGTCGGGCGCGAACACCGCGCTGTCTCCGCTATACTCTATACCGCCGCCGAAGCCTGTTCGGTTGCAGCCGAGCATGTAGCACTGGTTCTCGATAGCTCTGGCACGCAGCAGCGTAAGCCAGTGCTCCCTGCGCGAAGCAGGAAAATTCGCAGCGACTACCACCGCGCCGCAGCTTATGGAAAGCCGCTGGTACAGCTCGGGAAAGCGCAGATCATAGCATATCGAAAGCCCGATATCCATGCCGCCGAGAGGAAAGCACACAGTCTCCTCACCTGCTGTGAAGCAGCTCTCTCCGCCCATAGAGAACGGATGCAGCTTCGTGTAGCGTGCGGATATAACGCCGCTGCTGTCTGCGAAAGCAAGGCGGTTGTACAGTTTTTCTCCGTCACGCTCGGCATAGCCGAACACGCACGGGATGCCGTACTGCTGTGAAAGTCCGCCGAAAAACGTGCAGCTCTCGCCATCGGGCGGCTCTGCAAGCGAAGCGTCCATAGAAAAGCCCGTCAGCGACATTTCGGGGAACAGGATGAGCTCTCCGCCCTGCTGTGAAGCCTCCTCAAAAAAACGGCGGCAGCGGGACATATTGGCGGCTTTATCCTCCCACACGATATCATACTGAGCCAGACAGACTTTCATACGATCAACCTTTCAGCACAACTGCATATATTAATATTATACGATAAATGTGCCCCGATGTCAACACGAAACTGTATAAAAAGCATAAAATTTTTCTTTCAAAAATATTAAAATTATGATTTTTTACTGTTTTTTTAGCGAACATACATTTTATAGCAAAAAATAACCCGCAGCGGATGCCGCAGGTGACATATATTGACAAAAACACAAGGACCCGCGAAGTTGCTTCTTCACGGGTCCCTGCTTTATCAGAGAGGATCTATAACCATGTATTATTCAGTGAATACGCTGAGATCGCTTGCAATCACGCCCTCATACTCTGTACGCAGCTGTGTCCAGCTCTTCTGGTTCTCGCCCTGCTCGAATGCAAGATTGATCACCATATCGTCAAGAACGGTGGTGAGGTTTGCGCTGATGCCGCCCGAAACAGGAAGCACCATGTTATACTCAGCAATGTTTTCAAAGGATGTCAGAAACTCATACTGCTCCTCGCTGTACTGCTTATCGTTCATGATACTTTCCTTTACGACAGCCTTGAGCTCGGGATCTGTACCGCAGCGGCGCATGATATCAATGAATGCGGCAGCGCCCTCAACGTTCTCAGAGCCCTTTGGTACCATGTATCCGAAAGAGGTGGTGTTGTAGTAATATTCGTCTGCGGACGGGTCACGAGGGAAAGGAACGAAGCCGAACTCGTACTCCTTATACAGCTTGCAGAAGTCTGTTATCTTCCACTGACCTACGCCGAGGAAAGCTACCTTACCTGTAACAAGCGGTGCGGATTCGTTGCTCCACATACCGTCGCCGCGCACTGCAAGACCCTCCTTACGGAGATCGGTCAGGTAATTTGCTGCACGCTCAACCTCTGCGGTGTTCATGTTATTTACTACCTTGCCCTCCTGCATTCCTATGAGAGGCGTACCTGTGGATACGATGATCTCATGACCGAGCAGACCGTATACGCCGCCTACAGCGTCAGGATCTCTGTCCATGAAGTCTATCATGATGTTCTTGAAGCTGTCCCATGTCCATGTTCCTGCATCGTACATAGCCTTGGGATCATCCAGACCCAGACCGTCAAACTTTGTCTTGTTGTAGATAAGGCAGTTGGGAAGTGCGTTTGCTGTAAAGGGATAGTAGTAGTGACCGCCGTTGTACGCATACTGCTCAACCAGTACATCATAGCCTGCCCACTGGGGCTGTGTGAGATCTATATGTGCTGTAAGGTCCTCATAAACGTTCTTGGAGATGAGGTTCGGGAATGTGAGATCCTCCTTGTCTACAAGATCGGGAGAATCGCCGCTGGCAATGAGCGTCTGGAGCTTATCGATACGCTCGCCCCATGCGCACTGCAGATAATCGATCTTGCCGCCGTAGGTCTCCTCGAACAGCTTTACGCCCGGCTTGATATCGCCTGCAACTCGCATATCATAGTGACCAAAATATACGAGATTGGGGTTTTCAAGGGTTGCAGCCTCAACGAAATCTGTGATATCAACGGGGTTGTTGATATCATCATCAAGGGTGTTTGTCGTGGTGGTGGCGGAGGTGGTGGTGTTAAGTCCGCCATCGGAGGTGACAGCTCCCTGCTGGGGCTGGGCTTCGTCACAGGCTGTGAGGCTCAGCACCATTGCAGCGCACAGAGCGGCTGCGGATATTCTTTTGAAATTCATATTGACCATCCTTTCATATATCGTAACATCGGAATGCCGCCCGATGTCAGTTACTGTAAATCTGTCTGTATCTATATAATAGCACGTTACGGGAAAATAATCAATAAAAAATTATGAACACATTTTTGTGAATTTAACATTCAAAAAACGCAAGTTGACATCCGCGCAGGAAAATGCTATCATTAACATAAATAAGGCAACTTAAAAGGAGTGATAGCATGCCTCTTGAAATAGTACGAAACGATATCACCAAAATGCAGGTGGACGCCATAGTAAACGCCGCAAACTGCTCGCTGCTGGGCGGAGGCGGTGTGGACGGAGCTATACACCGTGCCGCAGGCCCTGAGCTGCTGGCTGAGTGCAGGACGCTCGGCGGATGCGGAACGGGCGACGCAAAAATAACAAAGGGCTACCGTCTGCCTGCAAGGCACGTCATACATACTGTCGGACCTGTGTGGAACGGCGGAGTTCACGGTGAAAAGGAGCTGCTTACCTCCTGCTACCGCAGCTCACTGGAGCTTGCCGCTGAGAACGACTGCGAGAGCGTGGCGTTTCCGCTGATATCCGCAGGTATCTACGGCTACCCCAGAGCGGAAGCCATCCGCGTGGCGGTGGATACCATAAGCTCGTTCCTTGCGGAGCATGACATGACGGTGTATCTCGTCATCTTCGACAAGGACAGCTTCGTGATAGGCTCAAAGCTGTTCAGGGATATCAGCCAGTACATAGACGACAACTACGCAGCGGAGCATGACGACAGCACTGCCCGCTCGCGCAGGCTTGAATTACCGAGGATGTTCAGCGCCGCTGCCGCGCCGATACGCAGCGTCAAGCAGAAAGTGGCTGCGGATATGTACAGGGCGGCTCAGGAGGACACCTGCGCCGATGAGGATACCGACGAGCTCCTTTGCGCTGTTGCTGCCAACAGCCTTGAGGAGGCGCTGGGTCAGCTTGACGAGAGCTTCTCGCAGATGCTGCTGAGAAAGATAGACGAAAAGGGCATGACGGACGCCCAGTGCTACAAGAAAGCAAACATAGACAGAAAGCTGTTTTCCAAGATACGCGGAGATATCCACTACCGCCCCAGCAAGCCGACAGTGCTCGCCTTTGCGATAGCCCTTGAGCTGCCGCTGAACGAAGCAAAGGATATGCTGATGAAAGCAGGCTATGCCCTCTCGCACTCCAGCAAGAGCGATATCATAGTGGAATACTTCATTCAGCGCGGAAACTATAACATCTTTGAGATAAACGAGGCGTTGTTCGCTTTCGATCAGAACCTGCTGGGGGCGTGATGCCTGATCCTGCACATAAAGGCGCATTCAAGAAAGATTGCAGCATATATGCACCAGTGCAGCCTAATTGCTTATCCGACCACACAATTAATGACGCAAAAACGATCCACATTCAACAAAAATGGCGGCAGATAACATCTGCCGTCTTTATTATATATTAAGCTTATTTATTAAGTATCTTCTCGCACCAGTCTATCATCCTCTGGATATTACCGCTTCTGTTGCTGATAAAATCCCTGATGCACGCAGAGCTTGCGTAGCCGCCGTTGAGCGCGCCGTCTGCATCGCCCGTTTCGGGGTATCTGGTGAAGAACTGCTCATACAGAGGACCGTAGATATCCTCGAACTCGGAGAGCTTTTCCAGTGCCGCGGTCTTTTCAAACTCGCCCTCGGAAAGACCAAGCAGGCGGTCATAGAAATCCGTACGGAAGCCCTCGTTGGTCATGAGGTAAGCAAAGCACAGAACTGCGGGGTTGTTCGTATCCATATCCAGCAGACCGTTAGGCTTGTAGTTATCCTCCTTGATGGTGTTGGTGCGTGCCTCACCGCCGCCTCCTACACCGCCGAACTCAATATCATACAGGCAGAAACGCCATCTGCCGTCGCCGTAGGGGTTGCCGTCCTCGGTCACGGTCACTTTCCACATGGACCAGTTCTTGCCCGGCCAGTCCCATTTGTTGTTTATCCACACGTTCACTGCGAAGTAATCGCGCACAGATTCGGGGTCGACAAGCTTCACGAACTCCTCATACGCCGCCTGATCTTTTAGATCGGTGTGCGTATCGAAGAAAGCTGTCAGCTCACTGAAGTAGTAGTCCTCATCCTCGCCCTCGGGGATATCACCCTCGTCCAGCTTGTAGCCGAGTGCGTAGGTCTCAGCGTCGCCCTTGTATACCACCACATTGTCCTTGTTTACGCCGTGCACATCCTCGAAGAAGTCGTTGGAATAATCCTCCTCCAGCACGTAAAGACCCCAGTACTCGCCGTTGAGGTACACCACGCAGGGACGCGACTGCTTTGTCTCACACGCTGAGTCGTGCAGGAGCGACTGCCAGTAGGTATCATTGAACTTCGCTGTGAACGCGCAGTTTCCGCCCGCACGAAGCACCAGCGTCTTGTATTTATCCATCACATCGCCTTCATCGTTGAGGTAATCCTCTCCGAACACTGCGTAGCGGAAGTTATTGTCGCCGTATTCCTTTCTTGCGTACAGGCGCAGACCTTTCTGGATATCGGAACGTGAATAGTTGCCCTGAATCCTCACACCGCAGTTCTGGCTGAGCACCTGTGTTGCTCCGTTCTCGTCAAACTCGAACATCACCATAGCCGCTTCGCGTTCCCATTCTCTGCCGCGCTGTTTGTAGTTTGCGTCAAGTGAGCGTGCTTTCTCGCCGTCACGCACACGCTTTTCCTCTATGAGGAACTCCTCCAGCGCCTTGTCGAAGATATCTCCCTTTACATAGATACCGCTCTCGCTGCCGAACAGATCGTCATAGTTCATGGAAAGGCTGATAACGGCAAGACTTCCGCCAGCAGCGGCACAGCTTTCCGCAAGACCTGCAATGTGCTCCTCGGCAGTGCCGATGAAATATGTGGCGGATGCTTCACCTGCAAACGTGCCGTCAGCAAGCTTCACTGCAGTGCGTATCACGGTGCATTTATCCACATCCTCGTCCTCGGGAGCGTACAGCTCGCTGACGAAGCCGTTTCTTTCCTTGTTGGGCTTGTTGAAGCTGCCTGCTATCAGCACAGGGTCAACGGCGGAGACAACGTTGGCGGCGTCCGCTCTGTCCGTTATGCTTACGGGCGCTGTATATTCAATGGCGGTGGAGCTTACGGCAGGGTCGCTGCCGTCCAGCGTGTAGTAGACAGTTCCGCTTTCAAGTCCTGTCAGCGTTAGCCGGAACTCCTCCGCATAGATGCCGCTGTCATGCGAAAGTTGAACGGATGGCGGAAGCACCTCTGCTTCCTCCTCGGGCTGAGCCTCGGCGCTCTCTGCTGCGGGAGCGTCGCTTGTTGCAGCGTCACCGCTCACCGTTGTTGCAGCCGAAGTGGTGGAAGATGTGTTTTCGATGCCGCCCGATACAGTCGTATCAGAGCAGCCTGTTACCGCAATTATACCTGCCAGCAGCAGCGAAGTGAGCGGAAGTATTCTTCTGTTACGCATATATTGCTCCTTTCTTACAGCTCGTCCTTGGTATCGGGAACCATTCCGAGACTTATCGTCAGGTTTCCGTTGCGGCAGCGCAGCTTGTCTATCATATCCTTTTCGGATGCGCTCTTTTTCATGAATATCTCATACACCAGCTCGTACATCGTTCCCATTCGCACTGTCTTAACGTGGTCAAGGCGGTAGGAGGAGGTGTATTCTTTCAGCACCTCGTCAAAGATGCCGTTGTAGTCCATGTCCTCAGGCACGGATATCCTGAGCTGCCTGCGGTGCTTTCCGCCCGGTAGCAGCATTTCCACTGCCGCTACCACGATACCCAGCAGCAATGTAAGCGCAAGCGCATAGCCGATATATCCCATACCTGCCACAAGACCTGCTGCCATGCCCATGAACAGCATACAGATATCACGGGAGCTGCCCGGGATGGAGCGGAAACGCACAAGACTGAACGCACCTGCCGCAGCCACGCCTGCGCCGATGCTGCCGTTCACCATAGTGATGACGGAGGCAACGATGGTCGGCATGATGATGGATGTTATCATCATGTATTTTGATGGACGGTCAGCGCCCAGCCTGTACACTACGGCACATATAATACCGCACAGCAGCGTAACTCCAACAGCGGCTAAGGCTGTCGGGAAGCCCGAAAGTATTTCTGTTTTATTGAAGATGAATTCTGTCATAAAAGTATTTCCTTTCCGCTGCGGACAGCGTTCATGTAGATATTGCCGTATTTTGAGAATGATGTGGGATATATCTCAAGCTGAGAAAGTATCCGTGCAAGCTCAAGGGGTATCGCACCGTCCGATTTTATCTCCATCAGTCGGTAATCGTTTACTCCCGTGTCAAGAAAAACTGCGCCGCTGTCACGGGAAAGCGTGATATCCTCCCAGCGGCTGCGTATGCCGTTATCAAGAGTAACTCTCAGCTGCGGATACTTCTTCGAGAAGAACGCAAGCCTGTCGTATGCGAGATATACTTTCGGAGTCGGTCTGTACCGCTGCATGATAAAGTCTATCTCCGCGAATATCTGCTCTGTCATCGGCGTGTTTACGGATGGCGGCTTCACGCCCTTTGTCAGATACTCCATTGCCTCGCTACATGGAAGCGTTATCCTGCGCTTGTACACCACACCGCGGTATTTCTTTTTTATCTCAAGGAACACCTGCTGCTCTCCGTCTGCATTGCCGTAGCTGCGGAGCCTCAGCTTTTCCTTGTACTTCGGTTTGTCCAGCGAGCGCTGAATGAAGTAAAAATCATCCGTATCAAGGTAAAGGTTGCAGATGGTGTAATCACCGTAGCGGTCGGGTGTAAGAAGCTCTCCTGTCAGTGCAAGGAGCCGCTCCGCCTGTTCCTCCGTTAACAGATATTTCGTTTCATATCTGCGGAAGCTCTGTATGTAGCTCATAATTATTATCCCTGTAAGGTCCTCATGTGGTAGAATTCGCCCTTTTTCTCCATAAGCTCGTCAAACGTGCCGAACTCCAGCAGACCGCCGTCGCCTATAACGGCTATCCTGTCTGCGTTCCTTATGGTAGAGAGCCTGTGCGCGACGATAAGCGTCGTCCTGTCCTGAACAAGCCTGTCAACGCTCTCCTGTATCTTGCGCTCGGATACCGTATCCAGTGCGGATGTAGCCTCATCCAGAATAAGTATCTTAGGGTTGCGTATGAAAGCCCTTGCTATGGAAACACGCTGACGCTGTCCGCCCGAAAGGTTTGCACCGTGCTCGGTTATCTTCGTATCCAGTCCGTCGGGAAGAGTGGATATCAGCTCCTCCAGATTTGCGGAGCGCACCACCTCGTTCAGGAAAGCCTCGTCCACGTTCTCCTTGCCGTAAACTATATTGTCGCGTATAGTGCCTGTGAATATTATTGCGTTCTGCGGAACTACCGCGATATGCTCACGATAGCTCTTTCTGCTGTATTCATCGATGTTCTTGCCGTCTATCAGTATCTGACCCGACTGCGCCCTGAGGAAGCCTATCACAAGATTGAGTATGGTAGTCTTTCCTGCGCCCGAAGCTCCTACAAAGGCGATGGTCTCGCCTGCCTTTACGCTGAAGCTGAGATCCTTAAGCACGGGCGTATCAGCGTCATGGAACTGGAATGTAACGTTTTTGAACTCTATGTTGCCCTTTACCTCACCGATATCGGGCTTTTCCTCAGGCTCTTCAAGATCCTCGCTCAGCAGCACCTCGCCTACGGAGGTGATAGCCTCCATTCCCTTTGAAATGATAGGCAGCAGCGTGATGATACCGCTTACCTGATTTACGATGGTGGAGAAGTATGTCTGGTACATCACCACGTCACCGGGGAGTATAGTGCCCTTTGCTGCGAGATATCCCGTAAAGCCAAGGCATATCACCTGGAATATCTGGAACGAAGCCCAGCTTATCGAGCCGAACAGGCTCTGTATAACATCCAGCCTGAAGCCCTTTTCCGCTGTCTTTTTAAGCTGGTTGCTGAGCTTTTTTGTTTCTACCTCTTCAAGTGCGTGTGCGCGGGTGACGGGTATAAGCTCCACCATCTCCACAACACTGACGGAGGTCTCCTCCATCTCCTTACGGAGCTCACGGTTGCGGGTGTTTATGGATCTTCTGAACACTGTGCGTATCAGCACCGCAACGGGGATAGTGCCGAGGAAGAACAGGAACACCGTCATGGACGAGCTTACCACCACGGCAAACGCCACGATTATGTTCATTATGATGCTGAGAACAGAAATGAATATCTGCGAGGATAAGCCCTCTATCTGCTCCACATCACGGATTATCTTTGATTGAAGTCTACCCGATTGTATCTCGTTGTGGAATGTCATGGAAAGCTTCTGCAGCTTTGTGACCATGGTGCTGCGAAGTCCTGCCTCCACGCTGCGTATTGCCTTTGAATAAAACGATACATGGAAGTAGTTTGAAAGCACGTTCTGCGCCACCAGCACCACCATTACCGCCACGTTTATTATGATGTTCCTGAGCGCATTCTCGTCAGGCTCTGTAGCTATGTTGATTATATTCGCGGTAGCAATGGGAAGCACCCATACAGGGCAGTGCTTCACGGCAAACAGCACAACCGCCATGAACAGCCTGAAATAGTTGCCCTTGTACAGACCAAGCAGCGTTTTCAGCTTGCTGTCCTTGTTGCGGCGGAAGCTGTCGAGTATCACATCGGTATCCGCTTCAAAGGAGTTGAGTTTTTCTTTGTTCTTCATAAAATATTGCCTCGGAAATAGTTATACTGCATACATGAAGAGTATAGCATTTTTGTGCAGAAAAATATATTATATATCGTCAGAAAAATCGTATAAATCTCTTTTGTGAAAAACCGCCGCAGGATATCTCCCTGCGGCGGCAGTGCGGTATGTTTATCTTCCGCGTTTCTGATAATCCTCATCGATGGACTTCTTCCAGCTTGCGGAGAGCGGCTTGCTGCATCTCACCTGAGATATCTCAGCGCCAACGGCTGAGTAGTTCAGCTCTGTGCCTGCCTCATCGCAGCAGAAATTAGCGGCTCTGTCGCGTGAGATACCTATGCTGTTCGCTGTTTCCACTGCGTCTATGTTAGCACCCAAGAACAGGAACTCCCAGCCGTACTTTTCTTTCTGACGCTCTATCATCTTCTTCACCTTACGGGAGGAGTAACGGTGGCTCGCATTTTCCATACCGTCCGTAGTGATGATGAAGATGGTGTTCTCGGGCACGTCCTCTGTTCTTGCGTACTTGTGGATGTTTCCGATGTGATGTATCGCTGAGCCGATGGCGTCCAGCAGTGCTGTAGAGCCGCAGGGCACATAATCCCTTTCGGTCATCTCCTCCACCTTTCCGATAGGCACTCTGTCGTGGATGACCTCGCTGCTGTCGTTGAAGAGCACTGTGGAAACATAGGCAGTACCCTCTTCTCCGCGCTGCTTCTTCAGCATGGAGTTGAAGCCGCCGATGGTGTCCTTTTCCAGCCCGTTCATAGAGCCGCTCTTGTCAAGGATGAATACGATCTCTGTGATGTTGTTTTTCATGTGATATACCTCCTGAAACATGGTGTTTTTTCCTTACGACCATATTGTACGATATATCACGGCAGAAATGGTCGCTTTGAAAGCGACATTTGAATAAGAATATACCGGGGGACAACCTTGTGATCGACGTCATCCACAGGCGAGCTTTGTACATCGCACACCGCTTCCGGTTTGTTTAAGTGCCGATAAATTATAATTTTGCAGTGCCCGTTTGAAATTCCAATACGATTTTTACCGCAAAGAAAGAAAAACTATTGCAAATATCCGAGGATTGTGATATACTATAAGATGGATTTTTTATAAAGAACTATATTCTGAAAGGAATTAAAATTATGGCTAAGAACAATAACGAGGGCAGACCTAATTTCGAGATCCCCCGTCCCGAGTTCCCCAAGCGTGCCGTTGTAACAGGCGGTATGCCTTACGGCAATAAGGAGCTCCACTTCGGACACGTCGGCGGAATGCTGGTGTTCGCGGATACCTACGCGCGCTTCCTGCGTGACCGTATCGGCAAGGAGAACGTCATCTTCGTAAGCGGTACTGACTGCTACGGCTCCCCTATCGCTGAGGGCTGGCGCAAGAAAGTTGCAAACGGCGAGTTTGAGGGCTCTCTCGAGGACTTCGTAAGAAGCAACCACAACAAGCAGAAAGCTACTCTCGCATCCTACGGCGTTTCCCCGAACCTTTTTGCGGCTTCGGGTCTTGACCGCGCCAAGGAGGTGCACGCGGAGTTCACACTGGAATTCCTCAACTCCCTGCACAGAAAAGGTCAGCTTGATAAGATAACTACCATGCAGTTCTTTGATGAGAAAGCAGGCGTATTCCTCAACGGCAGACAGGTCGAGGGTAAGTGCCCCGTTGAAAACTGCCAGTCCTGCAAGGGCTATGCGGACGAGTGCGATCTGGGTCACCAGTACATGCCCGAAAACCTTATCGATCCCAAGTCCACCCTGACAGGTGAAACTCCCACCATGAAGCCCGTTACCAACTGGTACTTCAAGCTTCGCGACTATGAGAAGCTGATGCAGGAATGGGTAGCTGAGATGCAGAAGCGCAAGGATATCCGTCCCGTTGTATGGAAGACCATTGACGAATTCCTGAAGCCGCCCGTTATCTATGTAAAGCGCGAGTTTGAGGAGAAGTATCTGGCACTCAAAGACAGCATGCCTGCTCATAATTATCTTGAAGAGCCCAAGAAGCCCTCTTTCACCATTGAATTTACCAAGCTCTCCGATTGCGACGAGGCTTGTAAGGTACTGACAGCAAACGGCATCCGCTACCGTACAGGTAAGACCCTCGTTCCTTTCCGTCTGACAGGCAACATCGAATGGGGCGTGCCTGCTCCCGAGTTTGACGAGGACAGCAAAGATCTCACCGTATGGGTATGGCCCGAATCTCTGTGGGCGCCCATCAGCTTCACAAAGACTTATCTTGAGCAGCTCGGCAAGGGCAAGGACGAGTGGAAAGACTACTGGTGCAGCAAGGACGCTACAGTTTACCAGTTCATCGGTCAGGATAACATCTATTTCTACGGCATTGCAGAGCCTGCTATGTGGATGGCTCAGCAGGCTGCGGAAGAAAAGTGCTCCAATCCTCCCGAGGGTGAGCTTCAGCTTCCTGTTATCGTTGCAAACCACCACATCCTCTTCTTAGACAAGAAAGCATCCAGCTCAGGCGATATCAAGCCGCCCATGGCTGACGATCTGCTGAACCACTATACTCCCGAGCAGCTGCGTATGCACTGGCTGGGTCTGGGTCTGGGACAGCGCTCTGTAAGCTTCATGCCAAAGCCCTACAATCCCACCGCTGATCCCAACGAGCAGGATCCCGTTATCAAGGACGGTCTGCTGCTCTCCAACGTATACAACCGCATGATCCGTACCGCGTTCTACACAACACAGAACAAGCTGGACGGAATACTCCCCGATGTTCAGCCTGAGGAGAAGTTCCTCGCAGAGGCTAAGAAAGCTGTGCTGGAATACGAGCGCCACATGAGCAAGTTTGCATTCCACCAGTGCACTTATGTTCTTGACAGCTACATCAGAAACGCAAGCAAATACGTTGCAAAGACACTCACAAACCCCGACGCCCTTTCTGAGGACGAGCTGAAGCAGACTCTTGCAAACCTGTTCTACATGATACGTATTGCAGGCGTGCTGCTGCACCCGATGGCTCCTTTCGGAACAGAGAAGCTGCGCGAGTACCTTGATGTGGATGAGCGCATCTGGAGCTGGGATACCATCCTTGAGCCGCTCACTTTCTTCACAGGCGAGCAGCACAAGCTGAAGTTCCTGCCTCCCAGAACAGACTTCTTCACAAGACACGAAAGCCAGTTCACCACCGAGGACGAAGAATAATAACAACGCCTGAGAGGATATGTTCTTCTCAGGCGTTTCTGTTTATTTTCATTTCAGGCGAACGAGAAAGTGCCAGATGCTAGAAACCCGCACTATGACTAGGCTTTGTGCCTGTCATAGTGCGGTGTGACAACGCAGATGGCGCTTTCTCGACAGCCTGCGAGCCGCCCCATACGGGGCGGCTCTGCTGTTTATATATTACTCGTACTCTTCGATGAGCGCTTCTACCATAGGCGCTACCTCGTTCACTTTCTGAGACCAGGATTCCTCTGCGAATGTGCAGTCAATAGTGGTCTGACAGATGTAGGACTTCATCTCTGCGCCGAAGCCGAACAGATCCTCGATAACAAAGGAGAACTTCTCGGGGTCTTTCATCTCTGTCCACAGATCGTACAGTGTGGGATCCCATGTGATGCGCCACTTCTGCATACCCTCGTACTTACCTGCGGTGTATGTAACCTTGGCAGGTGCAACGTGGTCATCCCTGATCTGCTGCTTGATGTTCTCATCAGTCTCATACAGACGGTTGCACATGATGAAATCGATAGTGCCCTTTGCGTTCTTCGCGCCCTTGGGGATCATGTAGCCGTAGCAGCTGGAAGCCTGATAATAAGCGTCAGCCTGAGGATCTCTGGGGAACGGAACGAAAGCGAAATCAGAAATGGTATCATGGATATCATTCTCTACGCCTGTGGGGTTCTGGATGTTTTCTGTGGATGCGATGTATGTCCACTCGGGCTCAAGGCCGAGGAACAGGATCTTATCACTTGCAGTTGCAAATACCTGAGGAGATACCCAGTCGCCGTGAGGGTGGCTTGTGGGATAAAGCAGACCGCTTCTGCCCATCTCAGCGAGGTATTCTACGGCTCTTGTAACATCGGGGTGCTGCAGATTATTGATGATAGTGCCATCGGGCAGAAGATCCACTACGATAACTCCTGTGGTGTTCACGAATGCGTTTACGGTGTTATCTGTGCAGTAGTAGCCGATGTGATCATCGGAGATGTTACAGAAATCCATCATGAGCTGGCGCCATGCATCCCATGTCCACTCGCCGTTGAGATAAAGGTCATAGGGATCGGGCAGTCCGTGCTCCTGAATGGTAGCGCGGTTATAGTTCAGCGCGTAGCTTGTAACTATTCTGTCGGGGAAATAATAATGCTTGCCCTTGTATGCGAATGCATCGATAAGATCACGCATATCAGCCCAGATCGGATCATCGATATTCAGCATATCATCAAGAGGCTCATACATATTCTTGCTTACGCCGAACGGGAATGCCTCCAGCTCATAGGTGAGCAGATCGGGAGAATCATCCGCAGCGATGAGAGTAGCAAGCTTATCGAAGTAGCCGTCGCCAAAGGAAGCGCTTATCCACTCGATCTTACCGCCGTATACATCGGACTGGAAGATAGCTACCTGCTCCTTGCACTTCTGATCCACTGTGATATCATAATAGCCCAGATACTTTACTACGCCTGCGTTTCCGTCAGGGGTATATGTACTGGTATCCAGATCCTTGATCTCCGCATCGGTGGCTGCGTTTGCATCAGGATCAGTGGTGGTGTTTGCGCCGTTTGTGGTGCTTGTAACACCGGGGCCGCCCGAAGTACCTGCGGCAGTATCTGAGCCGACAGGCTGCTCGTCACAGGCTGTGATGCTCAGAAGCATCATAGCTGCCAGACAGCAGCTTAGAAATTTCTTTGCTTTCATAAATTATGTCCTCCATACCTTCGCGTAATCGTTTACGCGCTTAACAATACTTATTATACACTAATTATTCTGCAATTGCAATAGGTAAAACGGTATTTTTAAGTAAAATACCTAAAATTTTTGTATCGGTTCTGATATACATCAGCTTTCCGATATGACCTCCCTGCGGATAAGCCCTGCCATGATGGTGGTATTGAGCGTCATGGCGTCTACGGGGTAGATATCACGGATGTAGGCGTGCCAGTAGCGCTGCTTGAAATCCTCCACAATCTCCTCGTCCGTCTTCCCTGCCCTGATGCGCTGTGCAAAGAAATCACACGCCTCCTCGGCGCAGCGGTAAGCGTTATCGAGATAGAAGCGCGTCTGCTCCTCGTTCAGAAGTCCCAGATGCGGCGCTACCACATGCTGTATATCCAGTGCGGTCATGCGCCTGACTGAACCGAGAGCGGCGGTGTAGCTCACGAGATAGGACGGTACTATGCTTTCGCCGCCGTCATAAACGCCCGTGGTCTCGCTGGCGAGGAACAGCTTATGCTCCGCGCAGTAGAACGCAACAGAGCATCTTGTATGCCCAACCATATCCAGCACGGTAAAGGTCATATCGCCTGCGCGGATGATATCACCGTCCTTACAGGGGATATCCACGCGCAGCTCGTCACCGAGGAACTCGTAATCCGTCACACCGCACTTTGCAGCGAACTTCGCGTCAAGCTCTTTCATCACCTTTTTAGCTCCGTCACGCTTAAAGACGCCTGCGGCGTATTCACCTGCGACCACCTTTGCATCGGGGAAATAATGGAGTATATACGCACTGCCGAGCGCATGGTCGTAATGGGAATGGGTAAGGAAAATGTAATCAAGGCTGCGTTCTCCGAGGGCTGCCTTTATCTTCTCCGCTACCGCAAAGCCCGTGAAGCCGAAGCCCGTATCATACAGGACTGAGGTCCTGCCGTTGTCTATAAGAAAAGCGCTGTCGCCCGCCTGTACGCGGACATCTGTTATAGTAATACCTGTCATGTCAATGCCTCTGTAATTTGTATTTATATGAACTATTATATACTTTTTACCCGAAAAAAGCAAGACTATGGTAAAAAAGCAGACAATTTTGTCCCGTGCTTCTTGACAAAGCCGAGCGATACGGGTACAATATAATATATAATATCATTTAATTATGAAAGGTGTTTTATCATGCGTACTATCAACTGGAAGACCTGCTTCAGGCTTGGCGTAAGCGTTGTGCTGGTCTATCTGTGCATATATTACTGGGCTTATGTTTCAGGCTTTGTTGCATCGGCGTTCTCGGCTATCGTACCGCTCATCATCGGCTGCTGTATAGCCTACCCGATGAATATACTCATGAGCTACTATGAGCGCCATTATTTCCCGAGATCGCAGAAGAAATTCGTACTCAAGACGCGGCGCGGTTTTTCTCTGGTGCTTGCGATAATCACACTGATAGCTATATTGGGACTTATCTTCTGGCTGGTGCTCCCTCAGCTGGGCGAGTGTATCAATCTGCTGATAGACAGGTTCCCTGCGGCTATGGAAAAGGGCGTTGAGCTGCTTGAAAAGACAGGCATCGTGCCCGAGGACATAATCGCTACGCTTTCCACTATCGATTGGCAGTCAAAGCTCGGAGATATAGCAAAGGTGCTGACATCGGGTCTCGGCAGTGCAATGAACATCGTGATAAATACAGTATCCTCCGTGGCTTCCACTGTTACCTCCGTTGTTATCGGCATCATTTTCGCCGTGTACCTGCTTGCAGGCAAGGATGTGCTTGGCTCACAGTGCACAAGGCTCATGAAAAAGTACATGAAGCCCGAAAAGTACGAAAAGACAAGATATCTCATCAGCGTTGCGGATGATTCGTTCCACAACTTCATCGTAGGTCAGTGCACAGAGGCTGTTATACTCGGTCTGCTGTGTACAGTAGGTATGCTGATACTGCAGCTTCCCTATGCGCCCATGATAGGCGTGCTTACAGGCTTTACCTCGCTGATACCCGTTGTAGGTCCGCTGATAGGCGGTGCGGTGGGCGCGTTCCTGATACTCACTCAGTCGCCCATTCAGGCGCTTATATTCCTTATCTTCATAGTAGTTCTGCAGCAGGTAGAGGGCAACCTTATCTATCCTAAGGTGGTCGGCTCTTCCGTAGGTCTGCCAGGAATATGGGTGCTTGCCGCTGTTACCATCGGCGCAGGCGTCGGCGGTATCCTCGGCGTACTGCTGGGAGTGCCTGTAGCCTCCATAATCTACAGACTGGTGCGCGAGGATCTCAACAAGCCTAAAAAGTCTGCCATTGCGGCGAATGTAACTACAAGCGCCGAACAGCCTGAGCCGAAGCAGGATAAAGCTCCGACAGAGCCGCCTGCTCCTCCTGCCGAGAAGCCTGCGCCTGCCGCAAAGAATGCGCCTCTTCCCAAGAAGAATTATCCGCAGAAGAAAAACAAGCACAGAAGATGATATAATAAGCTCCCGAGCAATAAAACTCGGGAGCTTTCTTTATTCAGTCTCTTTCAAGTGCAGAAATACCGCTGCGTACCATCTTAACGATGCCGAATGGCTTGAGAAGATCGATAAAGCTGTCTATCTTTGCAGGCTCGCCTGTAAGCTCAAGCATGATGGAATCGGGGTGGATATCCACAGGCTTCGCACGATAGAGATTTGCTATCTCGATTATCTTGTGGCGGTCGTCCTCGCTCCTGCCTGCGCGGATGAGGATATGCTCACGGCATACCGCATTTTCGAGGATGTTTACCTCCTGCACCTCGTACAGCTTCAGAAGCTGATTCTTTATCTGCTCAAGGATACGTCTGTCGCCTGCCACAACGATGGTCATTCGGGAGATCTCGGGGGTCTCGGTCTCAGCCACGTTCAGGCTCTTGATGTTGAAGAAGCGTCTGCTGAAAAGGCTCGCTACGCGCAGCAGCACACCGTTGTTATTGTCTACCTTTACGGATAATACATACTCGTGCATAGCTCAGTCCTCCAGATCTATCGTTGTGATCGGATCAACCACAGGCTGACCCGCAGGTATCATGGGAAGCACGTTGATATCGCGGTCTATACGCACCTCTACCATTACAGGCGCGGACTCAGATATCTCCAGCGCCTGCTTCAGTACAGGCTCGATATCCTCGTTCTTCTCGATAACGAATGTGCGGATATTGAACGCCTCGCCCAGCTTGACATAATCGATATAACGCGCATCCAGTGTTGTTTGGGAGAAGTGCTTATTATAGAACAATCTCTGCCACTGGCGCACCATACCAAGAACATGATTATTGATAACCAGCTGGATGATGTTTATACCGTGGGTAGCGGCTGTTATAAGCTCGTTGAGGTTCATCGCAAAGCTGCCGTCGCCTGCGATATTCACAACGGTCTTATCGGGATTGCCCACCTTTGCGCCGATAGAAGCACCGAGACCGAAGCCCATAGTTCCGAGGCCGCCTGAGGAAACGAAGCTGCGCGGACGCTTGTAATCATAGTACTGCGCCGCCCACATCTGATTCTGTCCGACCTCGGTGGAGATTATAGCCTCGCCGTTCGTCAGCTCGTCCAGCTTGCGTATAACAGCCTGCGGAGTAACAGGAAGCTCCTGCGTGCCCACCTGCTGAGGCTCTCCGAAATCGCCGTCAAGTATCTCGGCGCACCATTCGGGATTATGCTTCTGCTGAACTTTCTCGCACAGTGCGGAGAGCACCGCCTTAACATCGCCCGAAACAGTTGCGTAAGCATCGATGTTCTTGTTGAACTCGGCAGGGTCTATATCAATATGGATTATCTTAGCGTTTTTGCCGAACACGGAGGTATCGCCCGTTACACGATCGGAAAAGCGTGTGCCTATGCCTATCAGCAGATCGCAATGATTGAGCGCATACGCTGCTTTTACTGTGCCGTGCATACCGAGCATACCTATGTAGCGGCGGTCTGTTTCGTCATAAGCGCCCTGACCCATCAGAGAGGAGGATACAGGCGCATCGCACAGCTCGGCAAGCCTTTTAAGCTCCGCAGAGGCATTGGAGGAGATAACTCCACCGCCTGTGTAGATATAAGGACGCTCGCTCTCTTCGATCAGCTTCAGCGCCTTTTCCAGCTCCTTTTCGTTCAGCTCAGGCTCTGGGAACGGAACTACCGCAGGCTGCTTTTCGTATTCAGCCACGGCAGCAGTGATATCCTTTGGTATATCCACAAGGACAGGACCCTTTCTTCCGCTGGAAGCTATCCTGAAAGCAAGGCGGAGAGTATCCGCAAGATCCTCCACATCCTTTACGATGAAGTTATGCTTTGTAACAGGCATGGTGATACCTGTGATATCCACCTCCTGAAAGCTGTCCAGACCCAGCAGGTTTCTGGAAACATTGCCTGTAATGGCAACAAGGGGGACGGAATCCATATACGCTGTGGCTATACCTGTGATGAGGTTAGTAGCACCGGGACCCGATGTGGCTATGACCACACCTGTTCTGCCTGTGGAACGCGCATAGCCATCCGCCGCGTGGCACGCGCCCTGTTCGTGGGAGGTGATGACGTGACGTATCCTGTCGCTGTATTTGTACAAGCTGTCATAAATGTTGAGCACTGCTCCGCCCGGGTATCCGAAAACGGTATCCGCACCCTGCTCCAGCAGGCATTCAACTATAATATCTGAGCCGCTTAATTTCATTTTTTATCTGCCTTTCTTTTATTATTATCCACATATATTCTATCACAATATCGCTGTTATTGTCAACGAAATATGTACCGTATTTTCACGCTCATACCGAAGATTTTTTGGCTAAAATGCAGTAAAGCGCTAAAGCTGTTTGACAATCCGCAGGATATATGGTATGATTGAAGCAGATATCACACGAAAGGAAGATCATTATGAAAGCAATAGTATACGAATCCAACACAGGCTTCACAGAGCGCTACGCTAAGATACTGAGCGAAAAGACAGGAGTTCCCGCTTATCCTCTTGCCGAGGCGAAAAAGCAGGTGGCAAGGGACGAGGAGATAGTGTTCCTCGGCTGGGTATTTGCAAACAAGATACAGGGTCTTGACAAGGCGAAAAAGCTGTGGAACGTTGCTGCTACAGGCGCAGTAGGCATGAATCCGCGCTCGGACGAGAACACTAAGATAGTGCGCGAAGCAAACAAGCTGGAGATCCCGCTGTTCTATATGTGGGGCGGACTTGATAACAGCAAGCTCAAGGGCATAAACAAGATGATGCTCGGGCTTGTGCGTGACAGCCTCATCAAGGAGAACAAGCCCGAATACGCAGACGCTATAAAGGTGTTCAAAGAGGGCGGAGATTTCGTTTCCGAGGAGTACCTGCAGGAGCTCATCGCTTTCATGCTGATGAAGATATAAAACAACATCCCCGTGACGTGGCAATGCCGTATCACGGGGATATTTCTTTTCATCATGCCAGCACGTCCATTATGGAGCTGTGCTGCTGCTTGCTCTGCTCTATCATCGCATTCTGTGCCTGAATGAGTATCTGCTGCTTTGCAAGCTCGGCTGCTTCCTTTGCGATATCTGCATCGCGCAGCTCTGCATCAGCGGATTCAAGGTTTGCAATATATTCCGTATTTCTTTCGTAGGTATGACGGGAGCGGTTCTCGTTTGCACCTGAAAGCGCGCGCCAGCGTGATAGATAATTCACCGCCGCATCCACTCTGTCCATTGCCTTTATTGCACGTTCCGCGGTAGTGATGCCTGTTGTGTTTATACGCATGAGGTGGTCGTCCACACGGGTCCTGAGATACCAGATATAAGTATCTGTTCTTCTGCCTGTGTGAATGCCTATCTCGGTATCGGATTCGCGCTTTTCTCCGCCGTAGAACAGCGTATCAGCCGCATTGCCTTTGAACACATCGATATCGTACGCACCGTTTTCGATGGTATAGAACATCAGGTGTCCGTCCATGTTGGTGCAGCGCACCATACTGCCCATAGCCTCGTACTGCCCGTTCAGATATTCGTACAGCTCATCGCAGGTGTAGGTGTCCTCAGGTATGGTCACGGAGTATTCCGTGCCGTCAAGCGTGTAGCTGAAAGTATCGTTCTCGCCTGCGGTTATCATCACACCGTTTGTAAGGTCTGCCTTGCCGATGACCTTTGAGGGCGTAGGCGACTGTGTAGCGGCATAGAAGATACGATAAGCAGCGCTGCCGCGCACACCGTCGATTATGCACAGCATATCATCCACCTTACCGTCGTCGGGTATGCCGAAGCTGAGCACCAGCTTGTCCTCGCTCTTTATGGATGTGTTATTCTCTGAAGTGCCGATAGCCTTTAGTCCTATTGTGGCTCTGAACGCATCCTGAGGGAACGGATCACCGTTCTGATCAGTAAGGTTGTTGAGAGTATCCCTGCCCGCCTGCTCAATAGCGGCAGCCAGCTCCTGAGGTCCGTATTCGCCTGCAGGAATGGTAAATTCCACCTTGTATTTGATGCCGTTATACTGCAGATCAAATATAAACTGGTCATTCAGCGCAGGATAGATGATAACGTTTGATCCTGACGACATCTCCTCTGCTGTTTCGGGAGAAAGGTCATTTCTGCCGATAATGTAGGAGCGTGACTTATCAGTGGAACTTCCCTTGATCGTATCGTGCGGTGTAATGTATCTGTAGGTTGCGGTCTGGAATGCCGTATCGAACAGATTGCCGCTGAAGTTTGATATACTTCTCAGCGGAGTGATCGTGCCGCTCTTTATACCGATATTGTTATAGCTGTTTACATATACCTCAAGAGCGCCTGCAGGGAGCGTCTGATTGATGCTGTCCTGTATAGCCTGTGCCAGAGAAGCCGCGGTATATGTACCTGTGCTTACGCTGACATCGACCTTGTATGTGTTGCCGTCCTGAGAGTAATCGAAGCTCATATCGGTCTGGTTTTCCCTGATCTCGATGGAGCTGCAGTTCACACCGCCGATAATATAGCATGCCTCGCTGTCTCGTGCAGCGGAAACGGGCGCCTTTATGTTTTCCGCTCTCATAAAGCAGGGCGCGGTGTTGGATGCGGCAAGCCGTATCGAAGTTCCATTGCCCACAGCATCAGTGACCAGCATGAGAGTGCCGCCGCTGTCCGTTACGGTAACTCCCGCCGCAGAAAGTCCGTTTCTGATCTGATCTGTTAGAGAGGTGCTGCCTGCGCTGTCCTTGTATGTGCCGTGAGCGATGTCGAACTCATACAGAGTGCCGTTTATGGTAAGCGCAACGTGATCGTTGGAATCGTTTATCTCCAGTCCGCTTCCCGTAAAGAGCGTGCTGTACTTTTCATTGAAAGCGCTCGCAGGGTATTTTACAACGTTTGCGCCTTCGTCAACAGTACCGCCTGTGGTATCCGCCTTATCTATGTATTTATCCGCGCCGAATGTACCGCCTAAGTTGGAGAGCTCATAGCCAGCGCCGCCGTTCACCGTTTTGAAAGTAAGACCCTTGTTGCTTCCCGAATCCGCATAGCTTGCAGTGATCTTGCCGCTGAGAGCAGGGTCAGCCGCGATAGCGGAATTCACGGCATTCGTGAACTCGGAAGCGTTGTTGTAGGTACCGTCGGGGATGGTTATGGTCAGTGTTTCGGTGACAGTCCTCGTGGGGTCAACGGTATCGGGATGGGTATAATCCATCGTGATAGTATTATTCGTGGAATCCACCGTCTTTGGGAAGTGGGTGCTGATACCCTCCGCCCTCATGGACGCAGGATTTTCCACGTTGCCAGTTGCAGGATTGTAGTTAGGCGTGGATGTGGGCACCTTGTTGAGCGTATACGCAATGCGGCAGGTGCTTGCATCATCGATGCTGATACCGCCCTTTTCCTTGAGCGGAGCTGTGATAACAAGGGATTTTCCGTTTGAGCCTACCTCAAAGGTGGTTGCCGCTGTGCCGCCGTCCGCTGCGGCGATCTGCGCGTTTATCTCATCCGCAAGCTCCTGCAGCGTTGAATAGGTCTTATGTGTAAGGGTCAGGTCATAGCTGTGCTGACCTGCGGTCATGATGAGCCTGTCATTGGAAGCGTCCGCGGTGTACGGAATACGCGAAAGCGCGTTGCTGATGGTGCTCTTCGCGGGTAAATACACCATATTCGCATCCTTGTCGATGACAGCTCCCGACTTACGCGCAAGGCTGCTCTCGCTCGCCTTTGTGAGTGCCGAGCCGCTTACCGAGGTAAACTCCGCCAGATCGCCCTCATATTTTGTGGTGATGGTAAGATCGCTGCCGCTTGTGCTGACAGTTGCCCTGTCGCCGACTTCGGAAGCTATCATGTTTATGGCAGTATTGCGGTCTGTGCCTGCGGGGATATCTATCTCATAATCGTAGCTGCCTGTATCGTCCACAAGTGTGAAGCGCAGTGTACGAGCTTCAGATGATGTACCGGGCTCAGTATACTGTGTAAGTATTCCCGGAAGTGTCAGTGTCGCAGGAGACTGATCGACGATCTCGCCCTTACCACCCACGCCCTCTATTTTGTTGTAGGTAGCGGTACCCTTTACAGGTACAGGCGATATATCAGAATATGTGATGTGCTGCGCCTGCTGATGATTCTGTGTAACACTTAATCCGGGAGATTCCGAAGTTCCCTGTATAGTAGTACCCGAAGTCATTGTTACATTATTACGTCCCGATGAGGAACCACCGCCGCCACCGATCTGATCGGAGGAGGTGATATAAGGCTCCTCATAGCCGTCCTCAAAATCAAAGGCATTGTGATACGTTGCTCCGCCGACAAGTCTGTAATATGCGGAGGAGGTTGGGTCTATCTCGATACGCTCTATCTTGCTGCTGTTACTGCCCTCTGCGTACAGCTTCAGCGTATTTGAGGCGTCTATGCTGAACTGCAGCTTGTCTGCGATATCAGGATAATTTATATCAAGATAATCGTTCATAGTCTGCACAAGAGCATCGGTAGTGGAGTATGTGCCAGAAGGGATGACCACATCTACCCTGTGATTTGTCTCGGGAGAGCTGTTGGTATCGGAAACAGTAATATTAAAGGACAGCGTATTCTCAGTGGGCGGAACGTATACAGACGGACCCAGCTTCTTATAAGCGGTGAAGCTGGCTCTGGTATAGGAGGAGTCTGATACTCTCGGCGTAAGCACATTGAGCGAGCCTGCGTCAAACAGATCATATATCATATACTTACTGGGAACATTTGTGGAGTTAAGGCGCACCTCGCACTTCTTACCGAACTGATCGGAGGTGATCTGAATACCGCCTCTGCCGTTTATTGACGCAGTAAAGGGATAGCCTGCATCGTCAAGCTGCTGCTGGATGGTGCTGATAAGATCAGCAGGGGTGGCATAGACTTTCTCGTTCTCGTCGGGAGAAAGCAGATCTATCCTGATCGTGCCTGACTTCTGTGACGCATCGTCACCGTAATACTTGAGGTTCAGCACGAAATAATCGTTTCTGTTGCGCTCGATGACCATATTGTCGGGGATGCGCTTTGCTCCCGAAAGCTCCGCAGGGGTATTATCGATATCACCGTAAAAGCTGATATCGTAGATAGGCGAGGTTATTCCGTCCAGCCTGATGAAGTTTCCTGAAAGACCTGTTATGGTGCTGTCACTGGCAAGACCGATTATCTGCTGACCATCGTCATTTTCACACGCAACAGCCTTTACATTTCCGGGGATTCCCGCAGCGCCGATCTTTGCGTTGATAGCGTCGATAAGCTCTGCACGGGTATATGAGCCGGGGTCGATGGTTACGGAATAGAGTGTGTCGTCAGTATTTCCGACACGGAATGACATAACATCGTTGGTATTCGCTAATATTTCAACCTCATCTCTTTGTACGTCAGGGAAATATGTAACACCCATCAGATAGCCGTCAGATGAGCCAACAACGGTATTATAGAACAGCGAAGCCGCATTGCCGCTGATATTATCCACAGAGCCGCCCTCTGCCTGCATGGTGAACTGACCCTCGGTATTCACGCCGATGATAAGCTCAGGCGCGTGCTCGAACAGGTATGTATCTATGATATCCGCGGTCTCCTCTGCGGAATATGTACCGTGGGGAATGTCAACGGTTATCTGCTTCTCCACGCCGTCTATCGTGTAGCCCAGCACCAGAGTATCGTTCTTGTTGTTTATCTTTATGGCGGAATCATGGCGCACATCGCCCTCGTTCATCTCGAAAGCGGAAAGATGCTTTTCAAACAGCGGAACACCGTTGAAATCCGCGTTATCCGTCATCTGATCTATCTCGTCAAGTATCTGCTGATACTCAAGGTCCAGCGCTTCCCTGTCCACATCATCGTCATAGGTGCCGTTTGCGGACTGCACCGCAAGCTCTTTCAAGCGATGGAGCATATTGTGTATCTCCTGTGAAGCGCCCTCTACCGTACGTACGAAGCCGATGCCATCTTCTATGTTACGCAGACCCTGGCGAAGTCCTCTTCTGATAGAACGGAGCTTTTCAGACACAGCAAGGCCTGCCGCATCGTCAGCCGCGCGGTTTATCCTGTATCCCGATGAAAGGCGCTCGGACGCCTTTTTCAGCTTTTTTAGAGAATCCTGCTGCTTATCCACAGCTATCTGCGTGGAAGCCATGTGCTGGATGACCATACCCATTACAACACACCTCTGAAATATATATTAATACAGAATAATTATACATCAAACCGACACCGATTGCAAGTAAATGGCAAAAAATTGGTGTATTATACAAAGCGCAACTTACAGCTTTAGCATTTTTTTACATTAATTGTTTGCACACAAAACAGCCGCCCCTGTAAAAGAAGCGGCTGTGTATGTATTACCTGATAAATTCCTTTCTGATCTCAGGCGCTATCTCTGCGATAGGCTCGGGAGCAGGTCTGCCTGTGTAGTAGCCCTGAACATAATCAACGCCGAAATCGATGACCGTTCTCAGTTCCTCTGCGGTCTCAACGCCCTCAGCAAGCACCTTGATGTTGTTCATGCGCGCGAAATCTATCGTACTGCGGACGAACATCTGCTTGTTCACGTCTTTATCCACGTCCGTGATAAGGAAGCGGTCTATCTTGATTATCTGCGGCTGATAGCGCAGGAGGTTTACGATATTGGAGTGACCCGTGCCGTAATCATCAATGGCGATATCGTTAGTGCCCTGAACATTTCCGACATTCTTGATAGCAGCAAGCTCATCATCCGATACGCTGTTCTGCTCTGTTATCTCGAATACCACATTATTCATAAAGCTGCCGTATTTCTCGCACAGCTCATGATCGTCGTCTGCGGTTAGGATATTGCCCGGAATGGAGTTGATGAACACCTTTCTTCCGCAGAACTTATCGTTATCCTTTGCATAGCGCTCCATTACGTTGAACACAGTAGCGCGCTCGATATCGTATAGGCGCTTGTACGCCTGGGCTATCTCAAGCACCTCCAGAGGATTCATGCCGATGGATTTATCTGTACGCATGAGCGCCTCGTAAGCGTATATATCGCCTGTTCTTGCATCAACGATGGGCTGGAAGTGATAGCTGAACAGGTTCTTGTCTATCAGTGTGCGGAAAGCATCGTAGTTCTCAACAGGAGCTTTCTTTTCCTTTTCAACCTCGATGATGCCCATCTTGACGCGGTTGACGTACATTTCACCGCTGGCAAGAGAGATATATGTAGCAAGCGGATCGTTCCAGCCCGGATTGATGACCGTACATCCGCAGTTTACCTCCACGTAATAATCCTTGCCGCTGTTTTCATTGTAAGTGCTCTGTTCCGCAAAGTAAGCGGATGTGGCGGCGTTGATGGTATCTCCGATCTCATTAGGATCGTCATAGTAATTTACAATAACGAACTCCTCCTGAGCAATATGCGCCACCACACAGTTCTTCGGATTTGCTCTCAGAAGCATACCTGCGATATGCTGGAGCGCTTCCTCCACATCCCTGATGCCGTAATTCTCATAGATGAAGCGATAATTCGGCAAGCCGTAGATGGATACGGAAAGAGATCTGTTATGGTTTTCGGGCACGGAGCTGAAATCCTCAAACCATCTTGAAAGTCCCTTAAGATTAGGAAGACCCGTGTACTGATTGATAAGGGACGCGTTCTCTATCTTTCTTCTCAGCGCGTTCTGGCGCACTGTTTTCAGCGTGGAGTTAAAGGAGATATTAAGTATCTTGCAAAGACGGTTTATCTGATGACAGGTAACATCAAGATCGTCTGTCTTTACAGCATAGTAGCCGCAGGGCTCGTTGCCCGCGTATACGCTGGTGAACACATAGATCTTATCCTCATCCGCCCAGCGTGCAAGATCAGGAGCCATCTCCGCATACGGGAAAGGCTGGAGCATAACGATACCGTCATCATACTTATGCGAGGGAATCGCATACATCATGTCGTCCTTGTCCACGCTGAGCCTGCCGTTGAGATAATCGGAGGATGTGATGACCTCGGACTTTACACACATACAGGAGCACGCAAGTATACAATGATGGGTATACTCCCTTAGAGAATCTATATCGTTGCAGTCTATCATCCTGTCTATCCATGTATACATATACATTTCATGGCTGTTGGAGTTCTGCATTACATTATAAAGCTCCAGCGCATCCTTTGTTACAGAGGTATCCGCTACGTTACAGCCGCAGGAGCACGCGATAAGAGGAGTATACGTTTCCTTATAGACGCCGACAGGA
Source organism: Oscillospiraceae bacterium (assembly GCA_017465665.1). Taxonomy (GTDB): domain Bacteria; phylum Bacillota; class Clostridia; order Oscillospirales; family Ruminococcaceae; genus CAG-115. The sequence goes on along the minus strand of JAFTVU010000048.1, from coordinate 25,125 downwards.
TGTGTTCCGTTAAGAGCGCCCTCCACAAGCTCCACACACAGATCCACGAGCTGATCCACATCCTCAAGGCAGGTGGTCAGACGAGGATTGTAATACCTTGCATCGGGCATACCGTCAAAGCCTGTGACGATAACGTCATCGGGAACAGTATAGCCCACCTTGCGGAGATATTCGCACACAGTAATAGCCATGCTGTCATTCGCGCAGAAGATAGCACGGGGCGGCTTCTTACCGTCCTCAAGCAGCTTGTTCATGACTATCTGAGTGGGAATATCCCAGAACTCGCCGTAATCGACCTGCTCCCTGCTGAACGGGAGACCATGCGCCTCCAGCACCTCACGGTAGCAATCGATACGCTCCTCCGACTGGGGATCATCCCTGATGCCCGAAATATAAAAGCTGTCGGTAACGCCATGCTCTGTGATGACATGATCTATAACCTGCTTATATGCTGCGGTATAATCCTTGATTATGGAATAGCAGCCCTCAACGACTTCGTCCACAACTATAACAGGGATATTGCGCTCATGCGCGCCCGAAACGATGCTGTCAAATATCTCCTTGCTGTAGAAATGGCGCGAGAAGATAACGATAGCGTCAACGATATCGTAATTTATAAGGCTGTAAACAGTCTTTGCGCCGCATTCGACATCCTTTTCCTTGTAAAAATCCAGCACGCTGTTGAACACCATTACCTTGGTATCAGACTTCTGTGCGGCTTTAAAGAGCTTTTGTACGAATTCGGCACGGGAGCGCTCATGTATCTTTGTTACACAAACACCTATGACACGTTTTCCTCCGATCATACCTACACTCCTCTCCAATGTATTATCTTTATTAATTGTATCATAAACAAACCGATTTGTCAACAAAAACAAGAATATTCAAATAAATTTTGTGCAACTTCACCATAGCTTGATGTGTAAATTAGCTAATCACGTTACACGAAACAAAAGTACTTGACAAATCAGACTTTATATATTATAATGAGATTGTGAATATTCAGACAAACTCCTCTGACACTGAAATGCACCTTGACGTGAAAGACAGAGCTTATCTGACACAAGCCACGCTCTGACGCAGAAACCTACTTGACGCGAAAGAACTGCAGCAGCTCTGAACATAGAGAATAACTGCGCCTTTCGTAGGCGCATTTTTTATTTGGAGAAAGGCAGACACAATGGAAAACAACAACCGCGTTGCCACTGTTGCAATGATAATCGACGACAGCAGCTGCATAGAGCAGGTAAACGACCTGCTGCATGAATACAGCCGCTATATAATCGGCAGGATGGGCGTTCCCTACCGTGAAAAGGGGCTGAACATCATCAATGTGGTGCTGGACGCTCCCGCTGATGCGATATCCGCGCTTTCGGGCAAGCTGGGCAGATTACAGGGCGTCACCGCAAAGGCTGTTTACGCAAAACAGGCGCAGAACGCCTGAAAACATGAGGGAGGCAGACCTCCCCGAAGAAAGGAACATAGAACTATGAAGATCATGAAAAATCTCAAGGGCGCTGTTGCAGCTCTGCTGTGCGCTGCCCTGCTGACAGGCTGCGCAGGAGCTGATACAAGCTCTGACGCTACAAACGAGGCTGCCACAAACGATGCGGCTATCGTCACTGTTGACGCTACCGCCGAGGCTGACTCCACCGCTGACGCAGCTGTTACCATTGAGGACATCGTTACAGCCGAGCCTCCCGTTACAGAGGAAGCTCCCGAGACGATCGAGACAGAGATCGCTTATCCCGAAAGCATCAACGTGCTGGCTATGAAAGGCCCTACAGCAATGGGCATGACACAGCTTATGGACGAGGACGAGACAAAGGGCTATCCCTACGAGTTCTCCATCACAGCCGCTGTTGACGAGATCGCTCCCCTTGTTATCCAGGGCAAGACAGATATCGTGTGCGTACCCGCAAACCTCGCTTCCGTGCTCTACAACAAGACCGATGGCGGCGTTCAGGTGCTGGCTATCAACACACTTGGTATCCTCTACATCTGCGAGAACGGCTCTACCGTTGCTTCCATGGCTGACCTCAAGGGCAAGACCATCTACGCAAGCGGTAAGGGTGCAACTCCCGAGTACGCTCTCAACTATATCCTCAAGCAGAACGGCATCGACCCCGAGACCGATGTTACCATCGAGTGGAAGTCCGAGCACTCCGAGTGCCTTGCGGCTCTCACAGCTAACGAGGGCAGCGTTGCACTTCTGCCCCAGCCTTTCGTTACCACAGCACAGATGAAGACCGAGGGTATCAACGTTGTACTGGACATCACCGAGGAGTGGGAGAAGCTGGACAACGGCTCCGCTTGCCTTACAGGTGCAGTTATCGCAAGAACAGCTTTCATCGAGCAGTACCCTGAGGTAGTTGCAGAGTTCATGGAGAGATACGCAGAATCCGTTGAATACGTTACAACAAACGTTGCAGAGGGCGCACAGCTCGTAGGCAAGTACGATATCGTTCCTGCCGCTGTTGCTGAAAAGGCTATCCCCGAGTGCAACATCGTATGCATCACAGGCGCAGAGATGAAGGAGAAGCTGGCAGGCTATCTCGGCGTTTTGTTCGAGCAGGTACCCACATCCGTTGGCGGCGCACTGCCTGCCGATGATTTCTACTACGGCGCATAAGAGAAAAAGCAACTGAACAAAACAGACAGAACAAGTGTACGGGCGGCCATTGGTCGCCCATGCACGTATTTATGACGGTGCTTCGCATACGTCAGTGCACTTCAGCAAAGGAGGATGAGCATGAAAAAACGGCTGATAACAGCGGCTTGCGTGCTGTTCTGGCTGGTGGCATGGCAGGTCACTGCGATGCTTCTGAGCTTAAAGATAGATAATCTGCATATACTGCTCGCCTCCCCTGTTGAGGTCGCGCAGAGGCTGTGGGAGCTGATACCCTCCGCGGAATTCCTCAAGAGCCTCGGCTTTTCCATGATAAGGATACTGAGCGGCTTCTTCATCGGACTTCTTATCGGAACGGCGCTTGCGGCGCTTTCGGGAAAGTCAGCGTTCTTCCGCCATCTTTTCTCACCGCTGATATCCGCGATGAAATCAATTCCCGTGGCAAGCTTCACCATTCTGGCGCTCATCTGGATAAGCTCGCGCAATCTTTCCGTGCTGATATCCGTGCTTATCGCAATTCCTATCGTATACTCAAATATGCTTGAGGGCATAGACAGCCTTGACGGCAAGCTGAAGACCATGGCAGAGGTGTTTGAGATACCGGCAGGCAGACGCTTTGTGGGAATTTATCTTTCGCAGCTGCTACCGTATTTCCGCTCGGCGTGCAGGCTGGCTATGGGTCTGTGCTGGAAAAGCGGCATTGCGGCGGAGGTCATCGGCGTGCCTGACGGCTCTATCGGTGAGAAGCTGTATATGTCAAAGGTGTACCTTGAAACGGGCAATCTTTTCGCATGGACGCTGGTGATAATCCTGCTGAGCTTTATATGCGAGAAGCTGTTCATGGCACTGGTGGATGTTATAGTCCGCCGTGTGCAGAGGATGTAAGGAGGTTGGACATGGAGCTTAAAGCAACTGATATCTGCAAGAGCTTCGGCGAAAAGCAGGTGCTGGTGAACTTCTCCCATACATTCAGTGATGGCAGCTTTACGGCGGTGATGGGTCCATCGGGCTGCGGAAAATCCACGCTTCTTGCCGTACTGATGGGCGTGCTTGCTCCCGATAGCGGAGCTATAGAGCCTGCCACTGCTTTCAGACGCAGTGCGGTGTTTCAGGAGAACAGGCTGTGTGAGAACCTCACGGCAGGCGGCAACATAAGGCTGGTGACGGGCAGGCGCTTCTCACCTGCCGAGATAGATTCGGAGCTTGCTGCACTGGGTCTTCATGGCTGTGAAAACAAGCCCGTAAAGGAGCTGAGCGGGGGCATGAAGCGCCGTGTTGCTCTGCTGAGAGCGCTGCTTGCGGAGTATGACGTGCTGTTTCTGGATGAGCCGTTCAAGGGTCTGGACGAAAGCACAAAGGAGCTGGTCATCAGCCGCGTAAGGGAAAAGACCATCGGCAGGACGGTGATAATGGTAACTCACGATATCACTGAATGTGAAAGACTGGCGCAGGAAATAATCCGCCTTGACACTGTATAAAAAACAAGGACCTCCGCAGGAAACGGAGGTCTTTTTGTATTCATAGCTTCGGGAAGATATTCTTCAGCATTTGCAGAAATGTTCCGCTCTGCGGCTGAGGGACACATCTTGGATTTCCATCGGTATAGAGTATCCTGATATCCTTTCCCTCAAGCGGCGAAAAATCTGTTATCAGATTGTGGCTGAGATTAAGCTCATGCAGCTGAGTCATGGCAGACAGCGCCGATATATCCGATACGGAATTGTATTTCAGATTCAGTCTCCTCAGCTTTGTAAGCCCCCTCAGCGGCGATATATCTGTGATATCATTCGTGCTTTCTGTCGGGAGCGAGGAATTGTACAGCTCCAGTATCTCAAGCTCTGTATGCGCTGAAAGCACCGAGATATCACGCACGCGGTTTGAACCGAGGTTTATCTGCCTTAGCTTCGGCAGCTGCGACAATACCGAGATATCGCTGATATCGTTTTTGGGCGCGTACAGTATCCGCAGGCGCTTCAATGGCGCAATAAAGCGGATATCCGCAACGCCTGCATTGTACAGATTAAGGTGCACCAGCGAAGTAAGCTGTGAAATAACGCCGTAGTGCTTAACGGGATTTCCGCCTGCTATCAGCTCAGTAAGCTCTGTCAGTGCGCTGAGCGGAAAAAGGTCTGTTATATCGTTGTTATGTATCGAAAGCGAGCGCAGCTGCGGCAGCTCCTTAACGAACGAGATATCCGTTATACCGTTGCCGCCGATGTTAAGCTCACGCAGCTGACGGAAATGCTTCAGCCTTGCAGCGTCTTCATCGGTCAGCCCCTTTTTATATAGATTCAGACTTGTAGCAGAGGTATCGTACCAGCGCTCTCCCAGCCTGACACGTCCGTTTACAGCCGCCTGAAACACATTGCCCGAGCGGCTTCCTGCCTTTTCGGATATGGCTCTCAGCACATTGATGAGAGAAGTCATTTCAGCGTTCATTCGTTCAGCGTGAACCTCCACTTGCAGCAGCAGGAGTCATCTGTGATATCGGGGTAGCAGCTTACGCACTCGCAGGTGAAGCGGCTGTCGATAGCCTGTGCAAAGCCCGTGTACTCGATGATACCCACAGACTTGCAGGGGTGCAGCTCCATACCCTTGCGGCTGCGCGCTGTCTGAACACGGCAGTCAACGGCGGTGTAGGTCAGGGTATTGCCGTTTATCTCTATCCTGTCATCGTTGATGTTTGCGTAAAACCTGAGCTTCAGCGCCTTTGCAAGACCCTCGATGCCGCTGTTTTCGGGCAGCTTCAGGAACTCCTTTATGCGCCTTGCCTCGATAACGGTAAATCTGCGCCAAGCTTCGGCGTCGTGGTGCATGGCTTCGTCCATGCCGAGCTTCTGCTCCACCGACTGAAACCACACGCCGTCCATGGCGAGCCAGTTCTTGGAATAGATACCGATAAGCTGTATCAGCTCATCCTTTGAAAGTGCTTCAAGGGCGTCGTTCATTTTATCACCTTATTCTGTCTTTGCCTTGCTGAAATCCACTGATTTCGTAAAGGGGTTGTAGTAGATATCACGGGCGTCCTCTTCGATAAAGAAATACTCATTCTTGTAGCACAGCGGAATGAATATCGCCTCACTCAGCAGTAGCCTCTCCGCCTGAACATAGAGGTCTGCGCTCTCGCTGAGCTCCACTGCCCTGCCCGCGCGGGTCATCAGCCGCTCGAAATCGGTGCTGTGGTAGCCTGTGACGTTCTCGCTGCTGTTTCGTGTGAATGGCTTCAGGTAGGCTTCGGGGCTGTTGTAGCCGCCTGTAAGCTCCACAACGGCTATCTCGTAATCACCCTCCTGCAGGCGCTTGTCGTACTCCTCCTGAGAGAGCTGCTGCACCACGCAGTAAAATCCGAACACGCGCTGCCACTCCTGCATGATATAGGAAACAGCTTCCTGTGTGGTATCATCGGACATGATTATGCGTGCGCCGACAAGCTGCTCCTTGTCGATGGAGGGCTCTGCAAGGGTGTAGAACTTCTTCGCATCGGCCTCGTTATAGGTGTACTTTGCGCTTTCGCCTGCGTATTCACGGTAGGACTTATCCAGCAGGGTGACCTCCTGCGGCACTACGCCGTCAGAAAGCTCGTAATGGGACAGCGCCTGTGACATATCCTCGTGGGAAACAAGGCACGCCAGCGCCTGACGAAAGCCCGTGTTTGTGAACAGCTCGTAATCGGTGTTGAATGTAAGTCCAACCGAGATATTGCTGTAGGAGCTTACGGTATACTCGCCCGTGATGCTCTCAGCCTGCTCGTCGGTCACTGCGATACAGCTTGTAGTGCCGCTGAGGAAATCCGAAAGGAAGCCCTTTTCATCCACGATGAAGAAGTTGAGTCCCTGTGGGAACACCTGATCACGCTCGCTGGTCTTGTAATTGCGGCGCAGGATGATGTGGTTGTTATCGGTTATGGTGTAGGGGTCGTAATCCCAGGTGCGGATGTAGAAATCCCCGTTTGAGGGCGTGTTTTCCGCGTCAAGCCCGTACTTTCCCTGTGCCCTGATGAAATACTCCTCATTGCAGGGCATGGCAGGAGATTTTGTGAGCAATGTCGGGAACTGCGGATTCGGGTAGCTGAGAGTTATCTCCAGCTCGAAATCCCCCAGCGCCCTTACGCCTATCTCGCTTACGATGGGTATATAGCCGCGGTTCACCTGCTCTGCGTTCTTTATGCAGTAGTACTCGGAGGCTCTTGCGGCGCGGGTGTCAGGGTCGAACAGGCGCTGGAACGCAAACACGAAATCATTCGCCGTGCACTGTGCCTCGAACTCGCCGCTGTCTATCCAGAACACATCCTGACGCAGTCTGAACGTATACACCAGACCATCATCGGAAACTATGTAATCCTCCGCAACGCCCTCGCCCAGACTTCCATCGGGGTTGGCGGTAAGCAGACCCATGTAGATATTGGATATCAGCAGATCGGAATTTGCGTCCGCTGCTGTCTGCGGATCAAGGCTGCCTGGATTATACGAGATATCATATTTGAATATTCCGCCGCTGCCGTCGTCCTCAGAGCAGCCGCTGAATGTTGTTATACACATACATGCCGCCATCGCCGCGGCAAGGAATCTTTTATATCTTTTCAATGCTTTCCCCTTTTGGTGTAAATTATAATTTATCGGTACGATCTAATTAACAGATGATCGTAGGGGCGGATTCCATATCCGCCCGTGCAATAACGCATTTATCACGGGCGACCACAGGTCGCCCCTACACCGTTTCAAATTTATTTACGCACCGATAAATTCCAATTTATAAGTATATCACACAAATCGTTATATTTCAACCTCTGTCACACGATTTTCAGCAAGGCTCTTCTGCACGTCTATCAGGCGCTGATTGGTGCTGCCGCGGTAGGTCAGCATGAGAGAGCGGTTTGCAAGCTCAAACCTGCCGTCCACCAGTATATCGAGTATACTCAGCAGCTTGCCCACGTATTCCTCGTTCTCTGCCTTTTTCTGCAGCTCCTCAAAGGTCCAGCCGCTGTAGGACATCAGGTGGTAGCCGCGCTCTTTGAGACGGCAGCCCAGCTCGTACAGAGCCTCTGCCTGACAGAACGGCTCGCCGCCCGAAAAGGTCACGCCCTTTGTGAGCGGATTTTCTGTGCACTCCTCATACAGCCTGTCCGTATCGGTGAGCTTACCGCCGCTGAAATCATGGGTCTCGGGGTTGTGGCAGCCCTCGCATCTGTGGGGACAGCCCTGTGTGAACACGACATATCGCAGACCCGGCCCGTCAACGATGGAATCCTGCACTGTTCCTGCAATTCTTATTTCCATGGAAATACTCCTTTAAAAAGCCGCCGCAGTATATTCCGCGGCGGCTTAGCTGATAACTTTTATGCCGATGTATCGACAGCCTTAATTAGTCGTTAGTGATACCGTGCTTTACTCTCTGCGATTCCTCTGCACGCTTTGCATTGTTGAAGCGGTCCAGTGTACCTACAAGGTAGCCTGTGATACGGCGGATACGCTCGAACTTCACCTCATCCTCGCGGCGGTGGCAGCAGGGGCACTCATCATCGATGATACCTGTGAAGCCACAAATCGGGTCACGGTCAACGGGGTGGTTGATAGAGCCGTAGCCGATGCCGCTCTCTTTCATGCAGCGGACTATCTGCTCGAATGCGTCAAGGTTCTTCAGGGGATCGCCGTCAAGCTCCACATAGCTGATGTGACCTGCGTTTGTAAGCGCATGATAGGGAGCTTCAAGTCTGATCTTTCTGAATGCGCTCAGGCTGTAATATACGGGAATGTGGAAAGAGTTTGTATAGTAATCGCGGTCTGTAACGCCCTCGATCTCGCCGTACTTCTTCTTGTCCATGCGTACGAAACGGCCTGAAAGACCCTCTGCGGGAGTTGCAAGCAGGCTGAAGTTCAGCTTTGTCTTCTCGGACTCCTCGTCAAGGCGCTTTCTCATGTGGGTGATGATCTCCAGACCCAGCTTCTGAGCCTCCTCGCTCTCGCCGTGGTGAACGCCGATGAGCGCCTTGAGACACTCGGCAAGTCCGATGAAGCCGATGGAAAGAGTACCGTGCTTGAGCACCTCACCGATATTATCGGTGTAGCTCAGGTTTTCGGAATCTATCCACACGCCCTGTCCCATAAGGAACGGGTAGTTCTTTACATACTTGTCGCACTGGATCTTGAAGCGGAACAGAAGCTGATCGATGACCATGTTCATCTTCTCGTCAAGGCTGCGGTAGAACTTTTCGATATCTCCGCCTGCCTCGATACCGAGTCTGGGCAGGTTGATGGAGGTGAAGCTCAGGTTACCTCTGCCTGTAACGATCTCACGCTCGGGATCGTGTACGTTACCGATAACTCTTGTACGGCAGCCCATGTAAGCTACCTCGGTGTTGTAATCACCCTCCTTGTAGTACTGGAGGTTGAACGGAGCGTCGATAAAGGAGAAGTTCGGGAACAGGCGCTTTGCGGAAACGCGGCAAGCCAGCTTGAACAGATCGTAGTTGGGATCGCCCTCGTTGTAGTTCACGCCCTCCTTTACCTTGAAGATATGGATGGGGAATATGGGTGTTTCACCATTGCCGAGACCTGCTTCTGTAGCAAGCATAACGTTGCGGGTAACCATACGTCCCTCAGCGGAGGTATCTGTACCATAGTTGATGGAGGAGAAAGGATTCTGCGCACCTGCACGGGAGTTCATGGTGTTGAGATTGTGGATGAGAGCCTCCATTGCCTGATATGTTGCGCGGTCTGTCTCCTGCTCTGCCAGCTTTTCAGCGGTATCCTGCAGGGTGTTGAACTTTTCGCCGTATTTGCCTGCGGCGATCTCCCACTCCTTGGATTTGTAATCATCATTGTCATTCAGCTTGGGAACAAGGCCTGTTTCAGCCTCTACCTGCTCGCACAGCTTCTTGAATTCCTCTGTTGCCTCAAGGAAATCAGTTCTGCCCTCGTTGAAGCATACAGCCTTTGCGAGGTTGCGGATATACAGGTGGCGGAATGTCTTTGCAACGCCCTCAGCCATCGCATAATCGAAGTTCGGCACAGACTGACCGCCGTGCTGATCGTTCTGGTTGGACTGGATAGCGATGCAGGCAAGAGCCGCATAGCTGGTGATATCGTTAGGCTCGCGCAGATGACCGTGGCCTGTGGAGAAGCCGCCGTGGAACAGCTTCAGCAGGTCTATCTGGCAGCATGTAGTTGTAAGTGTAAGGAAATCCAGATCGTGGATGTGGATATCGCCGTTGATATGTGCAGCGGAGTGTGCAGGATCGAGCACGTACATCTCGTTGAACTGCTTTGCACCCTCAGAGCCGTACTTCAGCATAGTACCCATAGCGGTATCGCCGTCGATATTTGCGTTCTCGCGCTTGATATCGCAGTCGCTGGCGGACTTGAATGTCAGATCCTCATAGGTACGCATCAGTGTGGAGTCCATCTCACGCACTCTGGTACGCTCAGCACGGTACAGGATATATGCCTTTGCGGTCTTTGCATGGCCCTCCTCAACGAGGACTTTCTCTACCATATCTTGTACCTCTTCAACAGAGGGATTTCTGCCGATGATCTCAACGGAAAGGCGCTGGCACACCTTATCGGCAAGCTCCATGGACTCGTTGTAGTCATTGCCGCCTACTACCTGTGCAGCCTTGAATATCGCACCTGCGATCTTTTCGATATTGAACGCGACCTGTCTGCCATCGCGCTTTTTGATCATTGTAATCATTGCCATAAATAATGACTCTCCTTGTACTTTCTGTTTTTCGGACACAAGATATTGTATTTTTTTGCCCATTAAGTCTATTATATAGGCACAAAAGGTATTTGTCAAGGAAAAACGACAGAATTTTTAATGCAGCCTGTACAGAAAAACAAGCACCGTTTTTGGTAAACTTACACAAACGATTGATAGCCATGCGGTTTATTGGCATCGGGGCAAAACAATAGCTCCCGCAAAGGAAAAGATTTCCTTTTACGGAAGCTACACACATCATTCACTTATGTGGCGCAAATCACGCCCAGTATCCTATCTCTATCAATATATAGTATATGAGGATGATCGCCAGAGCGAGGTTGAAAACGTTGGTGATGCCAATATATGTCACGCGGCGCTTCCTGCTCTTCATGCTCATGGAAACGCAGCCTATCCATACGCAGGATACTATAACAGCCACAAGCAGCGCGATCATGCGCACGAAAGGTCCTACGGGGATGGACAGAAGATCGGGGATAACGAAATCAAACAGCACCTCCATGAACGGTACAAGCGTCAGCGGAAGTGTGGCAAGCGCCCATATCTTCCTCTTCTTGCGGAAAAACACCGCCGCCATAAGGATGAATATCACCATTATAAAGCTGCATTCCATTGCCATGATACTGTCCCTCCTGTCCTGTTATTGCCGCTTATCAGCCGAGGATATCAGCCGCTGTATCACCGTCTGCACATACCGCGAAGTATACTGTACAGCCGTCAGCTATCACGAAGCTCTCATCGAACTTGTACATCTCATCGGGAGAATAATCCGCATAGGTGCTCTTCTGCTTTTCAATGCGCTGGTTGAGGCCTGTTTCGATCTCTGCGGCTGCCGCTTCGTCAACAGCGACGAAGATGCCGAACTCATCGGGGTATGCGCCTGCGCCTGCAACATAAGCGGAGAACTCAGTTACCTTTGCGGGGTCAATGCCGTAATATACGGTGAGCCTGTCCTCTGTTACCTCTGCCATTCCGGGGAACTCAACTGCGGTGAGCAGCTCTGCTGTGCGCTCTGCCGCTGTTGCAGCGATGGCGGACTCTGTGGAGCCGTCTGCGATATTGCTGCTCTCCCCTGCGGTGCTTGTATCATTGCCGCTACAGCCTGTCAGAAGCAGTGCTGCGGTGAGGGCTGTTGTGAAAATCTTCAGCTTGTTCATTATATTTTCCTCTCTTTTCTGTTATATCTGTTTATATGCCGTTCTGAATGAAATTCAGCATACGATCGTAAGTGATGCCCTTGAAGTGCAGACCGTCAGCCTCTGCGTACTCCTCGATGAAATAGCCGTTCTCATCAACTATCTCGGAATAGAAATCCAGATACTTGATGCCCTTATCCGTACACATGGACTTCACAAAGGTGTTGAAGCTCACCACCATATCATTGGTGATGCCGCCGTTTGCTGCACCTGTGCTGTCAACGGTGACGGGAGATACGGAGATGCAGTAGATAGCCGCATCGGGGCAGGCTGCCGTCAGCTTGTCGATAAGGGTGCGGTAGCTGTCCTCCATAGCGCTTGCGGAGGCAAGACCGTTAGAGCCGAGCATTATAAAGATACGCGTGGGCTGCATGGACTTTGCGTAGTCAACAGCAGTGCCTGTGGTACCATCGGGAAGATCGATATCGTTGCTGTACGCCTTGTAGGGAGTATACCCCACAGTTGCCGCCACATTCTTCATATCCAGCTTGTTGTAGAGGTATATGCCTGTGGAGATACTGTCGCCTATGAACAAGTCGTTTGCAAAGAAGCTCTTGTCATACGCGGTATCTATAACAGGAACAGGCTCGTCCTCAACAGGGGCTGTGGTGTTGTTCACTGTGGGCTCGTCCACAGGCTCGGTAGGCTCTGTGGTGCGCTTTGTCATGCTGACGGAGCTGGACGCCTTTGTGGAGGCGGTGGTGGTCACCTCTGCCTCTGCGGTATCCTTTTCACCGCCTACTTCGATATCAAACGCTGTAGTGGTGGTAGCGGATGTGGTGGTCTGCTCGCCCTGCACTGCATCGGAGTAGGTCAGGCTGAACACCAGACCGCAAATCACCAGGATAAGCAGTATCATTATTACATTAAGAACTATTACAGAACGCGGGAGCTTAGACTTAGGCTCGGGCATTTCTATCCCTCCCTCGGAAATTTCAATTATTATCAGTATACTGCAATTATGCGGATTTTGCAATACACTTATTTAAATTTTATACGAATTTTATACGAAAATTAGCAGAATTCGTTGCCGTCTGCGCAGAACACCCTTGTTCTGACTATCCTCAGGCGCGAAACATTATCGCCTGTGGCTGACATATACGCATCGAAAAGCAGCTGCGGATTTATGCTGAAATCATTTCCCGCAGGCAGTCTCAGCTTTATCTCGCCCTGCTGTGCGGAAAGCTCTGTCACCAGCGGCTTGAGGTCAACGGTGGAAACGCCGCGCTTGGTCTTTTTCTCCACCTCTATCTTCTCCGACTGCATGAACTGCAGGAACTTCTGTGCGTCGATATCGGATTCCACTGTATACTCGGCGGTGGTGATATCCGTGTTCTTATATTTCGGCTCAGCCACGCGGATAACGCGGATATCCGGCGGCAGAGAATCGTTCAGCTTCTGCATTACCTCCTCGGGCGCTACGTCCTCGGTAAGGCGGAAATCCATAGCCTCGCACACGCCCTCCTGTCCCAGTGAAAGCGGCAGCATGAACGCCACATAGGTGTGCGGATTGAAGCCCTCGGTCTGCCATACGGGGAGCTTACTGCGCCTCATGGCGCGCTGTACGCAGTGGTTGAGGTCAAGATGGGAGATGTACTTCGCCCTGTCCATTTTGGAAAAGAAAACTCGTGTGTTAACGGATGGCACGGCAGATGTCACCTCCTACGCATTTTGTAACGCCGCAGTTTGAGCACTTCTCGCGGCAGTTGGGTGTGCATACTTCCTCGTGGGCGCGCTTGTTCTCCTCGATGAAGAACTCACGGCTTACAAGCATGTTGATGTGGCTCCAGGGCGCTACCTCGTCATAGGAGCGGCGGCGGTTCGCATAGAACGACATATCCAGTCCGCACTCGTCAAACGCCTCCTGCCACTTGCCGAAATCGAAATACTCCTCCCAGCTGTCCATCTTACAGCCCTTTTTCCATGCGGTATAGATGACCTTGCCCAAGCGGCGGTCGCCACGGGCAAGCACTGCCTCCAGCAGGGATGTGTTATACTTCGACCAGCTTATGCTTATCTTCTTGTCTGCGGCAATGGAGATAAGGTGCTTCTGGCGCTGCTTTATGCTCTCCTCGTCAAGCTGAGGTTCGAACTCAAAGGGAGTGAACGGCTTCGGAATGAACGTGGAAAGGGATATGGAAACGCTGACGGGTCTTCCCTTTTTGCGGTTGGGATTTGCATAGAACTGCTCTATAACAGCCTTTGCGAGGTTATAGATGCCCTCGATATCCTCGAGAGTTTCCGTGGGAAGTCCCAGCATGAAATACAGCTTGATATTGGTATAGCCGCCCTCAAAGGCTATCTTCACGCTGTCCAGCACGTTCTGCTCTGTGACGTTCTTGTTGATGACGTCACGCAGGCGCTGTGTTCCTGCTTCGGGCGCAAAGGTAAGTCCGCTCTTGCGCACGTCGGTTATCTTCTTCAGCACCTCGTCGCTGAAGCGATCCACACGCAGGGACGGCAGTGAAAGGTTGATGTCGTTTGCGCTTGTGTACTCAGTGAGGTCTGTGAGCAGGCCCTCGATATCCTTGAAATCGCTTGTGGACAGCGAGGAAAGGGATACCTCGTCATAGCCTGTGTTCTCGCAGAGCGCCTTTGTCTGGCTGAGGATGGTATCCTTGCCCTTTTCACGGAACGGACGGTAGATAAAGCCCGCCTGACAGAAGCGGCAGCCTCTGATGCATCCGCGCAACACCTCAACAACGGCTCTGTCGTGGACGATATTGCAGAACGGCACAACGAACTTATCGGGTGCGTATACCTTGTCAAAATCCTTTATGATGCGCTTTGTTACCTGCGCAGGGGCGGTCTCACGGGCGTCTATCGACTTCACAGTGCCGTCCTCATTGTAGGAAACATCGTAGAGCGAGGGCACATAGATACCCTCTATCTGAGCGGCGCGGCGCAGGAACTCCTGCTTGTCCGTACCCTCTTTCTTGCACTTCTCCATGAGCGCCATCAGCTCGAGGTTCACTTCCTCGCCCTCGCCGATGATGAAGATATCGAAGAAATCCGCCAGCGGCTCGGCATTGCATACGCACGGACCGCCGCCAACAACGATGGGCATAAGCTCCTTACGCTCGGAGGCAAGCACGGGAAGTCCTGCAAGGTCAAGCATATGCAGGATGTTGGTGTAGCACATCTCATACTGGATGGTAAAGCCGATGAAATCGAAATCCTTTATCGGGTCAAGGCTCTCCAGTGCAAACAGAGGGATGTCGCGCTTACGCATCTCCTCCTCCATATCGGGCAGGGGCATGAACACGCGCTCACACCAGTAGTTGGGCACGGCGTTCTTCAGACCGTAAAGTATCTTCATTCCGAGATGGGACATGCCTATCTCATAGGTATCGGGAAAGCAGAACGCAAAGCGCACGTCCACCTTGCTCTTATCCTTTACCACAGCGCCGACTTCTCCGCCTATGTAGCGGGATGGCTTCTGTATCTTCAGCAGGAACTCGTCCAGCATCTTCATGCCCTCGGCTCCGCCTGTGTATCTTCTTTCAGACATTCTGTTGCTCCTTTTTATGAACATATATAAAATAAGTATAACACAATATCGCTCTTTTTTCAAGGCTTTTTTGAAATGTGACGTATATTAAAATGCACACATTTTCAACATTCCGTGAAATATTTATCCAAAAGGACGATTTTTTGATTAGCACACCTAATCCATTTGACAATTCTTCCCCCGTATGTTAAAATAACATCATAAATAAGCACGCAAACGACACACGTTTTACTCTCCGAGTAAGTAAATCTGATCACGGCACAAGCGTATCCGATCTACTGTACGGCTGAGCGGACGTGTGCTTTTTTTGCGCTGTAAACAGAAAAAGGAGACATTTTATCATGCCAAGAAATCA
This sequence comes from Oscillospiraceae bacterium, assembly GCA_017465665.1. Lineage (GTDB taxonomy): Bacteria > Bacillota > Clostridia > Oscillospirales > Ruminococcaceae > CAG-115. Next base: position 9,718 of record JAFTVU010000048.1, on the reverse strand, counting down.
GTTCCAGAGGTGCATCTTCGCCCTCATGACCGTAATTATAACGGTACATTCCTATGTATTCTACAGCCTGTACGTCATCAACGGCGATAGCTTCATCACATGGGCTAACGCAAAGGGGGCTTACGAGGGCGGAGCACCTGTAAGCCATGTACTGGACGCCATAAACGTACTGGGCGGCGTTGAGCTGTGCGGCGCTACCGTCCCGATATGGGCGGTGGTGCTGGTTGAGTTCATACTTGCATATTCACTTGAGATGCTGATGGGAAGTCCGCTGTCTTTCAGGCTTGCCTGCAAGGTGTTCGATCCGCGCGAAACTCATCCCGTGCTGTTCGAGAGCGCCATCATCTGCGCCACTGTGGGTCTGATGTGCCCTGCAATGAGCCTTATCGCAGCATTCCTCTATTATCCCTACGGCACGATGGAGTTTAACATGCTCACACTTCTCGCTAACTGGGCGAAGCTGGTGTGCTTCAACTTCCCGTTTGCATTCTTCTCACAGCTTTTCTTTATCCAGCCCCTTGTACGCACGATGTTCAGGCTGGTGTTCAGAAAGGATATCGCCGCAAGAAAAACGGCGGAACAGCACGCATAAACAACAAAACGGCGGACATCATCCGCCGTTTTTTCTTATCATGCTATATCAGCCATGTGATCCAGTGCGTAGTTCAGGACATAATCCTCATCGTTCACGAACAGCGCCTGCACTGCCTCCTCGTCAAAGGGGACGCGCACATCGATGTCGTCTCCGCTCTCGCGGTCTGTGCCTGCATCGATGAAGATACCGCCGTCCTCATCCAGAAGAAGTGCGGAGGAGAAGCCCAGCGTACCCGTTTCGAGGTGTTCGCCGTTCACGCCCTGCGCCGAGCCGTTAGGCTCTGTAAATCCCATTACGGTGACGTTGTCAAAGCCGCGCAGCACATCACTGAGATGGTCTGCGGCGCTTGCACTGTGGGCATTCACCAGCAGCACTATCGGCTTTCCGCCCCAGATATCCTCGCCTGTGTAGTAATTGTCCTTGCCCTTGATGTAATTGCCGTTCTCATCGGTGGCGTAGCAGCCCTTTGTTTCATCCCAAAGGGCGTCGGTGCAGTAGTAATGCTCGCCCACGGGCGCAAACAGCTCCGCAATGGATTTCACCATAAGTCCCGAGCCGCCGCCGTTCTCACGCAGGTCGATGATGAGCTTGTCACAGCCCAGAGCCTCGTACTCCGCTATCTTCTCGCGGATGGTCCTCTGCATGGGATCATACGCGCCGTCTTCCTCTTCCTTTGTGGTGCTCATCATGGATTTGATGCGCAGACAAGCCGCATCCTCGCTGACCTGTGCCCAGCAGAGGTTTCCTGCATCGACGCCGCGGTGCAGTATATCCATCGTGTCAAGCAGGCGCAATTTATAGCTGCCCAGTTTTTCAAGAGTTATCTGCTTTTCGCTGCCGTCCTGTGCGATATACGAAACTGTGACGGTATCTCCGCCCACGCCTGCCGCGTACATTGCCTTGTAGAACAGCTCGTTGTCAAGGTCTGCATGGCTCAGCAGCACGCCGAAGCCCTCGGACTTCTCCGCCGCCTCAAGGATATCCATGCCGTCCCATGCGGTAATTACAGTGCCGTCTGTGATGCCTGCCTCGGTGAGAGCGCTTTCAGGCTCTACGTTTACAGCCACTACCCTGCCGTCCGAAAGCTGCACGAGCGAAAGACCGTAGTCGTTGCCGCAGAGGATATCATTTGCCGCCTCAGAGACATCATTATCAGCGGGAGAATATCCCACGTGTCCGTCATGGAACTCAGCTGTGAACTTCATCCACGCAATGCAGTTTGCGACCTCGTCACGCTCTGCGTTTGCCTTTCTGAACATGGGGAGGTATTCATCGTACAGCGCATCCCAGTCGATGCCCTTGTGCTCGGAAAGAACATAGTGCATCTTCATGGACTGGAAGCCCGTCTCGAAATCCTCCACGTAATCCACCGCACGGTATGTGGGAGCGATATAGCACACGGGAATTGAAGCCGAAACGCATATTGCCGCTGCCACGCAGGCTATCTTGCGGATGCGCTCGTTATCCCTTGCGAAGCCCACAAGCGTCAGCACCGAGCCCACGTAAACGCCCAGCATGCAGATATCAGTACCTGTGTATCCCGTAACAAGCAGGCACACCAGTACAGGCAGGAAGTAGAGCAGTCTCCATTTGTTGCTCTTTGCCTTTGCGGCGTAGCCTGCTACGAAGAACAGCGCCGCCGCCATCACGATCTCAACGATCGCAAGTATAAGATCTAACCTTTCCATCTGTAAGCCCTCGTTTCTCAGTTCATATCATCGTTCTTGAAGAACACATAGCCCAGCGCCAGCGCCACAGCTGATACTCCCAGCGAAGCGATGACTGTCCATGCTATCTCGGGCGCTGTCATGGTGAGATCATAGGTGAGGTTAACGCTGTCCTCGATGCCGTAGGTGTACCAGCCGCCCATTCCGTACAGCAGGTTGAAGTTGGTGATGGTGAGCATGGGAGATGCTGTTTCGGAGAAGATGCCCGAAAGGTTCAGTGCAAAGTACAGATAAGCTATACCCATCACAACAAACTGGTTCTTCACAAGGAAGCTGAAGAAAACGAACATGCATATCAGACGGAACTGCACCAGCAGTATCATCGATAATCTCAGAATGAAGTGTGAGAATATCACCTCGATGCCCCAGCCTGCAAGACAGGTCATGAAGACAAGGGGAATTATGATGGAGATGAGCGAGAGCAGCATGTTGACAAGAATAGCGGGTATTGCTCGTCCCAGATACACCTCACAGCGCTTATGACCGCCCATAAGCTCGAAGTTTGCTGTCTTGTCGGTGAAATCGCCCACGCACATCTGACCCACCAGCATAAGTATCGGAAGCTGGATGAGCTGAAGTATCATCGAAATGTTCTCAACAAAGAATTCACCGCCCGAGACATCGCCCGAGGTCGCGTAATCGGCAAACCATGCGGTGTACATAACAAATATGAGCATCACCGCAAGGACTATAAAGCACAGGCGCTCTTTTTGAAGCTGGAAGAGCTGAGCTTTCATTATATTTTTCATCTCTGCTCTCCTTTCAGTGTACGTCCGATTTGCGGAATATCGTATATCCCAGCAGCAGGTAAACGGCACTGAGCACCAGCGACATCACCACAGTGCCGATGACGAACTCAGGATCGGTATCCGTGATGAACTGCACGATATCACCGCCGTCCACATAGCCAAGCTGATAGTTGCTGAAATCCAGCACTGACATCATTGCGTAGGATGTCAGCTGATAGGTTATCTCTATCTTTGTGAACTCGTTTATCATCATCACCGCCACCATAGGCATCATCATCAGGATATAGCCCAGGAACAGCGAAACGAAGCAGTTCTTCACCACAAATGTCAGGAAGATGAAGAAGCAGGTGATCCTGAGCAGCATCAGGAACGCCAGACCGAACCTCACCAGCGCTCCGCCAAAGGACATATTCATGCCCCAGCCGCCTGCTATGACAACTCCGCAGTAAGGAAGCACTGTAAGTGCCACAGCAAAAGCGAACACCCAGATAAGGCTGAGCACTGCCCTGCTCCAGAACACCTCGTTGCGGGTATGTCCTGCAAGTATCTCGTAATTAAGGGTCTTATCGTTGAAATCCCAGCCGCATATCCTTGCGGAAAAGCCAAGGGCAAGTGCCATGTAGATAAGGGAATACGCCGTTGCGCCCATGGAGGTAAAAAAGCCGCCGTTCACCAGCTCGCCCAAATCAACGATGCTCCGGATGCTCGCCACAAGATTCAGCACCGTCATTCCCACAACGCCGATAAGCACATAGATGATATAATTATCACGCCAGAGCTGATAATTCTGAGCCTTTATCAGATTATACATCCTGCTCACCGCCTACCATGTTCATATAGTACTTTTCAAGGTTTGCCTCATGCAGGGCAAGACCTGTGGGGATGATACCGTTTTCAAACAGCGTCCTTGAAATGGTGCGGATATCGTCAAGGCGCTCATACAGGTGGATGCTGCCGTCCTTGTCCACATCGAACTGCGTGATGCCCAGCTTATCCTGAAGCACTGCCGCCGCAAGCGCGTTGTTATCGGTATCAACGAGGTAATATTCCTTGCACAGGCGCTTGAGCTCCTCCGCGGAGAGTGCCTGCTCTATCTCGCCCTTGTTGATGAATATGTAATCTGTACACAGCAGAGAAAGCTCGCTTAAGATGTGGGAGGATATCACGATGGTGATGTGCTCCTCACGGTTGAGCTTCAGCAGCAGCTCGCGTATCTCAACTATACCCTGAGGGTCAAGACCGTTTGTGGGCTCGTCAAGTATCATCACCTCGGGCTTGGTCAGCAGTGCGTTTGCGATGCCGAGGCGCTGCCTCATACCGAGCGAGAACGCCTTTACAGGCTTTCTGCCCGTGTTCGCAAGACCCACAAGCTCCAGCACCTCGTCAACACGCTTCTTATCGGGGATGCCTTTCTGGATGCGCTGCTTTTCAAGGTTCTCACGTGCGGTCATCTTCTCCTTAGCGTAGGGAGTTTCGATGATAAAGCTCATGCGCGAGCGAGCCTTTGCGTGCTCTTCCTCCGATGTGCCGCCGAACAGCTTTATGCTGCCGCCCGTGGGAATGACAAGTCCGCCCAGCATCTTCATTATAGTGGTCTTGCCTGCGCCGTTAGGGCCGATAAGACCGCATATCATGCCCTCAGTGACGGTGAAGTTCGCGTCCTTGACGGCTTTCTGCTTCATAAACTGCTTTTCGAGAGCTTCCGCTTGAATTATTATCTCAGACATAATGGCCTCCTGAAATTTATCTTATGTATTCATTCTAAAATCAAATATTAAAGAATTTCTTAAATAATTTAAATTTTCCGAAATAAATTTTCGCAGGCTCATTCTATGGTCATTTTATTCGCCTTTATCCTGCTGAGATGGATGGCGTAGCAGTCATGCGGCGCTCTGCGTGTGATATACTCCGATATGAACGGCAGGAACTGCGTAAGCAATGCGCGGTCCTGCTCTGAGCGCGTGAAGATATCCACACCGCCCATCCTGTACACCTCCGAGCCTTTCCTGCGCTCGTAGCAAAGCTCCTTAAAGCGTATCTCAGCCGCCTGCCGTGATAATCTGCACAGGCGCTCTGTCTCCGCCACGGAGGAAACACAGCAGAACTGCAGCACGGTAAGCGGTGCAAGAAGCTCCGCGGCAAGGCGGTCAGCCTCCTTCTCTCTCAGCAGGCTGACCGATGTATCATACTTTGTGACATGCCCCAGCAGGATGTGTGCAAGCTCATGCGCTATCGTCCAGTGTCTGCGCAGCCTGCCGCAGGCGTTTTCGTTGATAGCCGCCACGAACGCTCCGTCCACGCAGAAGCTGAAGCCCTGCGTGCTTATATCCTCATACATGCGCTGCATATCCATCGAATAGCAATCGGCACAGTCCTTATAGCTTACTATTTTTATATTAAATGCGGCGGCTATCTTGTTTAAATCTGTCGGCAGTGAGTTTATCCCTGCTTTAATAAGTATCTCTGCTGCGTTCATCATCTTCCTCCGTCATAATCGGGCTTGTCAAGGATGCTGCCTGCACCCTTGCGCTTCTTCATCTCTATAATTCTCGGTGCGCCGCCGTTTCTTGCGGCTATCAGTACCATATCACCCTGCTCTGCTGTGCAGCGGCGGTATTCGATATCCGTGCAGGCGTCCACAAGCTCCCTGCCGTAGCTGTCAAGAGCACGGTATTTTTCAAGGTGCTCGCTTTCGCCCGAGCCGTCCTCGTAGCAGTCCGCGAACAGCTCGTTAGGCTCGCATTGCAGCGCGTCAAACAGGCGGTACAGCGCCTCCTCACGGGGATGGCTGACCTCGCGCTCGTAGTTTCCCACCGATGACGGAGTTACGCCTATCCTTGCGGCAAGCTCCTCCTGAGTGAGGCAGGCACGCTCTCTTAATATCCGTATACGTCTTCCTATACCCATGTTATACCTCCTATATACGCTGTGCGCAGTGGCGCAGAGGATCTCCGCGCCGTGCCACACCGCCGAAATGCTCTCTCATCTTCTCCAGTGCGCTCTTTCTCAGCAGGAACACCCGCCTGTCGCTCATGTACATCTTGTCCGCTATCTGCTGCCAGCTCTGCGCCAGCATGAAGTAACGCTCTATCACCGCACGCTCCTCGCCCTCCAGTATGCTTATATACTCCAGCGCTTCCAGCTTTGCGTCAGCCGTTCTGTCTATCTGAGCATTCAGTGCGTCCTCCAGAACCGCCAGCTTTTCCGCTATCTGCTCCGATCTCTGCCTGCTTGAAAGCGCCCTCGCAGCTATCCTGTGCAGGCGCTCTATGTGTTCAATCTGCGCTAGTGCTTCCTGTTCGCAGGCGCGTGCTCTTTCAAGTACAGCCATTATATCAGCCATGCTCGCCGCCTCCTTTGTTCATTGTTTTCTTGTTGTATGAACATTATATCACAAGAAACTTGCAGATGTCAATATAAAAAACAAATATTTTTATATTTTTTGCATTTTTTCAAAATTTTTTTGAAAAAACTATTGACAAATGTGTATATGAGTGATATATTGTATATATCGGATATACACATTAGCAACAAACCTAACTTTCCGAAAGGAGGATATATGAATATAATCATAACCAACAGCGCAGGCGTGCCGATATATGAACAGATCGCCGACCAGATAAAGGCGATGATAATGAACGGCAAGCTGAAAGAGGGCGACGCGCTGCCCTCAATGCGAAACCTCGCACAGGATCTGCGGGTGAGCGTGATAACCACAAAGCGCGCGTATGAGATACTTGAAGCCGAGGGGCTGATAGAATCCTTTACGGGCAAGGGCAGCTTCATAGCCGCACAGAACCCCGAGCTGCTGAGAGAGCAGAACCTGAGGGAGATAGAAAAGCACCTCACCGCCGCGGCGGATATCGCAAGGCGCAGCGGAATAACCACAGAAGAGATAAAGGAAATGATCCTGCTCCTGCTGGAGGAATAAGCCGTATGTCCCACAGGACATTGCGCTCATCTAAAGGAATATTTTGTAAATATATGTAATATTTGGAGGTAATCAATCATGGAAAACTGTATCGAGATCAAGGGTCTTTGCAAGAAGTACTCCCAGTTCGAACTCAAGAATGTAGATCTTACCGTGCCCTGCGGCAGCGTGATGGGCTTCATCGGTGAGAACGGCGCAGGCAAGAGCACCACCATCAAGGCGATACTCGGTCTGCTTACTCCCAACTCGGGCAGCGTTACGGTGCTCGGTGAGGAGGCAATGAAGCTCAGCAACGAGACAAAGGCTAAGATAGGCGTGGTATTCGATGGGCTGGTGTTCCCGAACAACCTCAACGCAATGCAGCTTGATAAGGTGATGGCAGGCATCTATCACAACTGGGACAGCGAAAAGTACTTCGGCTATCTCAACCGCTTCGGTCTGCCGCTGAAAAAGAAGTTCAAGGGCTTCTCCCGTGGTATGGAGATGCGCCTTTCCATCGCAACAGCGCTCTCGCACGATCCTCAGCTGCTGGTGCTTGACGAGCCCACCAGCGGTCTTGACCCCGTAATGAGAAGCGAGATACTGGATATCTTCCTTGAATTCATGCAGGATGAAACTCACTCCATACTGCTTTCCACACATATCACCAGCGATCTTGAGCACATTGCGGATTACATCACTTTCGTACACAAGGGACAGATAATCTTCACCGAGGAGCGCAACGAGATGCGTGATAAATACCGCATCCTGAAGTGCGATGAGCAGCAGCTTGCCCTTATCGACAAGGAGGATATCGTAGGCATACGCAAGACACGCTTCACCTGCGAGGTGCTCACCACCGCCGCAGAGAAGTACCCCGACATCGTATCGGATGTACCCTCCATTGACGATATCATGGTGTTCTATGTAAAGGAGGCTTAAGATGAAAGGTCTTTATTACTCCTATCTGGTGCAGAAAAAGGGCTTCCTTATCGGCACTGCGATAACCGCCCTGTTGATAGCGGCACTGGGCTGCACCCTTATACTGCTGTACAACAACGAAGCACTTTCCATCGAAGCAAGATCAATGAGCGGCCTTACGGCAGGACTGGTGACTATGTACTTCCCTGTTATCTGCGCCATCATCCCGGGCGAGGGTCTCAACCGCGACCTTGAAGCAAGCGTGAAGTGCCGCTTTCAGAACTACATCTTTTCGGGCATGACATACTCACGCTTCTGCAACATCGAGCTTGTGAAGAGCCTTGCAACTCAGGCGGTATCTATCGCAGCCATCGGCTTCTGCGACCTGATGTTCCTCATCGCAGACCCCACTGCCATGACCTGGGAGATATTCGCGGGACATGTGATGGTGGCACTGCTCGGCAACATAATAAACTGGCTGGCAATGCCGATGACCGCTGTGCTGAAGAGCCAGGAAAAGGCAGGTCTTATCATAGGCATCGGTCTGGCGTTCATAATCACACCTTTAATGATATATGCACTGGATAACAGCGATGAGCTTGACCTCTCCTGGGTAGGCGAGCCGCTTACCATGGTCATTGCCGTTGCTTCGACTGCTGTGCTGTATGCACTCGGATATCTTATCTTCTATAAAGTAATGAAAAGAGGTGACCTGTGTTGAAAGGTCTTGTTATAAAGGAGCTGTACTGCACACGCTTTCAGCTCATCCTTGCGCTGCTGCTGGCGCTGCCCATGAATCTGCTGCTCCTGCTCGCAGGCGGCGGAATGATGGCAGAGTTCTTAGGCACTACTATGGAGATAATGGCGTATGTGCCCTATGGTATCACAAACTTCGTAACTGTGAGCTGCTTCAGCTCGCTGATACTGAACACCCTCAAGGATGACGTTTCCACAGGCTGGGCTACAATGCAGCTCACCATGCCGATGAGCAAGAGCACCATCGTTTCCTCAAAGCTGCTTGGCTGCACTGTACTGGTGCTGATACTCATGCTCATCTGCTATATCCAGAACGTGGGCGCGCTGCTGCTTTTCGGCGGCTCTGCTGAGATAATGCTGATGATGCCTTTGGTGTTCGGTCTGATGAGCCTTACCTCGCTGTACGCAGCATATCCTCTGGCGCTGCGCTTCGGCACAAAGCTCACAGATATGCTCAGCGCGCTGCTCATCATCGCAATGACTATCGTGCTTACAGTGGTCATCTTCATCATCGGCGATAACGGCATCCCTGTCTACGCACTGAGACTGGTATTCTATGTGGCTATCCCTGCTTTGACCGCGCTCTCTGCGTTCATCTCCCACAAGACGGCTCAGAAGCTGCTTGTGGTGAACATTGAAAAAGAATGACTTCCACACTCCTATAAAAAAGGCATCCATAAAATTACCCGAGATAACTCTCGGGTAGTTTGCTTTATGAACAGCAACGCCGCCATGGTACTTACCACGGCGGCGTTATTTTATTCGATGATGAATTCAAAGGTCTCGGCGGTCTGGGTAACATCCGTTTCCTGCTGCCCCGAAAACCTGACGGAAAGCTGCTGTGCAGGGCATTTCAGCGAAAGCAGACTGCCGCTGCTGTCCGCAGTGACCACCGCCTTTTCGCCCAGCACGTCCGTTGTGATGGTGAGCACACCCTCGTTTTCCGAGATATTTTCGGACAGAACATCGGGCAGCTTATCAAGCGCCGCAGATATCACATCGGGGATGAGCGCATAAGCGCCGTTGCTTTCCGCAGTAACGCTGAGCTCACCCAGAGAGG
>JAFTVU010000047.1 GCA_017465665.1 Oscillospiraceae bacterium | reverse complement strand
TCTTGAGCCTGTCGTATCGTAGTAGAGTATTGTTGTTTCTCCCGTTACTACCATATCAGGAGCTTCAAAGGAGCCTGCAGGGAGATATACATAAACCTTGTTTTCATCAAAATGCTTTGTGGGGTAAGCTTTGCCGTTTATTGTTACGTCGCTTGTGCCGTCAACATCAAGTTCAAGGAGATATACATCATTTGTTCCGTCTGTGGGAGTACAGCTGATGCTGTTTGCCTTTACAGAGCCGCCTGTGATAACAAAATCACCGAAGATGCCATGATTACGACTGCCGCCGATACCTACGCCATCATAATAATCACCACCTATTGCGGTTACTATACCGCCACTGATGGTTATGTGGTCTCCGCTTGCCATATCGCCACCGCCGATGCCCGAACCACCATATTGACTGCCGATAGCAGTAACAGTGCCACCGGTTATGGTAATGCAACTTCCGCTTACATCCTGCGATCCGCTGCTCTCCAGAAGGTATCTACCGCAGCCACTACCGATACCTGCGCCACCATAGGCGCCGCCGTTTGCGACGATTACACCGCCGGTAATAAGAATATTACTGGTGTTTGCATCGAAAGGCTTTTCCGGATTCATCGTAACGGAACCTGCACCGCCGATACCTGCGCCACCATCTCTACCGCCTGTTGCGGTGAGCTTGCCGTTACCCTTTGTGCCGCCCTTGATGGTAAGTCTTCCTTGTGATTCACAGATATATACGCCGCACTTCTGTAAGCCTGCATATATGTTACCACTTATAAGAGTATTCTCAGAGTCGTCGGCAAGAATAATTGTTACGTTTCCTGTACTATTGTCGGCTATTTTAAATGCCGCTTTTTCCATTCCCGAAACGTTGATATTAACACCGTTAAGGGTAATATTTGCAGAAACGCCGTACGCTACAGCAATTACGTCAGTTGTTGCCGCTGTAGGATAGGCATTTGCAATAGTCATAGCCTTATCTGAAAGGATGGTGAGAACACCTGTGTCTGCGGGGTAGGTGTAGTCTGTGCCGTAAACAAGGTCTGTGCCTGTTATTGTGAAGGCTGTGCCGACCCCGGAAACAGTACCGTCATCTGCGATAGTATATATTTTCTGACTATTGCCGTTGGCTACTGTATAAATTCCCGCGGTGAGATATACATAAAGCTTGTATTCGTCAATGTGCTTTGTGGGGTAAGCTTTGCCGTTTATTGTAACAGCACTTGTGCCGTCAACATCGAGTTCAAGCAGATATACGGGTGTGGTGCCGTCTGCAAGTGTGGGGGTAACAGGAGCGCCATCTTCAGGGTCGGAATCCTGACCTGAAGGAAGTGTCACACCGCCACCGATATGTGCACCGTCTGCCCCGCCAACACTATGTTCATAATAATTTGAACCGATCGCATTTACAGAGCCGCCATTGATGATAATACCTTCAAGCGTGCCGTCAGCACCGCCACCGATACCTGCGCCGCCGTCTTTGCCTGATGCTGTTACGACAGCGTTATCTGATATTTTAATATCTGTGGCTGAACCATTATATCCGCCGCCGATACCTGCGCCGTAGGTGTCGCCTGTTGCTGTAACGACAGCGTTATCTGTAATTGTGATATCTTCGGCTGAACCTCCATATCCGCCGCCGATACCTGCAGATCCTACGCCGCCCGTTGCTGTAACGACAACTCCACCGCTTATCGTTATATTTCCGGTGGATCTATTATTTGCGCCGCCTATGCCTGCGCCGTCGGTGCCGCCCTGTGCAGAAAGAGAACCTGTGCCGCAGATAGTCAGCGTTCCGACGTTTTCGTCTGCGCCGTTCTTCTGCAGACCTGCATAGTAACTGGCGCCTTTCAGAGTGTTCACCGAGCCGTCCGCAAGGGTGAGAGTAACGTCGCCCGTGCTGTTTTCTGCTATTGTGAATGCCGCACCGCTGATTGCGTTGATATTAACTCCTGCGAGGGTGATGTTTGCGGAAACGCCGTCTGCAACCACAATACTGTTGGTTGTGGGAGTTGAGGGGTTTGTGTTTGCGATAGTGAGAGCCTTGTCGGTAAGTACAGTCAGAATGCCTGTTGCAGAAGAGTAGGTGTAATCAACGCCGTGTACCAGCGTTTCGCCGCTGTTTGTTGCGCTGACGCTGAACTGTGTGCCATGTACGAACTCTATGAACGTACTGGTACCAGTATCATATTCGTATATTTGGGATGTATCTCCTACCTTTACGGTGTGGTAAGTGCCTGTGACGTATGCATATATCTTATTTTCGCTGTCGTGCTTGTCGGGGTAGTCAACGCCGTCGATCACGATGTCCTCGCCGTTCGGGTTGTCTATCTCAAACAGATATACGGGTGTTGTGCCGTCTGCAAG
>JAFTVU010000004.1 GCA_017465665.1 Oscillospiraceae bacterium | reverse complement strand
GTGATGTTCTTGCTCTTTTCCAGCATGTTCTTCATCACCTTGGTTGCCTGAGGCGCCCAGCTTCCGTTCTCGATGAAAGCCACTGTGCGGTTGCTGTAATTGCGCTCTGTGAGGTGAGTAATGAACTCACGCATGAACGGGAATATCTCTGCATTGTAAGTAGTGGTAGCCAGCACCAGCTTGCTGTAACGGAACGCATTTCCCACAGCCTCAGCCATATCGCAGCGGGCAAGATCGTTCACGATCACCTTGGGGCAGCCGTTTGCCTTAAGCTTCTCCGCAAGCTGCATAACAGCCTTCTTTGTGTTGCCGTAAACGGAGGTATATGCGATAACGATACCCTCCTCCTCGGGCTGATAGCTTGACCATGTATTGTACAGACCGATATAGTAGCCCAGATTTTCCTTAAGAACAGGGCCGTGCAGAGGGCATATCGTCTGTATATCAAGACCGGCAGCCTTCTTCAGAAGCTGCTGCACCTGAGCGCCGTACTTGCCCACGATGCCGATATAGTAGCGTCTTGCCTCGTCCGCCCAGTCCTCCTCCACATCAAGAGCACCGAACTTGCCAAAGCCGTCCGCGGAGAACAGCACCTTGTCATAGCTGTCATAGGTCACGATGACCTCAGGCCAGTGTACCATCGGCGCACCCACAAAGGTGAGAGTATGCCTGCCCAGCTCCAGAGTATCACCCTCGCCCACAACTATCTGATTTTCCGCATAATCCGTGCCGAAGAAGTTCTTCATCATGGTGAACGCTCTTGCAGAAGCAACTATCTTTGTATCGGGATAGCTCTTCATAAAGTTCATGATATTTGCGGAGTGATCGGGCTCCATGTGCTGCACGATGAGATAATCGGGGCTTCTGCCGCCCAGTGTGTTCTGGATGTTATCCAGCCATTCGTGGGTGAAATTCGCATCCACAGTATCCATGATAGCTATCTTCTCATCGATGATAGCGTAGGAATTGTATGCCATTCCGTTAGGGACGATGTACTGACCTTCGAAAAGGTCAACGCTGTGGTCATTCACGCCAATATAGCGGATATCGTTTGTGATGTTCATATCTGTTACCTCCGTATAGTATTAAAAGCATTTTCCGTCCTTGCAGTCCACTGTATTTCCGCAGCGGTAGCAAAGCTCGTTGGCACAATGCTGGGTAGTACTGAAATCCACCAGATTCTTTACCGTTGTTTCAGCGATGTTTTCCAGCGCCTCCACTGTAAGGAACGCCTGGTGTGAGGATACTATCACATTCGGCATGGAGATGAGCCTTGCAAGCGTGTCATCCTCCATGATGTGTCCCGAATAATCCTCGAAGAAGAAGTCGGATTCCTCCTCATATACATCAAGGCAGGCAGCGCCGACCTTTCTGGATTTGATACCTGCCAGCAGCGCCTCTGCGTCCACCAGCGCACCACGGGAGGTGTTCAGTATCACAACGCCCTGCCTGCACTTTGCAAGCGAGCTTTCATCGATGATGTGGTATGTGTCCTCGGTGAGCGGACAGTGCAGGGAGATTATATCGCTCTTTTCGAAAAGCTCATCTGTGGAAACGTAACGGATGGTATCGCCGTTATCAAGACCCTCTGCAGGGAACTTGTCATACGCAAGCACTTTCATTCCGAAGCCGCGGCAGATATCGATAAACACACGTCCGATGCGGCCTGTACCGATAACGCCTACCGTCTTACCGTGCAGGTCAAAGCCTGTAAGCCCCGCAAGGCTGAAATTGAAATCCCTTGTGCGGATATACGCCTTGTGGATACGGCGGATGGATGTCAGCAGCATCGCCATGGTGTGCTCCGCAACAGCATAGGGAGAGTATGCAGGAACTCGCATTACATGCACCTTGCCGAAAGCATGCTTCATATCCACGTTATTGAAGCCCGCACATCTGAGAGCAATGATGTTGACGCCCATTTCAACCAGTCGGTCAATGACAGCGGCATTCACTGTATCGTTAACGAACACGCACACTCCGTCATAGCCCTGTGCAAGCTCCACTGTATCCTCATTGAGCTTTGTCTCGAAGTATTTGAACTTAACGCCATGCTCCGCACCATATTTTTCAAATGCGGGCTTGTCGTAGGGTTTGGTATCAAAAAAAGCTATCTTCATAGTTGCTTCCTCCTTGACTTTCTAATAATAGTATAGTATAATTATCTCAAAAAATCTGTTGAATTTTCAACAAAGGGAGAAAAAATGAAAAAATATTTTGATATCCTGCGAAAATGCCGCCTTTTTGACGGAATTTCTGACGAGGAGCTTGATAAGCTTCTGGTCTGCCTCGGAGCAAAGGTGGAAAAGTTCGGCAAAAAATACACCATAATCTCCGAGGGCATGCCTGCAAAGCAGATAGGAATAATGCTCTCGGGCTCGGCACAGATGATCCAGATAGATTATTACGGAAACCGCAGCATAGTTTCAGGTGTTGCCGCCTCAGAAGTTTTCTGTGAATCCTTTGCCTGCGCGGAGGTGGAGGCAGTGCCTGTTACGATAGTGGCAAACGAAAGCTGTGAGGTCATGCTGATAAACAGCAGCCGCATACTTCACTCCTGCTCAAACGCCTGCGGATTTCATCAGATGCTGATACTTAATCTTATGAAAGACCTCGCTTCAAAGAATCTGATGTTCCATCAGAAGCTTGAGATCACCTCAAAGCGCACCACCAGAGAAAAACTGATGGCATATCTCATGCTGCAGGCAAAGAACAAAGGCTCATCGCAATTCACTATACCGTTCAACAGGCAGGAGCTTGCAGACTATCTCGAGGTGGACCGCAGCGGTCTTTCCTCTGAAATAAGCAAGCTTCGCAACGAGGGCGTGCTTACCTGTGAACGCAACAGCTTCACTCTGCTGCGTCAGGAATATTGAAAGGAATGTATTTCTGTTGAAAATTCAACAGACTTTTTCTGAGTTTTGATGTATTATCATATCATAAGATAAAACGGAGGTACACAGATATGGTAAGAAAGATAATCAGAATAAACGAAGAGCTCTGCAACGGCTGCGGTCTGTGCGCCGAAGCCTGCCACGAGGGCGCAATAGGCATGGTGGACGGCAAGGCAAGGCTGCTGCGTGAGGACTACTGCGATGGTCTGGGTGACTGCCTACCCGCATGTCCCACAGGAGCTATCTCATTTGAGGAGCGAGAAGCCCCTGCTTATGACGAGGCTGCCGTTCTTGCTGCAAAAGCAAAGAAAAACGCACCTCTGCCCTGCGGCTGTCCCGGCACTGCTGCAAAGGCTATAATACGCAACGATAACGCTGCCGCACCTGCCCCTGCCATCAGCAGGCTATCCCAGTGGCCGGTACAGATAAAGCTTGCGCCCGTCAATGCGCCCTACTTCAACGGTGCGGATCTGCTTATAGCCGCCGACTGCACAGCCTACGCCTACGGTCGCTTCCATGAAGATCTCATCCGCGGCCGCATAACGCTCATCGGCTGCCCGAAGCTGGATGAGGGCGATTACGCAGAAAAGCTCACGCAGATAATATCACTGAACGATATACGGAGCATAACCACAGCAAGGATGGAAGTTCCCTGCTGCGGCGGAATTGAAAACGCCGTAAAACGTGCGGTACAGGCAAGCGGGAAGTTGATTCCCCAGCAGGTGGTCATCATCTCTACAGACGGAAAGATACTCAGATAACATCAAAGCCGCAGAGCGAAATTGCTCTGCGGCTCGTTTTATTACTTATGCTCGCACAGGTTGTATTCCTTATCCTCATCGATAAGCTCAAGCATTACATCCGCAAATATCGGGTCAAACTGTGTGCCCCTACACTTGAGTATCTCCGCACGGATGACCTCCTGCGGAAGCACATCTCTGTAGCTTCGTGTGGAAGCCATGGCGTCATAAGCGTCCGCAACGCCGATTATACGTGCCACCTGCGGTATATCCTCACCCTTAAGCCCCTCGGGATAGCCCCTGCCGTCATAGCGCTCATGGTGATACTTCGCACCTATGGCAATATCAGGCAGCTCAGACATCTTTTCAAGTATCTCTGCGCCTATTACAGGGTGCGTCTTAATAACATCATACTCCGCGTCGGTGAGGCGTGAGGTCTTGTTGATGATATCATCAGGCACGCCTATCTTGCCTATATCGTGCAGCAGACCTATGTAATAGATATCATTCTGCTCCTGCCTGGACATATTGAGCTTTGCCGCTATCATACGGGAATACTCAGCTACGCGCACCGAATGACCGTTGGTGTACTTATCCTTAGCGTCTATCGTGCTTGCAAGAGTTCTCATCACCTGCACGGTTAGCCTTTCCAGCTTGTGGGTGTGGTTCTTAAGCGTAACAGTCTGGCGCTTTACCTCATCCTGAAGCTCTCTCTGCAGCATACTCAGCTCAACAGTTCTCTTTATTCGCTTGCGCATTATCTCAGCAATAAAGGGCTTGGTGATGAAATCCACCGCACCCAGCTCAAAGCATCGCACCTCACTGTCGTGGTCGTCGTCTGCGGTAAGGCAGATGATCGGGATGTCTTTCAGCTGCTCATCCTCAGCGATAAGCTCCATGAACTGAAAGCCATCCATCTCAGGCATACGCAGATCAAGCAGTATGAGATCCACAGGATTATAGCGCAGATGCTCAAAAGCCGCCTTGCCCGAAGTAACGATAGTAGTATCATAGCTGCCCGAAAGTATCTTCTGGGCGATAAGCAGGTTCATCCTGTCATCATCCACCACCAGCACAGCAGGACGGTGCACAGCCTCTTCAGTCTTTCCGTACAGACCCAGCGCACCTGCCACTGTCTTGAAAAGCTCCTCCTTTTCCACAGGCTTTGCAACGTATCCGCTGAAGCCTGCCTGCATATAGCTTTCTCTCGCCGAAGCCACAGTGTTGCCCGTAAGAGCAATAACAGGAGTATTGTCGCACAGGTGCAGCTCTCTTATCTTATGGAGCAGAGTTATTCCGTCCACCCCCGGCATCATGTGATCTATGAAGACAAGATCGTATTTTTCTTCCGCCAGCATACGCAGTACCGCTTCTGCCGATGTTGTAGTCACAAGCTCAGCACCTGTACCATCCAGAACATCAGACAGCAGCCTGTTATCAAGCACATTATCATCAAGTGAAAGAATCTTCTTTCCGCGTATATCGATGTTATTCACGTTTTTCAACCTGTTCCTTTCTCTTTAAGATAGCTTCTGGCAACATTTATAGTATCTGCGTAAAGAGCCATTGCAGTATTATGGTACTCATTTATGAAGCTGATGCTGTTTTGGGTATCCTCTCCTGCCTTTATACGCTTGCCTGCCTGTTCAAGCTGCAGGCACAGCTTAGAAAGACGCTTTCCTCCGATATTAAGGGAATTGGACTTCAGCGCATGTATGCTTACAGTGTAATCGTCCCAGTTTTCCTCGCGAAAATGCTTACCAAGCTCTGCGAGCTTTTCATCGTACATATCGCAGTAGATAGAGAGTATCTCGATATACATCTCCTCGCTGTCGGCGCAGTATCTGATACCAAGCGCGGTATCGAACAGCGGCGCATTGTCTTCATCCACCAGAGGCTGTGCGGGTGCAGGCGCTTCCGCCGTGGCGCTTTCCTCCGTGATCTCCTCGTAGAACACCTTTCCCGCAGGCAGGTGCTTTGCCAGCATCTCCTCAAGCAGCTTTCCGTTGATGGGCTTACTCATATAATCGTCAAAGCCCTTTTCCATGTACATCTCACGCGCGCCCGAAACGGCGTTTGCCGTAAGCGCGATGACCACAGCAAGCTCGCTCTGATTCCCTGGCATACTACGCATATGCGCCAGTGTTTCTATACCGTCCATCACAGGCATCATGTGGTCAAGCAGGATCACATCAAAGCGGTTGTTCTTCACAAGCTCCAGAGCCTCCTCACCGCTCATGCAGGCGGTAAGCTTTATCTTCGTCTTCTTAAGCAGGCTCTTGACTACAGTCAGATTCATCTGATTATCATCGACCACCAGAACGCTTGCACCGGGTGCGGTAAACGCAGTGGTATACTTTCTGCCGCTGTCTGTATTGGGAGCCGCCATAACGAAGCTGCCTATCTTTGCGCTGCCTGTTATCCTCTGGGATATCAGCAGAGTGAATACCGAGCCCTTGCCGTATTCGCTTTCCACCTTTATCCTGCCGTCCATCATTGCTGCAAGCCTGTGGGTGATAGCAAGTCCCAGACCCGTACCCTCGATGTTCCTGTGCTGCTCCAGATCAAGTCTGCGGAAGCCCTGGAACAGCTTAGCCATATCCTCCTGGCGGATGCCTATACCAGTATCCTCAACCGCCATCCTGAGCTGAACAGTTCCGTTATTCTCATCGATATTTCCACCCACATTCAGCTTTACGCCGCCTTTCTGGGTGTACTTTACCGCATTGTTCAGAAGATTGATAAGTATCTGCTTTATACGCACATCATCGCCGTAGAGCTGGTCGGGCAGATCCTCGTTGACATTTATATCAATGCTTAGCTCCTTTTCATCCGCCCTTATCTTCATCATTATCATAACGGCGGAAAGCAGCTCCTTGAGCGAATACTCATGCTCGATGATCTCCATCTTACCCGATTCTATCTTGGAGAAATCCAGCACATCGTTTACCAGCGCCAGAAGATTATGGCTGGCATTATCGATATTGGATGCGTATTCCAGTATCTGCTTGTCCTCGCATTCACGCAGTATCATCTCGTTCATACCGATGACTGCGTTGATAGGTGTTCTTATCTCATGGGACATATTTGCAAGGAAGTCACTCTTTGCGCGGCTCGCCTTTTCCGCAGCTATCTTCGCCTGACGGAACTCGTCGCTCTCCTGCACCTTTTTCTCAGTGCCCAGCAGATAGATCGTGATGATTACCAGCAGCACCCACAGCAGGCCAAACGTCCACAGAACAAGGGGCACTATGAGATCAATATCACCCGCAGGCGCAAACGCAGGCACAAGACCCATTATATACAGACCATGATGCGCCGTTTCCGCAGCGAACAGCACCAGATTGCCCTTGCTGTATGCTGCCGCAGAGGTATTTATATTCATGCTGTGGCGGATCTCCGCCACAGCCTCCGCATTATCCTCGCTGCTAAACACCGAAACATCCGATGTGCTTCCATTGGAACGCAGAATGACTCTGCCGTTCTCGTCCACCAGCATACATTCGCCGATGCCGCCATAGCAGACCAAATCAAGCTTTCTTGCCAGCGCCGCATTATCATACAACTTATACAGGACGTACTTTACATTCGTGCCGTGATATACGGGCACCGTGAACAGCGTGGTATCAGAGGTCTTACCGCAGCACACTGACGGGTTTCCGTGAAGCGAATCGAAAAATCCGCTGTACTCGGAAAAATCCAGCTTTTCACCGCTGGCAGCCTCGCCGTCTATCTTCATAACGCCATAGGAAACGCCGTCCTCCTGAGGGAAGATATTATCGAACTCGCCTGTTTCGATATCGATAAAAGCTGTGACATCCTCCAGAAAGCTCAGCTCATCCGCAAAAGAATTGTCGATAATCTTTGCCATCATGTGGCTGTATCCTGCCACATGCGTCGTTACCTGAGCATTAGTGATATCCTTAAGCTTGAACCACATCAGCACACAAACAAAACACAGTATCACAAGGCCTGATGCTATCAGTGCAAATGCACTGACAACACGTGAATTGCGGGACTTTTTACTCATATATCACCACTCCATCCACAAACCAGTCAAACGAGCTGAAAAGCATCTCATCGCTCATCGTTTCACCCTCGCCGCAGCGAAGTGTTCCGTTGTTATCGTATATCTCGCCCGAAAAAACATCCTGCCCTGCGAGTATATCAGCCTTAGCCTGCTCAACAGCGAGCCGTGTCTGCTCATCAACGAGCGGTGAGTACTCTGAAAGCACCACAACGCCTCTGTCGATGCTGAACCAGTGGCGGCGCACGGAATTCGCCCTGCCCTGTATGAACTCACGGATTATCTCATAGTACACGCTTTCCCAGTTCCACACCGCAGCGGTGAGGTACTTATCCGAAAGCCCCTGTGCCACGGTATTGTAGCCTATCGAGCACACGCCTGCTTCATCCGCAGCCTGTGCAACATTGTGCTGATTCTGATGATATGTAATCACATCCGAGTCTGTCTTATCGATAAGCAGCCTTACAGCAGCCCTTTCAGCCTCTGCGTCATCCCAGGAATCTGTCCACACCACGTTTATGCTCGCATCGGGAGCTACGCTCTTTACACCCAGCGCAAATGCGTTGATACCGCGGATGACCTCATTATTCGGCATTGCCGCAACATATCCCACAGCACCCGTTTCGGACTGCATGCCTGCGACTATTCCTGCAAGATATCTTGCCTGATACATCCTGCCGAAAAACGATGTCATATTTTCGGAGGTGATATCAGAGGATATCGCATAGAACGATATTTCGGGATATAAAGCGATAGTATCCGCAGCCTCAACGGGATATCCATAGCTGGAAAGGATTATCATATCCGCGCCATCATCTGCAAGCTCCTTTATCGCCTTTGCACATTCGCCCGTACCCTCAAGCACGTCCTCCTTTATCAGCAGCTTTGCATCAAACTGCTCGCACGCAGACAGCACACCCGTATAATGCATACCATTCCAGCCTATATCATCAGCCGAGCCTGTCATAACAAAGCCTATCCTTATCGTAGAGCCCTTTGAATAGCCCGCAAGCACAAGCGACAGCACGATCACCGCCAGCACGATTATCGCAGCAGGAAGCAACAATCTGTTGAGTTTAGTCTTCATCGATCACTACTCCCTCTACATACCAGTCAAATTCATTCAGCATGGCATTATCGGTCATGCTTTCCTCTTCCGCTATCCTCAGAACTCCCTCATTGTCATAAACAGGGCCGTAGAAAACGTCATGTGTTCCGTTGACAAGGCGCTCGTATTCTGCATTTATCTGCTCTGCTGCGCCAGCCACAGCCTTATCGGAAAGCTCCGCAACGGCCACGATGCCCGTATCGATACCATCCCAGTAGTTATCTCCCGCAAACTTTCCCTGTATGCAGTGCTGGATGTGAGTGGTATAGAACTTCTCCCAGTCCCACACTGCCGCGGTAAGATATGTTTCAGGACAGATATCGGGATTTGCACGGTGATAGCCTATAGACATCACACCGCGCTCCTCAGCCACCAGTATCGGCTCAACGGAATCCGTGTGCATAGTGATGATATCGATATTATGCTCATCCATCAGCTTTTCAGCGGCGTTGCGCGCATCCTCATCCGATACCCAGGAATTTATCCAGCGCACATATACCTTAGCTTCGGGATTGACGCTGCGTACCCCCAGTACGAAAGCGTTGATGCCCCTGTTTACTTCGGATATGGGGAACGCTGCCACATAGCCTATCTCATTGGTCTCAGTCTGAAGACCTGCCGCAATACCTGTCAGATAGCGCATCTGATACATCCTGCCGAAATACGAAGTAAAATTCTTGCCCTCATCAACACCAGAGCAATGGAAGAAATACACCTCAGGATACATCTCGGAAGCCTGCTTCAGATACTCTCCAAACTCAAAGGAATTTGCAATTACTATCTCACAGCCGCATTCCACCAGCTCTCTGATAGTATCTCCGATAGTATCAACAGTTACAGATTCCCTATATGTAAGGCTGAGATTCAGCTTTTCCGCAGAGATCTCCAGTGCCTCACAGTGGGAGGTGCACCAGCTCATATCATTCCTGTTGCCGTTAAGTATAACCCCCACAGGAGTTACCTTTTCCGCAACATCATCATCGGTATCCAGAAAGATCATAACGCACAGTCCTGCAAGCAGGAGAGTAATGATAGGCACTGCAATAGCAAGTATCTTTTTCATAACATCACCATCTTTTAGTTTATAAATACACATATATATTTAATTATATCACTTTTTTATCAAAAACACAACATTAATCAACATTATTTTGAAAAAACAAAAGATCCCGATGAAATACATCGGGATCACAATTATATCAGCCTCTGTTCTGGGAAGCCACAAGGCTCTCTCCGCAGTAGATCTGACGGAGCTTGGGCTTTTCGATCTTGCCTGTGGGATTTCTGGGAACTTCAGCGAAGATGTACTTATGAGGTCTCTTGTATCTGGGCAGCTTGCCGCAGAATTCCTTGATGTCCTCCTCGGTGCATTCCATTCCGTCCTTGACAGAAATGATAGCAGCCGCTATCTCACCCAGTCGCTTGTCGGGCAGACCTATCACCGCCACGTCCTTGATTGCGGGATGCGCTCTCAGGAAGTCCTCGATCTGTACGGGATAAAGATTCTCACCGCCGCTGATGATAACATCTTTCTTACGGTCTACAAGGAAGATGAAGCCGTCCTCGTCCTCCTGCGCCATATCACCTGTGAACAGCCAGCCGTCATGGATAGTCTCTGCGGTTGCCTTTTCATCGCGGTAATAGCAGGTCATAACGCCTGGGCCGAATACCGCCAGCTCGCCAACGCCGCCCTTAGGCACTTCGTTGCCGTTCTCGTCAACGATCTTTGTCTGCCAGCCGTAGCCTGCCTTACCGATAGCGCCTACCTTGTGGATATTCTCCACACCGAGGTGCACACAGCCGGGACCGATGGACTCAGAAAGACCGTAGTTGGTATCATACTGGTGCTTCGGGAACTTCTCTTTCCAGCGTGCAATAAGGCTCGGAGGAACAGGCTGAGCGCCGATGTGCATAAGTCGCCACTGGTCAAGCTCATAGTCAGCCAGGTTCAGCTCGCCTCTGTCGATAGCGTCCAGGATATCCTGCGCCCACGGAACGAGCAGCCATACGATGGTGCAGTGCTCCTCAGAAGCGGTCTTGAGGATATATTCGGGCTTTACGCCCTTCAGCAGAACCGCCTTACCGCCCACAAGGAAGCTTCCGAACCAGTGCATCTTCGCACCTGTATGGTACAGCGGAGGTATGCACAGGAACACGTCTTCCTTAGTCTGGCTGTGGTGATTCTGCTCTGTCTTGCAGGAGTGCATAAGGCTCTCATGGTTATGCAGGATAGCCTTGGGGAAGCCTGTTGTACCGGAGGAGAAATAGATAGCCGCATCATCCTCATCGGTGAGCTTTATATCGGGAGAAGTACTGGAGCAGTTAGCAGCAAGGCTGTCATAATGCTCGGCAAATGTGGGGCAGTTCTCTCCCACGTAGAACAGCAGTCTGTTCTTGCTTATCTCATCAGCGATACCCTCTACACGTCCGATGAACTCAGGTCCGAACACCAGCACATCCACCTCGGCAAGATCAAGGCAGTACTTGATCTCATCAGGAGCATAGCGGAAATTCAGCGGCACTGCAAGAGCGCCTGTCTTGAGTATGCCGAAATAGATGGGCAGCCACTCAAGGCAGTTCATCAGCAGGATAGCCACCTTGTCGCCCTTCTTGATGCCACGTGAAAGCAGCAGATTTGCAAAGCGGTTTGCTTTTTCATTGAATACGCTCCAGCTTATCTCACGGCGGTAATGGGAAACGGGATTAGGCTCGATAAGCTCATATTCCTTCCATGTAACACGTCTTGTTTCCTTGATATCGGGATTTACCTCAACAAGGCTGATATCGCTGCCGTAAAGCTCGGCATTGCGTTCAAGTATCTCGGTAATAGGCATATTATGTAGTTCCTTTCAATACAGATACTCTGCACAGCAGAGTAAAAATAAACATTAATACTAGTTTACCACAAAAAAGCGTAAAAGTAAACACTTTTTTGCAAATTTATTCAAAGATTTTCAAAATCGCACCATATTCCGATAAAAACATGCCCCAAAAAACGGACCGCAAGTGTATCACGGTCCGTCTTTGATATATCACAGAGTCTCAATAAATCTCATAAATGCAGCCTTGCCCTCATCGGTGCGCTTGTAAACGCCTGCGTCCATAAGCACCTCAAGGAACACTGCGCCTATCTCGTCACGGATGACATCGTAAACATTGGTTGCGGTGATCTCTCTGCGTGAAGCAAACTCCTCCACCCAGTCCGCATGCTTTTCAAGGATATCATCCTCGCGCACAGCACTCACGCCCTTATTTACAAGAGCGTCCGCCAGAAGCTCTATCTCCTGCTTCAGACGTGCAGGCAGCACCGCCAGACCCATTACCTCGATAAGGCCGATATTCTCCTTTTTGATGTGATGCAGCGCAGGGTTCGGATGATAAACGCCCAGCGGTCTTTCATCGGTGGTGATGTTGTTTCTCAGCACGAGATCGCACTCGTACATATCTCCACGCTTTCTTGCAATGGGAGTGATGGTGTTGTGCGGTGTGCCGTCTGTCTCGGCAAGGATGAACGCATCCTCATCGGTGTAGCCTCTCCACTTTTCAAGGATATCCGCACAGCACGCGGCAAGCTCCTTCATATCCGCAGAGGCTACTCGGATAACAGACATCGGCCACTTTACTATGCCCGCATTTATCTTAGGGTACTTCGGCAGCTTTATGGGAGTTTCTATCTCCGCCCTTGCCATCGCAAAGGTGTAGTTACCGCCCTGAAAATGCTCGTGGCTGAGTATAGAGCCGCCCACGATGGGCAGATCGGCATTTGAGCCAACGAAATAATGCGGCAGATAGTTGATGATATCAAACAGCTTCAGGAACACCGCATCATCTATCTTCATGGGGATATGCTCGGAATTGAACACGATGCAGTGCTCGTTGTAGTAGCCGTAGGGTGAATACTGTATCTGCCAGTTCTCGCCGTTCACGCTCATGGGAATGGGGCGCAGGTTCTGTCTTGCAGGGTGATCCGCACGTCCCGCGTAGCCTGCGTTCTCAGCGCAAAGCTGGCACTTCGGGTAGGATGCTGCAACAGCAGTCTTTGCCGCAGCGATATCACGGGGATCCTTTTCGGGCTTGGAGCAGTTTACTGTGATATCAAGTGTGCCGTAATCACAGTCGTAAGTCCACTTGAGATCCTTTGCTATCCTGCCTGCACGGACATAATTCAGCATTTTGCTGATATCATAATAATTATCTGTAGCAAGCTTCGGAGACACGGCGTAATCACTGCGGAATTTCGCAATGATCTCTCTGGGCAGAGGTGTCAGCACGCCCATTATCCTTGTATCGAACAGGTCACGGTTGTTTGCGGTATCCTCGATAAGCTCCGCGTCTACCGCAAGCCTTACCATATCCTCAAGGATATCATCCACATCACACTTGTTCACATAGCCGATATTATCCTGCCAGTCCGAAACGCCCATGACATCCATAAGCTGATTACGGATAACAAAGATATCATCCTTTGTGATAAGCTCGCTGTCCACAGAGTAATCGATAAGATTCTGTATAGCTCCGCATATTGCTAAAGTATCCATATATGTAGCACCTTTCATACCACCGCCTGTAAGCGGTAAAAATATCATACAAGTATATTATATATCATTTTTCGGAAAAAGTCCATATCACATCTGAATTTCGGTCATTCCTCATCCGTGCTAGGTGTTTTGTAAAGGAAATAAAGGATGAACGGAATACAGGTAAGTCCCGTCAGAACATCTGCCGCAGGCTGGGATATCTGCACACCCGTAAGCCCCCACAGCGTTGTAGTGATAAGCAGCGTAGGTATCAGCATAAGTCCCGATCTCAGCATGGAGAGCACGGAGGAAACTCCTGCTTTGCGTATGCTCTGATACAGCATGTTGACAGGGATAGAAAGCGGCAGGAACAGCACACCGATGCTGGCAGCCCTCAGAGCAAAGCCGCCTATCTCAATAACATCGGGGCTCTTCTGGAACAGGCTTACAATGAACTCAGGCACAATAAGCCCAGGCAGCGACATTATAAGCACCAGCACAAAGCCTGCAGCCATCGTGAACAGCAGTCCCTGCTTGACGCGGCGGTATTTTCTTGCCTGATAGTTGAAGCTCGCCACAGGCTGGAAGCCCTGTCCTATTCCTAGACCAACACACATGACAAGCATGGAATAGCGTCCCACAACGCTCATTGCCGCAATAGCTGCGTCGCCATAGGGCTTTGTAAGGTTGTTGAGAAGTCCGTTGGAGATAGAGGTAAGTCCCTGGCGGATAAGCGCGGGGAAACCTACTCTCATTATCGTGAGATAGGTCCTCAGCTTCCTGCTGATGTGCTTCGGGCTGATCTTTCCCTGCGCCATGCGGCGGTGGAATATCAGCAGCAATATAAAGCTGATGAACTGGGATACGGCGGTGGAAAGACCTGCTCCATACACGCCCATCTCAAGCTGATGTATCAGCAGCCAGTCACCGAAGATGTTGATAACGCCGCCCGTAACCAGTCCGAACATCGCATAAAGCGCCCTGCCCTCATAACGCAGATTGTTGTTCAGCACAAAGGAGCACACCATGAACGGGCACGCTAGCAACACCCACATTCCGTAATCACGGGCAAAGGGCAGTATTGTAGCAGTGCTTCCCAGCAGCTTCAGCAGCGGATCAAGGAATATCAGCCCTAGCGCCATTAGCGCAGTACCGGCCGCAGCGCCTGTGAAAAACGCCGTTGAAACGTAGCCAGAAGCCTCCTTGACGTTCTTATCGGCAAGAGCCTTTGAAACCAACGTACCCGAGCCCTGCCCCAGCATGAACGACACCGCCTGAATGATAGCCTGCAGCGTAAACAGGATACCCGTAGCCGCCTGCTGGCTCTCTCCCAGAGTGCCTACGAAATATGTATCGGCCATGTTATAGATACTGGTGACCAGCATTGAAATGGTGGTTGGAATACCCAGCTTTATGATAAGCCGCGAAACAGGCGTTTCTGTCATTTTTTTGTAATATGCTTCTGTTGAATCCATCTCTATCTCTTTTCTTTAACAAAATATCGCAGAATATATTGTACAACTTTTTGAGGCAGATGTCAAATCAAAATATTTAACATTCTCTGTTTTTTACACCGCAACAAAAAACAGCCACCTCCGAAAACCGTATCAGAGGTGGCTGAGCTGTGATATTAAGAAAGTGTGAAATAGAACTGTGCGCCCTTGTAGCCGTAGTACAGACCGCCGGGCTGGCAATCGATAGCCCAGAAATCATTGAATACCGAGCTGCCCTTGTTCTTTACATAGTTGTAAAGTAAATCTACACAATCATCGGTACAGGTGATCTCTGTAGTCATTATTCCCTTTGCGTAATTCTCCGCAGCGAGCTTCAGAAGCGCATTGTAAGCCTCTGTATGATCCTCATATCTGGTCTCACCCGAAGCGTTGTAATAATTGTACTTTGTGGAATTGCATACAGGAACGGTGAAAGGATTGTCAAGAGTGTGATTATCCTTCATCTGAGCGTCGCTCAGGCAGAAATATGTATACTCGCAGGTAGGCTCGATGCCTGTGGGATCATCGAATGTAACGTCCATCTGATACCATTCGCCATCCAGCTTCAGCATATTCCACATGTGAGCACCGTCCGAATCGCCGCTCACGCAGATACACTCGATACCTACAGACTGACAGAGATATGCAAAAGCCTTTGAATATCCCTCACACAGCGCATAGCCCGATACCAGAGGACCATCGGCGTCACGCTTGTACTCTCCGCCGCTGCTGCGATAAGTGGTCTTGTTCACGATAGCGTCATGGAACAGCTTTACGCGCTCAAAGTCGGTATCCAGCTTTGCCGCTTCATCGATAAGCTCCTTAGCCACTGCTTCAAGCTGCGGTCTGATGATAGCCGCATCGGTAACGCTTCTGCCATAATAGGGGCTTACCGCGTACACCTCGCTGCCGTAATGATTATAGCTGTATCCGCTGGCAAGCCAGAAAAACTGCGGATTTTCATAATCCATCGCATAGAATGTCTTTTCAAGATCGGCAGCAGAACAGCCGATGCCAGATACATCAATGGTAGCCTTATGTGCCTTTACGCCCTCATACAGCGCCGCATACAGCTTCTGCTGCTTAGTTGTAAGGGTTGAATAAGCATACTTTGATGTGTAATTCTCCAATATACTCTCACCTGCAATGGATACTTCTATCTTCTCATCCTCTTCGATGATATAATCCTTGCTCACATAACGCACAGACCATCCGCTCTTGGAGGTCCTGATACGCAGCTCACAGCTTTCGTCAATAGTAATTCCCTTTGCGGTGTACAGCGCAGAATCTGTGGTAGGCTTGCTGCCGTCAAGAGTATAATAGAACTTCAGCCCCGGAACGCTGCTGGTAAGCTTGACCGTCTGCTTGCCATCATACTCGCCCGCATTGGGTGTGATAGTGAACTTCGGCTGAAGCCTGTATGTTCTGGTGACTACCTTGCTCTTTACGCCATCCTTACGGGAATAGAACTTTATCTGGGTGTTCTTTGTGATATAGAACGGCTTTGTATAGAGCTTATATGTAGAGCCATTGTTCGTGCTGTAGTATATAGACGCGCCCTCGGTAGCACATGAAAGCGTTATCTTCATCTTTCCGTCGGAATAATATGTACCCGACTTCTTTGAAGCTGTGGGCGCTTTCAGAGCTTCAGCCGCCTGTGCCGTGACAGAGGCCCCGATAAACTGCTGTACAGGAGTGCTGAACGCTCCCACAGACACAATCGCGGACAATATAACAGCTAAAAATCTATGCTTCATTTCTGCCTCCGATCTCTTAATTAAAATCGCATAATAACTTAGATTAAGTATACCAAAAAAACACCGCCCTGTCAATGATTTCAATGCAACAATGTCAATACACCACATATTTCCACTGATTTTTTGTCCAAAAAGCACAAAAGCCCCGACAGCGTTAACTGTCAGGGCGTGTCAGCTATGTAATATTACAGGTAGATCTTCTTTGCTCTGTACATAGGCATGAAAGAGAAATAACGGCGCATATAGAAGTTCACAAATGTAAATACCAGACCGATCAGCGGAGGTACGAACTCACATACGCAGATAACTACCATCTCAGCAGTTGTAATGGCTTCATTGTTCATCAGCGGGAAGAATGTTGAAAGAATAACGATAACATCCGTCAGCAGCAGAAAGAACTTGCCTGCGCCAACACCGTTAAAGATCAGAAGACTGGTAATGATAGCAAACAGGATAACTACGAATACGATAAATCCTGTGAACTCAACAGCTTCAAGATTATAGTTCAGAATAGCAACTGCGGTATAGAATACGAACAATGCGATCGCAAGGATGCACGCACGGGTCTTACCCTTTTCAGCGTCCTTCAGCCACGCTCTGTGTTCATTTATCAGCTTGGAATCTGCCATAACGAAAAATCCTTTCCCGAACACGCTGTATAATACAAACGATTACATCAGCTTATTTAGTCAATGTTCATATAATATTATATAACATCCTGTGGTCACAGTCAACATGATTTTGCCAATTTCGTTAAATTAAATAAATCATTTACCCAACCTTTGGATGTTTCGCCAACTGCATCAGTCGAGGAATACGCGGAGGTTCTTGCTGCGCGAAGCCTGTCTGAGCTTTCTTAGCGCCTTTGCCTCTATCTGGCGGATACGCTCACGGGTGACCTTGAACTCACGTCCCACCTCTTCAAGAGTGTGAGAACGGTCGCTGCCGATGCCATAACGGAACTTCAGCACATCGCGCTCTCTTTCTGGGAGAGTATTCAGAGCCTTGTTCAGCTCGTCCTTGAATACAGCCTGCATAGCGCTGTCGATAGGTGCAGGAGCGTCCTCGTCGGGGATGAAGTCACCGAGGTAGCTATCCTCCTCCTCGCCTACGGGCGCTTCCAGAGAAACAGGATCCTGTGCGATACGAACTATCTCTCGCACACGCTCAGGCTGCATATTCAGCTCCTTTGCTACCTCCTCGATGGTAGGCTCATGGCCGTTCTTGTGAAGCAGCAGGTTCTGCGCTTTCTTTACCTTTGTAATGGTCTCCACCATATGAACGGGGATACGAATGGTTCTTGCCTGATCCGCGATGGCTCTTGTAATGGACTGTCTTATCCACCATGTCGCATAGGTAGAAAACTTGTAGCCCTTTGTGTGGTCGAACTTTTCGACTGCCTTGATAAGACCGATATAGCCCTCCTGGATAAGATCAAGGAAAGGCATACCTCTGCCCACATAATGCTTTGCGATACTTACAACAAGTCTGAGGTTAGCCTCGATAAGGCGGTCTCTTGCAGCCTCGTCACCGGAGGTGATCTTCTCTGCAAGCTGTATCTCCTCCTCAGTGGAAAGCAGAGGGATACGTCCTATCTCCTTTAGATGTATCTTAACAGGGTCGTCGACCGAAACACCGTCGGAGGCATAGTCTGAATCCTCCTCGGTGAAATCCAGCGCGCTGCTGAGGTCTGTATCGATATTGTAGTCATCCACGATCTCGATATTGTTGCTCTCGAAATCGTCATACAGCTTGTTTATCTGATCTACGTCAAAATCAAGCTCTTCAAGTGCGTCGGTGATCTCTTTGGTGGTAAGCTTGCCGCTCTGCTTGCCGTGGTCAAGAAGCTCGGCAAGTACAGACTTTGAATTGTTAGCCATAATATTATCCTTTCAATATACCGTTCGCCTGTGTAGTGGAATGTTTAGTGATATGTCAATGCTTTGTTATTCAAGGAAATCCTTCAGCTTTCTGCTGCGTGTGGGGTGGCGGAGCTTTCTTAGCGCCTTGGTCTCTATCTGACGAATACGCTCGCGTGTTACCTGGAACTCCTGTCCCACCTCTTCGAGAGTACGCTGTCTGCCATCGATAAGACCAAAACGCAGGATGATAACGCGCTTCTCTCTTTCAGTGAGAGTATCCAGCACCTCGCCCAGCATCTGCTTGAGCACGCTGTTGCAGGCTTCGTCTGCAGGTGCGGGTGCGTCCTCATCGGGGATGAAATCGCCAAGGTGGCTGTCCTCCTCCTCGCCTATGGGAGTCTCCAGAGAAACAGGATCCTGAGCTATGCGGATTATCTCACGAACCTTATCGGTGGTCATTCCCAGCTGCTCTGCTATCTCATCCTCAGAAGGCTCATAGCCATTCTCATGGAGGAGCTGGCTCTGCATCTTCTTTACCTTGGTGATGGTCTCCACCATATGTACGGGAATACGGATGGTACGCGCCTGATCCGCTATTGCTCTTGTAATGGACTGTCTTATCCACCATGTCGCATAGGTGGAGAACTTGAAGCCCTTGGTATAATCGAACTTGTCCACCGCCTTGATAAGACCGAGGTTGCCCTCCTGGATAAGATCCAGGAACTGCATTCCCCTGCGGACATATTTCTTCGCGATACTTACTACCAGACGGAGGTTTGCTTCGCTCAGTCGCTTCTTAGCGGCGGGATCTCCCGTTGCCATGCGCTCCGCAAGCTTTATCTCCTCCTCGGTGGTAAGCAGAGGGATGCGTCCGATCTCCTTCAGATACAGCTTGACCGAGTCATCCGCCAGCATACCGTCGGTATCGTAGCTGTCGTCATAATCCTCGCTCTCGGCAAGCTCCAGAATGTTGTCGATATCAAGATCTGCCGTGTAATCGTCAACGATCTTTATGCTGAGGCTGTCCAGCTCCTCATAAAGCCCGTTTATCTGATCTGCGTCAAAGTTCAGCTCCTCCAGCACATCGGTTATCTCCTTTGTGGTGAGGCTTCCCTTTTCGCGCCCGTGATTCAGCAGTTCACGCAGCGCTGCCGAATTAGTTGTGTTCTCTGTCATTAGCTTTTCTTCTCCTTTTGCTTTTGTGCGAATGCAAGCAGCTCGTCTGCGGACATAGCGCCTGCGGTCATATTTTTATTGCTCTCCGAGTAGTCGTTTAATATCTTTATATAGTCTCCGAGAGCCTGTATATCGTGAGCAAATGCGGCAAAATCATTCAGGATACCTGTTATTCTGCCCATCTCTGCGCTTTCAAATTCCTCGTTGAAGCCTGTCATATCAAGGGTATCGCCACGGGATATCCTGCCTTTCATGTTATCAAAAACACGGCGGTTGAACTCCGTAACGAAGCCGCCCGTCAGGCTCTTTTCGATATGCTCCAGCTTATCGGGATTATTGTAGAGAAAGCACAGTATTCCGCGCTCCGCCTTTTCCTCTCTGGGAAGCTTTGCGGACTGCGGATTTATCTTATCTGTATTACGGGGAGAAACGAGATTTCTGAACTCGTCACGCTTGTCCCGTTTTTTCTGGCGGTTGATCTCGGTATTCACCGCAAAACGCACTGTTTCGGCAGGAATACGCGCAGTTTCCGCAGTACGTGAGATATACACATCCCTGTCCAGCGGATTCTGTATCTGTGCAAGGAATACCACCGCTTTTTTGAGGTACGCCGAGCGGTCCTCATCACGGTTCACAAGATCAAGCCCGTTGCTGAGCTTGCCCAGCTCGTAATCTATTGCGCCGCCTGATTTTTCTATAAGATGTGCGAATGCCTCCGCACCGTATTTGCGTATAAATTCATCGGGGTCCTTAGCGCCTGTCATATTCAGCACACGCGCCTTTACGCCTGCCTCCGTAAGCAGGTTTATGCCCCTGGAAGCCGCTTTCTGACCGGGGCCGTCCGAATCGTAGGAAAGGATGACCTCGCTCTTGCCCATTCTTCCGATGAGCCTTGCCTGGCTTGGCGTTATCGCAGTGCCAAGCGTTGCCACTGCACTGTTGAAGCCTGCCTGATGCATGGCTATAACATCCATGTAGCCCTCGCACAGGATGAAATAATCCGCCTTGGAGTTCTTCGCATAATTCAGCGCAAACAGCGTTTCCCTCTTCTGGAACACGAAAGTCTCGTCACTGTTGAGGTACTTCGCAGGTGCGTCTGCCGCCAGCGCTCTTCCTCCGAATGCGATGATGTTTCCCCTTGTATCAAATATCGGGAACATCACACGATGGCGGAATTTATCATAAACACGGTTGTTGTTGCGCACCAGAAGCGCCGCGGAAGCCAGCTCATCCTCCGAAAAGCCCTTGCTCTTCATATAATAATGCAGCTTGTGATAATCATCGGGCGCATAGCCAATACCGAAGCGCTTTATGGTGTGCTCCGTAAGACCTCTGCCCGTGATATAATCCCAGCCTGCCTTTCCCTCAGGAGAGAAAAGCGTTTCATGGAAGTACCTGCCTGCGGTACGGTTTATCTCATAAAGCCGCTGACGCCACCTCGCAGAGCCGTCATCCCTGTCCTCGGGCATTGCCATGCCTGCTCTCTGGGCAAGGAAGCGCACAGCCTCCATATAATCAAGATTTTCTATCTGCCGTATGAATGTCACCACATCGCCGCCCGCTCCGCAGCCGAAGCAGAAATAGCTCTGTGTATCGGGATATACATGAAAGGACGGTGTTCGCTCCGAATGGAACGGACAGCGGCAGGAATAGGTACTGCCTGCTCTCTTGAGCTCCACATAGCTCTGCGCCACCGACACCATGTCATTATTATCCCTGAGCTCTCTCAGAAACCCATCGGGCAAAGCCATGCGATATCCCTCCTTGTATTATATCAGACGAGATCCTCCACCTCAGCGTCGAGGATCACCTTTTTGCATTTTGAACAGTAGTGCGCAGGTATCCTGTACCCCAGTATGTTCTTGTTGTCGGTGAGCAGCCGCTTATCTGCGTCAAAGATCTTCTGCAGCTTAGTCCTGTCGGAGCGGCACCAGAAGATACCAGTATCTTTGTCGACAGCAATCATCATATCGCCACGCACCTCACCTGTATGCATTTCACATCCACAGAAAGGACAATCCATATACCACTCCTATCCGAGCCTTGCGGCTCCTCCCAGCCAGCCCTTTGGCAGGCATATCTCCTTGAACAGGTTTACGGCATAATCATCCGTCATGCCACTTATGAAATCACCCACTGCAACGGCAAGACCGTATTCCTCCGCAAGTCTTAGATAAAGCTGCGGCATCTTATCCTTATTCTCGCTGAAATAGTTGAACAGGAACTCCACGATGAAGCTTGCCTTGCCCATTTCGGCAATGGTCATATCAGCTCTGTAAACACGCTCAAACATGAATTCGCGCAGCTCGTCATGAGCTTTCTGCACCTCGGAATCCATGCCGATATTTTCCGCGCCGTGCTCCACCAGTGAGCGCACCAGTGAAGCTATCCTTGCGGATTTCGTATCACCCAGTACCCTTACAGGGAACTCTGGCAGGTCTTTCTCGCTTATAACACCGCCGCGGATGGCGTCCTCAATATCATGATTGATGTATGCTATCTTATCGCAGTAGCGCACCACCATGCCCTCTCTTGTAACGGGCAGCGGCGCTTCGCCTGTATACGTATGTCCTACGATACCATCAATTACCTCGGCAGTGAGATTTAATCCCTTGCCATCCTTTTCGATGACCTCCACCACACGCTTACCCTGAAGATTATGGGCAAAGCCGTTCGGCAGCAGCTTATCCAGAACACGCTCTCCGTCATGACCGAACGGTGTGTGTCCGAGATCATGACCCAGCGCGATAGCTTCGGTCAGATCCTCGTTCAGACCCAGCGCACAGGCTACCGTACGGGATATCTGGTTCACCTCAAGGGTATGAGTAAGTCGTGTACGGTAATGATCGGAATGTGGTATCAGGAACACCTGCGTCTTGTGCTTCAGGCGGCGGAATGCGTTGCAGTGGATTATCCTGTCACGGTCACGCTGGAAATCCGTACGGAAATCGCAGGGCTTTTCGGGCACGGCTCTGCCCTTGCTGTCAGCAGACCTGCAGGCAAACTCGCTGAGAGTAAGCTTTTCATTCTCCATTATACGTTCACGAGGAAGCATTCCGTTCACCACCATTCTGTTCATACATATATAAAGACGATATAACGCGCCCGTAATGAACGCGTTATACTCAGATAATTATTTTTGCTGATTAAAAGTCCATCTATTATTATATACAGAATTCGACCCTCTTAAACCTTTTTTGCAGATGAAATTTTGTTACTTCTGTGCAAAATCAAAGTTCAGTTTCTGTACAGTTTCAACAACGATATTTCCATTACATGTATCTATAAGCTTTTCACGGAGCTTTTCTGCGCTCTCCTCACGGATGCAAAGGGTTATCTTCACATTATCCGCAAACTCCTCGTTCTCTACCCTTGCGTCAAAGTCAAGGAATATCTGTGCAAGACGTCCGTACAGCCCGTAATCGACAGTTACCAGCAGCTCCTCCGCCGATGCCATGCACTTTATCTGCGCAGCGTCCACAGCGTCCTTTGCGCCCTTGGTGTATGCACGGACAAGTCCGCCTGCACCCAGCATGATACCGCCGAAATAGCGTGTTACAACACAGCACACATCCGTCAGCCCCTCCTTGCGGAGCACCTCGTATATCGGAACGCCTGCAGTGCCGCCCGGCTCGCCGTCATCAGAATGGCGTGCGGCGTTGTTCTCACGCAGGATGTACGCATAGCAGTTGTGAGTAGCCTTGCGGTGCATGGCACGTATCTGCTCGATGAACGCTATCGCCTGCTCCTCGGTCTGAACGGGACAGAGGTAGCCTATGAACTCGGACTTTTTTTCGATAAATATCGCCTCGCACGGGCGTGCGATGGTTTTGTATTCCATTCTGGCAACCTCCTTTTTAAATCATTATCTCCGTCTGAAAATACTGCTCCTGAAAGCGAACCTGCTGTGCTATCTCCTCTTTTGTAAAAGAGACGCCCTCAGGCGCTACGATCCATTTATCCTCAGTATCGTCAAGACGGTGTATCACTGCTATGATACGTCCCGTAAAGCTCTGAACAGGCCCGTCAACTCCGAGGATATACGCGTCCTGCTCCTCGCCGTCGGGAGCAATGATGCCCTCAATGTAGCCGTAATTCACAGGATAGTACATATCGGGATGCTCAGGGTGATAGCTGCCAAGAGGGCGGTCTACCGTTACAGTGACAATATCTCCGATCATAATCCACTCCGTAGGGGCGGATTCAATATACGCCCCATTTCTACATTTATTTCGGGCAGAAATGGATTCCGCCCCTACAAATGCACAAAAACGCAAAAACTCACGCACAACTAACTATGCGTGAGTTTTGGTTATACTGCAATTAATAAATTACTTGCCCATGTTGTAACGCTTCTTAAATCTGTCAACGCGTCCGCCTGTGTCAACCAGCTTCTGCTTACCAGTGAAGAAGGGGTGGCACTTGGAGCAGATCTCTACTCTGATATCACCCTTTGTGGAGCGTGTCTCGATTTCGTTACCGCAAGCGCATCTGATTGTAGCAGCTTCGTATGCGGGATGGATACCTTCCTTCATGAATGTCACCTCAATCCGTTAATAAAAATTATCATTACAAGTTAAGATTATATCACACTTTTTCAGAAAATGCAATAGGTTTTTTAAATTTTTTCTTAAAATCCGAGAATTTTTGTGAAATCAGCGGACAGTGCGCTCTGCAGACCTGTTGCAGCGGCATGATCTGCACCCTTGGTGGTGTAGTATACCTTGATCTTGGGCTCAGTACCGGAGGGTCTGATGATAACGCTTGCATCATCCTCAAGATAGAATGTGATAACATCGGACTTTGGCAGTGTCAGTGTCTCAACAGCACCTGTCTGTGTGCACTTCTTTGTGGAAGCCGCATAGTCAGCCACAGCCAGCACCTTAACGCCGCCGATGGACTCGGGAGCGTTTGTACGCAGACCTGTCATGATCTCCTTCATGCGCTGCATACCGCTTGCGCCCTCACAGGTGAAATTCTCCAGCTTGTTGAAGTATACGCCGTACTCCTCGTACATTCTCTTTCTTGCTTCGATAAGGGAGATGCCCTTTGTGCGGTAGAAAGCAGCCATCTCACAGATGAGCATGGAAGCAACTACTGCGTCCTTATCACGTACATAGCCGCCTGCAAGGTAGCCGTAGCTCTCCTCAAAGCCGAAGATGTAACGCTGCTCCTCGCCCTTTTCCTCAAGCCAGCCGATCTGCTCGCCGATGAACTTGAAGCCGGTCAGCACCTCACGCAGCTCAACGCCGTACTTAGCGCAGATAGCCTTGGTGATGTCAGTTGTTACGATGGTCTTTACAGCAACGGGATCCTTGGGCATAGTGCCGAGAGCGATCCTCTCCTTGCAGATGTATTCCAGCAGCAGAGCGCCGACCTCATTACCTGTGAACAGTGCGTAATCATCACCGTCAGGCACTGCGATACCTACACGGTCGCAGTCAGGGTCGGTAGCCAGCAGCAGGTCGGGCTTCTCAACAGCACAGAGGTTAAGACCGTACTGCAGAGCCTCTCTGATCTCGGGGTTCGGGAAAGGACAGGTAGGGAAGTTGCCATCGGGCAGCTCCTGCTCGGGAACTACAACTACGTCCTTGACGCCGATCTCCTTGAGGATGCGGCGGACAGGCTTGTTGCCTGTACCGTTCAGAGGTGTGTATACCACCTTGAGACCGCTGTCAGCAACGAGATCTGTATGCAGCCCCTGCTCCTTAACCTTTGCCATATACTCATCGATAACGCTGTCATCAATGAACTTTACAAGACCGTCAGCAACAGCCTTGTCGAAGTCCATGGACTTCACGCCCTCGAAAACATCGATATTATTGATCTTGCCAAGGATTATCTCAGCAGCCTCCAGAGTTACCTGGCAGCCGTCAGAGCCGTAAACCTTGTAGCCGTTGTACTTTGCAGGGTTGTGGGAAGCTGTTACCATTACGCCTGCACCGCAGTTCAGTGCTCTTACTGCCCAGGAGAGCATAGGTGTGGGCATGAGCTCATCATAGAGGTGTACCTCGATACCGTTTGCAGCAAGCACACAAGCAGTGCACTCAGCAAAGTAATCGGATTTGATGCGGCTGTCATAGGAAAGCGCAACGCGCTTTGTAACGCCGTTCTCGAGGATGTACTCAGCAAGACCCTGTGTTGCCTTGCTTACTGTATAAACGTTCATTCTGTTTGTACCTGCGCCGATAACTCCGCGCAGACCGCCTGTACCGAACTCCAGCTCACGATAGAAACGGTCGTTCTTGCCGTCCTCGTCGTTGGCTACGCTGGTAAGCTCAGCGATAAGATCGGGATCTGCAACTGCCTTTTCCAGCCACAGCTCGTACATTGTCTGTATATCTGCCATAATAATGTCCTCCTGTCAATGTAAAATGTGGATTTCTGCACATAACAATACTATTTTAGTATATCACAACCCCCTTGAAATTTCAAGGGGGCTGCTCCATATTTATGTAAAATAATCAAATTTGACTTTCGCCGAAGCGCCGATTCGTGGCGGTTTGACATAAACCGATACAGCGTTTATAGCCTCCGCTCGGCTTCAAGTGCCTCAGGCACTGCGTTGAAATAATTCACGACATAAACACGGTTATCCGCAGGGGCGATGCTGTATTCCGAAATGGGTGTAAAGCGGACTCCGCACCTCTCGCAGCTATGAGCGATATCCTCCGTGCCGCTGTGTACCTCTGCAAGAAAATGAAGTCCTGCCTTTTCCTCGGTAATAACGCAGTCAAACCTGCCGAACAGCTCAAGCACAAGCTCACGTATGCGGCGGTAGTGCTTCTTCATGCGGTTGATATGCCGCTCAAAATATCCGCCCGAAATGAACCTTGCCAGCGTGTACTGCTCGAAAACAGGCACGGGGCAGGAGCAGAAAGAGAGCTTTTCCTCCCACAGACCGCACAGCTCCTCAGGCAGGCACATATATCCGATACGAACAGACGGTGCGATGGTCATGGAGAACGTGTTTACATATATCACCCTGCCCGAAGTATCCATACCGAACATGGACGGCACAGGCTTGCCGCTCCAGCGGAATTCACTGTCGTAATCATCCTCGATGATGTATCGGTCTTCGGCGCTCTCCGCCCACTGCATTATCTCACGGCGGCGGGATATCGGCATAACGATGCCTGTAGGAAAATGGTGTGCAGGCGATATATGCGCCACCGTCACATTGCTTGCGGAAAGCTCCGCGCAGGACATTCCCTGTTCATCAAGGCTTATCGGCAGCCAGTTGACGTCGTTCACGGAATATATCCTGGAAAGCTTGGTATAGCAGGGGTCTTCAACAGCGTAGCTGCGCTCCCTGCCGAGGAGCTGTATAAGCATGTTGTAGAGATACTCCGTACCTGCACCGATTATGATCTGCTTCGGAGATACACTGATACCTCTTGCACGATACAGATAACGAGCTATCTCCTCACGCAGCTCATAAGCGCCCGTTCCAGGACACGGCTGCAGCAGAGCCTCGCCCTTTTCCATGATGACCGAACGCATCAGCCTTGCCCACACATTGAACGGAAACAGACCGTTTCCCGCGGGAATGACATCATCGGTATCGCTGCGGTCATCGTGAGCTATCTGTGGTTCATCCTCGGGCGGCGTTATGGGCATGCCGCTGAACTGCACATAATAGCCGCTGCGCTCCACCGCACGTATGTAGCCCTCGGCGATAAGCTGCTCATAGGCATTCTCCACTGTGATAAGGCTTACCCTGAGCCGCTCAGCCAGAGCTCGCTTTGACGGCAGCTTCTGACCCTCGGTAAGTCTGCCGAACAGTATGTCGCGGCGGATATCGCTGTATATCTGCATATACAGGCTGCCGCCGTTGGGGTCAAGGCTTCCCAGCATATTCTCACTTCCTTTGGCAAATAGGTATATCCGAGCTTTCTTCAATGAGCCTGTAGACTTTTTCAGACCAATCCCATATATCCTTACAATCGTTTTCTACATAAATAATTCTATCCATCAGATTGCATGGTATATACGTTTCAAGCACTCCCTTTAATTTCATCGGTATCACGATCCTGTAAACCCAGTCGGCAAGAATTATCTCATCCCTGACTTTCACAGGCAGTACGCCATCAAAAACAGCATCGGGATGTGACAACAGCTGCTCATATCTGAAATAAAACCGCACACCAGGCTCGAAACCTGCACTCAGATCATTATCATCAGGAAATCGCCCCAGGCTGCGCTCCATGACCAATCTGTCACCTGCCTGACAGTTACCCCACGCAAACATAATGTATTCAAAATAGTCCGCAGGGTCATTGGCGGCATTTCTGCTCTCATTCATCAGCGTTTCCACAGGGACATGCCGTGCATTGCACGCAGACAACAGCTTGCCGCACCCGAATATCTTTCTGGCATTGTCACATGAAGTCGTATGGCATACATAATCCGTAACACAGCCTTTTCTGTAAGGGCAGGCGGTGCACTCTGTTATCAGCTTCGGACGTGGTACAGATAAATAGTCTTCTTTATGCTCAATGCCATAAAATACAGACTGCAATACGCTTTTGTCATCGCATTCGATATCACATCTTCTGCCGTACTTCTTTTCATATTCTATAAACTCAATAATAGTCCTGATCTCCCAGTCAGACACCAGCGGATAATCTGAGAGCTTTTTATAAAATACACCATCCCATACTTCTGTACAATCAAAATCACCTATTTTAATCAGCATATATCCACTCCCAGTTATGATCGGTATTCACTCTGCAAAGCATCTTCCCTGCCATGTATCAAGCTCCGCCATGCGCTTGTCTATACCGCCCAGCACCGATATCTTATCCCTGCTCCACTGCGGTGCAAGCAGGGTGCTTTTGTCTCCGTCACCCGTCAGGCGCTCTATCACCGTTTCGGGAGGAAGCAGCTCCAGCTGCCTTACTACCGTTTCGATATAATCCTGCTTTTCCATCGGGATATATCCGCCGCTGAGATACATCTGCGCCAGCACAGTACCCTCTATAATATGCATGAGGTGTATCTTCACGCCGTCGGGACGGAGCTTTCCCAGCTCCTCCGCAGTGCTGAGCATCATCGGGATATCCTCCGACGGCAGCCCGTTGATGATATGCACGCACACACGCAGCCCGTGATTTCTGAGCAGCTCATAGCCACGCAGGAAATCCGCCGTTGTGTGGCAGCGGTTGATGAGCGCAGCAGTGCTGTCATGCATGGTCTGAAGTCCCAGCTCCACTGTAACAGGCACTCCGAGAGAGGTCAGCAGCCGTGCCTTTTCCTCATCGATACAGTCCGCCCTTGTTGCCACGGCAAGGCTGTGAGCGCCTGCGTTCACCGCCTCACGCCAGAGCCTTTCAAGAGTATCGGTGTCCGAGTAGGTATTGGTATGCGCCTGAAAATACGCCGTTATAAGCGCGTCAGGATATTTTGCACGGATGCGCTCTTCCTCAAGCCTGAACTGCTCTGCTACCGACACATGCTCCTGCGCGGTAAAATATCCGCTGCCGCCGCTGCAGTATATACAGCCTCCCACACCCTTTGAGCCATCGACGTTCGGGCAGGTAAAGCCCGCATCGATAGCTGCTTTATGCACCTTAGCTCCGTAAGTATGCCTGTTGTACCGGTTCAGGGTGTGATAACGCTTGTTGTCATCGGAATACGGAAATCTCATCGTGTTATATACTCCGCAAGAGATCTCGCAAACCACCTTACCTCAGGCTTGTCTGCTATCTCCCACAGACGGGATGTGCAGCACACCACGCCATCCTTACGATAAAGCAGGGCAAGCTTCTTTCTGCGCTCGGGATTATCTATCACCCATACGTCAGGCTCGGTGTCTGTGCCGTCAAGCTCCGCACAGTGGCTGTGGCTGACGATATTGTACCACTGGGGCGTGGTGTATTCGGCTGTGGGGAACTGCTCCAGCAGCTCGGACGAAGTATCGATGAAAAGACCCAGCGTGCCAGTAGGAACAGGCTTGCC
The DNA here is from genome assembly GCA_017465665.1 of Oscillospiraceae bacterium. Classification (GTDB taxonomy): domain Bacteria; phylum Bacillota; class Clostridia; order Oscillospirales; family Ruminococcaceae; genus CAG-115. The sequence continues at coordinate 77,310 of JAFTVU010000004.1, read as the reverse complement.
CATCGACTCCGATATACTTCTGAACATGCCGTAGCACCAGAAATCAGTGCAGTATTCTCCCACAAGATCGGTCTCCTCCGCCACAGGGATATACAATGCGCCCGTGCGCTTTGCCTCCTCATAGTCACGGGAGATATTCAGCGTCTTGCCATTATATACGATAGAGTTTTCTGTTATCTGTACATCGGTTTCGGGATAGATGTAAAGCTGATAGGAATTGTACACATCCGTACCCTCTGCGGATATTTCAAGCAGCGCAGTCACGGGCTTATCGGCATTCACCGCAAAAGAAATGCTCCTGTAGCGTGTGATACGTCCACCCTTTGCATGCACAGTGCTGCTGCCGTCCGCTATCTTCTCACCGTCCACCGTAACACGCCAGCTCAGCTTTTCGGGAGCAAATGCGGGATCTGTGGAGCTTGTCAGCAGGCCGCACAGTATCTCCTCACCTGCGCTGAACACAAAGTGCGGCAGATTTGCCAGCACAACGGAAGCACCGCACCATCTGCGCCATTCCTCCGCTGTTACATGTCCCTTGTTCTCAAGGAACGAGTTCAGTATGCCCACAGTTGCAACGCCCTGTCCGGGGAAATCCTGTATATCCAGCAGCTGGAAGCCGCTCATCTGCTCGCTTCTGACAGCGGTCTCGATATCGTCACGGTAGCAGGCAACGGAAAGCTTGCCAGAAGCACGGGAGAAATCCTCCCAGTGGGAAAGCATTCCCTTTTCCTCAAGACACTTCCTGTAGGTCTCGTAAGGAGTGTGACGCACGGGGCCTGTATACTTTTCTATCTCGTTGAAATCGGGATATATCGCAAACTGACCCACCTCATGAGAAATAACAGGAACATCCGGAACAAGTGCTCCGCTGTCCTCTGCGCTTACCTTTTTCATTTCAGTGCCGTACTGTATCATGATCTCTCCGCCGCCCATATCTGCCAGCGCCTTGCTCTCGTTGATGAGAGGATCGTAGCAGTGCACGGAGTTCGGCTCGGCTGTCTGGATGTGACCCTGCGGCGCATCGCACATCGCATAGCTGCCACGGATAAGACGGTCACGGTCAAGGCGCACGCCGCTGAAAAAGTCATCCTCCTCCAGCACGCAGGGCACGAACTGATAGTTGTTCGAACCGCCCACATACATCTTATCGGGGCAAACCTCACGGTAGCCTGCAATAAGCTCGTTCAGGCGCTCCTTGCTGCCCCAGAGCTCGTTGCCCATGGACATCATCACAAAGGACGGATGATGACCGAACTCAGCAAGTATGCGATATCCCTCTTCTCTCAGGTACTTATGCTCATCACCGAACTCATCGGGAATAGTGCCCCAGAAAGGCAGCTCGGGCTGCATGTAGATACCCATGATATCCGCTGCGGCAAATGCTGCCTCAGGCGGACAGCAGGTGTGGAAGCGGTAGTGGTTTATGCCGTACTCCTTAGCGGTACGGAACACCTCCAGCCATGACTCCACATCCATAGGCGCATAGCCTGTCTTAGGGAACACCATACCGTCATGCTTGCCGCGCAGGAAAGTCTCACGTCCGTTGACCAGCAGCTTCAGACCATCACCCTTTATCTCACGCATACCAAAGGTGACAGTGCGGCTGTCCTCGCCCGTCACGATATCCAGCTTCAGCAGCGCAGGTGTGTATTCATCCCACAGCGGCAGATCCTCACAAAGCTTCAGCACGCACTCAAGAACGCCATCCTTAAAGCCCGCGGATAAGCTGCCGTATTCTCTGCCATCGTCATAAACACGCAGCTCTGCCGTTCCGTCGGTAACGCCGAATATCTCAGCACGCACAGAAAGCGTCTTGTTACATACATCAGAAACGAGGTACACTTCCTCGGGCCAGGAAACATAGCTGTGAAGCTCCATCCGTCCGAGGATGCCGTTCCAGTTAGTCTGTGTATCACGGGAGGTCATGTGACCGCCGCCTGTGGGATAATCACAGTTCGCCACACGCACGATAAGCTCGTGAGTGCCTGCCGCCAGACCGTTCAGCGAGATATTGTGCGGAGTACACAGGGAGTTTCCGAAGCGGCACGCCCTGCCGTCGATATAAATGGCAGTCATACGCGTGCGCTCAAGGAACAGCCTCAGCTCCTTACCCTCCATTTCGGGAGTTATCTCAATGCTTCTTCTGAACCACGCATAGCCCTCAAATTTATGTGTATCTGTAAGGCAGCCGTATTCTATCTCGGTGGTGTTGAGTTCGCCGAGTCCTGCATTGGATGTGGAATCGGGCAGGATGATGGTATCGGGAAAGCTTTCGGGAGAGAGCATGCGCTTTTCCCTGTCAAGGCAGACTTCCCATTTTCCGCTGATATCTGTTACTATCATATTATGTATCTCCGTTCATTACTTTTTATTGATTTTTATTCCCTTTGAATCCCAGTACGCTTCCTGTATCACGCGCATGGCAAGGTCCTTGTCCTCCTCGGACATAGAGCCGCCCGCAAACAGCGCCGCCACCTCGTTGACAAGGTTTGCGGCGGAAAAAGCGCCGTTGTTATCGGTATAGCTTTCATCTGTGGAGGTCAGAAATTCCACACTTACGTTAAAGAACTCCGCCAGCTTTGTGAGAACGCCGTTCCTCGGGTAGCGCTCACCGCTCTCGTAGAACTGTATGGATTTCCTCGATACCCCGACAGCGTCGGCAAGCTCCGTCTGGGAAACAGAATACCGCTTTCTCAGCGATAACAATTTTTCGTGAAACTGCATGTTTACCTCCCGTCCGATATGTTCCCATTGCAAACGAAATGGGAACTTTTATAACACTATGATAATATATACCTCACAAAAAGTCAAGAACAAATTTCATTTTTATACAGCAAAGACCCGTACATATCCTGCACGGGTCTGAATGTTATTTTTTCGTTCTGCACCATATCAGCATTATGGCAAGCGCCGCCGCAAGAGCCACCACCGCAATTGCCGCACTGCTGACCGTACCCAGTTCAGGCAGCCACATCAACAGGAAATCGGGCAGGTTTGCCGCTGCGTGCACGATGACCGTTGCCCTGAGCGAGCCCGTCTTTACATACACCACGCCCAGCAGCAGACCCATCACAGCAGCACCGAGCGCCAGAGCAGGTCCGCCTGCCATGATGTGCATAGCACCGAATATCACAGCGCTTACTATCACTGACGTGCGCTCCGAAAAACGCTGCTTCAGTCCGTCAAGCATTATCCTGCGGCAGAGCAGCTCCTCCGCTATCGGCGCAAGGATGAGCAGATTTATAACCATCATCACCATACCTAGCCACGGCAGCTTTTCAGAAAAATATCCCACGCTGTTCTGTATCATCCCCGAATTGCCCTCGGAGAGCATGGAAAATCCCACCGAATACAGGAACGCCGCTGCACAGGGCAGCAGGCAGCTTTTTATTCCTGCTGTGCTGTCGCTCTCAGGGATGACTTTTGTCTTTTTCACCGCAAACGCTATGCACATTATACCTGTGAAGATGGTATTCGAGATAAGCGTCATCAGCAGAACATTGTTCATAGTCCATTCATTAAGCAGCGCATCATCTCTTATGCCGCCTGCCACTGCACATATCGTCATACCGAGCTGCACTATGAACTGCATCACGAAATTCAGCAGCACCCACAGCACACACTTAGCTATCTGCTTCATTTTCCTCGTCCTCGCTCTCCTCGTATTCGAGAATATCCCCAGGCTGACACTTCAGCACCTTGCATATTGCATTCAGAGTGGAAAAACGTATCGCGCTCACCTTGCCCGTCTTCATTTTGGAGAGGTTGACATTGGCAACTCCCACTTTTTCGGAAAGCTCGTTGAGCGACATCTTCCTGTCCGCCATCACTCTGTCAAGTCTCAGAATTATAGCCATACCACACCGCCTTTACAGAGTCTCGTCAGATTCCTGCTGCAGCTCACAGCCATAGCGGAACGCAAGGGATATGCAGTACATAACAAAGCCTGCCGCAAGCATCATTCCGCCAAAGGACATCACCACCGAGATATTCTCGGCCAGCGCATTGGATATTATGTTGCAAAGGATGGTTATTGGCTCTATGGCTATCAGCACAAAGGATATATTTCTTATATATCTGCCGTTTGCCTCTGTGAAAGGAGTTTCGTCCTTGCGCAGGCTGCCGAGCAGTCTGAAAGCATTCACTATCAGTATCACAGCCAGCACCAGTATCAGCAGCGACTGTATTCCTGCCACAACGCCAGCGCCCGAGGAAGCCACATCCACCGAGTTCCAGCCTATGATAAAGCCTCTTACGAAGTCATACAGCGGAGAGAGAAGATAAAGAGCCAGCACCACCGTTGCAATAAGGCTCATACGACGTACAGTTTCTTTTGATGTAAGTTTTTTCATAATACATACCCCTTTCTTACAGAGTTTCATCCGATTCCTGCTGCAGCTTGCAGCCGTAATTCATCACATAGGACATAATGCCCAGCAGCACACCTGTAAACATGTTTCCGACTGTCACAAAGAAATAATAGTGGCATATATCCGAAAATGCCTCGGAAAAGCTGTTCGAGACAGCCTGTACAAGAATGCCGGCAAGACCGCAGATGACAAGCGCAAGAGAAGCATCCCTCACCTTATCTGCGATGTCATAACGGAAAGGAGTTTCACCGCTCTTGAGTGACCTGAATATCACACGTCCGTAGTTTAACGCACTTGCCATACCCAAAAGCAGCACACCGCTGTTCACAGCAAGAACGATCACATCATTCATCTTTGCACCGCCTGCAATGACAACTCCCAGCACCACCGCCACGGTCACCGCAAAGGCAGCAAACATCACGATGCACGCAGTTTCAAGCGCAGTACACATCCACGAAAACGTCTTTTTTTCCTGCTCGAATGTTATTTCTGTGATATCATTTGTCTTAGCCATTTTATTGTCTCCTTTCATGCGTTACAGAGTTTCATCCGATTCCTGCTGCAGCTTGCAGCCGTAGTTGAACACATACGCAAGCGCCACAAGGAAAGAGCCGAACACAAAAGGAATGAGATCGGGAAGCTCTATAGCCGTTCCTATACCCTCAACACCGTTTGCTTTCAGGCACTGTATAACGACATTAAGCACAAATCCAAGACCGCCTGTCACCATCATCACATAGCCTGCGCCCTTCAGCTTATCAGCTATGTCATAGCGGAACGGCGTTTCTCCGTCCCTGAGGGTCTTGAATATCTTCGCGCCGAAGCCCAGTGCAATGATATAGCCTGTGGCTATCACGCACATCGAAGCAACAGCGATCATTCCTCCTGCAGTGCTGAACTCCTCCATTCCGCTGTCAGCCGCGCCGCCTGCCACACCGATGATAAGGCACAGCGCCAGTATGCTCACGCAGACTATCATAATGATGCGTATTACATTAGCGCCGCACCAGAATGCCTTGCACATCTTCATAAAGCTCTGCTTTTCCTGCTCCAGTGTTCTTTCTTTGATATCATTCTTTGCCATGATGTTTCTCCTTTTCATATAACTGCAAGTCCCGTTTCAGGGTCTGTTTCAAAGTAATTTTCAGCGTATTTCTTTCTGAATACTGTCAGGAAATACACCGCGCCTGTTGCCACAAGCACCGCATTGAATATCAGCCACCTCGGCTCATACAGGATAAATCCGTTCTCCATATAAGCGTAATCCCCGAAGACGACGCTGAAATCCACAAAGCACGTTGCATTGTAGAGCGCGTGCTCTATCATCGTATAGAGGATATTTCGTGTTTTGCAGTAGACATACGCCATCATCATTCCGCCTGCCAGTACTCCGAAAAATCCCTGTATATTATACAGATGTATTACCGAGAACAGCAGTCCGTTGCCGATCACAACAAAAGGCAGCGAATATGCGCCTCTCGCAAGCTCGCACCAGCCGAAGCGGCAGAGTATCTCCTCGAACAGCGGTGCAAACACCACAGCCCCTATCACGCTTATCAGCGAAAGCTCCAACGGAGGATCAGGCTCGATAGCCATAAATCCTGACATCACCGCTCCCACGCCATGTATCACAAGCTCTGTTACGCCGTGATCAAAGAGCAGCAGCATAAGCGGCACCAGAGGATCAAAGCTTTTTATCCTTACCGTTTCCCTGAGCCTTGTGCCGTGCTTTTTCTTCACGAACCAGCATGCAGTGATCGCCGCGAAAAGCATTCCCACTTCTGTAATAGCCTCTATCAGAAGATCGGGCAGCAGGAAATCATCACCGCATACGATCAGACCAACGATCTCACCTACTATACAGAAAAGGAAGATAACAGCAAACGAAACGCCGAACGCCAGCACACACAGCAGCGGCTTTTTTATACGTTCTTTTGACAGTTGTTTCATGTAATTGCTCCACGAATTATATTTGGTAAGCTTATCATGGTTAGATTATAGCACATCAATTTACGTTTGTCAATAGTTTTTTAATGTTTGTCGTTAATTTTTTTATGTTTTTATCTTTGCAGCTAAAAAACTATGCCCACCTCTTCCGAAGCAGGCATAGTTATATACAGTATCTCAGGATATCTTCAGTGCACCGCAAAGGTCAGTTCCCTCTCTGAGTTTATTGCACAGAAATCTCCTGCATTTATTGTAATTATCGAATGTGCGCTGCGCCTTTACTGTATCTCCGTAGACTTTCCAGTAGCCGCACAGCTTGAAATTCGCGCCCTTGTTCTCGATGAAACCAAGCACATCCTCCACGGGATAATCAAGAAATATCCCTATCTCATGCGGGAAATCCCCATTTACACCGATACGCCGCGCAAGTCTGCAGATACATTCCTCAGCCGTCATATCATCGGCGTAGCCGTTTGACCTCAGCACTTCCCTGCACAACGGATCGGCAAGCCGTGCCGCAAGCCTTGCTTCGTTATATACGAGCAGCAGCGCTCTCTGCGGACATCCGCACAGTTCCCTCACACGCAAGCCTTTTGCGGATGCGCGACGGTTGAAGTGCTCAGCGCTTGCCGCCACATCGAACTCGTTACGGCGCACAGACATAAGGCTGGCGCACTTTATACCCAGCAGCGACGGAGCTGAATGGAAAGCAAGCTGCTCCTCAAAGCGGCAGTATTCGTTCATGCACATAATATTTCCTCCAACAAGTTAGTTTACGCTAACCCTATCTCTAAAAAATAAGCCGTCATCTTGCGGCATACTGATCCAGCACCGATCTCAGCGCATTCACGCTTGCGTTGTGTATCTTCACAACGGGAATATCGTGCTTCTGCGAACGCTGGTTCACGCTGTTCACCATCTTGTGCGAGCAGGTATTTGTGAACACCACCATCAGGTCGGGATTACCAAGCTTATTGTCAAAATCCGCAGGCATCTGCGTGAACACCTTAGCCTTGCAGCTATAGGACTTGCATATCTCTTTATATCTGGTAGCCATACGGTCATTGCCACCCACTAAAACTACACTCATAAACATCTCCTTTCGGTTAGTTTCAACTAACCGAATATATAATAACATACTTCTCAGCGTTTGTCAAGGGGGGGGCGCAATAAATTTTCATGGCAGAAACTGCTGCTATGAACGTCAACGCGCAAAAAAAGCCGCCCATCAAGGAGATCATAAGCAGCCGTGTAGCAATTTATGTCTAATATATGAGTGACAAAATAAGAAAACATTGATTGCACTGTCAATCGAAAGAAATTTCACTAAATATAAAATAACAAATTTGACTAATATCAACGAAAAAGACAGATTTAAAAGAGTATTATGTAACCGTCACCCTCTTTTATCGTAATGTAGTAAGTAGAAGGATAAAAACTTCGGATAACCACATCTATACATCATAGTTGAAAGGAAAATAGCCCATGAAATCTAAAAATATATTATCAATGTTTTTTGTGATGTTAGCGTCAACAACAGTTTTATCAGGCTGTCAGAACATTGAGCCCGAAACATCTTCATTAACTGGCACAAAAACATCACTGGCAGGGTCAAAAGATATATCTTTTGAGGAATTTATTTCATCTGCAGAGGCTGTTGATATTTCTTTTGAAGAAACAATCGCAGAAAGCAATAGTGTAGTATGTGCGAAATGTCTGTCTTACGAGGAATTTGACGAATATACTGATTACTATTTCTCTCTGGTCGACGCATACAAAGGTGATATTGATGATACATTCTATGTTCGCTGGAGCGCCTACGACTCTGCCCAAGATACAGTACCGTTTTCTGTAAGTCAAAACTACATCTTGCCGCTTAAATATGTAAATAGCGTGTATTTTGATCATCCGGTATATAACGTATACGCTCATATGACGATGCTTTGTTCAGGCAATAATATTGTTAGCATTTCGGTTGGAGATACCATTATGGAGGCGGGCACAAACGAATTAACAGCAGACAGCTTTGCAAATTATGTTGCTACGATATCCGATACATCAGAAATAATATTTGAGGACTATATCACTTCGGGTATTCTTAATGATATTGTTGCAAAATCCGATTATATTGTTAAGGCAAAGATCATAGGAGAACCCAATCGAACAGGCAGTGACAGAGGTATTTATCCTTGCGAAATAACACAGCGGTTCAAAGGTGATATTTCTGATAATTTTGAATCAGTATTTATGTATGACAGCGTAGAAATCGGAAAGGAATATTATTTCTTTTTAACAAAGCCCGACGAGACAAGCCGCTTCTACATCGTATCATCTGAGAACAGTATTTATGATGTGAGCAACCAAGACGTTATCAATGCACTTGAGAACAGTGGAATATAAACAGCGAAAGATGTGTTCGCATTGATAATGTAAAACTGAATAAAAAAAGAGAACACTCAGAGATCTGAGTGTTCTTCTTCGTTTGCAAATGGTGATCCACCCGGGAATCGAACCCGGGACACCCTGATTAAAAGTCAGGTGCTCTACCGCCTGAGCTAGTGGATCATGCTGCCAAAATTGCAACATTAATATTATATCAAAACACAAGTATTTTGTCAAGTGCTTTTTGATAAATCTTTTCGACATAAAAAACGTCCGCCGTTCGGACGACGGACGCATTATGTCAGATCACCTTAAAGAAGCTCAGCATACTGAACACGAACACCAGCACCACTATAACAGGCAGCACCCATGTCATATAACCTCGCATCCAGCTCTTTACTTTCAGACCCTTTCCCTGATTAGCTTCCTCCTCGAAGCTCTTCCAGCCCCAGCCGTATCTGCTCACGCAGAACAGCACGAACACCAGCGAGCCGAGGGGTAGCATGATATTGCTGACGATGAAATCCTCCAGATCAAGTATAGTGGATCTCTCTCCCATAGGCTTGATGAAGCTCAGCAGGTTGAAGCCAAGAGCGCAGGGCAGCGAAAGCACGAACATAGCCACGCCATTGATGAGGCATGCCTTTTTTCTGCTCCAGCCGAAAAGATCCATCGTACAGGAAAGGATATTCTCAAACACCGCAAGCACAGTAGAAAGCGCCGCAAATGACATGAACACAAAAAACAGACTTCCCCACAGCCTGCCCATCGGAAGCTGATTGAACACATTGGGCAGAGTAACGAAGATAAGGCCGGGGCCTGCGTCCACCTCCACGCCATTCGCAAAGCAAGCAGGGAAAATGATCAGACCCGAGCATATCGCAACGAAAGTATCCAGCAGCGCAACATTCACCGCCTCGCCCATAAGCGCGCGGTCTCTGCCGATGTAGCTTCCGAATATCGCCATAGAGCCGATACCGAGAGAAAGCGTGAAGAACGCCTGGTTCATCGCTGCCACTATTACATTCACTATGCCGACCTCGTTCATACGCTCCACACTGGGAAGCAGGTAGAACTTCAGACCCTCGCTGCCGCTGCCGATATCCGTGATGATACTGTTGCCTGCAAGTATCACCATAATGGCAAGCAGAGCAAGCATCATGAATTTCGTAACCTTTTCAAGGCCGCCCTGAACGCCTAACGCGCACACTGCAAAGCCTATCACTATTACAATAACAAGATACAAAACCGCCTGTACGGGGTCAGCCTGCATATCCGCAAAGGCTGTTTTTACTCCTGCAGCATCTAGTCCGTCAAACTTTCCTGCCGCAGTGGAAACGAAATAGTTCATCATCCATCCCGAAACGGTGGTATAGAACATCATCAGCAGATAATTTCCAGCAAGGCAGGCGTATCCGTGAATATGCCACTTCTGACCTGGCTTTTCAAGCTGCTGATACAGCTTTGCAGGGCTCTTCTGGGCCGCACGTCCTACAGAAAACTCCATCGTCAGCACAGGAACGCCGAGTATCAGCAGGAAAAACAGATATATCAGAACGAAGATACCACCGCCGTTCTGTCCCGCCACATAGGGAAATTTCCACACATTGCCTATTCCGATAGCACAGCCCGCGCTGAGAAGTATAAAGCCCAGGCGGCTTTTGAGACGATCTCTGCCCATTACTAAAAATAACCTTTCTTCGGCATTATCAGCCATTAATAGTTTATTACACACAAAATAGATTATACAAAAAATGCTGCTTCTTGTCAAGTGGCAGTATGTAGATCAGCTGTTTCCGCAATAAAAAGCAGTGTGCCCTGCGACACACCGCTTTTGTATAAAATTATGTATTCATGCTGCATCTGAGATCTTCGATCTTCTGGTTGATCTCATTCACAATGCTGCGGTTTTCTTTTATTTCACTGCATTGCTCTTTTCTGTCACGCACAAGATTTATGATCGCGGCAACAGCACCGAAGATACATACAGTGAAACCGTTAATGAAGTAAGCAAGTATGAGCTTTCCTATAGAATCCCAATGGAAAAGACGCATAATGCTTGCAATTCCACCAATACACGCGACAGCACATCCTATGAGGAACTCTGTAAATCCGTCCATCGTTACCGCGTCAAATCTGGTATAGCCTATAACTGCCATGACCACTCCGATCACCAGAACGGCAAGCCAGAAAACGGAGGCAAAGATCCTGAAGATGTTTTTACTGTGGTTAAGATCCTTTTTGGCGTATTTCAAGAGCCTCTGATGACAGTGGAGAAGCTGCTTGTCCGAGTCCTCCCAACCTGTAATGGTCGAGAAAAGACTTGCAGCCGCCCTTATATCATTGACGTTCTTTGATCTCGCAAGAGCAGCCGCTTCTTCGTATACACAGCGTTTTCTTGTAAGCTCCGCCTTTTCAAAATGCGGCAGCACCTTCTCTTTGAGCTTATCATCAGCATATTCTATGAATTTACGGTAGCTCGGGATATCTGTGATGCTATACGGATAATTGTCAAGCTCGTTTATGGTCGAAACATTGAGCTCCGACATAAGGCGCGTAAGATGAGCTTCGGCAAAGCGCGGATTTATATCCAGTATCCTTTCACTGTATTGCTGTGCCTCCAGCCAGTTCCTGTCGATAAGGAAATCCTTTGTCCTTATCATAAGCGAATCAATATTTGCCACGCCCGACATATCGGATCTCTGCGCTTTTTTGGGTGTTATTATCTTGCCTATATTACGCGCAAGATCCTGCAAATAACCGACAGCCGCAAGGTTTACCGCCTGCAGATTCTTAAATTCATTCGGCAGGTCGTAAGCGTCCATATCCCTGTAGCAGGGGATAAGCACTTTTTCGGTATCCTTTTTACGCAGCTGCAGAAATCTCTGCCATTCGTTCTTTACCCATACCGCATTCATATGCTCATAGCTTGTACCCACAACAAGCATTACCTTTGCGGAACGCAGCGCGGAAAAAATATAAGGCTCATACGCCTGTCCCAGCTTTCCCTCAAGTGTGATCCTTGCAAAGAACACCTTAAAGCCCTTTGCTGTCAGGCTGTCATAAATATCCTGTGCATAAACGCTGTCCTCGGTGCGCTGTCCGTTTTCATCGGTCTCCTTGTAGCAGATAAAGACATCGTATGCGTTTTCCTTTGCGGCGACCTCCAGTATCGATTGCTGGATACGGTCTATCTCCTTTGCCTTGTTACGGTACATTCTTATCATTTCAGAGTCGGAATTTTCAAGCACCTGCTCAAAATCCGAATCATCCAGAATGCTTTCCTCAATGGTACGGTGACAGGTAGGGAGCTTTTTGCCCGTAGCAGGGTCGTCAACATATTCTATACCGTATTTGCAAAGACAAAGGCCCCAGTAAGCCTCCGCGTCATCGGGATAGCTTGCCACGATACTTTCGTATATACCCTCAGCCTTGTCGAACTCGCACTGTCTTCTCAGCTTAACAGCACGATTGTAGAGATTGATCTTCTTTTCATCCTCGGTCTGCGGAATGGTCTGCTGGGTCTCACAATAGGGACACTGAATAATACGCGATGTATCGTTATTTATAACATCAAGATTTCCTCCGCAGCATTCACACTTAAAAACGGCCATAAGCTTCCTCCGATATATGTAATAATTTTTTCGTGGATCTACCAGATAAAACAACTTATATTATAATAACACATTATAAAAGAATAATCAAGTATCATCTTCCGCGGAAGCTGCCGGGAGTCTTTCCTGTGTGCCGCTGGAACATCTTACAGAAATACGATGCCGAACCGAAGCCGCATTCAAAGCTGATAGCCTCTATCGTCATGCTGGTGCTTCGGAGGAGATGCCCTGCCACCTCAATACGATATTTAAGCAGATAGCTCACAGGCGATGTGTGAAGACAGCTCTGAAAGCAGCGCGAGGCCTCGCTCTTGCTGATATTTGCAGCGTCCGCAATATCCTGCAGCGTTATCTGTGAACGGTAGCTGCGGCGGATGAAATCTATCATCATCTGGGTTCGGCGGCGCACTACATACTCATTGCCCGTAACGCCCGAGCGCATACTTGCGCCCATATTCACATACAAGCCTCGCCACAGCTCACTGACAAGGCGCTGTATATCAAGCTCCGCGCACGGAGATTCCCTTTCAAAGCGTCTGAGCGCTTCAGGCAGTTCATCATCCGAGCTGCCGTGCAAAAGCGCAAATACCCTGCCCGAAAGCTGCAGGATATCATTCTGCCACTCAATATGAGGAGTGAGCAGCACATAAGGCAGCTCATTATTCATCACAAACGGCTTGACATATTTCAGGCTGACATCGCTACCCGCAGGCGCAATAAATTCATCCGAAAACATCGCATACGCGCAGCGGCAGTCCTCACCATGCGAAAGGCTGTGCATAACTCCCGAATTTATCAGCACGCCCTCTCCCTCGTGCAGCTCGATATTGTCCGTTACTGTATGGAGCTCCAGCGTGCCGCGGTATACCACCAGCAGCTCCAGCTCAAGATGGCGGTGCAGAGGAACAGGCTCTTTCCCGTTCGGAAGCTCTCTTTCAATATACAACCTTATCGGAAAGCCGCCGTTGTGGTTCAGTGTATCATTTCTTACATCGTTTATCATTAGGTAAAACTCCTTGCTTAATTACTTAAATCGGGAAGATAATAGCATAAAGCAGAAATGGGAAAATATTCACAGAAAGCCGTTGACCAAAGGGAAAATCGTACTATCGGAAATGCTCATATACGCACAAATTCGGCGGTGCAAAAGCAAAGATAACGTTTTCTCAAATTTTAAGTAAACCTTTTCACAATGAGAATATAATTAAATTATCAGAGCGCATTCCGATGGTTTAAGGGTACTGAAAACACATAACAAGCAAAACGCTTTGAGAATATTATACAATAAATCGGGAATATTGTCAATTGTATGTAATGGTTTTCAAGTGTATAATTGAAAAATAAGCAGGGTATATTGATATGCTTGGTACATAGTGCATATCAATACTGTTTATCTGTTTATTTGCCTATTTATTTAAGGAGGAACTACACCATGAAGATCAAAAGACTGCTTAGCTGCGGCCTTGTTACAGCAATGCTGCTCGGCATGACAGCTTGCGATGAGGGCGGTACGCCCGTGACTACATCTGGAGCAGGCCCCGGCACAAGCTCCGCTACAACTACAGCTACCACAGCCGATCCCGACGAGCTGGCTGCCACAGACGCGGTAACAAAGGATCTCGATACAGGCTCCTACACACCCGACGGCAACTCAGGCGTTGTTAAATTCCTCGGCTATTACGATATCAAGGGCGACCAGAAGGGCGCTGAGCAGGTAAAGGTATTCGAGACCGAGACCTACGGCGGTACTATCGAGTGGATCTCCTCCCAGAGCGGCGCAGCTTACTATGAGAAGCTGGCTACACTGGTTGCAGCCGATGATTCCCCCGATCTGCTTACATACGAACCTCTTGCATTCCCCTACGGCGTAAGTAAGAATATGTTCGAGGCTCTTGATGAGCATTTCAACATCGATGATCCCCTCTGGGCAGACATGAAGCCCATGATCGAGGAATACGAGTACGAGGGCAAGCACTACTACTTCCCCCACAGAATGGTTACCAAGTACGCTCTCAACTACAACCGCAAGACTGTTGAGACAGCAGGTCTTGACGATCCTTACGATCTTTACGTTGCAGGCAACTGGACATGGGATACATGGAGAGAAATGATGATCGAGTTCTGTAATCAGGACGACGGCAACATCGGCTTCTACGCTACCTCCACCATGCTTGAAGCATTTGTAAACACAACAGGTACAAGCCTTATCGACGTTGCTCCCGACGGAACTATCTCCAATAACGTTCAGAGCGCAGCCGTAACAAGAGCTATCGAGTACCTGGCAGAGCTCGGCAGAAACAGCCTGCTCTACCCCGCAGATCACCCCTACGGCGACTGGGTATCTCCTCAGGTATGGGCTCCCGCATCTGATAAGATCCTGTTCCTCGGCATGGAGCCTGAGTGGACATACATCGCAGCTACCGAGACGATCCAGAACCCCACAGGCGTTGAGAACGATATCCACGATGTAGTTTCCGACTTCGCATTCGTTCCCTTCCCCAGAGACCCCAACTCCAGCGAATACTATATGTGCTCCAACACATTCGGTTATATGATCCCCAAGGGCGCTAAGAACGTCAAGGGTGCTGTTGACTTCATCTACTGCAACCGTCTGTTCGAGACCGACCAGAACATCATCGACCAGCTGAGAAACGACCACGTTGCTCCCGCAACCATCACTTACACAACAGGTAAGTATGAGGGTATGCAGAAGTGGCGCATCACATGGGATGCTACCTGCTACGATCTCTGGAGAGAGATGTGCGATGCTGATAACTTCACATTCATCATGGATGATATGTACGGCTTCGGCGATGAGCTCTCCACTCCTCTGACTGACGCAATGTACGCTTCCACATTCGGCGAGGAGTCCTGGACACAGCAGAGCGGCGAGATCGCTCCCGTTATCGAGTCCATCCTTGCTGAGTACAAGTAAGACTTAACAATAAAAGCTGCATCGTAAGGTGCAGCTTTTTCATGTGCTTCATCAGATATAACGCCGCTTTCCTGTTGCAGAAAGCGGCGTTGTGTTTATCATATCTTTCTGACAGGCAGCCAGATCTCTCCGAATTCCTTGTCATAGTACATCTCAAGGTTGTAGTTGCCTGCAAGCTCGTATTCCTTGCAGTTGGGCAGCCATTCGCTCCATATCTGCGTGTTTACATCCTGAAGCGCCTTCGGGCACTCGCCTCTGTACGGGAACACCGCCCATGTACCTGCCTCAAAGGTCCTGGTCTGGCAGCCCTCGGGGATATCGTTCCAGGGGAAATACAGGTCCGCTATAAGATAATCAAAGTTCTTTCCGTCGCTGTCGATGCACGCTCCGAACATTCCCTTGATGATCTCACCGCCGCCGTTCTGATAATGCTCCTGCCAGAACATGGGTATCTCTGTATAGGAAGTATCCGTGCAGAATCTTCTGCTCTTTCCCATGATCGTAAATGCCGATTTTTCTACTATCTTGTACTCCATCATAGTACCGCCCTCCAATGTCAACTTTATCCTCAGGGGCGCAAACGCTTTCAGATGCGCACCCTTCTCCTTTGCGGCAGACGGAGATATTCCGTGAAACCTTGTGAACGCCCTTGTAAAGCTGTCAGGGGAATCATAGCCGTATTTCAGCGCTATGTCGATTATCCGCGCATCATCTGCGGAGAGCTCCTGAGCCGCACAGGTCAGCCGTCGGCTGCGGATATAATCCCCCACTGTAAAGCCGCACAGAACACTGAATATCTTCTGAAAATAGAACGCCGAAACATACGCTTTCGCAGCGATATCATTGATGTTCAGCTCCTCGGTCAGATTATCTTCGATATACTCTACAGCATTCTGTAAACCTTCCGTAAGACCGTTCATTCACGCACTTCCTTTCTCTTTCTGCCGTGATATCATTCTAACACATCCGCGGCAGATATTCCCGACTTTTTGTGTTTTCGGCTGCAAGGTCACATGTAGCCGTATTTCTTTCTCTTGCCAAACAGGAACGCCAATGTAACGGAAGCCGCCACGACCTCCGCTGCCACAACAGACAGCCATATACCATCTATATCGAAAAACACAGGAAGTATCAATACCGCCGCTATCTGGAACACGAGCGTTCTGAGGAACGAGATAAGCGCAGAGGTAAGCCCGTCGTTAAGTGCGGTAAAGAATGCCGAGCCATATATCGCAGTGCCTGCAAACAGGAACGAGAACGAAAATATCCTGAACCCGCGCAGCGTCATATCCATCAGAGCTTCATCATATCCCACAAACAGCGCGGAAAGCGGCTGCGCCAGAAGCTGACCCAGAGCAAGCATACACACGGAGAATATGCCTATGATAACTGCACTGCGCTTCAGCAGGTTTTTAAGCTCCGCCTTGTTGAGAGCGCCGAAATGATACCCCACCACAGGCGCAGTTCCTACGGAATAACCGATGAATGCGGATATGAAGATGAAGTTTACATACATCAGTACGCCGTACGCTGCAACTCCGTCCTCGCCTGCGTATTTCATAAGCTGCACATTATACAACATTCCCACGATGGACATGGAAATATTGCTCATAAGCTCGGACGAGCCATTGGTGCAGGTCTTGAGCAGCACCCTGCCGTCTATCCTCGTTTTCGTAAGGCGCAGCAGGCTGGAATTATCTGAAGCAAAATAGAACAGCGGAGTTATTCCGCCCACAGCCTGACTTATCGCTGTCGCTGAGGCAGCTCCTACGATGCCCCACTGGAATACCGCCATGAACAGCCAGTCCAGAACCATGTTGGTAACACCTGCCGCAACCGTCACCGCAAGACCAAGCTGCGGCTTCTCGGCTGTGACAAAATATGTCTGGAACTCAAACTGGAGTAACAGCGCGGGAAGCGCCAGCAGGATTATACGTCCGTAAAGCACGCAGTCAGCCAGCATGTCACCCTCAGCGCCAAGCAGCACAGCCACAGGCTCAATAAAAATTATTCCCAGCGCAGCAATGACAATGCCCAGAGCTGCTCCCACATAGACCAGCAGCGAGAATATCCTCTTAGCCTTGTCGCGGTCACCCTCGCCCATGGTCTTTGAAATGAGCGCGCTGCCGCCTGTGCCAAGCATGAAGCCCACCGCTCCCAGCACCATAAGGAACGGCATGATGAAATTCACCGCCGCAAAAGGCGTCTTACCGACATAATTTGAAACGAAATAACCATCCACCACACCGTATATGGATGAGAATATCATCATAACGATGGACGGCAATGTAAAACGGAGCAGCTTGCTGTAGGTGAAATGCTCCGAAAGCTGTATGTTCATAGTTGTTCCTCCGATAAAATACTTGATGCTTTCTCTCTGAATTCATTCAGATATCTTTGTGTCAGCTCCAGATATTTGTCACGATCCTCGTTACTCCAGGAGCCCATTATCTCATTTTCAATGTTAATGACCCGTAAAGCGGTCTTTGCCGCAAGCGCCTTTCCCTCTTCTGTCAGAAGTACTGTTTTTTTCTTACCGCCGAATTGCTCGAGCGTTATAATTCCCTCACGCTCAAGCTTACGAAGCGCAGAATTTATAGTCTGCTTGCTCATTCCCGTAAGTCCGCTTATATCACTCACAAGACAGCTGCCTCCATTATAGCAAGCTGCATAAAGTACCACCATCGAACTATCAGCCATACCCAAGCTCTGCGAAACATCATGGTAAGCCGAATCTATGGCACTTATCAGATAATTGAACCGCTCCAGAGCAGCGGATGCTTTATTTCTCATCGCCTACCTCCTTATACAAACGTTTTATATTATAGTACGATTTCGTACCATTGTCAATGGTTTTTTCAAAAGATGTTGACATATTTTTGTTCTTGGTGTACAATAATAACAGGTTAGTTTATTCTAACCTATCATGTATCTGACATCATTGGAGGCACTATGAACTGCGATTGTGAAACAAACTTTGAAAACCACGAGCTTGTGGAATGTATAACCTCTGCACTGGACGCCCGCGACCCGTATACAGGCGACCACTCACGCAGAGTCAGCGATATGGCGTGCTTTCTGTGCAGAAAGCTGGGCATGGACGAGAACGAGATGCAGGAGATACACATAGCAGGCCATCTGCACGATATAGGAAAGATAGGCATCCCCGACAGAGTGCTGCTCAAGGAGGGCAGGCTGGACGATGAGGAATGGCAGCTCATGAAGAAGCACCCTGAGATAGGTGCAAATATAATGAGCCGCTCAGAGCATTTCACACGCATAGCGGCTATCCTGCTCCATCACCACGAGCGCTGGGACGGCAGAGGCTATCCGTTTGGCGCAAAGGGCGAGGAGATACCCCTCGGCTCCAGAATAATAGCCGTGTGCGATTCCATCGATGCAATGGCATCAAAGCGCTCCTACCGCAACGCACTGCCCATGGAAACGGTGCGCTCAGAGATAGAGAAGAACATCGGCATCATGTACGATCCGCAGATAGCACGGCTTGCCCTGGATAACTGGAATGAGCTTACCGCGGATTACAAGAGCCTGAGATTCGACTGATACGGAGCAGTTCCCTGTATAATAATAAAATAATGTAAAATATTTTTCTAAAACCTCTTTACAAACAGAAATTAATATGTTATAATAATCGTGTTGTGCTATGCACAATATACCGTATTCATGGAGCGTGGATAAACACCAGTCCCGCCACTATGATGACGGAATAAAAATTTTATGAGGTGTTACTATGTTAAGAAAAGAAGAAAAGGCACAGGTAATCGAGGCTAACCGCCTTGCAGACAACGACACAGGTTCTCCTGAGGTTCAGATCGCAATTCTCACAAAGAGAATCAACGACCTGACTGAGCACATCAAGGTTCACCAGAAGGATCACCACTCCAGACGTGGTCTGCTGAAGATGGTAGGTAAGAGAAGAAACCTCCTCAACTACCTGCAGAAGAAGGACATCGAGCGTTACAGAGCAATCATCGCTAAGCTGGGTATCCGTAAGTAATCAAGTGCAAAAATGGGCAGCACTGCGCTTAAAAGCTCAGTTCTGCCCCTTTTGTATTACTCTTGAATTACTTTATCACACTAAAGGTACGCAGAGGTTAGCATTAAACTGAGCATGCGGTGCTCCGCAGGTTGAGTTTAATTGCTAAAGCTGCGGACCTTAAACAACTATAATGAAAGGAAATAAAAAAGATGTTTGAAAATTACAGAGTTTTCAAGACAATGTTCGCAGGCCGTGAGCTCACCGTTGAGACAGGCAAGGTATGCGGACTCGCAAACGGCTCCTGCTGGGTAAAGTACGGCGAGACTGTTGTTATGGTAAACGTAACCGCTTCCGCTAAGCCCCGTGACGGCGTGGATTTCTTCCCCTTAGCCGTTGATTACGAGGAGAGACTGTACTCCGTAGGTAAGATCCCCGGCGGCTTCCTCAAGAGAGAGGGCCGTCCGTCCGAAAAGGCGATCCTCACTTCCCGTGTAGTTGACCGTCCTATGCGTCCTCTGTTCCCCAAGGATATGAGAAATGACGTAGCTATCACAATGACAGTTCTGGCTGTTGATCCCGATGCATCCCCCGAGATCCTCGGCATGATCGGTGCATCAATCGCAGTTTCCATTTCCGATATCCCCTGGAACGGCCCTATCGGCGGCGTTTCCGTTGGTCTGGTTGACGGCGAGATCGTTATGATGCCCACTCTCGAGCAGAGAGCAAAGACAGACCTCACACTGACAGTTGCTTCCTCCGAGCATAAGGTAGTTATGATCGAGGCAGGCGCTAACGAGGTTCCCGATGAGAAGATGATCGAAGCTATCATGGCCGGTCACAAGGAGATCACCACAAGCCTCATCCCCTTCATCAAGGATATCCAGGCTCAGATCGGCAAGCCCAAGTTTGCTTTCGAGTCCCAGGAAGTTGACCACGATATGTTCGACGCTATCTCCGAGTTCGCTATCGACCGTGTTAAGTTCGCTCTTGACACAGACGACAAAAACATCCGCGAGGAGCGCCTTGCACCCATCGTTGACGATATCCATGCAAAGTTTGACGAGGTATACCCCGAGAAGATCGGCATGATCGACGAGTGCATCTACAAGCTGCAGAAGTTCGTAGTACGCCGCTGGCTGCTGGACGAGGGCAAGCGTGTTGACGGCAGAAGAATGGACGAGATCCGTCCTCTGGCTGCTGAGGTCGGCGTTCTTCCCAGAGTACACGGCTCTGGTCTGTTCACAAGAGGACAGACACAGGTAATGACTATCGCTACACTGGGTCCCGTAAGCGATTCCCAGAAGCTTGAGGGTCTTGACGAGGAAGAGGGCAAGCGCTATATGCACCACTACAACTTCCCCGCTTACTCCGTAGGCGAGACAAAGGCAAGCCGCGGCCCCGGCAGACGTGAGATCGGTCACGGTGCACTGGCTGAGCGTGCTCTTGTTCCTGTTATCCCCTCCGTTGAGGAGTTCCCCTACGCTATCCGTCTGGTTTCTGAGGTACTTTCCTCCAACGGCTCCACATCCCAGGGCTCTATCTGTGGCTCCACAATTGCTCTGATGGATGCAGGTGTTCCGATCAAGAAGCCCGTTGCAGGTATCTCCTGCGGTCTTATCACCGAGGGTGACAGATGGGATACAATGATCGATATCCAGGGCGTTGAGGACTTCTTCGGCGATATGGACTTCAAGGTAGCAGGTACACATGACGGTATCACAGCTATCCAGATGGACCTGAAGATCGACGGTCTTACACCTGAGATCATCCGTCAGGCTATCGAAACAACTCACACAGCACGTAACTACATCCTTGACGAGATCATGCTCAAGGCTATTCCTGAGCCCCGCAAGGAAGTTGGTAAGTACGCTCCCAAGATGCTCACCACCAAGGTTCCCGCTGATAAGATCAGCGAGGTCATCGGTAAGGGCGGCAAGATCATCCAGAAGCTTTGCGCTGACTTCGAGTGCAAGATCGATATCGATGATGAGGGTAACGTATTCATCTGCGGTCTTGATATGGAAAAGGCAAACGCTTGTGTACAGGTTATCGGTACTATCGTTAATCCTCCCGAGATCGGTGCTATCTACAAGGGTAAGGTAGTTCGTATCATGAACTTCGGCGCATTTGTAGAGATCGCTCCCGGCAAGGACGGTATGGTACACATCTCCAAGCTTGAGAACAGACGCGTTGAAAAGGTCGAGGACGTTGTATCCATCGGCGATGAGATCATCGTTAAGGTAATGGAGATCGACCAGCAGGGCAGGATCAATCTCTCCCGCAAGGACGCTCTGGCTGATATCGAGGCTAAGAGAGCAGCTCAGAACAACGGCTGATATTATTGAATCATCAAGAGGGAAGCAAGCGCTTCCCTCTTTTTGTTATCCCAAAAAGATAAGCCACCGCGAAAACGGTGGCTTTATGTAATTCCGATCATCTGTAAGCAGGAACTGCATTTCTTGACTTGAACTTCAGGCGCAGGTGATCTGCGATGAGCGCTATAAATTCAGAGTTTGTGGGCTTTCCGCGGGATGTATGTATCGTGTAGGAGAAAATGCGTGTAAGCACATCGATGTCGCCGCGGTCCCATGCGATCTCGATAGCGTGACGGATAGCACGCTCAACGCGGGAGGATGTGGTCTGATATCTTTTTGCAACCGTGGGATAGAGCAGCTTTGTGATGCAGTTTATCATGTCGTCATTATTGACTGAGAGCATAATTGCGGTGCGGAGATAGTGGTAGCCCTTGATGTGAGCAGGAATTCCCACCTGATGGATTATCTCAGTGACCGCACATTCAAGGTCTGTCTCATCAGGGACAGCGGTAGGCTCGTGCTCAAAGCCGCACAGCTCGGAGATACGTGTCACAAGGAATTTCGGGTCGATGGGCTTCATCATCACACAGGCAGCACCTGCGCTGACAGCCTCACGCTCAAGCTGAGGAGTGATCATGCTTGTCACTACTATTACCTGAGGCACATACTTCTTTTCCATCTTTAATCGGCGGATGACCTCCAGCGCGTCACAGAAAGGCATCCTCTCATCCAGCACCGCCACATCAGGCGCTTCGGACTTGATAGAGTTCAGCACAGAGTTTCCGTCACAGCGGCGTGTTATAGCGTACATACCTGCTGCTTTCATTGCTCCTGCCCATGCCATACCGCAGTCTGCGGTGTCGTTACCGATTAATACTTTGATCTGATTCATATTTTTTAAAACCTCCATAAGTTTTCTTGCATCCTTATATTACCATATACTGGATAAAATTTCAAGTACTTTTTGGAAATTTTTACATTTATTTACCAATTTGTATAAAAAGGCATCGCAAAGCCGAAAAACGCGGCTGTTAAGCCATTTGTTTACCATCCTCATCCTTTAATCACAGCAGAAACCTATAATTTGTAACAAATAATTAACACATTTTGTCGAGAAAAAACTGGAAATTCCAATTGGAAACAGATCAAAAACTGGAAATTGCCAAAGCAGGATGACATAAAAGATCCAGAGGAGATATATCTTCTCTGGATTGCGTTAACTTATAAACAAAATGAGATTTGACACACGATATTAATTAACGCATCGGTGTAGGGGCGACCTGTGGTCGCCCGCTAAAACACGATCGTCATAAACGGGCGACCACAGGTCGCCCCTACAAATCCTTATTTATCGACAGATTGATTATAGCAAACAAACCGCAAAAAGTCAACAGCACGAAAAAGCCGCCTCTGATATCGCACCAGAAGCGGCTTTGTAATATGTTATTCAAATGTCACTGCGACATCCTTAAGGAGCTTTATTATCTCAAGATGCTGAGGACAATGACCCTCGCACTGACCGCACTCTATGCAGTCAGAGGCCTTGCCGAGCCCCTTGCCTGTCTCCTCGTAGGTGCTCTCTGCTGTTCCCTGCTTTTCGGCGTTGTACAGCGCAAAGTATTCGGGTATCGGGATATTCATGGGACATCCCTCAACGCAGTAGCGGCATGCGGTACAGGGAACAGAAACTGCGGTATTGATGATATCTGCCACCTTGAATACCAGCGCTCTCTCCTCAGCGTCCAGCGGTCTGAACTCCGCCATATAGCCTGTATTATCGGTAAGCTGCTGCATATTGCTCATGCCGCTGAGCACCATTATAACGCCCTCGCAGCTTGCCGCAAAGCGCACTGCCCATGAAGCCACGGAATTATCGGGCTCCTTTTCCTTCAGTAGCTTTTCAGCTCTGGGAGGAACGTTCGCAAGCGTGCCGCCCTTTACAGGCTCCATAACGATGATATCCTTGCCGTGCTTTCTTGCTACCTCGTAGCACTTGCGGGACTGAACTCCGTTATCCTCCCAGTCGAGATAATTGATCTGAAGCTGCACGAACTCCATTTCGGGGTGAGCGGTGAGTATCTCATCCAGAAGCTCCGCATTATCGTGATAGGAGAAGCCTATCCTGCGTGCCAGACCGTCCTTTTTCTTCTGCATCACGAAATCAAACGCACCAAGGCGTGTGGAGATCTCGTAGTTCTCCTTTGTAAGGCAGTGCAGCAGATAGTAATCAAAGTAGCCTGCGCCTGTTTTTTCAAGCTGATCTGAGAAGATGCGCTCCATATCCGCCTCTTCCTTAAGCATCATTGTAGGGAGCTTTGTGGCAAGCAGGAAGCTGTCACGCGGATGACGGTCCACCAGCACTTCCTTTACAACGCACTCGCTGCCGCCGTCATGATACATATACGCTGTATCGAAATATGTAAAGCCCTGCTCCATAAAGCTGTCTGCCATGCGGCATATCTGCTCCTTGTCAAAGCTCTTCTGATCGTTTCCGTCAAGCAGCGGAAGACGCATAAGTCCAAATCCTAATTTCTTCATAACTTACCCTTTCGTAATTCAGTCAGTTTCTCTTTTATTGCCACAAACGCTTCTTCAGCGCTGTCCATATCCGCTGTAAGCTGCTCCATCGGGCAGATACCATCACCCTTGCGGTTGATTATGTGCTGTGTGAGAGCATCATAAGAATATCTCACGCCGCTGTTCTTCAGGAATTCTGCTGCGGATGCGCTCATAACATCGCTGTATATCTCCGATACACCTGCCAGCACGAACAGCATTGCTGCCGCCTTTCCGATGACCTTATCCGCCGCCGCAAAGCCGTGAAGCTCTGCCCCGTTATCCAGCCATTCCACCATCGGAGCAACACCGCGCTCAGTGCTGGTATAAACAGCATCACCCTTGCACAGCACGCAGGTATATCCGCCGCTGTGAAGAAGCTGCTTTGCTCTTTCTATATCACTCATACAGCTTTCTGATACCCTGCAGCTTTTCGCTGAGATAAGGCACGAGCGCCCACTGGATGAGTATTCCAAACAGACCTGCTGTTACGAATGTCCATGCAGCCTCTGCGGTAAATGCAGTATTTCCGAAGATGTATACCGCTGCCAGAGTTGCCGCAGCCCTTGCAAGACGTCCTGCTGCCTGCACGATAAGCAACTTCACAAAGCCGTTCAGCTTAACACGGGAAAGAAGTCCTGCCATAAGGCCGTATACGCCAAGCTCTATCACCATAAACGGCAGCAGAGCCGCGGTTGGCATCTGTGTAAGCGCAAAGCTGAGAACAGGGCTGAGCACACCTGCCATCAGTCCTGCCACAGGACCGCCGAGGAAGCCTGCCAGCAGCACAGGGAGATGCATGGGCAGCAGAGCCGCTCCCACAGCCGCACCTGTACCTGATACGACACCGATAAGATGGAATATCTGCGGCAGAGCCACAGCACCTATCACTGCACCAAGGGCAACAAGCACCTTTATAACTACAGCTTTTCTGTTGATAACATTATTCATACTAATTCCTCCGAAATTCAGGTTAAATATATGATACCATTAAATGACAACGTTTTCAAGAGGTTTTTCAAAAACAAATGTCATGTGCATGATGCAAATATCAAATTCCTGACGCAAATTCCATAACAGGCAGATCAGGTATGGCATCCGCATCGGGATTACCTGCAATACGTATTCCTGACGGCATGGTATTGGGTATCTCCTTTGCCGCAAGCCGGGGCGCTCGGAAAAGGCTCGCCATCTCGATGGAGCTCTTTCCGTAGCGCGAGCGTATGCTCTCCATGGCACGTTCCAGCTTCTCCTGCTTTTCGGAAGCTCCCATATCCGCTTCCAGAAATATCTGCTGCGCCTCGCTCTCGGAACGGAGATCTATCGCACGGACAGTAAGCGCACGCACCCCTGTATGCCAGTTATAGCCACGCCTGAACAGCATAAAAGCCGCCCGTGCTATCTCGGCAAAGGACTGGGTAGGCGCATCCAACGGCCGCTGATGCTGCGCTATATGGAACATATTATCCTTTATGGCTATCTGCACGCCGCCGGCTCTGAGCTTATATATCCTGAGCCTTGCCGAGATATCCTGCGAAAGCTTGTACATCACACGCCAGACATCCTCGTCATTGTACAGATCGGTAACGCAGGTAGTTCCATGTCCCACGCTCTTGATAGTATCCACAAAATCCATGTGATGCACGGGCGCATCATCCAGACCGTTTGCGCTGCGCCATATCTGCTCGCCGCATTTGCCCAGCTTTTTCAGAGTATAATCGTCAATAGCCGCAAGCTGCGCTATGGTGTGTATACCTCTCTCGCCCAGGAACCTTGCTGTGGCAGGGCCTACGCCCAGCATATCGCCTGCAGGAAGTCCGCCTATCCTCTCACGGAAGCCCTGCTTCGGGATAACGGTCACCGCATCGGGCTTTTTCATATCCGAGCCAAGCTTTGCGAACACCTTGTTAAAGCTGACGCCAACGGATATAGTCAGCCCCAGCTCCTTTTTAACACGCTCACGGATAACATGGGCTATATGCTCGCCATCCCCGAAAAGCAACCTGCTTGCAGTGACATCCAGCCAGCATTCGTCTATACCGAAAGGCTCTATCAGGTCGGTATAATCCTCGTATATACGCCTTGTCAGCGCAGAATATTTCATGTACTGATCGAACTGCGGCGGCACTATCACAAGATCACGGCATTTCTGCTGCGCCTGCCAGATAGCCTCGCCCGTCTTTACTCCGCAGCGCTTTGCTTTTTCGGATTTCGCCAGAACTATTCCGTGGCGGTCCTCCTTGCTGCCGCAGACCGCCACCGCCTTTCCGCGCAGCGACGGATCCAGCATCATCTCCACCGAAGCGTAGAATGCGTTGAGATCACAGTGAAGTATGGTTCTTTCCATGTCGCCTCCTATGAGAACTTTTTGAGAACTTTAAGAAACAACATGATTATACCCCATTTTGATAACTTTGTCAAGCGTATTTCGGAACATTTTGAGAACTAGGAGATTTTTCCGCAAATTTACTCAGAAAATCAAGACAACCGCTGCATTTTGTGTTAGAATATATACAGAAAGAACGTTCTTTCCTGTGTACACATATTCCACAAGACCACGAAAGGAGTGCCGTGCCTTGACCAGCTTCTATATCTTTGCCGACGCACTGGATTATATCGAAAACAGGCTATGTGAGGAAATGACCCAGCAGGATATCGCAGATGCGTGCTGCTGTTCGCTTTCAAGCCTGCAGAAGATATGGCGCTACTGCTCACATACCAGCATAAAGGAATATATCTCCAAGCGCCGCCTTGCCAACAGCGCAAAGGATATCCTGCGCGGCGATATGACCATCACCGATATAGCGTTCAGGTATCAGTACAACTCTCCCGAGGTCTTTACAAGAGCTTTTACAAGGCTGTGGGGAGTATCTCCGTCCGCATTCCGTGACAAGTACAGGAATGCAGATATCTTCCCGCGTCTGATCGCTGACGAAAACAACGTAGGAGGAAATTATATGGGACGCAAGGTAGATCTTTCTGAACTTTACGATTTTTTACGCTCCAAAGCGGATACTTATGTGCTGTGCTTTGATGTATCGCACCTGACGCCGATAAACAGGGACTACGGACACAAGGCAGGTGACGAGGTCATCCTGGAGGCATTCCGCCGCATAGATGAGGCAGCAGGCGATGACATGGCTGTGTTCAGGGTGGGCGGCGATGAATTTGCCATGATAACAGGTCTTTCCGACCCTGCCGATGTGGAGAAGCTGGCGGAAAGCATCATAGCCAGGAACGATCAGCCCGTCATCTTCGAGGGCAAGGAGATACCCGTTGCCCTGAGGACAGGCGCAGTGAAATACAATTCCAGACCGTACAGATACGATGAGCTTTTCTCCCGTCTGAGAAATACGATCTGCAACGCCTCTGAGATCGGCAAGGTCGAATTCTATAACGAGTAAGCCTTAAAAGAGCTGCGGAGAATAAACAAAACCGCAGTAAATAAGTAAATCCAGAGAAGATCAGATTTTCTTCTCTGGATTTTGTTATTATCTCACCTACAAATTGAAATCTATCTGCAAGCCTTAAAATTAATTTCCGCTTTTTTCGCCTGAGCACACAGATCCTTTGTCTGCAATCTATATCTCTTGCTATCCTTGATAAAGTGTGTTCCGCATTGCCTGAATTCAAAGGATACATTTTTGGTGATGCATTGCTCTCTGATATCAAGCACCCAATCATAGTTGAGCGGTCTTGCATTCGTATCCGATTCACCGCCAACTACCACAAGCTCAATATCTTCAAGATATCGTTCAATGTTGACGGCTTCGATAAGCGGTTGTGCGGTGATGCACTTATGTCTGATCGGGAGCTTTGAAAAAATACCGAGCCTATAATCGGCATTCTTTTGGTTTTCTATCGTACAGCAAACAACAACATTTTCATAGCCGTCACCCCAATCATCAGGGATACATTCCATAAATCTGTCAATGCGCTTTGTGAGAAAGAGAAACGTGCAATCCTCACGCTTTCTTATCATCTGCCAGCATTCCTTACGCCAGGCATCCGCTTCTTCAATCAGAAAATCAGTGGAAAAACAGGTATATACAATGCCCGGTTTCATTTTGTAACTGCCGTTCTTCAAGAGTTCAACGGGCTTGGTAAAATCCTTGGTCTTTTCAATAATACCTGTATCAATTCCGCGCTTTGCATCACCCTTGTGGATATAGCAATGCAGACAACCATCACTGCATTTTTTACAGCCTCTCCACGGATCCCACATCGCCATATTCTCACCTCGTCAAATTCTTATTTATCATCGAATTAATTATAACAGAGCATCCACATAAAGTCAATGCCATGAACAACATAAAGCCACTTTTGACATCAATATCAAAAGTGGCTTTTTAATGTTCGCAGATCTTATATTATCATTTCAGCTCCACAACAGTAACGCCTGCTTCGCCCTCGCCGTAAGCACCGAGACGATAGCTCTTTACAGAGGGATTGGTCTTGAGCGCCTGATGCACTGCGGCTCTCAGTGCGCCTGTACCCTTGCCGTGGATTATTGTTACGGAATGGATACCGCCGAGGATAGAGCTGTCGATAAAGCGCTCCACCTCCAGCACACCCTCGTCACCCATCATGCCGCGGATGTCAAGCTCCAGTGTGCCCTTGCGCTCCATATTTGATTTAAGCTGCTTCTTCACCTTGCCGCCTACAGGAGCAGACTGCTTCTTGGTGTTATCGATAAGGCGCAGGTTCTTCTGATTGGTCTTGACTTTCATCATACCAACCTGCACAAAGCACGCGCCCGACATATTCGGCACTGTCAGCAGAGTACCCTCCTTGCGGGTATCCGCAAGCATTACGGTATCGCCTGCCTTGAGCGGTCTCGGAAGAACATATTCATCCGTTCTGCGCTCCATCACAGGGTTAGCCTCATCGTGCATCTTGTTAAGAGCACCGCCAACGCCCGATTTAGCCGCACTGTGGCGCTTGCGGAACTCTTCCTTGTCCTTGATCTTCTTTATCTCGTCCAGCTCATTCAGCAGCATGTTGGAGCGCATACGGGTCTCCTCGATTATGCTCATGGCACGCTGACGTGCGTTCTCCAGCTCCTTTTCTTTCTGAGCCTCAAGCTCGGAAAGCTTCTGCTTCAGCTCGCTTTCGGTCATCTTTGCGTTGCGCTCGGATACAGCTATGCTCTCTTTCAGCTCCTCCAGCTCCTGACGGGATCTTTCCAGAGCGTCCACCACCTGCTCAAATCGCTTGTTTTCTGAGCTTACAAGGCTCTCTGCAAGGCCGATGACATCATCAGGCATGCCAAGCTTTGAGGATATCGCAAACGCATTGGATTTACCCGGTACGCCCACGATAACGCGGTAGGTAGGCTTAAGTGTGTTCACATCGAACTCACAGCAGGCGTTCTCAACGCCATCTGTTTCAAGTGCGAACATCTTTACCTCCTGATAGTGCGTTGTGGCAACTACCTTGGCGGAATAATTCTTCAGTGTGGTAAGGATGGATACGGCAAGCGCCGCACCCTCTACAGGGTCAGTACCGCTGCCAAGCTCGTCTATCAGCACCAGCGAGCGCTCATCCGCCATGCCCAGTATCTTTATAACATTGGTCATGTGCGAGGAGAAAGTAGACAGGCTCTGTTCGATGCTCTGCTCATCTCCGATATCCACATATATACCGCCGAAAACGCCGATAACGCTACCGTCGCCCGCAGGTATCATAAGTCCGCACATGGTCATGAGCGTCAGCAGACCCACTGTCTTGATAGCTACTGTCTTACCGCCCGTATTAGGGCCTGTGATGATAAGGCAATCATAGCTCTCGCCTATCTCCACGGAAATAGGCACTACGGTATCTGCGTTTATAAGAGGATGTCTTGCATTATGCAGAACTACCTTTGGCTCGTCCGATATCTCCGCCGCAACGCCTTTCATCTTCGCGCCGAGATTTGCCTTTGCAAAATACAGCTCCAGTATCTCTGCCACACGGAAATTGTTCATGATGGCGTCGGCGTTCTCACCTACCTGCTCGGAAAGCTCACGGGTGATACGCTCTATCTCCGCCTGCTCGCGGGATTTCAGCACGCGTATCTCGTTGTTTGCCTCAACTACGCTCATAGGCTCGATAAAGAATGTCTGACCCGTAGCCGAGGTGTCATGCACCAGACCGGGGACATCGTTCTTGTGCTCGGAGCGCACAGGCACAACGTATCTTCCGTCACGCATGGTGACGATATTCTCCTGCAGATATTTCTGCGTATTCTTGTTCTTGATGAGCTTATCCAGCTGCTCACGGATGTTCAGTCCCTGCCTTACTATCCTCTTTCGTATGGAGGCAAGCTCGGGGCTTGCGCTGTCCGCCATCTCCTCCTCGGAGATGATGCTGTCGGAAATACGCTGCTCAAGGTTCTTGATAGGATACAGCTCGGTGAAGTATTCATCAAGGCTGTTTTCAATGTTGGAGCACTGGCTGTACCAATCGCACAGCATACCTGTTTCACGCAGTATCTCAGCCACGTCAAGCAGCTCACGGAAGCCGAGCGCCGAACCACTCTTGCAGCGCTTGAGTGAGCCTGTGATATCCTTTATCCTGCGGAATCTCGGTGTGCCGAACTTTGCGGAGAGCTTGAACGCATCATCCGTCTTTTTCAACTCGGAACGCATCTTATCCGCATCGAACACGGGCTTTAATTTCAGTGCCTGCTCACGGCAGGTATCACTGTATGTCTGCTCGGCAAGAAGCTCCAGTATCTTGTCGAGCTCTAATTTTTTATAATATTTATTCATTTATTACCTCGTTTTCATAAAAACGCGCCATTATTTTATTGGACTTCCACAGCCGTTGCACACCTTTACATGCTCGTTAAGGTTTCCGCACACGGAGCAGAACCAGATACCCACAGGCTTATCTGCTGTGGGCGAGGACATATCCGCACTGACTGTCATTGCAGGAGAATCCTCAGGCACATCGCCGCCTATATCCGGCATGGACTCAGTATCCATCATATCCACCTCGAACATCGGACGTGCCAGCGGAGTTACCGCCACATTCTCGCCATCATCCGTAACACTGTCACCCACACGATAATTCGTCAGCGGAACTACAGGCTGCACCTCAGGCGCAACATCGGACGGCTTGAACACAGGCGCTTCGGAGCGCGTCTGCTCAACACCGATGGGCGCTATCTCGTCCATAACGTCGTCCTCGTCGTCAGCATCCTGACTTTCAAGCGGCTGAGCATCCTCAAGACCTCTCATACCCGAAAGCTCAGGCATATCCTCAAAGCTGTACAGCTCCTGCACCTTGGGCATTGCCGCTCCCACAGGAGCATTTGCGGCGGAAACAGACACAGCCTTAGAGGATGACGAAAACGCACCGTTTATCAGCATATCATTGCCCACGCACTCTCTTATCAGAGGAATACAGCCCATAATATATATCATGATCCTGTGTACGGATAAGCTCGTGCCCATCCCCAGAAGACCCCAGAGCTCAAGTATGACCTGAATCGCTATACCTAATATACATGCGCCCATCAGTATCCTGAAAGAAATCCTGAATCTCAGCAGCACCAGTATCACCGAAATGACATAGACAGCCGCGGATATCACATTCATCACTGTCATTGCATTCAGATACGAAAGCTCGCCCTTTGCTTCGGCAAGGCTCTGGTATATATTAGCGGGCAGCTGCGAAAATGCAGCCTCTGCCTCGTAATATGCCTGCAGCTCCTCGTCGGTAAAGCGATAATTTCCGCTCTCGATCTTGCTCTTCATAGTGTTGTATTCATCAAGAGCCTCGGCGTAAGCACCGCTGTCAACAACCGCCCTTACCTGCTCATATGTCTCGCGGTACTCCGCAGCTCTGCCGCCTGCAACAGAAGCCATCCACAGGCTGATACCTGCAAGTACCACAACAGTTATAAGCAGCACAAGATAGTTCTTCAGCGCAAGTCTGTCCGAATCAAAACGCATATCATCAAGGCTTGCTATACCCTTTGGTAATACTGCCGCAGACGCGCCGCAGTTCGGGCAGCAGCCTGTGCCTTTATTCTCATAGGTTATACCGCATCCGTCGCAGTGAATATAATTACCCTTAGCCATACCAAACCTCCAGCATTACACGATATTGTCTATTCTTATACCCTTGTAATATTCCAGCGCGGGGAAAGTTCTCTCCGTATGAGAGAGAAAATAGCTCTCGGTAACGCGGGACAGCACCGCCGCCGCATCTCCCGATATATTAAAACGGAACGCTCTGTCAAGCGGCGCATACAGGATATTCCTCAGCGCAGAAAGCGTTTCCTTAGGCAGCACGAAATAACGTCCGCCGTAATCCCTGTCAAAGCAGTCACCGCAGACTATCTCACCCCTTGAGGGCAGGAAGAACATCTCATCATGCTCATAGCATCCGCAGTTGAAGCACGCGCGCAGATCGGGACGGTAACCCAACATTGCAGAATACCTGAACTCGAATGCCGAGCGCACCGTTTCCAGGCGCTTAGCCTTGTTTATCTCAAACAAAGCGATGGCGAAAAACCGCACCATGCTGTCCTGATTCTGCTCCTCAGGCGTACAGAACTTCACCGCCTGCGCGAAATACGATGCCAGCGCCAGCTTCTCGATGTCTGAGCCTATCTCGTGGAAGCTGTACTTCGGCTTTGCGCTGTTGACGGTGTACCTCAGCTTTGTCTTGTTAAGGCAGAATGTGGAATAAGAAAACAGCGAGGCTGAGCTCAGCAGTGCGCTGTTCATCTTCTTTGCGCCGTGCGCCGTTGCCTCAACGATGCCCTGCTCATCCGTCAGTATATCGATGAAACAGCTGTTGTCGCCTATCTCACGCCGCCCGACGACGATGCCGTCGTAAGTAAAAAGCATGGTGACCTCCCCTGCTTCTATATAGAATCATCGTCCATTTTGGAAATAAAGATAACACATTCAAGTGCGTCGCAGTACAGTTCCCGTGCAGGTGCGGCCTGCGAGGAAATCGCCATTATATTCTGAAGAACGGTGGCAAACAGCACAGGCATCTCCTCTGCCTTTTTACAGCAAGGTGCGATCATCTCGCCGTATATCTCGTTCCAGTACTTTCTGACGGAACAGTAGATATTATCCGGTTCATAGAGACCCCATAGCCTGTAGCTTTCATCGCCAATGCCGAGCACGGCTTTTTTCACTATCTCCGTCACATCGGGGATATCTTCTCCGACCTTTGCGTAGTTCTCGAAAAAAGCGTTGCAGGCACTCAGGACGCTGTACTTATCCTCAAGAACATATCTGTTCACCGCATCGCCCATATAGAAATTCTTGTTGTTTTTTGTGGCGACAACCATAACAGGCTCACGGTTTTCTTTTACCGCCTGACGGCACGCATATCCTGCAAGCCCCGATGCACAAAGCAACATTTTATCGATGCTGATGCCCTCAGGACCTGTGGAGACACTTTTGAGCCAGTCAATTATCTTCAGACCGTATTTCTTATACTTCCACTTGAACATCCGTCTACCTCCTGTCACTCATCCGCAAGACCCATGTCCGCGATGAATCTCTCCCTGTTTTGCCACAACGATGCCCTGCTCATCCGTCAGTATGTCGATAAAGCAGCTGTTGTCGCCTATCTCACGCCGCCCGACAACGATGCCGTCGTATGTGTAGAGCATATTTTACCTCCACAACAAATTGTAATGTGATCAGATGCTTCTGATTGGGAAAAACATATAGTTCTTTCCGCTTGCAGGACAAGTAAAATCATGAACGGCACCAACCAATGCAATATTGTTCGCACCCATATAGCTTAGAACTTCAGCAAAAGTATTTTCATTCTCGGTTTCTACGCAAATATATTCAAAACCTGGAATCGTCCATTTTTTCCATCCATTCGGCGCTTCAGCATCGTCAACACATTCAACACCTGCAAGGTATAGCCCTTTGCTGAAGTTTTCTTCCCACGGTTTGTATGAACGGGAACAATCTGACATTGCACCCCAAATACCAACCAAATTACCATTTTCATCTTTCTTGGCTAACGATTGAACTTCATTGAAGTGAGAATTTGCATCCTCCCACAGTTTTTGAATAAAGCCTTGACCATCCATCGTTGAACCTTCTTTGCCGATTACAACAAATGTCTCTTTTATACGCTTTTCTATCTTCATACTAAACCTCGAAATTACGCTTTACTCATCCGCAAGACCCATATCCGCGATGAATCTCTCCCTGTTACGCCAGTCCTCCTTGACCTTTACGAACATCTGAAGATTTACCTTTGCCTGCAGAAGCTCCTCCATATCCTTGCGTGCAAGAGAGCCGATAGTCTTGAGCTTCTCACCGCCCTTGCCGATTATCATGCCCTTGTGTGAATCCTTTTCGCAGATGATAACAACGCCGATATCGATAAGCTCCTGACCGTTCTTTTCGCGCACCCTGAAGCTCTCGATATCCACTGCAACGCCGTGAGGTATCTCCTCCTGCATCGTCCACAGCACCTTTTCGCGCACTATCTCAGCGCACATGAAGCGCTCTGTGCGATCAGTTGCGATATCATCGGGGAAGAAATGCTCGCCCTCTACCGCATACTTTTCCAGTACAGGCATTATCTTGTCTGTATTTATGCGGTTCTTTACGCTTATCGGAATTATCTCAGCGAAATCGTAAAGCTCGCTGTACTGCTGGATGATACCCAGCACCTCGCTCTTTGATTTCAGCAGGTCTATCTTATTCAGCAGCAGGATGACCTCAGTACCGTGGGATGCAAAGCTGCGGATAAGGTCCTGCTCGATGGCGGAGAGCTTCTTTGTCACATCCACCATAAGGATAGCGCAGTCAACGTCATCCACCGATGTTCGTATGGATTTCACCATGTGCTCGGAAAGCTTTGTCTTCGCCTTGTGCATGCCGGGGGTATCTATGAATACATACTGGATATCACCCTGTGTCAGCACGCCGTTGATGCGGTTTCTGGTAGTCTGCGGCTTCTCGCTGACTATGGACACCTTTTCACCCACCAGCAGATTTGTAAGCGAGGATTTTCCCGCATTCGCCCTGCCTGTAATTGCAATAAATGCATTCTTTGTCATTCTACCGACCTCATAATTCTTTCAACATCTTAACATGGAGAACATCCGCCTCCACAAAACGCTCGGATATCACCTTATATCCGCAGTTCTCGTAAAACTCCTGCGAGGAGCACTTGGCGTCCAGCTCTATCCTTGTCGCTCCGATAGCGCGGTAGTATCTTTCGATAAGCTCCACTGCCGCCCTGCCTGCACCGTTGCCGCGCTTGTCTCTCAGCACACAGAAGCGCTGCAGGCGCACGGTGTCGTCCTCCATCATACAGCGCAGCGCGCCTATGCTCTCACCATCCTCTGTTATGAGGAAATGCTCGCACGCGCCGCCTAAAATATCATGCTCATCCTGCTCGACCGCGGGATCAACTTTCTTTTCGCGTACAAAGACCTCCTCGCGCATTCTTCTGCATTCGCTCAGGGTCTGCTCATCCTCTGCAATGATTATATCAAACATTCGCTTCCCTCTTCTTTACAAGCTCGATAGCTTCCTTGCCGCTGATGTGCTCTATATCCATTTCAAGGATGCACATGGGTCTGAACTGCTTATCGATAGCCATGTTTCTGTGCTCTGCTGTATCATGCGGATGGAACTTCACCGCAATGCGCTCGATGACATCACGGCGTATCCTGTCATCCTCTACTTCATGTACCTTTCCGAATACGATAACACTGCGGAAATGAGATGTATACTCCTCGGGAACTATCTCATCGCTGTCAACTACGCAAAAAGACGCCTTTGGCTCATTTTTCAGCGCATCGTTCTTGTGACCGCTCCTTGCACAGTGGAAATATATCTTTCCGTCACTGTACGCATAGCACAGCGGTACGCCGTAAGGATAGCCCTCGTCACCCAGAACGGAAAGCACGCCCCAGCTTCCTCTTTCAAGCATTGCAATGCTCTCCTCCTCGGAAAGCTTCTGTCTGAATCTTCTCATATCTCTGAACATAATATCACTCCTTGTATTCCACGCGGAATTCCTCGTAGATTATCTTGCTGTCATCGGAAAACTCAAAGTCAAGCTGCTCCGCGTTTCGGGCATAGACCTCCCTGTGCGTGTCGCGCCATGCTTCAAGGGTAGTGTCCTCGCCCTCTTTGAGCGCCTGCTCAAGCGTTATCTTGTTGAAAGGGATGACCTGCACGCGCGTTACTTTCGTCACACAGCGCGGCACTCCGTCCCAATCGGTGATTATGCAGTATTCGCCCTTTTCGGGTAGGATATCGTCATCGGTGTAAAGGCAGGTGGTAGCTCGCTTTTTGCCGCGAAGCACACGCTTCAGCAGCCTGTTAGATTCGCCCTCGTTGCTTCCTACTCGGAATATCTGGGTATAATCGGTGTCATCGTCCAGTCCCTTTGCTGAGATAAAGCCGTCCCAGAATTCCTGCACCAGTCTGTCCATGTATATCTCGTGCATATCAGGGCGCTTTTCTGCCGTAACTCTCAGCGCCGCCTTTCTCTGCCATTCGGATATGACCTCATGGTTGCCAAGCGTCAGCTCAATAGGCACTTCTCTGCCGCGCCACTCTCTCGGCATGGTGTACTGCGGATGCTCCAGAAGCCCGTTGTAGTGGCTCTCGATGCTGTAAGCGTCCTCGTTAGGAAGCACACCTTTCTGCAGACGTGCCACCGCATCCGCTACGATGAGCGCAGGCAACTCGCCGCCTGTCAGCACATAATCGCCTATGGAAAGCTCCTCGCACTCCAGCTCATCCAGAACGCGCTGGTCTATGCCCTCGTAGTGGCCGCAAAGTAGGATAAGCCCATCCTCAGCGGCAAGCTCCTTGACCTTTTCCTGCGTCAGTGTTTCACCCTGCGGCGACATATATATCACCCTCGGGCGCTTTTCGTGCTTTGAGATTATATCCATCACGCAGTCATACACAGGCTGAGCCTGCATGACCATGCCCGTGCCGCCGCCGTAAGGCTTGTCATCCACCTTGCGGTGTCTGTTTTCGGTGTAATCACGGATGTCGTGGGTGTATATCTCGATGAAGCCGTTCTTAATGCCCCGACCCACGATGCTCTCGTGAAGAACGCTGTCGCACATATCCGTGAACAGCGTTGCAATATCGATCCTCATGTTGCCCTCCGTTGCGGAGCTCTGTTTTTGTAATCAGCCATCGTTCTCATTGTCGTCACTTTCAATATCGTCAAACAGACCCGGGAGCGGACGTATCAGCATCTCTCCGCCCTCGATGTCGGTCTTGATGACTACCTCATCGATGCAGGGGAACATAAGCTCTCCGCCGTCCTTTTTGATGGAATACACATCGCTTGCGCCGTTCTGATAAACATCCGTTATCTTGCCGTACACAACACCTGTGTCAACATCCTTTACGGTAAGTCCGATGATGTCCTGAATGAAGTACAGTCCCTCCTCGAGCTCCGCATCGTCCCTGTCCATGTACAGTATCTTGCCGATGTACGGCTGAGCCTGCTCGATGGTATCGATGCCGTCTATCTTCATCACCACGATGTTCTTGTGGGGATACGCACGGGAAACGTGTATCTCAGTTCTTCCCCTGTCGAAGTACAGGGTATCGAAATCGCACAGCACCTCGGCGCTGTCGCAGTAATACTGCGCTCTCACCTCGCCACGGATGCCCTGCGTGGCAACTATCTTGCCTATTTCAAGAAATTGTTTTTTCATAGAAACCTCTTATTCTGTCGGATATACTCTAGTGCAATCAAACAGCAATGCCCTTTCCTGCTCCGAGATAAATATCTCAGCTGCCGCTGTCAGATCATTGCCGCAGAAGCTCTCGCTCTCAAAAAGCTTTACAAGAAGCTCTGCGCCCTCCTCTGCGTTTTCGGCGGCAAGCCATACTCCAACACCTGTGGGGCTGAAGTACCCATTTTCACCATCCACGACCTTTCCGTCCGACACCTCTGATGCCCGTTCAACGATACGATCATGAAGTGCAAAATCTATCTTATCAAGTTTTTTTATGTCCAACGTTACAATTATCGTCTGCATTTTTTTGTTCCTTTTATTCGGGATAGACCATTGTGCAGTTTTGTATACTTTCATGCTCATTCTCTGAAATATATATTTCCGCACTTTTTGATAAGTCGTTTTTGAGAAACTTCTTTTTACTGAATAACTTTACAATCAGAGGGTAGTTTTCTCTTGCGTTTTCCGTTTCAAACCACATTGCCATTAAGTTATCATCAAATTCGTTTGAGATTATAGCCCACTTTGTTACTCTTTCTATTTTGTCGGTCACGTCAAAGATCAAGTCAATGTCGTAATTTTTTAGCTTTTCGGGCACAAGCCTTATCACTATCGTCTGCATTACAGATTCACCTTAATGATCTCATAAAAGCCCTGCTGCTTAACTCTGCTGTAAACCTTGTCTATCTTCTTGGGGTTGGGTACGAGTACGAGTGTAACATCGCTCTCGCTTTCAAGCTCCGCCTGCTTTGCGATAGCGTCCAGAACATCCTCTGCCTTGTACAGAACAGCGGTCTTCTTGCGGGTGCCTGCAAGCTGGATGTTGTTCTCCTGAACGATGGAGAAGATACGCTCAAATCCGATGGAGAAGCCGACTGCTGGAACAGTGTCGCCTGTGAATCTGCCGATGAGGTTATCGTAACGTCCGCCGCCTGCAACTGTACCGCCGAACTGCTTGCTTGCCACCTCGAACACAGTACCTGTGTAGTAGCCCTGACCTCTTACAAGAGAGGGGTCAAACTCAACGGAGTAGCCGTCGGACAGCTTGTCGGCAGTTGTAATTACTGTACGAAGCTGCTCCAGTATCTCCTTAGCGTCCTCGGAGCAGTACTCAGCCATGTCGTCAAGGGTGAGCTTGCCCTTTTCCAGCAGACCTGTCAGCGCCTTGATAGCATTTTCGGGCATGCCCTTTTCAGTAAGCTCCGCAGCAACGCCCTCTGCGCCTATCTTATCCAGCTTGTCAAAGCTTACGGATACGGTGTCAAGGCTCTCCTCGGGGAAGCCCATTGTCATAAGGGAGTTTCTCAGCACGCGTCTGTCGTTCACACGCACGGTAAACTCACCGATGCCTATCTTGCTGAGCGCCTTTGCGGTAACAGAGATCAGCTCTATCTCGCAGCAGTAGCTGTCAGAGCCGAGGATATCGATATCGCACTGCACGAACTCACGCAGACGTCCGCGCTGGGGTCTTTCCGCACGGTATACCTTGTCTATCTGGATTACCTTGAACGGATTGGGCAGGCTGTTGCGGTTGTTTGCATAGTAACGGGACAGGGGCAGTGTGAGGTCATAACGCAGACCCAGATCGCACAGCTCCTTTTCGTCAACGGGAGTCTTTGCGAGGGCGGAAGCCAGCTTATCGCCGCGCTTCATGATGCGGAAGATAAGGTTGAGATTATCGCCGCCGTCGCTCTTGTCGAGATTCTCCGCGCTCTCAACAGCGGGGGTATAGATGCGGGTAAAGCCGCTCTTTGTGTAAGTATCAAGGATGATGTTCATAAGGCGGTCTCTCTGAGCCGCCGCTTCGGGCAGGTATTCCTGCATTCCCTTCTGAGGTTTAACGTTCATTGTCTTATTTCCTTTCTGTCTTATATGACTATAAAATTAATTATTATCCTATATCAAGCTTTGTGAAGTCCGCATCGCGCAGGATGAAGATATCCGAAAGCTGCTCCGTAAGCTCCTCGCCGTCCAGCCCGTCAAAGCCATCTCCCAGCAGGAACATTCCGCTTGCAGAAGAAGCGCCGTCCTCTCCCTGAGTGAACGTCATCAGCACAGGGTATGCGTCCTCAAAAACATAGAGGTAAAGCGTTCCGTTTACTGCTTCATCCGTCACAAACAGCTTGCTACCAGTAAACGCCGAGCTTGCCGCAAGAGCAGAAACACCATAGCCTGCGTTTATCTGTGAAGCTACCGAGCCGAACAGCCTTGCGGTGATGATATGCTCCTGCTCCTCTGTAAGCTTCATATCTGCGCTGTCCAGCAGCTCCTCAAGCACCTCATCGGCAGGGCCTATCTCATATACCGCGATCGGCACGGTATGATCTCCGCTGCATATATGCTCAATTATCTCAGCCATCTCATCAGTTGCGCCGCCGAGCATCGCCTCAGCATAATCACTGTCAGCTGCCAGTGCATGCATATCCGTCACCACATCCATGCCGTGCTCATAAAGCGTTTTGCCCGAGCCTGCACAGCCCGTCAGAACAGCAGCAGATGCCAGCATTGCGGTAATCATAAGTGATCTTTTCATATTCGTTCCTTTCCGATTATTCACTCAGACATAAATATACTAATATATCATACCATAAATCGCTATAAAATGCAAGTAAAATGCACCATAAACACAAAAAAGCGCACCCGTAACAGGTACGCTTTTATTTCTGATTAACTGCGCTTTAACGCATATACTCACGCCAGTCGAGATCGCCGCGCTCAAGAGCATGGATAAGCGCCTCGGAAGTCGCGATATTAGTAGCCACAGGGATATTATGCACATCGCACAGACGCAGGATGTTATTATCATTAGGCTCATTTGCCTTTGCGTGCATAGGATCACGGAAGAAGATCAGCAGATCTATCTCGTTGCAGGAGATGCTGGATGCCAGCTGCTGATCACCGCCCTGGGAGCCGCTCATAAATCTCTGGATGTGCAGACCTGTAGCCTCAGAAACAAGCTTACCTGTTGTACCGGTAGCACAGATGTTATGTCGGCTCAGGATACCGCAGTAAGCGATACAGAACTGAACCATAAGCTCCTTTTTAGAATCATGTGCGATAAGTGCGATATTCATGGAGTATCCTCCTAAAATGTTAGTTGATATTGATCGTCAGCGGAACGTCCTCGCCCACTATTCTTCTTGCTATAGCTGCGTAAGCCTTTGCGCCGCCACAGTTGGGTGGCAGAGGCTCACCCTTTGCACCGCAGATCTTGATGTTCATATCCTCAGGAACAACACCGATAAGCGGAATACCTACGTTATCCATAACCTCGTCAAGATCGTACAGGATATCCTCATCCTTGAAGTTGGGGCTTACCTTGTTGATGACAAGACGCTGATTTGTACAGTTCTTGACATACAGGAAGTCGGAAAGGATAGCACCGTCACGAACGCAGACGGTATCGGGAGTGGTTACCATCAGGATAAGCTCCGCAGCCTTGATAACGCTGAATACGGAGGAACCGATACCTGCGGTATCCATGATTATGTAATCGAAGTGCTTACGCATTTCCTCGCACACTTCCATGATCTTTTCGGGATTGATCTCAATAAACGGGTTACGTGTAGCGCAGACAAGATAAAGGTTGTCAACGCGGTCTACCTTTGTAGTAGCAGTGAGGATATCTATCTTGCCCTCCAGATATTCACCGATATCGTGCTTTACCTTATCCTTGATGCCGAGCATGATATCCTGACATCTCAGACCGAAGTCAAGCTCTACTACCAGAGTCTTTTTACCGAGCGCAGCAAGAGCCGTAGCCACATTAGCCGATGTTGTAGACTTACCTGTGCCGCCCTTACCTGCGGTTACTGCAATGATCTGTGACATATTTTTCCCCTCTCTGAATTTGATCCGCCCAACGCCAGCCTGCTATGGGCATAGATTTAAAT
Source organism: Oscillospiraceae bacterium (assembly GCA_017465665.1). Classification (GTDB taxonomy): domain Bacteria; phylum Bacillota; class Clostridia; order Oscillospirales; family Ruminococcaceae; genus CAG-115. Next base: position 35,593 of record JAFTVU010000004.1, on the reverse strand, counting down.
ATAATACCATGTATATATTCTATCACAAAAAGTCCTGTATGAAAAGGTCTTTTTTCAAATAATATAAATTTTTGTGAAAATTCTGTAATATCAAGCAAAATTACTTGTGCACTTTTACCAACAAACATCTGATACTTGTCAACATTACAACGGAAGCACCGCATATCCCTCTTCGTCATAAACGGGATCAAATTCCCTTGTTACATACGCAGAGATGATATTTGCCGCAACATGACGGCTGTACTCGCCCTCATCCATGAGTATTCCGAAAGCGATCTCGGGATCATCCGCAGGATAGAAGCCCACGATAGCCGAATTGTATATAGTAGTGGTCTTCTGGGGCGTACCTGTCTTGGTAGCGACCTGTGAAACGTCAATACCCTTGTATTCATAGGTATTGACATACTGTCCCTCGCACACGAAATATGCGGATTCCGATACCATTTTCATACCGTCTATGACTGTTTCAAACACGCCCTCGTACTCCGACATATCCTCCACTATCTCAGGCTCTGTCTCATACAGCAGCTCGCTGTAATCATAATTGTACACAGCCTCAACGATGTGGGGACGATATCTCACGCCGCGGTTTGCGATGGTCATCGCCTGTACCGCCATGTGCAGAGGAGTCAGCAGTGTTTCCGACTGACCGATACCTGCCTGTACCACGTCACCCTCGTTCCAGGTAAGACCGAGCCTGTCATACAGCTCGTGAGAGGTCATCTGACCGTTCTCCATGGTAAGCTCAAAGCCGAGATCGGTACCAACGCCGAAGCGTGACGCCCACCACGATAGCCTGTCAATACCCATAAGACGCGCGGTCTCATAGAAAAAGATATTGCAGGAATGGCGCAGTGCAAGCTCCACGTCCAGCGCACCGTGACCGTAAAGCTGCCAGCAATGCGGAGTATAGCCTGTATAATAGGTGTATGAGCCGTTGCAGAAGATAGTATCCTCCGCGTCAACGATGCCCTCGGCAAGCGCCGCAGTTGCGGTTATCGTCTTAAAGGTAGAGCCTGGGCGGTATGCGCCGTTAAGCGCACGGTTGAATATAGGCTGCTGATCTGCTGCCAGCACTGCTTCGTAATTCTCCAGCAGATCGTTTATGTCATAGCCGGGGTTGCTGACCATTGCCAGAACGCCGCCTGTCTTTACATCCAGCACCACAGCCGCACCGCTCTGGCAGTTCTTGCCGCGGTCATCCTGTGTGTAGTGCGGAGAATGGAGGAAATCTATGTGGTACTGCACGATATCCTGCACCATTCTCTGGTACTCGCTGTCGATGGTGAGCTTTACACTGTTTCCTGCAACAGGGTCAAGAGTCACCTCGTCCGAAAGCTCAGTTCCGTCCGAGCTTCTGGTGATGGTGCGTATGCCGCGCTCGCCGCGCAGCTCGGATTCCAGCGCCAGCTCCACACCCGAAAGACCGATAACGTCATTCATGGTGTAGCCCGAATCTTTAAGCACCGCATATTCCTCGGCCGAGATAGCTCCAACAGTACCTCTGAGATGAGGGGCTACGCTGCCGTTGTTGTAAAGCCTGCTCCAGCCCTCGGTGATATCCACTCCTGGGAGCAGCGAGCTAAGCTCCTTGAGCTGCAGCACAGTCTCCTCGCTGATACCCGAAGCCAGCACAAACTGGTTCTGGTAAGAGAAATCCTTTATCTGCATCTCATAGCGCACGCCTGCGATATAGCGGCGCATCTGCTCATCATATTTATCGGATATCTCATAGATCTTGTACATCTCATTCATGCAGTTGTCAACGGTGGCGTATACGCCAAGCTCCAGCTCGGAGCGCATGGTATCCACCTGCTTATCCTTGCCTGCTATGAAAGAATAGGGTGCGGTTCTGGTTATCGGAAGCGAATCGTTCCACTCCTCGCCGTTAGCGATAAGCACCGAAAGCACGCGGTATATTATCTCATTCTCTGTACCCTCTGCAAGCGAGGCACGCTGAAGATTTACACTGTAGCACAGCTCATTGGAATTGAGTATAATACCGTTGCAGTCTGCTATCACTCCGCGCGCGGCCTCTATAGGCTGCTCTGCGGTATAGGTGCTCATAGTCATGGCAAGATACTTCTCGCCATCGGCTATCTGTATCTGAAGCAGCCGCAGTCCGCACATAAAAGCCGCGGCTATAACTATCGCAGCCAGCACTGCAAAGCGTATGAACGCTGAAATCTTAGCCATTGTTCCTCCAATCGGGGTTTTATTGATCTGTAAATTGGGATTTATCATTTCAGTATACTGAAATGAAATTGATCACCTCAATAATATTCTGTTCACAGATAACATTCATTATTTTTTACTCTATTTTCATTGATTCCGCTAAACTATCATCGATCTGTATTGCAAGTTCTAATGCATACACATTATATTTTTTCGAAGATTTTGCTTTAGAAATATCGAAAAGAGCAATACATTTTATAACCTGTATTAAAAGTTCCTCTTTTGTATCAAATTTACATGTAATGCACTCAGATGCGCGAAACCCCATATATGAGAAACAATACTTACCTTTCTTGCAATAAACAAAGTTACCCAAACAGTTACACTTATCACTAAAAAATATATAAGAACTGATTTCATTTTCCGTAACATCAGCATTTGCGAGCTTTCTTAAAATATATTCTTTTAGTTGTGCAGTTGTGAAAATATCGCTCATATATCTTTATTCCTACTTTTGTTTTGAATCTATTCAAAAAATCAAACTGAAAATGAAAATATAATACCTCAAATGAAAATGCAGACTTATCATTCTCTTACGATATCCGCCTTGTCGTCCTTTGTAAGCGAGGATTCCTCGGGCTTGCGCTCTGTTCTGAACCTCAGTTTGCGGTGGATGAAGCGCACCACAAAATACACGGGCACAGAGCCTATGACCGCGCCAAGATACGCAGGCAGCAGCTCATTTCTGAATGCTATCACAGCTTCTCCGCGCTCCCATACCCAGTGCACGAAAAGCAGATCCATCAGCAGCATGACAAGCGTCACGCCGAAATTCAGCACCAGATGGCTTACACAATTGCTCTTAACAAGGAACTGCGAAAGCAGCGAGAGCACAGGGCAGAACACCAGCAACCACAGCGAGGAAAAGCCGAGTATCGTGCCGCTTGCAAGATCCAGCATAAGTCCGCAGCATGCGCCGAATATTCCTGCTGCCAGCTCACCCTCACGCATTGCAACAGAGGTAGCCAGCGGAATTATCAGCAGCGGACAAAAGCCGCGGATGAGCGGGTTGGTCTCCCATACATAAAAAAGAAGCAGGAGCGCCGCATAAATAAGCCAGCGCAGCACACCGCGCAGCATCAGCTTGCGGGAGCGCGCCCTGCTTACAGAGATCATTTTTTTCATAATCTGTCCTTAATTATCAGTTTCAAAGGAAAGTCCCTTGCCATCAAATTCAACCACGGAAAATACCGTTGTAACATCAAAGCAATCGACCAGAGGCTTTACTACAGCGTGCCTGGAAAGACCGTTCGGATCGTCATAGACCTCTACTACCCTGCCGACCATGATAGATTCGGGATAAAGACCGCTCTTTCCCGAGGTCGCCACCACATCTCCTACTCTGATATCAGCGTCTTTAAGGATGTTGCTCATAAGGCACATACCGTTCTCCGCATGAGTAAGATCGTTCTCCAGAACGCCCGTTGCCTTTGATCTCATCGTAATAACTCCGACATTCACCTGCGGCGAGAGCATGGTGGATACCTTTGCGTAATTAGGCGCTATCTCAGTAACTATACCCACAAGTCCCACAGATGTTACGATAGGATCGTTCAGCGAAAGACCATCGCTGCTGCCACGGTTTATGGTAAAGCCGCCGTACATATCGTTTGCGTTTCTCGCTACCACATCACAGGGCTCGGAGAAAACAAAGCTGTCGTTCTCCTCCTTTAAGCCCAGCATCTCACGAAGCAGCGCATTCTCATCCTTGAGCTCCTCGTAATCCTTTGTCTTTTTGTACATTTCCGTAAGCTGAGCGTTGAGGATATCGTTCTCCTCCTTGTAGCTGTCAGCGTTGACAAGTGTATCCAGCAGACCGTTAGCCCAGTCGGAAATGGAGTTTGCAGCGCTCACAAAGGGGCTGGTGATGCCGTTGAGCAGCACTTCGGGGACAGTCTGAAAGCCGCCCGACACTGCGATATATGTCATAAGTCCCAGAAGCAGTGCTGCGATACAGATGAGTATCTTGAACTTCAGGCTGCCGAAAAACTCCTTCATTGCTATCCCCCTTGCCAAAATAAGAATAAAGGCGCAGCGGTTTCCCGCCGCGCCGTGATACTGTTGCTATTAATAGAAATTGTCATCCTCGCTGAGAACATCCTCAAGCTTGTCAATGTTTTCAAGGACCTTGCCTGTGCCGTCTGCAACGCAGTCCAGAGGACGCTCTGCGATCTTTACGGGCATGCCTGTCTCCTCGTGGATGAGCATATCCAGACCTCTCAGAAGCGCACCGCCGCCTGCCAGCATGATACCGCTTTCAATGATATCCGCAGCAAGCTCGGGAGGAGTCTTTTCGAGTGTTGTCTTGATAGCTTCAATGACATGGGAGAGCGGCTCAGAGATAGCCTCACGGATCTCCTCACTGGTAACTGTGATATTCTCAGGCAGACCGTTCAGCAGGTTTCTGCCCTTGATGTCCATAACAGGCTCGTTATCGGTGGTCTTGTATGCAGAGCCGATGCCTGTCTTGATGTTCTCCGCTGTTCTCTCACCGATGAGCAGGTTGTACTTCTTCTTGATGTAGTTGATGATAGCCTGATCGAAATCATCGCCTGCAACTCTCTCGGAACGTGCGGTAACGATGCCGCCGAGGGAGATGATAGCTACCTCGCTTGTGCCGCCGCCGATATCAACGATCATGCTGCCTACAGGCTCAGCAACGGGCAGACCTGCACCGATAGCGGCAGCCATAGGCTCTTCAATAATGGAAACGCGCTTTGCGCCTGCATTCTGAGCTGCTTCCTTAACTGCACGGCGCTCAACAGCGGTAACGCCCGAGGGGATGCAGATGATAACTCTTGCTCTGCCTCTGCCCTTCAGCGCTTTCTTGATGAACTGCTCCAGCATGCTGGAGGTGGTATCGAAATCAGCGATAACGCCGTCCTTCAGAGGACGTACAGCCACGATAGAACCGGGAGTACGGCCGATAACGTCCTTAGCCTCCTGACCTACATAGCGCACGCACTGCATCTTCTTATCCACCGCAACAACTGAGGGCTCACGGATGATGATACCCTTTCCCCTCATGTATACCAGAGTATTTGCAGTACCAAGATCGATACCGATATCCTTTGTAAAACCAAACATCTTAAATATTCTCCTTTATTATATTTATATTAGCACTCTGAAAGTGTATAGTTTGCCAACTTTAATTATAACACTATTTTGCGCCGAGGGCAATATATTATTTACATTAATTTTTCCGACTTGTGAAGTTTTTTTTGGCGTTTTAGCACAATAAAGCACAAACGACACTTATCGGCTGTCAGTCAAATTACTCCGCACCGCGGAAATACAGTCCTCTTGTGAGACTTCCCTCAGGCTTTTTATTGTTCTGATACATATCCAGAACAGGTGCAAGCTCTGTTTCTGTTGTAAATCTCAGCACTGCGAAATCAAACTGCGAGAGCGCCCTCTGCCTGTCGCTCATGATGAGCATATCGGGATTTAAAAGCTCCACGCTGTTTCCGCCGCAGAGTATCGGCATTTCGTTGCCGCGGCGGTCAGTTATGCTCTTATTGCAGGGAGTCTTCGCGCCGCAGGGCTTGCCGCCCGATATCGGACACCTACGCATGAGCATCAGCGGCAATCGTCCGTATGCAAGTATTCCCCTCGGTATGTCGCAGACGATATCCGAAAGCTGCTGCACCGTGCCCTCAAAGGAGAGCGTAATATCACTCAGACCGAAATCACGGCAGAACTCCGCACTGCGGCTGCTGATAACGTTCATGCGGTAGCCGCCGAGCACTTCAAAGCCCTCCTCTTTGAGCAACTGCGCATGAGCAAGCGTCATTGCACAGCCCTTTGTGAAGCCACACTTTTTCAGCTCACGAAGCTGCGCCCTTACATCTTCCTCACAGTCTGCAAGGAACAGCGGCGGCATCACGGCTATCCTCTCCTTATCGGGAGTAGCCGCAGAAAGAAGCTTCATAGGCGCATATATCAGCTCAAAAGGCAGCTTGACCGCCTGAGAAAGCTGCTCTGAATCTGCTACTTCCGCACGGAAGCTAGGCTGCTTCGGCTCTCTGCGCTTTTGCTGAGGAAGCGGCTGCAGCTCTCTGACGGTATACTTCGGCGTGTTCTTCTTCATTATGAGCATATCAAGCTGCTCACACAACGCTCTTCTCAGCGAATTAAGGTCAGCCGCTGTAACGAACAGACCCTCGTCCACCTCGGCTGTGATCTCTCCTGCACGGAACTGCGTACCGCCAAGCTTTGATATCCTCGCGCACACGCTTTCCTCTGTGGCTGGTGCATTCTGTGCCGCCTGAGGAACTGCGCCCGTCACGCTTGCGTAGACATTGCCGCACTTTGCGCTTGCCTCCATAGGCTCATCCTTGTACACGGTAACGTGGATATCCACCGTAAGGCGCGGCAGCTCATCCTTATATATAGCCTTTATGCCGTTCAGCGCCTTTGCGGAATTTTCCACATCCTCCTTGCCGCGGATGCCCTGCATATCTGCAATGCTGCCTGTGAAGTAGCTGTCTGTCAGTCCGCCACGGGAGAATATATCGCCAAGGCGTTCCCTGTCGTATTCCTCTCCGCCACGGGATCTGTAGCAGGCGTCAGCGGCGCAGGCAACGTATTCGGGGCGCTTCATCCTGCCCTCTATCTTGCAGGATGCGATGCCCATAGCCTCAAGTTGTGGAAGATGCGGTATCAGCGAGCTGTCCTTAAGCGAAATGACATTGTGCCTGTCGCCGCAGGTGAAATCCAGACGGCAGGGCTGCGCGCACAGACCTCTGTTGCCGCTGCGTCCTCCGAAGATGCTGCTCATATAGCACTGCCCGCTCACAGAAACGCACAGCGCTCCATGCACGAACACCTCTAATTCCGCCGTGGTATTTTCCTTGATATTCTTTATCTGCTCTGCCGAAAGCTCACGGCCGATCACCACTCTGGTATAGCCGCACTGCTCCGCAGCCTTTACGCCGCACACGCTGTTCAGCGTCATCTGTGTGGAAGCGTGAAGCGGCATTTCAGGGCACACCTGTCTTGCTATCGCCGCAGCACCCTGATCCTGAATTATCAGCGCATCCACGCCACATTCCGCTGCCGTCCTCACGCACTGCGCGAACTCCTCCGCCTCGCTGTCAAATACAAGAGTATTCAGCGCCGCATACAGCTTTACGCCGCGTCTGTGGCATTCCTCACAGGCTGCCTTAAGCTCCTCAGCAGAAAAATTTTCGGCGTTTTTACGCGCCGAAAACTGCTTCATTCCGATATAGACTGCGTCAGCGCCCGCATTGAGCGCCGCCGCAAGACTTTCCATACCCCCGCATGGGGCTAATATCTCTGTCATAGTGTAAGCTGTCCATCCTCCAGCATTTCATTGAGCTGCTTGTTGAGCGACGAATTTGTGCGCTTGAGCTCCCTGTTATCCTTTTCGAGAGCCTCGCTCTTTGCACGCAGCTCCTTAAGCTCCTTTTCAAGCTCTGCCAGCTTTTCAACGGATGCCTGTGCGTTTTCGCTGCAAGCCTTAAGCGCAGCGTTCTCGCTCTCTGTCTGGGAGAACTTCACCATCAGCTCCTCCAGCTTATCCGCCTTTGCACTGAGATCAGCAACCTTGTCTGCGCTGCTTCTGAGCTGCTGCTTAAGCTCTGTCTCAGACTTTTCAAGCTCCTCTATCCTTACGTTAAGCTCGCTCTTTTCCTTTTCAAGCACGGAAGCACGGTTTGCAGCGTCTGCACACGCTTCCTCATAGTTCTTAATAGTACCGTTCAGCTCTGTTACCTGGTCGTTCACAGCCTTGCTGCTGGAAGCGCTCTTTTCAAGCTCTGCCTTAAGCTCTGCATTTGCCTTTTCAAGGGAGCTTATCTTATCCTCTGCGCCCTTGAGCGCCTCGGAAGAAACACCCTCGGAAAGCTTTTTCTGCATATCCGCTTCGGATTTCTTCAATGCGTCCAGCTCTTTCTTGAGAGCACCGAGCTTCTGCTCCTTTTCACTGAGCTTTGCAGCGTTATCCTTAGCCTCGGAAACAAGGCGGTTGTTGCGCTCCTCAACACTGTGAAGCTGCTTTTTGAGCGCGTCTGTCTCCTTGCTGTTCTTATCGGCTGTATTTGCCTGGCTCTTCAGCCTGAACAGCTCCTTTTCCATCTCACCGTAACGGCTGCGAAGATCGGCAAGCTCGCTGCTTTCTTTTTTCAGCTCCTCGCTGGCAGCTTTAAGAGCCTTGTATTCCTCCGCGTTCTTTGCATTCTCCTCCTGAGCCTTTTTAAGCGAATCACGCTCCTGCTCAAGGGTGCTGCATTCGGCACGCAGAGTATGTATTTCGGAAAGCAGATCAAGCGCCGAAAAAACGGCAGCGTCAGCCTTTTCCATGTTCTCGTTTGCGCGGCAATAATCGGTAATGCGCTTTTCCACCTCCGCAGCCATGCTGATGAGCAGCTGTGCATCGTCGGTCCTAAGTCTGTAAGAAGAACCACACACGGAGATAGTAACCTTTTCGTTAAGCATTGCACACATTCCTTTCGATAAGATCTATATAAATAAAATAATAATTATCCACAATTAATATTATATATCACTTTGAACTGCATTGCAAGTGTTTTCATAAATTTTTAAGGAAAGTTTTTATTTGACTTTATCTTTGATCTGTGATACAATATATTGCAGATGGGTATAATAACCCACATCACATCCAAAGGAGCATAGACATGGAAAAAAGCTATCTTGCACAGATATCCGAAACAGCAAACAAGAAAAAGAGAAAGATGTTTTCAGCCGCGCTGATATTCTTTATCATTATCGGAGGAGTTCTGTTCTTCGCGTTGAAAAGCTCTCTCGACATGAACGACCCCGAAGACAAGAAACTGGTAGTAATGCTCATAGGACTTGCGGCAGTAATGCTGTTATCCTGCACAGTGGGACTTATAGGCTCGCTGCGTACTGCAACAAAAGGCCAGTGCCTGATACTCCCCTTTAACGAGGATACAAAGGAAAATGTGGCTAAGCTCATCGACAGCGAGGCAGCAGACGGCAAGCTGCTGGTAGATGAATACATATCCGATTTCTCCGACGGAAGAAAGCCCTCCGGTGAAAAGATAGCGCTCACCGCCACCTACCTGCTGCTGAACAACGGTCTCGGCAAGGTGAAAGCTATTCCCCGTGATAAGATATACTGGCTGTGCGCTCAGGTAGGAAGAAAAGGACAGAGTTCATTCGTTGTACGTATTCTGGTATTCACCGAAAAGAGCACCTACTATGTAGACGGAGTTGACGTAAAGCATGTGGAGGATATCGCAGAAAAGCTGTATCAGCATATCCCCAACATATTCAGCGAATATGATCCGTTCATCTTTTCGTATCAGCTTGAAGCTATCTTTGAAAAAGACCGTCCTCAGTTCATGAAGCTGTATGAGGAAGCCAGAAACAAGACAGCAGAACAGTAAATCATATATGCAAAGGCGGCTGCGGTCGCCTTTAATATTTTTATCCGCCGCCAATAAAAAACACCTCTCCGCACGTTATAGCTTATGAAGGCAGAAATATTTCCGCCCGAAAGGAGTGACATTTATGACAGATACCGAGCTGCGGCAGGCTCTCGCACAGCTTAAAAACGGCGAGCGCTCGGCACTTGCAGAAATATACGATGATCTCAGCACACCGATATACACCATTGCGCTGCGCATAACAGGCAGTCGTGTTCTTGCAGAGGACGCCGTGCAGGAGCTTTTCATGAAGCTGCAGAGCTCACCGCCTCCTGCGGATATCGCGAAGCCGCGTGCGTATATATTCAAAGCTGCAAGGAACTGCGCACTGGATATGCTGCGCCGTGAGCCTGTACACGAAAGCACGGAGGATCACTGTGATATTCCTGCGCCCGAGCGTGAGGATACATCCGACATAACCGCAGCGCTCTCTATGCTTCCCGAAGAACAGCGCAGCATCGTTGTACTGCATATAAATGCGGGACTGAAATTCCGCGAGATCTCCGAAGCCACCGAAACTCCCCTCGGAACAGTGCTGTGGCGCTACAACAAAGCCCTGGCCACTCTGAGGGACATCCTGAACGGAGGTATATCATGAAAAAAACAGCTATAACAGCCATCATATTATCGCTTTTGTTATCCATCGGAACAACGGCATCTGCACAATCCGAAACCAGCATGGCAGAGACCACTCGCCCCGTAATGACAGCTCCGTCCGACTACGTTCCCGAGCCGCAGGAGGAGCTAGTTACCGCATACGCTGCACCCATCGGCGAACAGGGACGCGGAAGCATAAAGAACCTGGACCATCACTACTACAACAGCGGCTATCCCGAATACATCTCCTACATCGCAGCCTATGACAAGATGCTGACCGAAGATGATGAACTCGCCATCTGCATACGGGCAGGGCTTACCGATATGTCGCAGGAAAACAAGGACGAGATACTGGAGCTTGCGGACAGCTCATGTTACATTGTATTCGAGCAGGCCTCATACAGCTACAACGAGCGGCAGGAGATATACGCGCAGCTGCGTGAAGAATTCCCTGATTGTTATATCTCTTTCGGCTATGAAACAGAGGATATCATCATCGTCGCACCCGAAAACAGAACCGAGGAATGTCTGGAAAAGCTTGCAGGCAGATTTGACGGGCTGGTATCCGTTGCAGACAGCGAGGGCTGGCTGTACGATGCGGCAATGTGCGCCACAGGCGAGCGCATTTCAGTGCCCGATACAGGCTTCGGAGTTGAAGCAGGCGGCTCGGCAGTCATCGGCGGTGAACCTATCGTTATCATTGACAAGACCACCAACTACGGAAATATACTCATCATCGCTGCGGCCGCTGCCGCCGTTATGCTTATCGTCGGAGCAGCATTCCTTGTCATCAGACACAGACGCATAAAGCTCGGTGCAGACGGCACCGCATCCGCAGCAGCCACACTCACAAAAAGGGATGTTATGAAGCTGATATCAGACAGCGCCGAAACGCCCTCCGATGAACTGAAAGACCGCATAATATAACAGAAAGACCCGAGCAAAATGGGGGTAGCCATAAAGAAGTAACTCCAGAGAAGAAAGCTTCTTCTCTGGAGTTTATTTTATATTCAGTACGACAAATTGGAATTTATGATTTTCATCTTATGCTACAAGAGAAATTAATCAGCACACCCGTTTCTGTATATCCTGCATTCTTGTATGCTTTATTAGATGCAATGTAATGATAGTCCGTATACAAAAGCGGTTCAAGATCCATTTCCAATAACAATTTTGTTACGTCATGAATCAAATTTGCTGCGTACCCCTTTCGTCGCTCATCTCTCGGTGTATAAACATGCGATAACCTCACTTGGCTGCCAACAATTTTGTAATGAACCATACATACAATTTTGTCTAAAGAATTTCTCCAAATCCATAAATTCTCTGATTCAATCATTGCTTTTATCTCTTCATACGCTCTTTGCAGGGTAATAGGTGTCGACGAGTTCATCTCCTGATTATCATCATACCAATACTTTGCAAGAATCTCTATATCATTAATAACAGCCTTCTCGCTATATCCATCACATTTCCTGGGTTGTTTCACTTGACGACATTCTAATGAACCCATTTCAAAATAATCATCATTTAAATATGGATAACCTATTTCTTTTAGAAATGTATAGAACTCTCTCTTGGAAGTAAATTTACACTTTGCAACATCTGTCAGATATTGCTCCGTAATAAGTTCGACAACTTCTTTCAACGCATCTTGATTAATTCCATCAACTGTCCATATCCAAATAGGTCTCCCTACTTGTCCACGACAAATCAAATAGTTTTCTTCATCGCTATACAACAATAAATCTGGAGAAAGCAAGCTCAGTTCTATCATATGAAATTGATTCTTATTTTTTTTATACTCATCTAAACCAAATATACTACTATTTCTATCTATCTTTTTCATATGTTTCACCTTGGTTGTAAAATTCAAGTTTATCAGTCAGTTAATTATAGCATTGCTGATATAAAAAGTCAACGTCATAAGCAACACAAAGTCACTTTTGACATCAACATCAAAAGTGGCTTTTAATACTTCTATATGACTGTCGCACTAGCACTCGGGTCTTTTTTTACAGATCAATCTCTGCGATCATCTCTTATAAACGGCGCATCGATACGTTCATCTGTCAGCAGGTGATATTTCTGCGGACGTCTGTATGCGTTGCCGTGTACCTCTTCCGAACGATAGGCTCTGAGCATATCCATATCAAGCTCTGCGATATAGATACCCTCGCTTCCGTCCGCTTCAAGTATGCAGGTGTCCCTTGAGCCGCTCAGCTCAGGCAGATATGCAACTCCGTCAAATGCGGAGGAGTGTCCGTTGCAATCGGGCTTGCCCTCGGGATAATTGCAGGTGGCAATGGCAGTCATATTCTCGTAAGCTCTTCCTCTTAACTGGGAAAGGCGGTTTATCTCCATCGGGCATGCGTTGGGCACGAGTATCAGCTCCGCGCCTTTCAGCATGAGTATACGTGCGCTTTCGGGGAATTCACGGTCATAGCATATCATCGCCCCGACCTTTACCCCGCCGATAGCCGTATCAAGCTCTGCAACATAAAAATCATCGCCTGCCGTCAGTCTGCATTCATCACCGAAATCACAGGTATGTACCTTTGCATAGGTCAGCACACGTCTGCCGTGCCTGTCGAACAGCACCAGAGTATTCCTCGGCAGCGGATCATAAGCCTCCAGCAGAGTTATTCCGATGGCCATATCAAGCTCTGCCGCAAGCGCACCGAACCAGTTGACAAAATCACTTTCGGGAGATATCGCAAGCCCTTTCAGCTCATCGATATCCTCGGGGATATAGTATCCGCAGCTCCACATTTCTGGAAACAGCGCAATATCCGCGCCCATCTCCTTTGCACGCCTGCACGCTTCGATTCCGATACGCAGATTTGAGCTGAGCGAGCCGCCGTCCGTTATCTGGAGCAGTGCTATCTTCAGTCTGTTCATGCTTACCTCCTCGCTCTGCCCAGCACTTTGCCTGCCGCAAAGAACACCGCAAACACCACGATATTCACGCATACGATGCTTGCACCGCAGGGAGTATCCGCCATGTAGGATATCAGCATACCCGCAATGAACGTGACCACAGAGATCACTGCGGAGCATATCGTCACCGAGAGAAAGCTCCTGAACACACGCATGGAGCAAAGCGCAGGAAAGATTATCAGACTTGATATAAGCATGCTGCCCATAAGGCGCATGCCGATAACTATCGTCACCGCCGTCAGCAGTGCTATCAGCATGTTGTATGCGCCTACATTTGTTCCCGTAGCCTTTGCGAAGCTCTCATCAAAGGTAATGGCGAATATTTTCGTATAAAAGAAGATGAACACTGCGATTACCACGACAGCCAGCGCAACGCTTGTGAAAACATCCTCTTTTCCTACAGAGATTATGCTGCCGAAAAGATAGCTGTTGATATCCACATTCATTCCGTCAGACATGGATACCGCCATAACACCGATAGCAAGCGCAGCCGTGGATATCAGCGCGATCGCCGCATCACCCTTTATCTTGCCGCTGCCGGAAAGCCTGAGCAGTATGAATGCCGCTGCAATTACCACAGGTATCGCCACAGCCATAGGCGCAACGTTCATAACGGTAGCCACCGCAAGCGCACCGAAGCCCACATGTGAAAGACCGTCGCCTATCATGGAATAGCGCTTCAGCACCAGCGTAACGCCAAGCAGTGCCGCACAAAGGGACACCAGTATTCCTACCACCAGCGCACGCAGCAGAACAGGCGTGCTGAGCATATCAGATATCATTTGCATCATGACTGCTCACCTCCTCTGAGAAATGCAGAAGCGTCACTGTCAAGGAACTCCTGACGTGTTCCGAAGAACCACTCACCCGAGCGCAGGCAGAGTATGTGACTTGCATACTGCAACGCCGCAGATATATCATGCGTTACCATCACAACGGTAACGCCGCTTTTGTTTATGCCTGATATCATGCTGTACATCTCGGCGGTCACCATCGGGTCAAGGCCCGAAACAGGCTCATCCAGAAGCAGCAGCTTCTTAGTGGCACACAGCGCCCTTGCAAGCAATACACGCTGCTGCTGGCCGCCCGAAAGCTCACGGTAGGAGCGCTTGCGCAGCTCCCAGATGCCCAGCTTCATCATGTTTTCCATGGCAAGCGCACGTTCCTTTGCGGAATAGAACGGACGCAGCCCCATAGAATTCTGGCAGCCCGATACCACTACCTCCCCCACATTTGCAGGGAAATCCTTTTGTGCGCCTGTCTGCTGCGGAAGATAGCCTATCTCCTTATGCTTCAGCCCGTCACCGAATACGATAGAGCCGCTCACAGGTCTTTTCAGCGAAAGAAGAGACTTCATCAGCGTACTCTTGCCACTGCCGTTCTCGCCTACTATGCAGAGATAATCACCGCTGTTCACTTCAAAGCTCATATTCTCAATAACTGTCATATTCTCGTACGACAGCGTTATGTTGTCAGTTTTTATAAGTGCCATAGTATCCTCATGAAAGTACAGTTTTCAGCATTTCGTAATTTCTCTCCATAAGCGAGACGTATGTCTCTCCTGCGGCAAAATCATCCGCAGTGATGTTGTGGCAGGCATGGAACTCATACACATCAAGGTCGCTGTCCTCAGCAAGAGTAGCTGCAATCTGTCCACTTGAAAGCTCTATTGTAAACACCGCAGGCACTACATCATCACCTGCAAGCTTGTCCAGCAGGAACGAGATAGTCTGCGCAGAGGGCTCCACATTGCTGCCGCAGCCGGGGAAAGCTGCGTAATAGTTCAGATCATATTCCTCAAAGAAGTACAGCAGCGGAAAACGGTCGCCAAAGATAAAGTAACGTTCTTCGTCAGCAAGAAGCGCATCAAAGCTCACAGCAAGGCTTAAAATCTGCGTGATATAAGCACCCGATGCCTGATCGTACATCTCTGAATTTTCGGGCGATATCTCACAAGCCTTTGCCGCCACTGCCGCAACTATATCGATAGCGTTTCTGGGAGATGTCCAGATATGCTCGTCATATACGTCTTCCTCGTGCTCATGATCGTGTTCCTCGTGGTCGTGCTCTGTCTGCATACCCTCGGTGTGCTCCTCCTCACGGAGCTCCACCACATCCATCATACGCAGGGTATTGATATCATCCGCGCCGTCAAGTATGCTGCTTACCCACTGATCGGATTCACCGCCGTTATAGATGAACAGGTCACAGTTGTTTATGTTCACGATATCCTTTGCCGAGGGATCGTAGGTATGGCTCTCTGTACCGGGCTTCAGCAGCAGAGTTACCTCTGCGGTATCGCCAAATACCTGACGCGCAAAATCATACGCAGGATATATCGTAGTGATCACCGAGAGCTTCTGCTCAGCATCGGGCACCTCAACAGCTGCGCAGCCTGCGCAGGATGTCAGCACAGCCGCTGTAAGGATACCTGCAAATATCTTCTTCATTATTTGTCCTCTTTTCCAGTTTCGTTCTCACATTCGCCGCAAAGGCCGTAGATGACCGTCTTTCCGATATCTACAGTGAAATTGTGGCTGCTCTCTATATGTTTTTTCATATCCGCCATGAAGCCGCAGTCCATGTGTATCAGCTTCTGGCACCTTTCACACTTCAGATGGAAGTGGCTCGAGCACTCCTCGTTGTCGTTTATCTGATAGGAAGCACCTGCCCCGTCACCCGTATAGCGCTTGAGCACTCCCTGATTTGCAAGCTTAGACAATGTTCGGTAAACAGTAGCCTCACCAACGGATATCTCACCGCTGCGGATAAGCTCCTTTGCAGTAAAGCAGCTTCCTCTGTGACGCGAAAAGAACTCAACTATCTCGTCACGCTGCTTTGTGTTGTAGCTGTTTCTGTCCGTAATGCTCACCTCCACGAAATTGATTTTGATTGTCACTATCAAATTATATCATAATCTTACCTAAAATACAAGGGCATAAAAGATGGGATTTTTCACAAAATTGCGCTTGAAACACAGAAGATTATGTGATACAATCTAAATATAATTATCAGATATCAGGAGGAACGTCAATGAAAAAGAAGATCTACGCATTGCTGCTTGCGGCAATGATGCTTTGTACAGGCTGCGAGAGCATAGATCCCGAGATACTGGATTACGTGCTGGAGCAGGTTCAGGAAGACGGATATATCACCGAGGATTGCGAGCTGGTACATAAGCTTTCGAATGTTTCGGCGGCCATTCCTAATCTCATCAGCTACGATTATATCTACAGAGAAGCAGACAGCGATGAGCTTTTCTGCGTGCGCATATACAGGCTTCAGGAGGGCGAGGACGAGTGCGAGGTGCATATCCTTACCGATGTGGAGATAGGCGAATATATCCGCGATGACAACGGCGAAACAAAGCGTATTCCGTATCTTGAAGATGGCTGGACGCTGGAGGAAGAGCTTGAATACCGCATTCCCAGGAAGCTGCTGCCCGAAGAAGAGGAATAATTATCGGATAGTCATAAATCTATCAATATTTTGGGATTATGTATTGATTTTTCTGTCGAAAAGTAGTATAATTTATGTATAATGTGCTCCGAAAGTTATCGGAGCCGCAAAAAACATCATCGGAGGAACATAAAAATGGCAGAAATTCTTATCGAAACATCCGCACGTCACGCTCACGTTACACAGGAGACACTTGAAATCCTGTTCGGCAAGGGCCACGAGCTCACAAAGAAGAAGGATCTTTCCCAGCCCGGTCAGTACGCTTGTGAGGAGCGTATCACAGTTGTAGGCCCCAAGAAGGAGCTTGCAAACGTATCCATCCTCGGCCCTGTACGTCCTGCAGATCAGGTTGAGCTTTCCGCTACAGACGCTCGCTCCATCGGTCTCGGTATCGCTATCAAGGAGAGCGGCGATGTTGCAGGTACTCCCGGCTGCATCCTGAGAGGCCCCGCAGGCGAGGTTGAGATCAAGGAGGGCGTTATCGTTGCACAGCGTCACATCCACATGATCCCTGAGACAGCTGAGAAGCTCGGCATCCAGAACAAGGATGTTGTATGGGTAAAGTGCACAACAAACGGCAGAACAGCTATCCTTGGCGACGTTGTTGTAAGAGTAAGCGATAAGTTTGCTGATGCTATGCACATCGATACCGACGAGTCCAACGCTATTGCAGCAGCTCCCGGCATGATGGGCGAGATCATCAAGTCCCTGTAATTTCTACATAGCATAACAAAGACCCGAGTTTTCTCGGGTCTTTTTGTTTATCGCCATATAAAACAAGACCGAAGAAACACATCGTATCTTCGGTCTTTATCATTATCTTACAGAACCTTTGAGAGGAACTCGCAGAGTCTGGGATTCTTGGGATTTGCAAAGAACTCCTCAGGCGGAGCGCTTTCAACGATGCGTCCGTCATCCATGAACATTACTCTGGATGCGACCTCCTTGGCAAAGCCCATCTCGTGAGTTACCACGACCATCGTCATACCATCCTCCGCAAGCTGCTTCATGAGATTGAGCACCTCGCCTACCATCTCAGGGTCAAGCGCGGATGTGGGCTCATCAAACAGCATTACCTCGGGATTCATAGCGAGCGCGCGGGCAATTGCGATACGCTGCTTCTGTCCGCCCGAAAGCTGGTTGGGATATGCATCAGCCTTATCGGAAAGGCCTACCTTTCTGAGCAGATCCTCAGCAACGATATCAGCCTCGCCCTGCGTCATCAGCTTCAGCTTTACAGGAGCAAGTGTGATGTTCTTCTTTATTGTAAGATGGGGAAACAGGTGGAAATGCTGGAACACCATGCCCATCTTCTGGCGCAGGCGGCAGACCTCCTTGGTGGATGCCCTTGTGATATCCACACCATCAAACATTATCTCGCCCGATGTGGGAGTTTCCAGCAGATTGAGGCAGCGCAGGAATGTACTCTTACCAGAGCCTGACGGACCAACGATAACTACCTTTTCACCCTGCTTTATCTCCTCATTGATATCCTTGAGGATATGCAGATCACCGAAGCTTTTGTTCAGCCCCTTAACGTTTATCATTCTTAGCCAGTCTCCTTTCGAGCAGAGTTACCAGACGGGAAAGTATCATTACCATTGCAAGGTAGATGAGTGCAACTGCAATAAGGGGCATCAGCGGCTCGTATGTCTGGGAGCGGATGGTATCGCCGCCCTTTGTGAGATCCGCGATAGCTATGTAGCCCGAAACAGATGTCTCCTTAAGCAGCACGATGAATTCGTTTGCCAGTGCGGGAAGAATATTTTTGAACGCCTGCGGAATGATGATGCTTATCATAGTCTGCGAATATGAAAGACCAAGGCTTGCGCCCGCTTCAAACTGACCGTTATCGATAGACATGATACCTGAACGCACTATTTCGGCAACGTAAGCACCTGAGTTCAGACCGAATGCCAGTACCGCTACCAGCACCTTATCGATATCCACCGATGCAAAAATTACAAAGTAGATTATCAGAAGCTGTACCACCACAGGAGTACCGCGGATGACAGTAAGATATATCTTGCTGATAACGTTCAGAAACTTCAGCTTACCTGTCTTATCATGAGTGGAACGGATCACTGCAACCAGGAAGCCCAGCAGGATGCCTATTACCAGTGAGAAGAACGTGATCAGCAGAGTATTTCCAAGACCTCTTACCAGAAACATATAGCGGTCAGCCTCTATGAAGTTATCATAGAAATCATTTCCGAATTCAATAAAAAAGCCTTTGACCGCCTCAATGACGCTGAAGCCTCCTGCCGCTTCAGCGGTAGCTTCAAGCGTACCTGCAGACGCAGCCATTAACAAATTATTCATTTACTGTCCTTTCAGAAAAAAGCCGCCGTACCGACTATTTGTTCGGCACGGCGGACTGCCATATATCGAGTGATTATTCAGCTCTTACGATGATAACCTGTGTAGCTGTTGTGTAGGGATCGGAGAAGTCGATGTTCTTCAGACGATCCTCTGTAACAGTCATACCTGCAGCGCCTACATCTGCCTTGCCTGAGTCAACAGCAGCGATGATGGAATCGAAATCGATATTCATGATCTCCAGCTCATAGCCCAGCTTGTCGCATACTGCACGCATCATATCAGCATCGAAGCCGATAACGTTGTTGTTCTCATCAAGAGACTCATAGGGAGGGAATGCAGCGTTTGTAGCCATTACCAGCTTACCGTTGGGATATTCTGTGCTCTCGGGAGAGGTATAGGGATACTGACCTGCCTCATCACCGATCCAGTTCTTCTGGATGAGCTCCAGTGTACCCTCGGACTTCAGCTCTGCAAGAGCGCCGTTGATAGCCTCTGTCAGCTCTGTGTTGCCCTTCTTGATAGCGATAGCGTATTCCTCAATAGCGAACTCCTCTTCAAGGATAGTAAGATCCTCGTTCTTCTCAACGAATACCTTTGCGGGCTCGTTATCGATGATAACAGCGTCTACCTTACCCTGCTTGAGAGCCATAACAGCCTCAGCGCCTGTCTTGTATCTGTCGATAACAGCATCGGCGATATCAGAGGAATAGATATCACCTGTTGTACCGAGCTGTACACCGATGGTCTTGCCATCGAGATCAGCAACACTGAATACCTCATTGGGCTTTACGCCGCTTGCACAAGCTGTGCAGATGACTGCTGTCATTGCAAGAGCAGCAACAGACTTTAATAACTTCTTCATAAATTTATCACCTTTCATAATTACAGGGGCGACCCATACCACCCCATTATATATTGACAATAGTATAACATACTTTTCATGTATCCGTCAACACTTTTGATCAAATAAAAGTTGTTTTTACAAATTTTTGTGCAAGCATAACAAAACAGCGGGAGTATGCACTCCCGCCGTAAGTAATAATTATTTATTCCGTCCTGAAACGAGCTACAGTATCGCTGAGGGATACAGCCAGTGCGGAAAGCTCCTCGCTTGCCGCAGCACTTTCCTCCGCCGTAGCAGAGGTATTGTGGATAGCGGAGTTCACGTTCTCCATGCCTGCGGAGATCTGCTCAACAGCTGCAGCCTGCTCATTATTGGCAGTAGCTATACCGTTCATTGCGTCAGATATCTCCTCTACGCCGTTTACGATGCTTTCAAGCGCCGCAGAAGTAACATCCGCAAGCTCCGAGCCGCGCTTTACAGCGTCCATGGATTTGGATATCAGATCGCCTGTCTGCTGTGCAGCCTCGGCACTCTTGCCTGCAAGGTTTCTTACCTCGTCTGCAACTACTGCGAAGCCCTTACCTGCCGCACCTGCTCTTGCAGCCTCGATAGCCGCGTTAAGAGCAAGGATATTTGTCTGGAATGCGATATCATCGATGACCTTCATGATCTGCTCGATCTCCTTGGAGGAGGTCTCGATCTCTTCAATAGCCACAAGCATCTCGCTCATATTGCGTGAGCCTTCCTGTGCCTGCTCATTTGCATGCTGAACAGTTTCCAGTGCGCGCGCAACGTTCTGATTATTGCTTTCGGTCTTGCTTGCAATATCCATAACGGTGGAAGTGATCTCATCCACTGCAGCAGCCTGTGTAACAGCATTCTGAGAAAGCTGCGAAGAGCCCTCTGCAAGCTGGCTTGCACCGTCACGCACCTCTGAGGAGGAACGTGCCACCTCTGTCATGGTCTCGGACAGAGAATCTCTTATCATATCAAGGGAAGCCTTGATACGGCTGAAATCACCCTGATAGTCAACAGTTGTCTGTGCGGTAAGATCTCCGTCTGCAATAGAGCCGAGGACATTGTCGATATCGCCGATACAGCCCTGCATGGTGGTTATCATGGTATCCAGCGACTTTGTCATCTGACCTATCTCGCCGCCCATCTTTGTTGCGGGTGCGGGGCTTGTGATATCACCATCTGCGAATGCAGCAAGGCGTTCAGCAGTCTTTGTGACAGGTGCAGCTATCTTCTGAGCGGATGCTCTGAGTACAACACCGACGATGGCAATGATGATAAGAGCAATAACAATAAGCGCGGTAGTTACGAAAGCAACATTGGAAACTATCTGACCGAGAGGAGTAGCAACTGCGATAGCCCAGCCCTCTTCGCCCTCAACAGGGGTATAGCCGATAAAGTAGTATGTGCCATCGATCTTGCCGATGGTGGTGGAGGTCTCGTATGTAAGCATATCCACTGCTATGCTCTTAAGAGAGCCGAGCGAAGCATCAAGCGCCTGCTGAGCAGCCCATTCAGCCTCTTCGGTAGCTGTGGATTCTGTTGTAACAACAGTGGCAGCCTCGGCGGTGGATATCTCCTCAGCCGCAAAGCTGTAGAGAATAGGCAGCAGCTCAGTATTGCTGGAAGCGATTATCTGTCCGTTTCTGTCCAGAATATAGGAAATACCGCCCTTGCCGAAAGATATGTCCTTGATGATATTATTGAAGATATTTACATCCAGATTACCGTAAACAAGATACTCGCCGCTGTCAGCAGTAAAATACTTTGCCATCTTGATGTAGATATCATTTTCATCGGATTTCTTGGGTGTAGGGCTGGAAACATAGGAGCCCTTGGAATCTATCGTGTACAGATAGAAATCCTCTGTTGTGATATCCTCAAATTCCAGTGTAGTACCATCGCTGTAAGCGATATAGAAATCCTCAAAGGTGCTTGTGCTTGCACGGTTCTCAAGAATAGCAAGACGCTGTTCCAGCGGTACAGTCGAATCAACTATATCAGGGTTCTCAGTTACGACATCGAACTGCTGATCGAGATCGGAGATCTTGTTCTCAACGCTTGCGGCATAAGCCTCAGCCAGAGAAAGTGCCTCATCGGTATAGTTCTTGTTATAAGTAACTATCAGTGCGAATATAGCGACGGCAGTGATCACCAGCGCTGCTATAGTAAGCGGCGTCAGCGACATCTTTATCAGCGTTGACGTAAGACCGCCCTTTACCGCCTTTACCTTAGGCGCTTTTTCCTTAATCTTCTTATCTTTGACTTTTTTCTCTTTAGCCATGATATCCTCCATAATATCAGCTTAAGCTGACAAGTTTATACAATTTAATTATACATCCGATAATACAATTAGTCAATAAAAAAGAGTGCCGCAGCATAACGAATTTGCTGCGGCGTTTTTGTTGATATTTGCTAAAAACTAATAATCCTTGTTGGATTTTATGTAGCTTTTTATATAGACGAATGTCGCTTTTTCTCCATCTTCTGCCAACATTGTAAGCAGCTTTTCAAGCATCTGTGAGGTCTCTGGGTGGATCCTGCGCCTGTCCTTGCCGCGCAGGAAGTACTCCAACGGGCTTCTGTCGGTATAGCTCTTACCCTGATATATCTTGCTTGCCGCTACCCTGTCACAGAACATCTCCACAACAAACTTAAGCGGCATTTTCACAGGCTCATTCAGCTTAGTCTCAGGATTATAGTCGCACCAGTATTCGAAATGATGGCGATTCCTGCCCTTGTGATGCATCCACGCCAGCGAATAGCCGAACAGCTCACGTTCCTTTTCATTCGGGGAACGTGTACCCTGATAATACTTCGCGCCGGGGACAAACTCTGTAGGGGAGTATTTGGACAGATCATGCAGCATTCCACGCCACGGTATACCTGCCCTGAAGCAGTGCTGCATTACCTTGTGGCGATGTCTGGTTATGGTTCTGAAATGACCGAAAGCTCCCTTTAGCGACATTTTATCCTCCTGTTACCTGTCTGTTGAATACAAGCTTCAATCTTTTATAGAGTGGAACTGTAAGCAGCGCCGCAATAAGTCCCTTTACCATTGTAAACGGCATATTGAATATCACAAGGCATTCCAGAAGACTGTCAACAGACGGCAGGATAGCCTTGTACATGCCGATTATAGTTTCCATGGGCATGATGGCTGTATACACGGGATACACGATGAAGTAGTTGGAAGCCACGCTCACCAGACCGCTCAGGACAGCACCTGCAATGCAGCCGAGTATTACCACGGAATACCTGTGGCTCTTTTTGGCCACAAAGCCGATAGGCAGCACCAGACACGCACTCAGCACGAAGTTTGAAAGCTCGCCCACGCCACCTGTCATGGTAGTAAAAAGTCCCTCTAAGTTCTTGACGAGGCATACCGCCACGCCGGAAACAGGTCCCATCGTCAGTGCCGCAAGCACCGCAGGGATATCCGAAAAATCGAAGCTGATGAAGCTAGGCATTATCGGCACCTTGAAGCTGAGAAGCTCCGAAAGCACCACTGACAGCGCCGCCATCAATGCTGTGAATACCATCCTGCGGACATCAAGTCCCCTGTTCTTCTTTGTAGTTGTGTTTGAATTGCTCATGTTTCCTCCAGTTCCTCGGGAAAACAGAAAGCCCGACGCAGACGTAAAAAGTCTGCATCGGGGCGCAAATGCACGAATTATCACGAACACTTGTTTTCTGATTCTTTCATCCGGACTCTGACCGTCGGTATGGGAATCTCACCCATTCAACCCCTAAAGGCTCGCGGACTATACCGCCGGTGGGGAATCTCACCCCGCCCCCGAAACAGATAAATTATTTGTAACTTTTATGTTACTGTTACATTATATACTCTTGACGGTGATTTGTCAATAGTATTACTCGATGTTCTGGATCTGCTCGCGGATCTTTTCGATCTCGCTCTTCTGGTCAACGACTATCCTTGTTACCTCAATATCCTGCACCTTTGAGCCGATGGTGTTTGTTTCACGGTTCATCTCCTGCACGAGGAAATCAAGCTTTCTGCCGATAGCCTCACTGCCCTCCAGCATACTGCGGAACTGTGCGATATGGCTGCGCAGACGTACTGTTTCCTCATCCACAGCGGTCTTTTCGGAGAATATACCTGCCTCCAGCAGGATACGGCCCTCATCTATGTTGGAATTATTGAGCACCTCGCACATCTTGTCGTAGAGCTTCTTACGGTAGTCCTCAACGATAATAGGAGAGCGCTCCTCCACTATGCCGACCCAGCCCTCGATGGTGGAAAGGCGCGAAAGGATATCCGCTTTCATGCGCTCACCCTCA
Source organism: Oscillospiraceae bacterium (assembly GCA_017465665.1). Lineage (GTDB taxonomy): Bacteria > Bacillota > Clostridia > Oscillospirales > Ruminococcaceae > CAG-115. The sequence goes on along the minus strand of JAFTVU010000004.1, from coordinate 11,446 downwards.
GCCTCTCTCATAGCGATGAACTTATCAAGAGCCACCTCTGCAACAGACTTCACATCTGCCCAGATCATATCCTCATCAGCCTCTGTCTTGATAACGGTAAACGCGTCAGGGATACGCATAACATGGGAAAGGGAAAGATCATCATTCAGCTCAAACTCATCCTTTACGGAACGCAGAGCATCTATATAATCCTTAACTACCTCCTTGTTGATGGATATCTTCTCATCGGGAGCGTCCACATTATACACAAGGACAGAAACCTCTACCTTACCGCGGTTGATCCTGCCCTGAAGCAGGGACTTCAGCTTTTCCTCCATGAAGCCGAGACTGCGCGGTATACGGCAGCTGAATTCATAGTAACGGTGATTTACGGCGCGTATCTCGACTGTGATATCACGGCCGTTAAGTACCTCGTGGCCTCTTCCGAAGCCTGTCATGCTTTTGATCATATTTTTATATTCCTTTCAGCGGAGTGTTTTTTGTAATGCTTATGACTCCGCACAAATCCGGATCAGTTATCGGCAAGCGTAATACCGTACTTTGCTGTTATCTGAGCAGGATAGCTCTCAGCGATAAAGCCGTCATAGCCTACCATCACCACTGCGCCCTCAACGAACTGTGATGTAATGCTTTCATCAAGCTCCAGAGAAGCATAGTCAACGGTGATCATATTTGCGGAGCGCAGCTCATTCTCGCCCGCAACAGGCTCAAGCAGCAATGTGCTGCCATTTGCTTCAATTATCCTTGCTTTCATATTGTGGATGTAGTTCACATGCTGCACCTTGCCATCGTTATCATAGTAGACAACTGCTTCATCGTTGTCACTTGTTCTCCAGATACTGCCCCAGAAGCCTGAAAGCATACCGTCAGGCTTGCCCCATGACTTGATAAGCTGAGCCTCATCATATCCCTGAAGCTGCTCTGTCGCCCATTCCGAGCCCTCTACACGCAGCTCAGACAGCGCAGGGATGTTCTCTGCCGCATCATCTCCGCCCAGTGCAAACACACATACCAGTATACATATAACTCCGATAGCCGCAACGAATATCGCCACGCCTACGGATATCTTCTTTGCGATATCGTTCATATATTGATAAGCCCCTTATCCATCATAGACTGCGCCGCAAGCATGATACCTGTCTTGCCTGTGGGGAAAGTAAGACCGCCCTGCAGCCATACAGCATACGGCTCTCTGAGAGGAGCGTCAGCGGAAAGCTCCACCGAAGCGCCCATAGTGAACGCACCTGCCGCCATGATTACCTGACTGTCATATCCGGGCATATCCCACGGCTCAGGGGATGCGAAGCTGTCCACGGGCGAGCCGCTCTGGATGCCCTGACAGAATGCGATGAGCTGCTGCTCTCCGCCCAGCTTCAGTGCCGCGATTATATCAGTACGCTTTTCGTTGTACTTAGGGAAGCACTCGTATCCGAGTATCTCAAACAGCGCTGTAGCGAAAACAGATGTCTTGAGCGCCGCACACACTGCCTCAGGCGCATGGAAGATTCCCAGATACATTCCACGCAGCTGATTAAGGCTTGCGCCTACCTCCTTGCCTGTACCGGGGGTAGTGAGTCTGTACGCGCACTGCTCAACATAATCTGCACGACCTGCAATGTAGCCGCCTGTTTCTGCGATACCGCCGCCGAGATTCTTGATAAGGCTGCCGATGATAAGATCAGCGCCTACAGCGCATGGCTCGCGTTCTTCTACCAGCTCGCCGTAGCAGTTATCCACCATGATACAGCAGTCCTTATTGACGCTGCGCACTGCCTTTACCATCTCTCCTATAACATTGATAGTGAACGACGGGCGCAGAGAATATCCTCTTGAACGCTGGATATATGCCACCTTGCAGTTTGCCGCCTTTGCAGCGATACCTGCGTAATCGGGAGTGCCATCAGGCAGAAGCTCCACCATATCGAAGCTTACGCCGAAATCCCTGAGCGAGCCTATACCATCGCCCTTGATAACGCCCTGGATAGTATCGTAAGGCTCGCCTGTCAGCGAGAGCAGTGTATCGCCTGTGCGAAGTACTCCGAAAAGCGCAGTTGTGATGGCATGAGTACCGTTCACGAAATTATGGCGCACCAGCGCGTCCTCAGTGCCCAGTATCTGAGCAAACACAGCATCCAGCTTATCTCTGCCGTCGTCACCGTAGCCGTAGCCGTTAGTGCCCTTCATGTGGATATCGCTGATGCGGTTATCTATAAAAGCCTTGAGCACTCTCTGACCGTTAAGCTCCGCAAGTCTGTCCAGCTCAGCAAAAGGCTCGCGGCACAGCTCCATTGCTTTATCTGCGGCTTTGATGAGTGCGGGTGAATATTCAAAAATCTCCATATCTTCTTTGTCCTCTCAGCAGGAACGCTCCTGCATATATTATATAGGAACACATATAATTCCAATATACTATTTTACACGAATTTCTCATATATGTCAACCATTCCTGCAAAATACCACAGGAAAATCCGCGCTTTTTCTTCCGAAGCAGTCACCAAAAAACTCCGCCTGCATAATATGTACTATGAAACGGAAGCTTCAAAGGGAAGCGGAGTTTCAAGAAAGTACTTTTTTAAGGAGGACATCATTATGTCATGCTTCAATTTTGGTGGTAACAACTGCTGCTGGATCATCATCCTCATTCTCCTGTTCTGCGTATGCGGCAACGGCGGCAACGCTAACAACAACGACTGTGGCAACAGCTGCAACCCCTGCTGCTGATAACTGAGTTCATAGCCTGACGGCAGGCCTCCCCGCAAGGGGAGGCTTTTCCTTTGCACAGCAAAAAGAGGCGCAGCTCAGTGCGCCCCTGAATATATGTTACATATCATCATAAACTGTATCGTATACAACAGTGAAATCCTCTCCTGCAAGCTCTGCAGGTATTTCTATTATCACAGTGTACTGTGCCATATCGCAGGTGCCCACCATAGGGCAGTATCTTCCGATGTGGATGACATTATCCCTGTCTATGCCGTTGAATTCATGGGATATCGAGCCGCTGCTCTCCGTTATCGTTGTGACGATGAGTGCGTTGTGCTCAAAGAAATCCTCACCGTACTGCGGAACACGTCCATCTGCTGATGTGACGATATCAAAGCCTGTCCAGCCATCGAAGTCATCCGTGCGGGTTATGGTAGCTTCGGGAAGCCAGAACGCGTCATCTCCACTGCCTATCATATCGCCTATAGTGGGATATCCGCACAGCTCCTCCACCATAAAGACGTACTCTGCCGTTCCCTGCGGGAACTCCACTGAAACAGAATATACGCAGCCTTTACCGCTGTCTGCAAGGAGGATATCTCCATCGGCTGTGAATTCCGCACTGCTCCATTTATCCTCGCTCTGCCACACCCTGACTTCTGCTATCCTTGCGCCATCGGTAAGCTTCAGACGAGGAGCGGCGCTCAGCTCAGCAGCCGCAGGAATGACCACTGCATTGCCATTTGCTGCACTCTGCAGCGGACTTGCACCACAGGCAATCATTTCAGCAGCCTCGTCGCCCTTAACCACTGTCCAGCTATAATTGCCCGTAGAAAGAGAAAATTCCTGTGCACCCCCGTTTGTAGAGGCAAGCAGCGCCAGCACAGGCGGCTTTGACATCTGCTGTGACGGATCATATGCAGGAGTGGTCTGCTCCGAGCCTTCCACAGCGTCCGATGCTTTTTCTGTCCTTTCCGCAAATATATAGTGACAGCTGTTTGAGCCATCGAACTTCACACAGATATCGTATACCACACCGATAGGCTCATCAGGCAGGAATATCTCACCCTCATCATTGAACTTTACGTTCTGCCTGCTGTAATCAGCACCATCTCTTCCCCAGCACTGCACATCTGTGATATATGCGTTATCGGGAAGCAGCAGGCGCGGCGGCTCGGTAAGGTCATCAAAAGACACCGTAGCACGGATATATCCATTCTCATAGCTCTCCAGAGGGCTTATGCAGTCAACGCAAAGTCCGTCCCAGTTGAATGTGCTCCTGTCCAGTGTGACAACAGACGCGGTCTCCTCGGTCATAAGCTCGATCCTCAGCGCAGGTGGACCATCCTGCTCCTCTACGGGGGAATTGCCCTCCCATGTTATCTCAGTGCCGTAAGCAGGCGCAGAGCCAAGCTCCGCATTACCCAGCACATACTGACTGGCACAGCCCGAAAGCAGCACAACAGACATCAATGCGGTTATTGCAGCATATCTTCTCATATAAACAGCTCCTTTTGTCAGACTCAGATGAAAAGCGGTGTTACCGTCTCTGACAATAACACCGCATAAGAAGCAAAAAGGTTTCATGCTAAGGAAATTCTTTGTTATATCAGCCGATAAACTCTCTCACCAGTGAATTTTCAGGCACAAGCTCTCTGTCCACGCTGGAAAGCTCCCTGAGGAAGCGCTCGATATCGGAATAGCGCTCGTAATCCTCGTAAGTGCCCGAAGCCTGCTCCAGCAGCGGCAGCAGGATATCACGATATATCATCGGCTCGTATGGGATGAACGTATCGATATCGAAGTTTGCTCTGCCCTTGTGCGGCATGATGTAAAGGCTCTCGCCGCGCTCAACGGAGCGGAAGAACTCAAATGTCTCAGGCAGCTCGCGACCGCGGTACAGCTTGTCACGGATAAGTCGACGCATCAGACGTATCTTTGACGGATGCAGCAGCTCGCCCTTATCATTCTCAATACGTGTTCTCACGCTGACATAAACGCAGTTTGTATAGCTGTCACTATCGCCTGTAACAAGCGGATTCAGCGCGTGTATGCCCTCAAGGATCACGATATCGCCGCGCTTGATGCGTAATTTCATTCCGGGACGGCTTACCTGACGCGCAAAATCAAAGGTGGGGATGTCTATCTCCTCGCAGCGTGAAAGCTTCTCCAGATGCTCCTTGAAAAGCTCCGTATCAAGGCGCATGGGAGATTCAAAATCAAACTCGCCCCTTGCGCTCAGCTCCAGCTCATGCTTTGTGAGCGTCTTGAAGTAGTTATCCATAGAGATCGTATGAGCGCCACATCCGTTATCCTTGAGTATCCTTGCGATACGCATGGCGGATGTGGTCTTGCCCGAACCGCTGGGTCCCGAAACAAGCACTACGGGCTTTTCCGCACGCTCGTTATATATCCTCTGTGCTGCGGCATTCAGCGCGTCCGCGTAGGTATTCTCTCCTGCCTCTACAAATTTCTCAGCGTTCAGAGCGCATTTATTCAGTCTTTCAATGGATAAGCAGTTCATATAAACTCCCCTTTCGGATAATAAAAAAAATGGTGAACAGCAAAGTACCGTCCACCATAACGCTCACGCTATCTGGGTTCTACGATGAACTTCATCGCAGTGCGTTCCTCGCCATCGATATCCACAGTAGCAAACGCGGGTATGCAGATGAGGTCAACCCCTGTAAGAGCCATGTAGCTCCTTGCAATAGCAATGGACTTGACCGCCTGATTGGCAGCGCCTGCGCCTACCGCCTGCACCTCTACCTGCTCCTGCTCACGCACTACCGCCGCGATAGCTCCTGCCACCGATTTCGGTACAGAATGAGCCGATACTTTTACTATTTCCATGATATTCACCGTTGCCATGATCCGTTACTTTTTCTTTATTTCGTACGGACCGCCTTTCCTTGCCTTTGAGTATTCTACACTGAAACTATCCGCCTTACCCTCTCTATACCCGTACATTTTCCGCTCTTATGGTCGATATCCAGAAGAACACCGTTCAGCTCGATATCTCCGCCTGCGAAAACATGACGCTTGGGGTAATAGGTCAGAAATCTTTCTATTATTATATCTTTATCTACGCCGAGGATGGATTCCTTCGGGCCTGTCATACCAACATCGGTTATATATCCCGTGCCGTCTATTATCTGTTCATCCGCCGTGGTAACATGGGTGTGCGTACCCAGCACTGCGGTAGCTCTTCCTGCAAGGTAATAGCCCATCGCACGCTTTTCAGAGGTAGCCTCCGCGTGGAAATCCACTATCACTATGCGTGAGCTATTCTTCTCCAGCAGCTTGTCCGCACATCTGAACGGATTCTCCAGCGGCTGGAGATATGTCGTTCCAAGCAGGTTTATCACGCAGACGCTGTACGCGCCGCAGTCAAGCTCACATACACCCTTGCCGTACACCTCGTCATCATAATTGGCAGGACGGATGATGCGCTCATTGCGTTCAAGCTCCTCCTCAATGCCTTTCTGACGGAAGCAGTGATTGCCTGTTGTGATGACATCCGCACCTGCTTCAAATATCATACCTGCGGAATGAGCGGTTATTCCGTTACCCTCTGCAGAATTTTCGCCATTGACAATGACGATATCCGCCGAAAGCTCCCTTTTCAGGGATGGAAGCTCCATCTGCAGAGCCTCACAGCCACGCTTGCCGACTACATCGCCTATAAATAATATCTTCATCAGATAGTACCGAAGATACGGTCGCCTGCATCGCCGAGACCCGGTACAATATACTTGTTCTCATTGAGCTTCTCATCCAGATGACCCACATACACCTCGATATCGGGATGAGCAAGTATCAGCTTTGAAAGTCCCTCGGGAGCAGCGATGATGGACATGAACTTGATGGACTTTACGCCCTGCTTCTTGAGATAATCAACAGCCGCTACAGCAGAGCCGCCTGTTGCAAGCATGGGATCAAGCAGCATCACTGTGCGCTCCTCAATGCTCTCGGGAAGCTTTGCGTAGTACTCGTGGGGCTCATGGGTCTCAGGATCACGGTACATACCGATGTGACCGACCTTTGCGGTGGGCACGAGTGCAAGTATGCCTTTCACCATGCCAAGTCCCGCACGGAGTATCGGAACTACTGCTATAGTCTTTCCTGTAATAACAGGAGCGCTTGTGGTCTCTATGGGAGTTTTGATTTCCTTCATGCCCACAGGCAGATCGCGCAGCGCCTCATAGCCCATAAGGGTAGCAATCTCCTCAATAAGTATGCGGAAATCACGTGTACCTGTAGTGCAGTCACGCAACAGCGATATCTTGTGCTGGATAAGAGGGTGATCGAAAACAACTATTTTAGACATTGAATATATCTCCTTTGTTTTGGAATGAGTACAGTATAGCACATGTCTATTATCTCACAGATCTGCATTTTTTGCAAGAGCTTTTTGTCATAATTCCAAATATTTTCGTACATCATTGTGCGAAATCTACATAACATTATAACAGTAAAAAAACACTTATGTAAAATATTCTGAAACCGCAAAAAATTGCAAAAAACTATTGAAAAACTTGCAGAAATGTGCTAGAATGTTAGTTGCGAAAGATTGAATATCTATCGTACTTGAATTTAAGGAGTTGTTTATTGTGAGCCGTATGATCGGTACAGTATCCAGAGGTGTTCGCGCACCCATCATCAGAAGTGGCGATGATATCGTTGAGATAGTAACAAGTTCTATACTCGACGCTGCCAAGGACGATGGCTTTGAGATACGCGACAGAGATATCGTTGCGATGACTGAGGCTATCGTTGCAAGAGCACAGGGAAATTACGCTTCTGTTGACGATATCGCTCAGGACGTAAGAACAAAGTTCGGCGGAGAGACAGTTGGTGTTATATTCCCCATCCTCAGCCGTAACCGTTTCGCTATCTGCCTGAGAGGTATAGCAAAGGGCGCGAAGAAGATAGTTCTTATGCTCTCCTATCCATCTGATGAGGTAGGAAACCATCTTGTAAGCCTTGACGCACTGGACGAAAAGGGCATAAATCCCTATACAGACGTGCTTACACTTGAAAAATACCGTGAGCTTTTCGGTTATGAGAAGCACACATTCACAGGCGTTGACTACGTTGAGTATTATGAGAGCCTTATCCGCGAGAGCGGTGCTGAATGCGAGATCATTTTCGCAAACAACCCCAAGGCTGTTCTTAACTACACAAAGAACGTTCTCTGCTGTGATATCCATACCCGCGCAAGAACAAAGCGTATCCTCAAGGCTGCAGGCGCAGATATCGTGCTCGGTCTTGATGAGATCATGAACGCTTCTGTCAACGGCAGCGGTTACAATGAAAATTATGGACTTTTAGGCTCCAACAAGGCTACAGAGGATCAGGTAAAGCTGTTCCCCAGAGAGTGCCAGCCCGTTGTTGACGCTATCGCTGCAAAGCTCAAGGCTGCTACAGGCAAGAATGTTGAGGTAATGGTCTACGGCGACGGCGCTTTCAAGGATCCTGTAGGCAAGATCTGGGAGCTTGCAGACCCCGTTGTATCTCCCGCATACACCGCAGGTCTTGAGGGCACTCCCAACGAGCTTAAGCTGAAGTATCTTGCAGATAATGATTTCTCCGAGCTTTCAGGCGAGGCTCTCAGAAACGCTATCAAGGATAAGATTCAGGAAAAGGACAGCAATCTCGTAGGTCAGATGGTATCCGAGGGTACTACACCCAGACGCCTTACAGACCTCATCGGTTCTCTGTGTGACCTTACTTCCGGCTCCGGTGATAAGGGTACTCCCATCGTATTCATTCAGGGTTATTTCGATAACTACACCACTGAATGATCAATATGCTATTAAACGATCAAACCCCGAGAAATCTATTCTCGGGGTTTTCATTATATAGTAGCACCAGATAAACAAAAGCTCCCCTGCCAGAAGCAAGGGAGCGAGTTTGTATTCGCACAAATTAGTTGCCGAAGCGCAGTGTGTTAACCTTAACGCCGGGGCCCATTGTAGAAGAAACTGTGCAGCTCTTGATGTACTGACCCTTAGCTGCTGCAGGCTTAGCCTTAGCAACTGCTTCCATCAGAGCATTGAAGTTCTCCTCGAGCTTCTCTGTGCCAAAGGATGCCTTACCGATAGGGCAGTGAATGATGTTAGCCTTGTCAAGACGGTACTCGATCTTACCAGCCTTAGCTTCCTGAACAGCCTTAGCAACATCAGGAGTTACTGTACCAGCCTTGGGGTTAGGCATAAGGCCTCTCGGACCGAGAACCTTACCGAGTCTACCAACAACACCCATCATATCGGGAGTAGCGATAACTACCTCAAAGTCCATCCAGCCGCCCTGGATCTTAGCGATTGTGTCATTATCAGCAATGTAATCTGCACCTGCTGCCTTAGCGTCAGCTTCCTTCTCGGGCTTGCAGAATACCAGTGTTCTTACAGTCTTACCTGTACCGTTGGGCAGAACTACTGCGCCACGAACCTGCTGGTCAGCGTGACGGGAGTCTACACCCAGACGGATGTGCAGCTCAACTGTTTCATCGAACTTAGCCTTTGCAGTCTTGCAAACTAAGTCGAGTGCCTCGTTGGATTCGTAAACCTTGGTAGAATCAACGAGCTTTGCGCTTTCAACGTACTTCTTACCGTGTTTCATTATTATATCCTCCTTGTGGTCAAACGGAATGATCCTCCCACTTACATAAATCTTTAGTGAATAGTGATTAGACCTTAATTTAGGTTATCAGTCAACGACCTCTACACCCATGGAACGTGCAGTACCTGCGATCATAGAGATAGCAGTATCGATGTTAGCTGCGTTCAGGTCGGGCATCTTGGTCTCAGCGATCTCCTGAAGCTGAGCCTTGGTGATCTTTGCAACCTTGGTCTTGTTGGGAACGCCGGAACCGCTCTCGATCTTGCAAGCCTTCTTGATAAGTACGCTTGCAGGGGGAGTCTTAGTAATGAAAGAGAAGCTTCTGTCAGCGTAAACTGTGATAACAACAGGAATGATAAGACCTGCCTTATCCTTTGTACGCTCGTTGAACTCCTTTGTAAATGCCATGATGTTTACACCGTGCTGACCCAGTGCAGGACCAACGGGGGGAGCAGGTGTAGCTTTGCCGGCAGGGATCTGTAATTTGATAAATCCTGTAACCTTCTGTGCCATGTTATTCTACCTCCATAAAAAACTGAGAAGTTTTAAATTTTGCGGATCGACGATATTTCAAGTGTTGCGGGTGTAACTCTGCCGAACATGGAAACATCGATGAGAGCAGTCTGCTTTTCTGCATCGATCTCCTTGACAGTACCCTCGAAGCCCTCAAGAGGACCGGACTTGATACTAACCATGTCACCGACTGCGAAGGAAACCTCTGTCTCCTTCGAAACAATACCGAGGTTCTTGACCTCTTCCTCGCTCAGAGGGATTGGCTGTGATCCCGGGCCTACAAAGCCTGTAACACCTCTGGTGTTGCGGCAGATATACCAGGACTCGTTTGTGACGATCATCTTAACGAACACATAGCAAGGATAGAGCTTCTCTTCCACCTCAACTACCTTGCCGTTTTCCTTTTCCTCGGTAACGGTAGTGGTGGGAAGATAAACATCCTCGATAAGGTGGTGGAGATCTCTGTTCTCTACGACCTTCATGATGTCACTGGCAACTTTGTTTTCGTAGCCCGAATATGTGTGGAGAATGTACCACTGTGCCTCTGTGTCAGCCATATTTACCCCCTAGAAAATTCATCAGCCCTGACCAAGCAGGAGCTTATTGAGAAGACCGAAGATGGAATCAATGCCGAAAATAAAGATAGCGGCTATGATACACATTATCAGAACAACAACAGTGTTGTTAGTTGTCTGCTTCGGGGAAGGCCATACGACCTTCTTGAACTCGGACCTAGCGTCCTTGAAGTACTTTACAATGCCCTTCTTTTTCTTCTTGGAAGAACGGGAAGGTCTTGCATTCTTTTCCTTGGACTCCTTAGCGGGCTTTTCAGCCTTGGTGTCCACGGCATCCTTCACTTCTTCATCAGGAGTTTCATCGCTAACGTTCTTTGTTAAATCGATATCTTTTGCCATTATGACTCCTCCTGATTACTTAGTTTCCTTGTGAAGAGTATGCTTCTTGCAGAATCTGCAGTACTTGTTCATTTCAAGTCTGTCGGGATCGTTCTTCTTGTTCTTCATGGTGTTGTAGTTGCGCTGTTTGCATTCTGTACACGCCAGTGTAATTTTTACTCTCACTTTCGGCACCTCCTATTTTCTTGCCCTTTCAGGCATTATTGCCTCCCTCAGCCGCGGAATTGCGGATTTAACGAAGCCTACCGTACATAAAAAATTGCACAAAAAAATAAGCCCCATTCGAGGTATATACATTTTACCACATACAGCATAGCTTGTCAAGGGGTTTTAATAAGTTTTTTGACTTTTTGTATAATTTCTGCAAAACCAAACTATATAATATGCATTTATAGGCAAAATCCCTACGATACAAGGCACAAAAACTGTCGCAGCCCCCCTAATTGTGCTGCAAACGGGACAGATAATGTGTTATACTTTAACCACCGAAGAAAATATCACCTATAAGGAGGCTTCAGCATGATCATCATATATATTCTTACCCTTTTGTTCTTAGGCTTACAGGAAAGTATCGTAGACAGCTATGACGCCTACAAATATCACCAGACTCCCGAATATCAGAAAATGATGAGGCGTTACTACAAATAACCGAAGTGTTGAGCACATCTCTGCTTGACATACAAAGCGTGTTC